>NZ_JALQDW010000016.1:0-20613 GCF_023631025.1 Caballeronia sp. GACF4
TGCGTCGACGTGTGCCCGAAGGGGCTCAACCCGACCAAGGCGATCGGCAAGATCAAGGAATTGATGGTGCGCCGCGCTGTCTGAGATGGGCTAAGAGATGGTCGACAATTCAAGCAATACCGCGGACGACGGTCCGCATCAGTCCGACCCCCTTCGCCGCGCGCGTCTTCGCTGGCGTGCGCGGCGCGGCCTGCTGGAAAACGATCTGATCTTCGAGCGTTTTTTCAGCCGATATGAGCATGACCTCAGTGACGCCGACGTGTTCGCGTTGACCCGTCTGCTGGAGCTGAGCGACAACGAACTGATGGATTTGTTACTGGCGCGCACCGAGCCCGAAGGCGAGCTTGCGACGCCCGATGTAATCCGTCTGCTAGGTATGCTGCGTACCGTGTGATTTCAGCAGGAATCCACGGAGTTCTGCACAATAAGCCGAAATAAACGAATTAAGGCCGCAAGAGGCCCACAGTACAGTTTGTGCCGCGCAGCTTCCGTCGTGCAAATTATCGAGAACCTGTATCCATACTTCGATTGAGGATGTGCTATGACCCCGTCAGATGTTAAAGCCACGCTATCGTTCAGCGACAACTCGCCGAGCGTCGAAATGCCGATCTACAAGGGCACCATGGGCCCGGACGTGATCGACATTCGCAAGTTGTACGGTCAGACCGGCAAGTTCACGTATGACCCGGGCTTCATGTCGACGGCAGCGTGCAATTCCGCGATTACGTATATCGACGGCGACAAGGGCGAACTGCTTTATCGTGGATATCCGATCGAAGAACTGGCGGTGAACGCCGACTTCCTCGAAACCTGCTATCTGCTGCTGAAGGGCGAATTGCCGACCGCCGCGCAGAACCAGGAATTCGTGGATACGGTCACGCGCCACACGATGGTGCATGAGCAAATGCACTTCTTCTTCCGCGGTTTCCGTCGCGACGCGCACCCCATGGCCGTCCTCGTCGCCGCAGTCGGCGCGCTGTCGGCGTTCTACCATGACTCGCTGAATATCAACGACCCGCGTCATCGCGAAGTGTCGGCCATCCGCATGATCGCCAAGCTGCCGACGCTGGTGGCCATGGCGTACAAATTCAGCATCGGTCAACCGTTTGTTTATCCGAAGAACGATCTGTCGTATAGCGCGAACTTCATGTACATGATGTTCTCGAACCCTTGCGAAGAGTACAAAGTCAACGACGTGCTGGTGCGCGCGCTCGACCGTATCCTCATCCTGCACGCGGACCACGAGCAAAACGCGTCGACCTCGACGGTGCGTCTCGCGGGTTCGTCGGGCGCCAATCCGTTTGCGTGTATTGCAGCGGGTATCGCGTGTCTGTGGGGCCCGGCGCATGGCGGCGCGAACGAAGCCGCGCTGAACATGCTGGAAGAAATCGGCTCGGTCGACAACATCGCCGAGTTCATCAAGCAGGTGAAGGACAAGAACTCGGGCGTGAAGCTGATGGGCTTCGGCCACCGCGTCTACAAGAATTACGATCCCCGCGCGAAGCTCATGCGCGAAACCTGCCACGAAGTGCTGAACGAGCTCGGTCTGCATGACGACCCGCTCTTCAAGCTCGCGATGGAACTGGAAAAGATCGCGCTGGAAGACGAATACTTCGTGTCGCGCAAGCTGTACCCGAACGTAGACTTTTACTCGGGTATCGTGCAGCGCGCGCTGGGCATTCCGACGTCCATGTTCACGTGTATCTTCGCAATGGCCCGTACGGTTGGCTGGATCGCGCAGTGGAACGAGATGATCGCCGATCCGGAACAAAAGATTGGCCGTCCGCGTCAGTTGTTCATTGGTCAGACGCCGCGTGATGCAAAGGCGCTGGACAAGCGTTAAGCGCACGCAGGTAAGGTTGGATGAAAGCCCCGGCGAGTGATTGCCGGGGCTTTTTGCTTTTGGCTTCTTCCTCGTCCGTCTTTCTATCCTGGTATCGCTGATCCAGGTACCGAACCCACCACCCAACCCACTGTTTTTAATGGATTTTTCCGTAGCCTAGTACTATCCACGCGCTCCTTGAGAGTGGCATAATCGACTCACAAGTCGTCAAACTGAAAACCCCGCAGTCACACTCCAAAGCGCTCACATGGCACAGACTCTCTACGACAAACTGTGGAACACACACGTGATCCACACGGAAGAGGACGGCACGTCGATCCTCTACATCGACCGTCACCTGCTGCACGAAGTGACGAGCCCGCAGGCCTTCGAAGGCCTGAAGCTGGCCGAGCGCCCGGTGTGGCGCATCAGCGCGAACCTGGCCGTGTCCGACCACAACGTGCCGACCACCGACCGTTCGCACGGCATTGCTGATCCCGTGTCGAAGCTGCAAGTCGATACGCTCGACTCCAATTGCGATAGCTTCGGCATCACTCAGTTCAAGATGAACGATCTGCGTCAGGGCATCGTGCACATCATCGGGCCGGAACAGGGCGCGACGCTGCCGGGCATGACCATCGTCTGCGGCGACTCGCACACCTCCACGCACGGCGCGTTCGGCGCGCTCGCGCACGGCATCGGCACCTCGGAAGTGGAGCACGTGCTCGCCACGCAAACGCTCTTGCAGAAGAAGAGCAAGAACCTGCTCATTAAGGTCGAAGGCCAATTGCCGCGCGGCTGCACCGCGAAGGACATCGTGCTCGCGATCATCGGCAAGATCGGCACGGCGGGCGGCACCGGTTACGCCATGGAATTCGGCGGCTCGACCATCCGCGCGCTCACCATGGAAGGCCGCATGACGGTCTGCAACATGGCGATCGAAGCGGGCGCGCGCGCCGGCATGGTGGCCGTCGACGACACCACGATCAACTATCTCAAGGATCGTCCGTACTCGCCGCAGGGCGTCGAGTGGAATCAGGCGGTCGAGTACTGGCGTCAGTTCAAGTCGGACCCAGACGCGCAGTTCGACCGCGTGGTCGAACTCAATGCGGCCGAAATCGTGCCGCAAGTCACGTGGGGCACGTCGCCGGAAATGGTCACGTCGGTCGATGGCCGCGTGCCCGATCCCGAGCGCGAAAAAGATCCGGTCAAGCGCGACGCCATGGAACGCGCGCTGCACTACATGGCGCTGCAACCGAACACGCCAATCGAGGCCATCAAGCCGGACAAAATCTTCATCGGCTCGTGCACGAATGCGCGTATTGAAGACCTGCGCGCCGCCGCGTATGTGGTGAAGACGCTCGGCCGCCGCGTGGCATCGAACATTCGTCTGGCGATGGTCGTGCCGGGCTCCGGTCTCGTGAAAGCGCAGGCCGAGCGGGAAGGGCTCGACAAGATTTTCACCAACGCGGGCTTCGAATGGCGCGAGCCGGGATGCTCCATGTGCCTCGCCATGAACGCGGACCGGCTCGATCCGGGCGAGCGCTGCGCATCGACGTCGAACCGCAATTTCGAAGGGCGTCAAGGCGCGGGCGGACGCACGCATCTGGTGAGCCCGGCAATGGCGGCCGCCGCTGCAATCGAAGGTCACTTCGTCGACGTTCGCAAGCTCGCCTGACTCGGTGCGATGAAGCGAAATCTACTCTCGCTCGTGGTTGCCGCCGGTTGTCTGCTCACACTGACACTCGCGGGCTGCAACACGATGCACGGTTTCGGCGAAGATTTGCAGCATCTGGGCAATTCGATCAGCAACGCGGCTAAGTAGGCGAGCCGCATTCATCCGGCAAGGCGCGCCAAGCATTGCCGGATCTGCAACAGACAAAGGGCTCAAGCGTCATGGAAAAATTCATTGTGCATAGCGGCCTCGTGGCGCCGCTGGATCGCGAAAACGTCGACACCGACGCGATCATTCCGAAGCAGTTCCTGAAGTCGATCAAGCGCACCGGCTTCGGTCCCAACGCGTTCGACGAATGGCGTTATCTCGATGTCGGCCAGCCGGGTCAGGACAACAGCAAGCGCCCGCTGAACCCGGATTTCGTGCTGAATCAGCAGCGTTACCAGGGCGCGTCGATTCTGCTCACGCGCAAGAACTTCGGCTGCGGCAGCTCGCGGGAACACGCGCCGTGGGCGCTGGATCAATACGGCTTTCGCGCGATCATTGCGCCGAGCTTCGCGGACATTTTCTATAACAACTGCTTCAAGAACGGGCTGCTGCCGGTGGCGCTGACGGAGCAGCAAGTGGACAAGCTGTTCAACGAGACCAACGCGTTCGTGGGTTATACGCTGACCGTCGATCTCGAAGCGCAAGTCGTGCGTACGGGCGACGGCACCGAGTATTCTTTCGAAGTCCCGGGCTTTCGCAAGTACTGTCTGCTGAACGGCTTCGACGATATCGCGCTGACTCTGCGCCACGCGGACAAGATTCGTCAGTACGAGACGGAACGGCTGACGAAACAGCCGTGGCTGAACAATCGGCTGGTTGGATAAGAGCCTGTATTCGGCCTGCGCTCAGATGCAGGCGCGCTTTTAGTGACGTTGTTCGTGTCCGAGAAACCCGACACGACGGCGCGAACCAAACCGGGAAGCTCCGCAAGCGCGGAGCGCGTCCTGTGAATAAGGAATCGAGACATGAAGATTGCAGTCCTCCCCGGCGACGGTATCGGTCCGGAAATCACCGCCGAGGCGGTCAAGGTGCTGAACGCGCTTGGTGAGAAGTTCGAACTCGAAGAAGCGCCCGTTGGCGGCGCGGGTTACGAGGCGAAGGGCCATCCGCTGCCGGATGCGACGCTGCAACTCGCCAAGGACGCCGACGCGATCCTTTTCGGCGCCGTCGGCGACTGGAAGTATGACAAGCTCGAACGCGCGTTGCGCCCGGAGCAGGCCATTCTCGGTCTGCGCAAGCATCTGCAACTGTTCGCGAACTTCCGTCCGGCCATTTGCTATCCGCAATTGACGGGTGCTTCGTCGCTGAAGGCCGAGATTGTGTCGGGGCTCGATATCCTGATCGTGCGTGAACTGAACGGTGACATCTACTTTGGTCAGCCACGCGGCGTGCGTGCTGCGCCGGACGGCTTGTTCGAAGGCGCGCAGGAAGGCTTCGACACCATGCGTTACGCGGAACCGGAAGTGCGGCGCATTGCGCATGTCGCGTTTCAGGCTGCGCGAAAGCGTCAGAAGAAGTTGACGAGCGTGGACAAGGCGAACGTGCTCGAAACATCGCAATTCTGGCGCGACATCATGATCGACGTGTCCAAGGAATATCCGGACGTCGAGCTGTCGCACATGTATGTCGATAACGCGGCGATGCAGCTGGTCAAGGCGCCCAAGGCTTTCGACGTGGTCGTGACGGGCAACATGTTTGGCGACATTCTCTCCGACGAAGCCGCGATGCTCACCGGTTCCATCGGCATGTTGCCTTCGGCGTCGCTCGACAAGAACAACAAGGGCTTGTACGAGCCGTCGCATGGTTCGGCGCCGGATATCGCGGGCAAGGGCGTGGCCAATCCGCTTGCGACCATTCTCTCGGCCGCGATGATGCTGCGCTACTCGCTCGGCAAGACGGAGCAAGCCGACCGTATCGAAAGCGCGGTGAAGAAGGTGCTGGAGCAGGGCTATCGCACCGGCGATATCGCGACGCCCGACGGCAAAGTCGTCGGCACGAAGGAAATGGGTGACGCGGTGCTCAAGGCGCTCTAAAAAAACTCGCGATCGGCTGTTGCGACAAATGCAGCCGATCGTGACGTTTATCCTATTTTTACCCGTTTTACGGCACGATTCGCGGCGATTCGGTTCGGGATTCACGAATTAGCCCGGTTATCGTGTAGACTGTTTTGCTATGGCGAAGAACTCTCAATTCTCTTTGGAATCCATCGGACGCGGCTCAAAAGTCAGCGCGACGGGTCTCGCCATCAGCACGCGCGGTCACGCCATCGTTGGCGTCGCCAAAACGCGCATTACGAAAACCTCCATCAAAGCGATCACGATTCGCTGATCGTCCCTCGTGTCCGAGCGTCTTCCCCGCGCGGCCACGCCGGGTAAGGATGCGGGGAAGCTACCACTGGAAGGGTGAGTCATGAACGTAGGTCTCGTTGGTTGGCGCGGCATGGTCGGCAGCGTCCTGATGCAGCGCATGCAGCAGGAAGGCGACTTCGACCTGATCGAACCGGTGTTTTTCAGCACCAGCAATGCGGGCGGCAACGCGCCGTCGTTCGCCAAGAACGAGACTAAGCTCAAAGACGCGACGAGCATCGACGACCTGAAGAAATGCGACGCCATCATCACGTGTCAGGGCGGCGACTACACCAACGAGGTGTATCCGAAGCTGCGCGCAGCGGGCTGGAAAGGTTACTGGATCGACGCGGCCTCGGCGCTGCGCATGAAGGACGACGCGGTCATCATTCTCGATCCGGTCAACCTGAACGTCGTCAAGGACTCGCTCGTCAAGGGCGGGCGCGATTTCATCGGCGGCAATTGCACGGTCAGCCTCATGCTGATGGCGCTCGGCGGCCTGTTCCGCGAAAACCTCGTCGAATGGACGACGGCCATGACGTATCAGGCCGCATCCGGCGCGGGTGCGCAGAACATGCGCGAACTGCTGCAGCAAATGGGTGTGCTTTACGGCGCGGCCAAGGAAGACCTGGCCGACCCGTCTTCCGCCATCCTCGATATCGACCGCCGCGTGCTGGCTGCAATGAACGGCGAACGCATGCCCGTCGACAATTTCGGCGTGCCGCTCGCAGGCTCGCTGATCCCGTGGATCGACAAGGATCTCGGCGACGGCATGTCGAAGGAAGAGTGGAAGGGCGGCGCGGAAACCAACAAGATTCTCGGCAAGCCCGCAATGGGTCAGCCGGGCTCGGTTCCCGTGGATGGGCTTTGCGTGCGGATCGGCGCCATGCGCTGCCATTCGCAAGCGCTGACCATCAAGCTCGCGAAGGACGTGCCGCTCGACGAAGTGCACGGCATCCTGGCATCGGCGAACGACTGGGTGAAGGTCGTGCCGAACGAGCGCGAAGCATCCATCCGCGATCTGTCGCCTGCAGTCGTTACGGGCACGCTTACGGTGCCGGTTGGCCGTCTGCGCAAGCTCGCCATGGGCGGTGAATATCTGTCCGCGTTCACGGTCGGCGACCAGCTCTTGTGGGGTGCTGCCGAACCGCTGCGCCGCATGCTGCGCATTCTGTTGGACAAGTAAAGTAAACTACGCGCTTATGAGCGCGGCTTGACGAGAAGCGTCGCGTTTATCGCGGCGCTTTTTCGTTTGTGCAGCCGGTTTTGTCATGGAACGTGTCCGCGTGACCGTTCGACGAAAAATTCACCTGCGCGCGTTCGTCATGGCAGTGTTTCGATTCAACCTTCGCCGTTCCCTGGAGTTTCAATGATTCATCGACCTGGCCGGTCTTTCAACACGCCATCGCGCGCGGCGTTCGCTGCGGCTGGCATTGTCGCGTCCGCGGTGCTCGCCGCGCATCCGGGCGCGGCTTTCGCGCAGGCGAGCGAGGTTGCAGCAGGCGCTACGCAGCAGTACGCGGTGAAGCCCGGTCAGTCGCTGAGCGATATCGCCGGCGAACTCACTGGTTCCAAGGAACGGGCCGTCAAGGAAAAGATGGCGCGCGCCCTGTTCGAAGCCAATCCGAACGCGTTCGCCGGGCACGACATCAACCGGTTGAAGCTCGGTTCGGTGTTGAACGTGCCGGCAACGGATGCGGGCGGAGCGTCCGCGCCGGTCTCGGCGTCCGCATCGACGCCAGCGCCGGTCCCGCAGGAAAACGCGACGGCGGGCGCATCTGCGACTGGCGTTGCACCGGCGTCAGCGACTCAAGGCGCCGCGAGCGAGCCCGCGCCGCCCGAGGCAGCCTCGAATCCCGCGCTTGTTGCGAGCGCGCCGAATGCCGTTGCGCCGGCGTCCGAGGCAAGTACCACAATGGCGCCAGCGAAGCCCGAGGTCGCCACTTCCGCTGCGGCGCCCGCGACCGGGTCGCCGCTTTCGGACCCCAGGATTTTCCTCGGCGGGCTGGTCGGGCTGAGTGTCATATTCGGCCAGTGGTATATCAGAAGGCGTAATCGCGCCAAACTCGAAGCGGCGAGAGCGGCAGCGGACCCGCGCGCGCCGCGAACCTTTTCCTCGATGGAAGAAGCGGAAGCAGACGCCGCCGCGCGTAACGAAAAGCTGCGTCAGCAACGCGAGCGCGAGCGTTTGGCTGCTATCGCCGTGGCGAGCGTAGATGGCAAGGCGGTTCAGCGCGACGATCAGTCGGAACTGAACGCGGTGGCGGCGAGCATCGAGGATTACGATGCGGCGCAAGTTTTCCCCACGCCGTCCGATGACGACGCGGTCGCGCGCATGACGCCGTCGGCCAGGAATCCGGCGTCGCAAGCCGAGCCGTTCGTTCCCGCGACGCCCGCCGCTTTGCACGCGGAATTCGTGCCATCCGCGCGCGAAGAATCATCGAACGACGCCGACGCGCACGAAACGCATGCCCGCGAAATCGCTGCACGCCAGGCCGCCGCGCTCGAAGCGCGCAAATGGGAAGAACAGGAGCGCGAAGCCGCCGCGCGTCAGGCTGCGCATCAGGAAGCCGAGGAACGGGAGACGCGCGCACGTGAGCTCGCGGCCCGCGAGGCGCTCGCCCGCGATCTGTCCGCCCGCGAGACGCAATTGCGCGAAGCCGAAGCGCGCGATGCCGCCGAGCACGCGGAGCAGGCCCGCGAGGCGGCGGCGCGCGAAATCATCGCTCGCGAAGCCGAACTGCGCGAAGCTCAGGCGCGTGCGGCCGCCGAGGAAGCCGCCGAGCAGCGCGCGGCAGAACAGCGCGAGATCGAGCACGCAGCGCTCGACGTGCCGCCCGAGCCGGAACTCGACGACGATCCATCGCCCGGTCATCGTTTCCCGATGCCCAAGTTTCCAAAAGAAGCAATCCAGGCGCTCGACTCGCTCGAACTCGGTCTGCCGCCGCGTCTCGAACTGACGCTGAACGCGCCTCATGATTTGGCGAGTTCGCCGCCGCAGGCGCTTGAAGGCGCGCCCCGTGAGTCCGCTGACGCGGCGCCGTTGCCGTTCATCCCGCAGCCGGTGGCCCACGCGCAGACGGCTCACGAGGACTTGCCGCCCGTGCCGCGAGGGGATTCCGTCGTCGCTCAGATCGAAGCCGGCACTGCAGGCGCCGCGGCGGTGGCCGGCCTCGGAGCCACCCAGTACGGCCCGCTGAGCCTCGACTTCGACCTGAATCTGCCGGCGAGCCAGACTGCACCGTTGCCGGCGCTGACGCCTTCGCAACTCGCGACGATCGCGCGAAACAAGCTCGAACTAGCGACCGAATACATCGAACTGGGCGACTTGTCGGGCGCGCGCACGTTGCTTCAGGAAGTGCTCGCCTCGAACGATTCAGCCACGCGTCCGCAAGCCGCCGCGTTGCTTTCGACGCTCGCGCCGCATTCCTGAAATGCGCATTGCATTAGGCGTTCAGTACGACGGCTCGGCGTTTTCCGGCTGGCAATCTCAGCCGCATGGCAACACGGTGCAGGACGAACTCGAGCGCGCGCTCGGGGAGTTCGCGCAGACTCGTTTGCAGACGGTCGTCGCCGGACGGACAGATACCGGGGTTCACGGCCTGGGCCAAGTCGTGCACTTCGACACGGAGCTCGACCGTACCGAGTTTTCCTGGGTGCGCGGCACGAATGCGTTTTTGCCGGAAACGATCGCGGTGCAATGGGCGAAGCCGATGCCCGACGACTTCCACGCCCGCTTCAGCGCATTCGAACGCACTTACTATTACGTGCTGTACATCAATGCGGTCCGTTCACCCATGCTCGCGAAACGCGCTGGCTGGGTGCACACGCCGCTGGATGTCGGCGCGATGCGTGAATCGGTGGCGTGTCTTATCGGCGAGCACGACTTTTCGTCGTTCCGCGCGGCGGATTGCCAGTCGAAAACGCCGGTCAAGCATGTGTATCGGATCGATGTACGCGAGCAGGGCAACTTCGTGCACTTCCGGTTTCGCGCCAACGCGTTTTTGCATCACATGGTACGCAATCTAATGGGATGCTTCGTTGCCATTGGCCGGGGAAAACATCCGGTTTCGTGGATGACCGACGTACTCGCCGCGCGCGACCGTCGTATCGCCGCGCCGACCTTCATGCCGGACGGCCTATATCTGGCGGAAGTCGGTTATCCGGCGCAATTCGCGGCGCCGCCTGCGCATATCGAAAGCATGCCGTGGAGCGCCGTCTGGGCGAACGAGAAATGAGCGAACGGGATCTTCATCGAACAAGAATCAAGCTGTGCGGACTTTCCCGCGCCGAAGACGTGCGCCACGCCGTGGCGCTTGGCGCGGACGCCGTGGGCTTCGTGTTCTATCCGCCGAGTCCGCGTTCGGTGAGCGTCGCGCAAGCCGTCGAACTGGTTCGGCATGTGCCGCCCCTCGTGTCGGCAGTCGGTTTGTTCGTCAACGCGACGCCGGAATGGGTGAGAGAAGTCACGTCGAACGTTCCTCTGTCCATTTTGCAGTTTCACGGCGACGAGACACCCGAACAATGCCTCGAGTTGGCCGCAATTGCGGGTTTGCCCTATTGGCGCGCATTGCGAATCGGGCCTGATGCTGCAACGAGCGATTTGATAGAATCGTCTCTTATATTTGCAGATGCTGGCGGCATTCTTCTCGACGCGCTCGTCGAGGGCTTTGGCGGCGGCGGGAAGATATTTGATTGGTCACTTATCCCAACAGATCTAGGGCATCGGGCCGTTTTGAGTGGTGGGTTGAACACGCAAAACGTCAGTGAAGCCATCCGGCGCGTGCGCCCGTTCGCGGTCGATGTCTCAAGCGGCATCGAAACGCCGGGCGCCAAGGGCGTGAAAGATCCCGCCCGGATGGCGGCATTCGTGCGCGCGGTGCGCGAAGCGGATGCCAGCTGAATAAAAATGTGAATTCGCCGCAATGGCACTTCACCACCGAAGAGTGACGTAATGTACAACTTACCAGACGAAAGAGGCCATTTCGGCCAATATGGCGGCATTTTCGTGTCTGAAACGCTCATCCACGCGCTCGATGAATTGCGCGTCGCGTATGAAGCCGCTCAGCAAGATCCCGAGTTCCAGGCGGAGTATCACTACGAACTGAAGCATTATGTGGGTCGCCCTTCTCCGATTTATCACGCAAAGCGCTGGAGCGAAATGCTTGGCGGCGCGCAGCTTTATTTGAAGCGCGAGGACCTGAATCACACCGGCGCGCACAAGGTCAACAATGTGATCGGCCAGGCGCTGCTTGCGCGCCAGATGGGCAAGAAGCGTGTGATCGCCGAGACGGGCGCAGGTCAGCACGGTGTTGCAACCGCCACCATTGCCGCCCGCTTCGGCATGGAATGCGTGGTGTACATGGGCGTCGAGGACGTGCGGCGTCAGGCTGCGAACGTGTATCGGATGAAGCTGCTGGGCGCGACGGTCGTACCGGTCGAATCGGGCTCGAAGACGCTGAAAGACGCGCTCAACGAAGCCATGCGCGACTGGGTGACGAACGTCGAGAGCACGTTCTACATTATTGGCACGGTGGCGGGCCCGCATCCTTATCCAATGATGGTGCGCGACTTCCAGCGTGTGATCGGCGACGAATGCAAGGTGCAAATGCCCGAAATGGCCGGTCGTCAGCCGGACGCGGTGATAGCGTGCGTAGGCGGTGGATCGAACGCGATGGGCATCTTTTATCCCTATATCGATGACCAGGGCGTGCGTCTGATTGGCGTCGAGGCAGCTGGCGACGGAATGGACACCGGCCGTCACGCAGCCTCGCTCATGGGCGGTAGTCCCGGCGTTTTGCACGGCAATCGCACCTATCTTCTGCAAGACGACAACGGCCAGATCATCGAGACGCATTCGGTTTCGGCGGGTCTCGACTATCCAGGCGTCGGTCCCGAGCACGCATGGCTGAAGGACGCGGGACGGGCCGAGTATGTCGGCATCACGGATGAGGAAGCGCTCAAGGCCTTCCACGACTGCTGCCGCATCGAAGGCATTATCCCGGCGCTCGAATCGAGTCACGCGCTGGCGTATGGCGCGAAGCTCGCTAAGACGCTGCCGCGTGACAAGGTGCTGCTCGTCAACCTGTCGGGCCGGGGCGACAAGGACATGCACACGGTCGCCGAGCGATCGGGCATTCAGTTCTGAGCGGCCGGATGCGCACTGTCATCGACGAACCGTTGTCCGTCGGCGCGCTCACGGGCGCCGACATCGATATCCGCAATCGTGATTTCCTGGCCGATGCCTCGACCATTCCCGACGCGTCGATCGACTTGATCGTCGCGGACCCGCCCTATGGTTTGGGCAAGGACTACGGGAACGACTCGGACATGCGGTCCGGAGACGCCTTCCTTGAATGGACGTACGGCTGGCTTGAACTGGCCCTGCCCAAGCTCAAGCGAAGCGGTTCGATGTATATCTTCTGCACCTGGCAGTATTCGCCAGAGCTGTTCGTGTTTCTCAAGCGCCGCCTGATGATGATCAACGAAATCGTCTGGGACCGGCGTGTACCGAGCATGGGCGGAACGACGCGAAAATTCTCGTCGGTGCATGACAACATCGGCTATTTCGCGGTATCGAAGGACTATTACTTCGATCTCGATCCGGTGCGCATTCCTTACGACGCAGTGACGAAGAAGGCGCGCTCGCGCAAGATTTTCGAAGGCAGCAAGTGGCTGGAGATGGGCTACAACCCGAAAGACGTGTGGTCGGTGTCGCGTTTGCACCGGCAGCATGCGGAACGGGTCGATCATCCGACACAAAAGCCGCTGGAGATCATCGAACGGATGGTGCTTGCCAGTTGCCCGCCGGGCGGCCGCGTGCTTGATCCATTCATGGGCAGCGGCACCACGGGCGTTGCCTGCGCGCGTCACGGACGGCTCTTCACCGGATACGAGATAAACGCGGACTACTGTGCGATCGCTGAACAGCGCACGGCGCAGGGACGCGAGGATCGATTGCAGGTTTTGCGCGCACCTAGCGTCAGTCTCGTACCGGAAGCTGCCCGATAGCGCCATTTTCGTCGCTGAAACGCGTCAGATGCCGAGACAACGACGTCTGACGCCCACGAATACGACTGCGAGAAATTTCTCATGTCACGCATCAAAACTACATTTGCGGCACTCGCCGCCGAAGGCAAGAAGGGGCTGATTCCGTTCATCACGGCGGGCGACCCGAACCCTGAACAGACCGTCGAGTTCATGCACGCGCTGGCGAAAGGCGGCGCGGACGTCATCGAACTGGGCGTGCCGTTTTCGGACCCGATGGCTGACGGTCCCGTCATTCAGCGCTCGTCGGAACGCGCACTGGCGCGCGGCGTGACGCTCAAACGCGTGCTTGCCGATGTCGCGCGTTTTCGCCAGACGAACGACAAAACGCCGGTCGTCCTGATGGGCTACGCCAATCCGATCGAACGCATGGGCGCGGACGCTTTCGCGGCGGCAGCGAACGAAGCGGGCGTCGACGGCGTGCTGGTCGTCGATTACCCGCCCGAGGAAGCCGAGGAATTCGGCACGAAAATGCGCGCGGCCGGCATCGATCCCATCTTCCTGCTGGCGCCGACTTCGACCGACGAACGTATCGCGGCGGTCGGGAAGATTGCGAGCGGCTATGTCTATTACGTCTCGCTGAAAGGCGTGACCGGCGCGGCAAATCTGGACGTTTCCAGCATCGCGAGTAAAATCCCGGCCATCAAGTCGCATGTGCCGCTGCCGGTGGGCGTGGGTTTCGGCATCCGCGACGCGCAAACTGCCCGCGCGGTGGCTGAGATCGCGGATGCCGTGGTCATCGGCAGCCGGCTCGTGCAGTTGCTCGAAGAGGCGCCGCCGGATACTGCCGCGGCGTCGCTTACGACATTCATCGCGGAAATCAGAGCGGCGCTCGACGCCGCCAAGTAAAAACGCAGTCGCGGCCGCGCCGGATTCCCTCGGCGCGGCGCCGCGACCGTCTGAACACTGAAGGAAATTCGATGAGCTGGCTCGACAAATTGTTGCCGCCCAAGATCAAACAGACCGATCCCAAAAGCCGCAAGGGCATTCCCGAAGGCCTGTGGGTGAAGTGTCCGGCGTGCGAGGCGGTGCTGTACCGCAACGACGTGGAGGCGAATCTGCATGTGTGCCCGAAGTGCAGCCACCACATGCGAATCGGCGCGCGCGAGCGGCTCGATCGTCTGCTCGATCCGGAAGGCCGCTATGAAATCGGCCAGGAAGTCTTGCCGGTCGACGCCCTCAAGTTCAAGGACAGCCGCAAGTATCCGGACCGCCTGAAAGAGGCGATGGAAGACACCGACGAAACCGATGCCATGGTCGTCATGGGCGGCGCAATCCACACCATACCGTGCGTCGTGGCGTGCTTCGAGTTCTCGTTCATGGGCGGCTCGATGGGTTCGGTGGTCGGCGAACGTTTCGTGCGCGGCGCGCGCAATGCGCTCGAACAGAACGTACCGTTCATCTGCTTTACGGCTTCGGGCGGCGCGCGCATGCAGGAAAGCCTGCTTTCGCTCATGCAAATGGCCAAAACCACTGCGCTCCTCACCAAGCTGGCCGAGGCAAAGCTGCCGTTCATCTCGGTGCTGACCGACCCGACCATGGGTGGCGTGTCCGCGAGCTTCGCGTTTCTGGGCGATGTGGTGATTGCCGAGCCGAAAGCGCTCATCGGCTTCGCGGGTCCGCGCGTGATCGAGCAGACGGTGCGTGAAAAGCTGCCGGAAGGCTTCCAGCGCGCCGAGTTCCTGATGACGAAGGGCGCCGTCGACATGATCGTGGATCGCCGCAAGATGCGCGAGGAAATTGCCCAGTTGATGGCATTGATGACCCGACAGCCCGCCGACGCCGTCGCCTGACGGCTTCGAATGCAGCGCCGCGCCGCGCGTGAACCCGCGAGGTTCCGCGCGGCGCTTTTGTTTCCCGATCTCGAAAATGAACACTTTCCCCACCCTCGACGCCTGGCTCGCTCATCTCGAAGCGGCGCATCCGGTCGGTATCGACATGGGTCTCGCGCGCATCGGTCGCGTGAAGGAAGCGCTCGGGCTTTCCTTCGACTGCCCGGTCATCACCGTCGGCGGCACGAATGGCAAGGGCTCGACGTGCGCGATCATCGAAACCATTTTGCTGCGCGCGGGTTATCGCGTGGGCTGTCACACGTCGCCGCATCTGCTTTCGTTCAACGAGCGGGCGCGCGTAGATGGCGTCGAGGCAAGTGACGCCGAGTTGCTGCAGCATTTCGAGGCCGTGGAAAAAGCGCGCGCGAGTCTCGCCGAGCCGGTCTCGCTGACTTATTTCGAATTCACGACGCTCGCGATCCTGCATCTCTTCGCCTCGCGCACACTAGACGCCGTGGTGCTCGAAGTCGGGCTCGGCGGGCGGCTGGACGCGGTCAATATCGTCGATACGGACTGCGCGGTGATCACGAGTATCGACATCGATCACACGGATTACCTCGGCGATACGCGCGAGAAAATCGGCTTCGAGAAGGCGGGCATTTTCCGCTCGGGCAAGCCCGCGATTTGCGGCGACCCGACGCCGCCGCAAAGCTTGATCGATCACGCCGAGGCGATCGGCGCGGATTTGTGGCTTGTGGGCCGCGATTTTCGCTACGAAGCGCAGCCGGGCAACGAGCGCCAGCAGTGGAGCTACATCGGACGCGCACAACGGCGTTCCGCGCTGGCTTACCCGGCGTTGAGGGGCGCGAATCAGCTCATCAATACGTCGGCCGCGCTGGCGGCGCTCGAAGCGCTGCGCGACCGTCTGGCCGTGTCTGCGCAGGATATCCGTCTGGGCTTGGCGAACGTCGAGTTGCCGGGACGCTTTCAGGTGCTGCCGGGCAAACCGCAGATCATTTTGGATGTCGCGCACAATCCGCACGCCGCCGCCGTGCTCGGTCAGAATCTCGGCAACATGGGCTACTTTCCGTACACCTACGCGGTGTTCGGCGCAATGGGCGACAAGGACATCGAAGGCATCGTCAATCAGCTCAAGGGCGAGGTCGATCACTGGAACGTGAGCGCGTTGCCTACTCCGCGCGCCGCGTCGACCGGCCGCCTGGCCAAGGTTTTGCGCGATGCCGGTGTCAACGAAGGCCCCGACAGCAGCGTTTCACAATTCGACACACCGGCCGAAGCATTTCGAGATGCGTTAAGTCGTGCGTCCGAAAATGATAGAATTTTGGTTTTCGGCAGTTTCTACACGGTTGCCGGCGTCATGGCATACCGGAAATCGCAGCATCACTGAGACGGTTGGCGGTCAGCCGCAAGGCAAACCCCCGCACCAAGCTTCTCGCACCAAGCCATACATGGGACTTTTCTCGTTCGGCAAGAAAGACGACTCCGGTCGCGACGCATATTCCGACTCACCGCGCGGCACGCGTCATACCGTCCGCACGGAACGCCGCACGCGCCGCCCCGAGCGCACCGACGCCGACGCGATGATGCTCGACCCCACGCTGCCCGAAAAGCAGCGTGCCCGGCGCAGGCTGGTCGGCGCAATCGCGCTCGTGCTGGCCGCGGTCATCGTTCTGCCCATGGTGCTGGACTCGCGCCCGAAGCCCGTCACCGACGATATCTCCATCGATATTCCAAGCCGCCCCGCGCCTGCCGTGAAGCAATCGCGCGAAGCCACCGATGCCGACACGCAAGCCGGCGTCGCGCATGACGGCCCTGCGGCGACATCGAACGGCGTGGCGGCGGGCGTAGCGCAGCCCGACGCGCAAGCGCCGGCGCCAGTTCAGCAACAGGCGCAGGTCAAACCGGAAGCAAAGTCCCCGGCACCCGCGAGCCAACCCGCAAAAACCCAGGCGGCCAAGCCGCAGCCGGTCGCGCCCGCCGAAGAAGCCAATACCGCCGCCAACGCACCGAGCTCGCCTTCGTCGCCGGCCGGCAGCCGCTTCGTGCTGCAAATCGGCACCTTCGACGACGAAACCGCCGCGCAAAACTGGGTCAACAAGTTGAAAGCGGCCGGTGTGCCCGCATATCTCGAACATCGCAAGCAAACGGACGGCTCCACGCGCGCTCTGTTGCGCGCAGGACCGTTTGCGGATCGCACGGCGGCATCGGCGGCGCTTCAGAAGGTGCGGCAAGCCGGACTTGCCGGTGGCAAGCGGCCAGCGAACTGAGGCGAACCAGAAGCTCGATGTTCACCAGTTTCGACTATGCCGTGCTCGCCGTGATCGGCCTGTCAGCCTTGCGCGGCATGTGGCGCGGCTTTCTGGCCGAAGCGTTCGGTCTCGTCGGCTGGGTGGCGGCTATCTTGATTGCAGGGCGCTTCGTCAGCGTCGTCGTGCCGTACATACCGTCCACGTGGCCGGGCGGTGCATTGACGCAATGGCTCGTGGCGTTCCTGCTGGTGGTGGCGGCCGTGCTGCTTCTGTCGAGCGTGCTGTCCGCGCTCCTGACGCGCATCACCGAAGTCACCGGCCTGCGCGGCGTCGACCGCTCGCTGGGTTTGCTGTTCGGCCTCGCCAGAGGGGCTATATTGGTAGTCATCCTGGTCGCCCTGGCGGGCTTGACCGAACTGCCGCAGAAAGATTTTTGGCGCAATGCGCTGCTCGCGCCCATGGCCGAGCAAGGCGTGCGTGAACTGAAACCGCTGCTCCCCGCTACGCTTGCCGCGTATGTGCGTGTCGCCCCGGCCCCCGATGCCGGCGACGCGGCGCGAAACGTCGCACAATAGACGAACGGCTGGCTACATGAGGGACGCGATACGGCGCCCGCCTGCGAACAGGCGGTGTGGACCGGCACCGCCTATCGACCCCGTCGACCCCGTTTCGACTCTTTGAAGGACCATGCCATGTGCGGCATCGTAGGTGTAGTTTCCCAAAGTCCCGTCAATCAGCTGATCTATGACAGCTTGCTGCTTCTGCAGCATCGCGGCCAGGACGCAGCGGGCATCGCCACGGCGAACGGCAACAACTTCCACATGCACAAAGCCAATGGCATGGTGCGCGACGTGTTCCGCACGCGCAACATGCGCAGCCTGCCGGGTACGGTCGGCATCGGGCAAGTGCGTTATCCGACGGCGGGTTCCGCATCGAGCGAGGAAGAAGCGCAACCGTTCTACGTGAACGCGCCGTTCGGGATCATCCTCGCGCACAACGGCAATCTGACCAACTGGACGCAGTTGAAGGACGAGATGTTCCGCATCGATCGCCGGCACATCAACACGGCGTCGGACACGGAAGTCCTTCTCAACGTCTTCGCGCATGAACTGCAGCTCGCGAGTTCGGGCTTGCAACTCGACGCCGCCGCGCTCTGGAAGGCGGTTGCGGGCGTGCATCGGCGGGTGAAGGGTTCTTACGCGATCGTCTCGCTGATCGCGGGTTACGGGCTCGTCGCGTTCCGCGATCCGTTCGGCATTCGTCCGCTCGTGCTCGGCAAGCTGGAAACCGCGACGGGCGTGGAATGGATGGTGGCGTCGGAATCGGTGGCGGTGGAAGGCGTGGGCTTCGAGTTCGTGCGCGATGTCGAGCCGGGCGAAGCCATCTTCATCGACGCGGAAGGCAACCTCCACAGTCATCAATGCGCCGAAAAACCGACGCTCAACCCATGCATCTTCGAACTCGTGTATCTCGCGCGTCCGGATTCGTGCCTCGACGGCGTGCCCGTCTACAACGCGCGTCTGCGCATGGGCGACTATCTTGCCGAGAAGATCAAGCGCGTGCTGCCGGACGTGCCTATCGACGTGGTCATGCCCATTCCCGATTCCTCGCGTCCCGCCGCCATGCAAGTGGCCGCGAAGCTCGGCGTGGAGTATCGCGAAGGCTTCTTCAAGAATCGCTACGTGGGCCGCACCTTCATCATGCCGGGCCAGGCGGTGCGTAAGAAGTCGGTGCGCCAGAAACTCAATGCCATGGCCATCGAGTTCAAAGGCAAGAACGTGCTGATCGTCGACGACTCAATCGTGCGCGGCACGACCTCGCATGAAATCGTGCAGATGGCGCGTGACGCCGGCGCAAACAAGGTGATCTTCGCGTCCGCCGCGCCGCCGGTTAAATTCCCTAACGTGTATGGCATCGACATGCCCACGCGCGGTGAACTCGTGGCGCACGGCCGCAGCGACGAAGAAGTCGCGCGCATGATCGGCGCGGATTATCTCGTCTATCAGGACGTGGCCGACCTTAAAAGCGCGATCCGTGACATCAACCCTGAGTTGCAGGAGTTCGAGGCTTCGTGCTTCGACGGCAACTACATCACCGGCGACATCACGACCGAGTATCTCGACCGGATCGAATCGGCGCGTCTTGCGCCGCAATCGCAGTCGGATCGCGACAATGCGAGCGACGTGCAAGAGGGCGACGTCGCGCGCTCGCAATTGCATCTGCAACTGTCGGTGGAATGATTCGTTAGCTGGTTGAGGCATGAAGAAAGCCCGCCTGGTCGATGACCGGCGGGCTTTTTACGTCTTCAATGCTGACGCGGATCAGGCGCTCTCAGGCCATTGCGCCAGAGACCAGGCGCTATGCCGAAGCGCTTCGAGAACGCATGCGTGAACGCACTTTGATCGGCGAAACCGACATCGAGCGCAATGTCCGACAACGCGGCGCGCGGATCGGCAAGCAACGCAAGCGCGGTATCGAGCCGCAAGCGATGCAGATAGCGATGCGGCGTCTCGCCAAACGCCTCGCTGAATAGCTGATGAAAGCGCCGCATGCCGAAGCCGCAGTGTGCGGCGAGATCGGCAATGCGCAGCGGCTCCGACAAATGCAGCCGCAGCCATCGGTCGATGCGCGCGAAGTCGAGGCCACGCGCTTCGGCCACGACGGATGCGCCCGCGTCGGCCATCAACGCGCCGCACAGATGCGCGGCGGCTTGCCAGGCGAAGCGGCCATCGTGAATGCCTGCATTCAGCGCGATATCGGCGACGAGCTGCGTCATCGCGGAATCGAGATCGACAGTGCGAGCGCGTTCGAAAAAGCGCTCGGGCACCGCCACCGACGTCGCCGGAAGATCGAGCACGAGTTGGCGATTCACGCCCTCGGCCCAGTATTCATGCCGCGCGTGAGCCGGAATGATCCACGCGCGATGCCGGTCGATATGCGACTCGCGCCCGTCCACCGCCATGCCCATTGCGCCGTCGAAGCCGAGCACGATCTGATGGAAGTCGTGCTCGTCCGTCGCCTGCACCGCTTCATAGCGGCGCAGCGAAATGCCTGGACGATGGACTGGCGCGTTCATGGCGTCGACACTCAGACGTCGAGCAGTTCCACTTCGAACACGAGCGTGGCGTTCGGCGGGATGACGCCGCCCGCGCCACGCGCGCCGTAGCCGAGTTGCGGCGGAATGGTGAGACGGCGCGTGCCGCCCACTTTCATGCCTTGCACGCCTTCGTCCCAGCCCTTGATGACCATGCCGCCGCCCAGCACGAAGGCGAACGGGTCGTTGCGGTCCTTGCTCGAATCGAACTTCTGTCCGTCGGTCAGCCAGCCCGTGTAGTGCACGCTCACCGTCTTGCCCGCGACGGCTTCGGCGCCTTCGCCAACAGCGATGTCTTCGTATTTGAGGCCGGAATCGGTCGTGACTTGCGCCATGTTGTGCTCCCTGGTTGCCCGGCCATGCGCACGTTCGTCATGCCATGGTCCGGTGGTCGAAACCACCATTGTAGAACGTCGCAGGCAAGCGGGAGGGGGGGGGGGGGGCGGCCCCCCCCCCCCCCCCCCACGCCCGGTGGCGATGAACGACGCCCTTTCAAGCCGCGCGACGATTCGCGTCCGAGCTTCGATAAGCGCGGCCCGA
>NZ_JALQDW010000017.1:0-79909 GCF_023631025.1 Caballeronia sp. GACF4
CGAGATCTGGGCGCCGGTGGTGCCCCCGCCAGGCGCTCGTACTACAAGCCAGCGTCGCGTCGACAAAACAACGAGCCGCGCCCGCCGCCCCCCCCCCCCCGCCCCGCCCCCCCCCCGCCCGAAGGGTCACCGAGGCGCTTTCAGGGATGACGTCCGCGCGGATTCATGCGGCTGCCGATAGCGGGACGCGGTCCCACGGGCGAGCCGACACGCGGACCCGAATGCGGTTTAGCGTTCGTACCGAAGTCGGTGCCGATAGGCGTCTGATCGATGACGACGGCGGCGTCGCGGTCATGCGACTGCTGCCGGGCCTGCTTGAGCGCGCGCACTCGCACGTAAGCCATCGCGACGAAAGTCCACGGTGCGAGATAGGCGAACTCGGGCACGGAGACCATCATCATCAGCCAGGTGCCCACGCAGCATTGACGCAGCGCCATGCCGCGCGCGTCCCAGTCGAGCTTGAACGCGGGATACAGCATGAGCGCGCTGATGCCGACGAGACCGACCACGCCCGTGTTCACGAGCAACGTGGAGAACAAATCGGTCGAGCGTATGTAGCCGAAGCCGATGCCGAACAACTGATTCATCGGCGTCGCGCCAAGCCACATCTGCACGGAATTCAGGACCAGCATCGAACGGTCCGAGCCCGATTCGTTCTTGCCTTCGAGCTTGTCCATCACCATCTGCTGGAACAGATCGGCGATATAGTCCTGCGCGAGATAGGCGATCACGCACACCACCGCGAGCGCGATCAACGCCTTGATCGGGTTGATGCCGAGCTTGCGCATGCGAATCAGCGCATAAACCGCATAGCCGATCAGCACCGTCGACGACGTACTCATGATGAGCGAAATGCCGATGACCCACACCGGCCAGCGTACGCGCGAGGTCGCGTTGAAATACACCCAGAAAGGGAAGATGGACATTGCGTACATGGAAGGCTCGCCGGTCAGCGCCTTCAGCCGCTGAATGGGGAAGCCCTTGATGTCGATCTGCTGGAACGAGCTGCCGTTCACGGTGCCGTCCGAACGCACGATACCCTTGCCGAACTGATCGCCAAATGCACGGTTCGAGATGAAGTCGCCCGGCTGTCCAGTCGCGACGAAGTAGACCACTTCGTACATGCCGTAGAGCGCGAAGAGCGTCACGGCCACGAGAATCCACTGGTCCCATGTCGGCTTGTAGAAGTAGTAGACGTAGGATGCGTAGAGCACCACCGCCGCGACGTAGATCGACTGCGTGAACATGCTCTTGCGCAGGATGAACGTGACGAGGTCGGTGTCGTCGACCATCGCGACCTTGCTGAAGTCGGGATCGAAAGGCGCCATGACGTCCGCAAGCTGCGAGGTGCAGAACATCAAAAGCCATACGACCACGGCCGCGATCAGGAAGTGCATCCAGTTCTTGCGCGCCTTGCCGCCGAAGAGCAGCACGAGCGGCACCGAAAGAAAGCACATCAGATAGCCGATCGTCGTGCCCTGGATGCTCGGCATCACGAGGAACGACGTCACGGGCATCGCGAAGGCCCATATCTGGTAGAAGCGGTCTGTCAGCGCGAGTTTTTCTTTCATCGGTCGGGGGCTCTTCAACGCGCAACGCCGCGTGAGACACGCGGCGTTGCGTAATCGCTCTTTTAGTGGGCCAAGCTTAATTCACCGGCTTGAACGAACTGGTGTATGCCGCGGCATAGCCATAACTGCGACGGTTGCTGCGCCGGCGCGGAATTGCGTTGAAGACCGAACCCACGAGTCTGCCGCCCGCGCGCTGCACCTTCTTCACGGTCTCCTCGATCTCTTCCTCGGTCTGAATGCCCGAGCGCAACACCAGCACCGTGGAGCCCGCGTCGCTTGCGACGATCGCGGCATCCGTGACGGCGAGGAACGGCGGGGTATCGACGAGCACGAGGTCGAACTGGTCGCTCATGCGCGCGAGCATGTCGCGGAAACGCGGCATCATCAGCAATTCGGACGGATTCTGCGGATAGCCGCCGCACGACATGAACGACAGGCCGGGCACGCCGACGTAACGCAGCGCATCCGTGATGCCGATATCGCCCTTCAGCACTTCCGCGAGGCCGCCAGGGTTCGACTGCTTGAAGAACGACGCGATATGGCCGCGGCGCATGTCGGCGTCGATCAGCAACACTTTCAGGCCGATTTCCGCGAGCAGCACGGCGAGGTTGGCCGCGACGAAGCTCTTGCCTGCCGACGGAATCGGGCCGGTCAACATGACGATGTTGTTCGGCGCATTGACGAGATCGCGATACAACTCGGTACGCACGGCGCGCAGCGCTTCGACAGCCGGATCGTGCGGGAAGCGCGAGGCAAGCACGCGAGCGTCTTCGTCGCGTTCGTCCACATGCGGCATGGTCATGGCATCGTGTTGCGCCTGGTCGTAGTGCGGCAGGGCCTTGGGCGCGGCGCCGTTTTGTTGCGTGCCCGAGAAGCCGAGCGCGCGTCCGACCGGCGACACCGCGATCTCGTGATCGAGCACGAGTTGCTGGCGGCTGAACAGTACCTCGCCCAGCACCGGCACCGACAGACGGCGTTCGACGAACATCGGGTCGGTCACGCCGATCATGGCGTGACGGCGCAGGAAGATGAAGAACGTGCCGACGAAGAAGCCAAGACCCGTACCTGCGAGAATCACGAGCATCTTGTTCGGCTTCACCGGGCGATGCGGACGCAGCGCGTTGTCGAGAATATGCGCGCCGCCGCTCGTGCTCGCTCGACGCACCGACAGCTCCTCGGCCTTGTTCATCATGCCGAGGTAGATGGTTTCGGCCACGCGTGCATCGCGCGTGAGTTCGGCGCTTTGACGCTCCGACGCCGGCATGCTGTCGAAGCGCGACTGGATCTGCTTGTTGGTCGCTTCGAATTGGGCGATCTGCTGATCCAGGTTCTTCACTTGCGGGCTGTCGGGCTGGAAGCGCTGCAAGGCCTGCGTGCGTTGCAGTTGCAGCATGGCGAGCTGTTGCATCGACGTGATGCTGCCTTGCAAATATGCTTGCGCCTCGTTGACCGGCTGCACCGACTGCGACTTCGAACGGAACGCGCTGAGATTGCCTTCGGCCGTCTTCAGGTCGGCTTCGAGACGCGGCAACTCGCCGCGAATGAACTCGAGCGTCTTGGTGTCGTTGGCCTGACGGCTCGCGACTGCCGCCGACATGTACGCCTGACCGAGCGCGTTCGCGACATTGGCCGTGAGTTCGGGGTCGTCCGCATTGAACGAAATCTGCACGATGCCCGTGTCCTTCGCTGACTCGGTCACCTTCATCGTCTTGAGCATGAGCGCGATGGCGTCGAGCGTGTTGTAGCGGATCACGTCGAAGTGCACGCCGGGATGGCCCACCACACTGTCCACGAGCATCGACACGCCATTCGCAGCTGCCGGACGGCCAACGGTGCCACGCACGAGCACGTCGCCGTCTTCGTCGCGCAGTTCGTACTGGTTCTTGTCGAGCAGCACGAAATCGAGCTTCGAATCTTCGAGCGATGCAGGCACGTCGAGCCGGCCGATGTTCAGTTCCTCGCCGCCCCAGCCATACGAATCGAGGCCGAGCCATGCGGGCGAAAGTTGACCGCGCTTGGCGAACAGGTCGGCGATCTGCCCGAGGACCGGCAGCGTACGCGGCTTCGCCTTGATGTCGAAGTGAAATTGCTTGACGACCGGTTCCAGCACGGAACGGCTTTGCATCACCGAGATCTCGGCGGGCGCGATCTGATTGACGGTCTGCGCCTGCTGCTGCATCTGCTGCTGATTCTGCGGCGTGATGCCGAGCGCGTTCGGATCTGGCGGATCGACGCGGATGATGACGTCGGCGGAGTAGATCGGCTTGGCGAGAAACGCATAAGCCGTGGCGAGCAAGGCCGCGCCCGCGATGAACAGCATCAGCATGCCGATATGGTCGCGAAGCAGTTTGAGCATATCGCTCGCGGTGAATTCACCGTCGTCCTTGCCTGAGCGCGAAGATCCGGAGTTGACATAGAGCGTGTTCAAAGGCGCCATCCTCAATTCGATAGTTAGAACGTAGTTGTCAGGGCGTTGGAAAAAACGAATGCCCCGGCGGCTAAAGCCGCGGTACGTCTCTTTGCTTTATTTAATCCGGCGGTACGGCCGGTGAGTCGCAGCAACATGAATGCTTGGGGCCTGCGGCGTCGGTCAGCGCGGGCCTTGACAGCCCCGGCGCATCTTGCAAACCCCTACGATACTTGCAGATAAATAGAAAAAAATTATCCTAAGGGGCATCTTCCGGCCCTGAGTTATCTGCGTCTGTTAAGTACCGAACGTTGTAATGCTCGAAAGGTCAGGCATGCCGCTTGCGCGATGGTGGATTTGGGCGATAATGCGCGGTTTGCCTGAGCCCGGGCACGCCTCACGGCATAGGGTTGGCTTTGATGAATTCGCGGACCACGTCGAAACGTGGTTTTTTTGTTTTACCGTCGTCGTGAATCACGCCGTAGTTGCCGTCGCCACCAAAGCGCTGGTCGTCGTAAAGCTCGTAGAGCGTCACGTTCTGAATGCCATAGGTCTTCGCCATCGAGACGAAACCGCCCAGCGCGTTCTTTCCCACGAGATACCCCGAAGGGTCCGGATGATCCGGACGTACACCGTATTCCGTGATCCAGATCGGCTTGCCGTAACTGTCGCGCAAACGCTCCAGCACGTTGGTCTTTTGCGATCCCGCTGACGTGATCGAACCCATGTCGGAATACCAATGCCACACGGTGATGTCCCACTGCGGCACGGGATGCCCTTTGGTTCCGTCCGGCTGCGTGCCGGAAAAGAGCATGTCCGGGAAGGCGAAATGCAGCCAGCTGAATGACGTGAGCAGAATCTTGGCGTCAGGGTTGGATTCGCGAATGCCCTTGATGAGACCGAGGATCGAGCCGCGCGCCTTCATGTACATCGCGTTATCGTAATCCGACGGATGTTCGCCGCTGCGGTCATCGCCGCGTATGGTCCAGTTGTCGTACTCGTTGCCCACCTGATAGTAGGTCACCACGCCCTTCAGAATGCGTCCGGAGAGCTTGCCGAGTTCGTAGCCGCGCGCGAAGGCTTCCGCTTCGTTGGCGCGCTTCTGCACTTCGAACGGTGTCACGAGGGCAAGCACGCCGATGCACTGCCTGGACGCCTGACGCGCGAAGTCCGCGACCATGTGCGCGCTTTCTTCGTTCGAGACGTCCTGGGCGTACATGGTGACGCCGAGTTCGCGAAGCTGCGAAATCTGCAAACCATAGTCGCTCGTGCGATACGCACCGCGATGTTCGATATGGCCAGCAATGCCGTAGAACACGCCGGCCGACTCATTGCCGCATTTCATCTTGGGTGCGGCGAATGATGGGGTGTCGGCATTGGCATCGGCCTTGGCGCCGCCGGTGCGGCTTGCGTGATACGCATCGGGACTGCCGCTGCGCGCGAAGAGCAGAACGGAGCCGCAAAGCATTGCGCCGAAGAAGGCGACTACGATCAGAATCGTTCGCTTCAATATCTGGACCTCGGGAAGGCGAAACTATTTGGCCAGCATGTCCGAATGCTCGCGCGTGGCGGGATTGGCCGCGCCGCGCGAGCTCGATGCGCTCGTCAGGATGCTTTGCGCTTGCGCGTCGAAAACTTCACGCGAGAAGCGGCGGCGGAAGTCGCGCGTGAGCGCGGCCATCGAGTAGGTGCTCGCCGAGAAGACTCGCTTTACGAAAGACGCGGAATCGTCGACGGGAAACAGCAGCGCATCGGGCAGATAAGATTCGAGACCCGACACCCGTGACACGACAACTGGACGTTCCGCGAGCACCGCTTCGATCATCACGAGCGGCACGCCTTCATACGCTGAAGGCAACACGAGCGTGTCGCTTGCGACGATATACGGCAGCACGTCCTTCTGCGGCCCGACAATACGCACGCATGCGGCAAGCGCGGGACTCTTCTC
This sequence comes from Caballeronia sp. GACF4, assembly GCF_023631025.1. Taxonomy (NCBI): domain Bacteria; kingdom Pseudomonadati; phylum Pseudomonadota; class Betaproteobacteria; order Burkholderiales; family Burkholderiaceae; genus Caballeronia; species Caballeronia sp. GACF4. Next base: position 5,927 of record NZ_JALQDW010000017.1, read on the forward strand.
GACGATTGCTTCGAGACGCTCCGCATCCGGTCCTTCGCCGACGATCAGCACCAGCGTTCGCGCGAACGCTTCCTTGTGACTTTCGATAGCCTGCATCAGAAAGTCCTGACGCTTCTGCTGAAAATTCAGTCTGCCGATATGCGCGATGATCGTGGTGCCGTCATCCGGCAGACCCAGCGATGCGCGTGCTTGCGAACGCGTGAGCGTTGAACGGCTGAAGCGGTCATCGACATAGTTTTCGAGGATCGTGGTCCGCGCACGCGGCGCAAGTGCGCGCAATTTGCCACGCAAGTGCTCGTTGAGCGTGACGAATTCATCCGGCATGCGATACAACACGCGCTTGATGAGCCACTTGATCTTCTCGGCGGCGCCCGCGTTTTCCGGCGCTTCGTCCACGAGAGGAAGATAGCTCACGGCGGTGACACGCGCCTGGCGCGCGGCGAAAAGACCTGCGAGACCGGAAGCGATGGTGCCTTGCGCGATCAGCAATTTTTCGAGTTCAAGACTACGCAGGATGGCGGCCGTGGAGCGCACCATGCGGACGAGTTCGATCATGTTTCCGCGCAGCGATTCGGCCGTATAGGTAAGACCGATGACCTTCACTTTCTTATGCTTGAGCGATAGTTCGCTTACATAACGAAAAAGCGGTTCATTAGCGGTCGGCACGAGAATGTTAAGCGTCTCGATACCTGTGCTTGCGACGAGCGCAAGCATCAGGCGCTTGAGCATTTCCTCGTGCCCGCCATTGATGCCCGAATCGCAGTAAATACCTAACTTCACCGGCCTTCCCCCAAAAACGCGTTCAACGCGATGGCTTGTCGATGAACTGCATGAGCATGCGCGCGCTTTCCGTCCAGCGATACTTCTCCGCGTGTGCAATGCCGCGCTGCTTGAGATCCTCGCTTAGTGCCGGCGAGTCGAGCAATTCGCGCAGCTTAGCCGAAATATCCTCGACGGAGTACGGATCACAATAGATTGATGCGTCGCCGCACGTTTCCGGCAGCGCCGCTGCGCGTCCGACAAGCGTCGGACAGCCGTTGCGCATGGCTTCCAGCGGCGGAATGCCGAATCCTTCGTAAATCGAAGGATAAAGAAAGCAAGCTGCATCCTGATATAAAGCTTTGAGCTTTTCATCGCTCACGTAGCCCGCTTGCTTGATGTTAGGCGCACTCGAGAGATCATGCGCGCGGCCAAAAATAGTGGCGTTCTTCATGCCGACAATAACGAGGTCGATAGACGGATCGTTCAGTCGAATGAACGCGTCGACAAGACGTTGAAAGTTCTTTGTCGGGTTCATGCTGCTCACTGCAAGCACGTACCGGTTCGGCGTGAGATCGAGATCCTTGATGACGGACCGGTCCGGCACGACGTGATCGAGATGGTCCGCTGCGAGCGGCACGACGCCGATACGTTTGGCATCCACACCGACATGATGCGCGAGGCGGTCGCGCGAGAACTCCGAATTCGTCATCACGCAACTCGACGTGCGCGCGAGAATCCAGAACATCACGCGATACCACATGCGGAACTTCCACGAGAAGTGCGCGGGCGTGTCGAACACCGCGGCATCGTGCATGTAGATGACCTGGTTCGCGCGAAAGATCGAACCCGAGTTACTCAGATTGACAATGCGCGAGCGGCCCGCAAAGAGTGGCAGGACGAATTGTTCCCAGAGCACGCCTTTACCGAAGCCGAGCTTCACGGTTTCGACGCCGGCCACGGGTTCGAGCCCGTCTTGCGGCGGCACGGCAAGCGTCACATGCGAGCCTTGCGGCAGCTTGACGAGCGCGGCTACGAGCTCGCGCGCAACGCGTTGTACGCCGGTGGTCTTCTGACTCGTAAACCTGCCGTTGTAGACGAGCTTGTTCGGGGCAATAGATGTGTCCATGTCTCGGGCGGGTCAGTACTGTGATTCGGAAGTGGGTTCGTACGATTCGAATTCGTTCGATTCGACGGGCTCTTTCAAGTACCTGTCCGAACCGAATTCGTATACCGAGAGCCACTTGCGGAAGATGGCTTCCATCGAGAAGCGCCGGCTAGCCGTTCTTTTCGCGGTTTCGCCCATGCGCGCACGCAGGATAGGGTCGTCGCGCAACATGGCGATGTACTTCTGCATGTCTTCGTGCGTCGTGGCGACGAAGCCAGTCTGCCCGTGCAAGACGACATCGCGATTGCCGACCACGTCTGTCACGACAGCGGGAATGCCCGCGACCTGCGCTTCGATCAACGCGATCGGCATGCCTTCCCAGCGCGAGGTCTGCACATAGATGTCGAGGCCGGAGGTCAGGGCGAGCGCGCGTTCACGCGTGACCCAGCCGCTGCATACGACTGAATCGCTCGCAGTCTGACCGGGCAATTCATCGAGGTTTCCGCCGATCCACAAGAATTGCGTCGTGGAGTTGCGCAGATCGGTGGCGAGCTGCACGAAGGCTTCGTGATTCTTCTGGAACGATGCGCGTCCGCTCATGCCGACCACGACTTCACGGCCGTCTTTCTCAAGACGCGAAGGAATCTCCAGCACGTTGACGCCGTTCTCGATCATCTCCGTGTTGCGCGTGCGCATCTGCGTTTCTATCTCGTGCTGTTCGCTCTTGGAGCACGCGACGATGGTGCCGCCCATGCGTGCTGCAATGCGCTCGAAGCTGAGATAAGCAAACTGCTTTGCCGCCGATACATCGCGGCGCAGAAACGCAAGGCCATGCGGCGAATAGAACACGCGGGCACGCGGCGCGGCAACGCGCGCGGCGGCCCGTCCCAGCACACCCGCCTTGGACGAATGCAAATGCACGACCGACGGATTGCATTCCTTGAGCTTGCGCACCAACTCCCACATGCTCGTCCAGTCTTTCTTCACACTGACTTCGCGAAACATGCTCACGTAGACGAGCTTCACGGCCGGATGAAAGAGGCTCGCGAAGTTGTTCGGCGTTTCGGGCCGGATGGAGTGGAGGATCGTGACGCCGACGCCTGCAGCCGCAGCACGGTTCGAGAGCTGAGTGAGCATGGAGAGGACTCCCCCTCCAAAGGCTTCGGTTATATGTACGATCTCTTTCATATAGAACTCTGCAATGAGCAAAAGCCGAGCGCCCGCGGCATTCGCAATTGAGAAGGCACGGCGGTCTTGTGTTTATAGGTGGAGTGGTGAGCTCCGCTTGCCAACGCGCCTCGCTGGGTCCGTTATCGGTTCCGTCTAAGGAGGCATCTATGACGGCCTGGAATGCAGTATCACTAATCGACCTGAGTTTTTCTGTTCGATTAATACATATGCAACCTAACCGGTGCGCCTCGATCTCTCAGAACCGGGCGGCAACGCACACGGACTTGCTGATTCCCCTGCTAATCGGCTTTGCAAAGCCCGCGTTAGCGAATCTGGCTTAAGGACGATCAAAACTGCGAACTGGTCTAAAGAATTCTTAGGCGAGCGTCGACAGTTTGTTCACGCAGTTAAAGACGAATGCAAGCGAGCAAGGCAGCGGGTTAATCGACTTCCGATTCGGCCTTGAGCCAAGCGTATTTCTGTTCGAGCGCTTGGTCGCAAAGTTGCACAAGGGCTTTGAGTTCCTTGAGCGGAATCGCGACGGACTGCATACGCAGCCTGTCTGCACGATCAGCGAGTTCTCGCACACGTTCGAGCGTCGGGTCGTTTGAGTTCATTCCGGTCCTCACCCTGCCTACCTGATGTTGTTACTAATACGATATCGGCTCAAACAATTGGCGTCCGTGCGTTTCGACACATACAAAAACGCAACTTTTGCAGTAACGGTGCGTCGTCGAACGGAAATGTGGGAGCTTGAATCGTCTGGACATTAGGTAGAAGTGGCTAGCCGTGCACCGCATGACGGAGCCGTTTAAAGCTCGTCATGCCGATGCAAACGTGCCTTGTGCACGATTCACGCCTGGTCAGGAACCGGCGCTTTCCGGCATGGCGCGCCGGAGCAGGGGTACGCCCTGGAAGTGCAGGGTGCAGAACATCGCGGTGGCAATCGACGTCTCGACGATCAGCACGGTGGCTGCCGCGCCTTGCTCGCCGAAGAGCCTGGCAAGCACGGCGAGAAGACCGAAGTTCAGAACCGCCGAAGCGATGAGTACACGGCTGAATTGCGCCTTCATGCCGAGTGGAAGCATGGTTTGAACGCCGAAGAGATCGGAGAGACCGGCCATCAACGGGACGAACGCCATCCAGCGCAGCACGTCGACGGTCGGCGCGAACTGGGGACCATAAAGCAGTTTCACGGCAAGCGGCGCGCCGAAGAAAATGCATACGGAGATGAGCGAGACGATCGACCCTTGCAGCACGAACATCTTGCGCAGAAAGGCAAAGGCGTCGTCGCGCGCATGATGCATGAGGAAGCTCACGCGCGGATAAGCGGCCGTCTTGAGCGGCTGAAGCATGTTCAACGCCGCGCGAATCAGCTTGTCGCCGGCCGCGAAGTAGCCGCCCGCCACGTTGCCCGCAATGAAGGTGAGCAAGACAATATTGCTCGATGCATAGATATCGACGAGCGAAGTGGCCATGAACACGCTCCATCCTTCCTTGAGGCGCGTGAAGATGGTCGGCAGGGATACCGGCACGAAGTCGAGTTCGCGTCGAAAGTACAAATACGTGCAAATTGCGATGCCCGAGCACAACGGCACGAGCGTGTTGACGGCCATGGCGATATCGACATCGCCGCGATGACGCACGAAGACGTACATCGCCGGAATGCTCAAGGCGCGTCCGATGAATACGAATACGCTGATCATGCCGAGGTCTTCCACGCCCTGGAAATACCACGTGGGAATGAGCATGGAGCCAACCGCCATGCCGAAGCCCAATAGCAGCAAGTCGCGGTTTTCCGCAAGATACGGCACGATGAACGTCACCGCGAGCAGGATGATGAAGCCTGCAAGCGCAAGCACGCTTTGCGTGAGGATGGTTTCCCAGAAGACCTGCGAGCGCATGGCACGGTCATCGCGATTGATCGAGACTCTTGGTGTCGCCGTCAACGAGAAACTGTAATTCGTAAGCGTGATGAAATAAGCGGAGAAGGCGAGTGCGAACGAAAGGCGTCCATATTCGCTGGGGCCGAGTACGCGCGCAAGCCACGGCAGCGTGAGAAGCGGTGCCAGGTATGTGGATACCTGCAACGTCATCAGAATGGTGAAGTTCTTTCGAAAAGATGCCATGTAACGATAGGTTCCGGCTTGAGCGCTGACTGATCGCGGTAACGCAGTTTGCGGCCTTGTCGCATGTTCGCCCGTTTAAAAGGGCATTGCATGACAACGCGTGTAACGAATCGTTTCGTCAGGCGCATGCGCCACTTCGAGCGCAGCAAGACCAATGGGGTTAGACACATCCTCGCCTTGGCCTCAGGGCAAAGGAGCGCAAGTATGAACGACATGAACCGCTCTCGAGCGGTAAGCCCACGCGAAGCGGTTCATGTTGTCGTGCCGGACGTATTTAACAATAAAAAAATTTATTCGTCAGTGGGTTTGCACACGCACACTGCCGGCTACTACTTGACTATTGGGCGAGCATCGCGCTAGCAATCTCGCTCTCGCTGTTCACTATCTGGTCCAGACGCGTGTCGTGTCGCTCGATCACGAGCGGCGGCAAGCCGATGAACCGGCGCACGACATTACGCGTAATCTGATCGACGACGACATGGCTCTGCGCGCTCGTATTCATGAGGACGCGCGCCCAGTCCGTGGTGCCGCCATTGAACACTTCGCCTTGTTCCGGCGAGCCATTCGCATCGGGCTTGAAGACGCCCATTGCGCCCGCGCCGCCGACATCCCAACCCGTGAGCTTGACGGTATCCGCAAGCGTCACGAAGCCATTCGCGACAGGCGGCACGCCATCCACTTCATAGCCTACGAGACGATCTTCCGCGCCGAACGTCTGACCTTCTCGCAAGCCGGTGCCTGCAAAGACCCAGTGATTTGCCTGACGCACCGTAAAACCGATCGCTTCGCGCTCGCGTCTGATCCATCCGCCGCGCAAGCGTTTCCATTCGCCGTATTTTCCGCCGCCGTAACCATAGCTCAGGCCGATGAGATTCGATTCATCGTGATCGGGCCATTTCTCGGCAAGCCGGTTCATGATCTTGAGATCGCCTTCGATAGGCGCATCGCCGAAATCGACCGGACGGAAGCACGTATTGCCGCTGAAGACCGCGAGGTTGCCGCCTTGCGCGATGAAGCCCGCCACGCGCTCGCGCATCTCCGTGGTCCAGTATTCGTGATGCCCCACGCTCAACATGCAGCGGTAGTTCGCGAGCTTGAGATCCGTGCCGCGATGCAGATCGTGGTCGGTGTAGAAGTCGCAAGCAATTCCTTCCGCCTTGAGCCAGCGAATGAACTTCGCATCCCAATGCGTGAATTGCTGGCGCGGCGAGCGCGAATCATAGGGATCGTTCGGCTCGCCGAGTTGCGCGCCAAGACCGCCGCCTGGCCGACGAAGACTCACACGTGTCGCGGGCTTCGTGCGATGAATCGGGTCGCCGTAGTAACAGCCGCCGCCGATGGAGTTGTATGCGTGATACGTGTTGATCGGCACGATATACGCGATATCGGCGGAAGGCTTGCGCGGCCGCGCGATGACGAGCGCCATGCTGTCGCTGTCGGGCGGTCCCGCGAAGATCGGCTTGTGCGTGGCGGCGCGTCGACCGAGCTCGGTCAGGGGCTCGCCCTTGCCGCCGACTTCATACGCGATCACCACATACGCGCCCGTTTCGAGCGACGCCGTGTTCGGCTTGATGGTGATGGTCGGCCAGCCCCAGTCTTCGTCGAAGCGCACGGGCGTCGTGCGGCCCGGCGACTGGAACACGTACTTGCCGTGCTTGAGTTCCGCCGTAACGGCGCCGCCTGCCTGAACGGCCACGCCGCCCACGCTCGTCAGATTCTCGTCATGCCCTTGCCGATAGATGGCGATGGAAAACCGCGATCCCGGTTGCACGGCGATTTCGAACGGTTCGCCAGCGGTGAAGCCGGGCTTGATCGGATAGATCTGCATCAGTGCGCCTTTATACGCGGAGTCATCGGTTGCCTGCGGGCATCGCGCGCGGCGCGGCGGCGGGCGCGCGAAGTTCCATGCCCAGCACGCGTTTGATCAGGCGCTTGGCGAGAAACAGGCGGCGGTCCGCGGCAATCTTCTTGTGGAAACGCAATTCCTTCGATTCTTCGCCGCGCTGCGTCGCGAACACGCGATATCGCTCCGCCGTGGCTTCGATCGCGCGGATCGCATCGTCATAGGCGCGGGCATCCACGCGCGCGGCCTGGTGGCACGCATAGCCGAAAATCTTGTGGAACATGGCGAGCCAGAAGGCGTCGTATGGACCGCCATCGCAGCGTTGCAGCGTTTCTTCCGCGCAGATCGTGAGGCTCGTGACCGTATAGGTCGTGGCCTTGGTCGTAATGCTGCCCGCGCGGCGCCGGTAAGAATACAGTTCGTCGGCCAGACGATGCAGCGTGCGGGCACGCGCGTAGACGAGCGGAATGGCGGCGGCGTCTTCGTACACGCGGCCTGCCGGAAACTCGATGCCGTCCCACAATTCGCGCTTGTAGACACGCGCGGCCGGGAACACCTGATACACGTGCGCGAAGTCGAGCAGCGCGTCGAGATCGCACGTGCGCGAGCCGATGGTCGAGCGGTCGATCAGCTTCACGTTGTCGATCACCTTGCCGCCAGAATTGATGATGCCCACGTTGAACTCGATTATGTCCGCGGCTTGCGCGTCGAGGAGCGGCATGATCTTGGCGGTGAAATCCGCGGACCAGACATCGTCGGAATCGAGAAAGCCGATATAGGGCGATTTCGCTTCTGCAATCGCGCGATTGCGTGCGGCGGAAACACCACGGTTTTCCTGGTGAATCACGTGAATCTGCTTGCCATGCGCGCGCTTCTGCACTTCGAGAATGCGGGCGAGTGTCTGGTCGGTGGAACCATCGTCGATAACGATAAGTTCGATCTCGTCGGAGCGCGGCTGCGAAAGCGCGGATTCCAACGATGCGGCTATAAAGTGCTCGACGTTATAGGCGGGAATGATCACCGACAGCAAGGTTCTGGGGGTGTCGCTCTCGACGCGTGTCATAGGCTCGTGTCACCGGATTAAGTTTTAGTTGAAGCCACCGTGGCCGCGGCCGGCGTTCGAGGGCCGACATTAAAGGTCGACCAGCCGTCCATACGTAGTCTCCTGACAAATGCTATAGGCAGTTGTAAGCTTGGAATGTTCGCCGACGCACGCAAGAAATTTCCGCTTCTTCGCAAACGATTTCCGTATCTTCAAGCGCGATTTCGTGCATAGCCTTGCAAAACCCGCTGAATCCTTGTCAGGCGCGGATAATCAGCTTAGAGCGAGTAAAAGACACGCGTGTTTCAATTGCTTCTCGCAAATGGCGGGTATAGCGGATGAGAGCGTTGGTTATCCGCGGATATCGGCCATTTGAATTGCACTGACTGTATATCGGCGCGGTTTCGCAATGGTTGAATCCAGGACGCATGACACCCTCGTTTTCTTCGCACGTCCGTGCACGCCAATTGCTGGAATTGCCCCGTAGTTCGTGAGCAAACAGAGCCGTTCGTGCGGCAGGCGCTCACCTATAATGGCCTCTCGGAAGACCCGCAGGCTTGGCCTCGCGCGACGCGCTCCCGGTGACCGGAACGCCGCTCGCGACAGAACCTCAACACCGATCCACGCAAGGACCCAAAACCGTGACCACGTCATTTTCCAGTACGGTCGAGCCCGGAGACACTCAGTCCTTCGATACGGCCGTCGCCGGAAACGATGGCTTGCTGGTGCTCGATGCGGCCCAACGCTGCCTCAGTGCCGACGCCGTCTTCTCCCATCTCTTCGATGTCGATTCCACCGCGCTGCGCGGACGCGCACTCGCCGATCTCCCGCTGCCCGCTCCGTTGATCGCGTCGCTTTCGCTTGCAGCCGATGCCGCGCTCGCGGGCAACGGCGCCCGGCGCGCGCAGGTCAGCATCGAGGAGGACGATTCCACGCGAGTCTTCAACATACTTGCGCTGCCCGTCGCCGAATCCGTGACGCTGATCGTCTCGACCTGCGCGAACGCGACGGGTGCTAGCGGCAACGCAGCGCGCATCGCGCATCTGCGAGCCGAAGCCGCGCTGTTCATGCGCGATCACGTGCTCTCGGTCGTATCGCACGACTTGCGCGGTCCGCTCAACGCCATTCATAGCTGGGGCTATGTGCTCGAGCGCAAGGTCGATGCAAACGACCCCGCCGCCCAGCGCGCGCTCACGGGCATTCGCTCGGGCGTCGAACAGCAGGTCAAGCTGATCGAACAGTCGATCGATACGACGCGTGCCGAAACCAAAGCCGTCGCGCTTGCCGTCGCGCCTGCCGCCGCGCGCGCTCTTCTCGAGCGTGGCGTCGCGCTCGCACGCGAGGCTATCGGCGAGCGACGCGGCGTGAGCATCACGCTCGACTCGCCGCTCGTGGAAGAACAAGTGGAAGGCGACGCCGATCGGCTTACCAACGCGCTCTGGCTCATGGCGGCATTCGCCACCGAAGCAAGCGCGCGCGACACGACGGTGCAGGTATCGAGCAACATCGAAGGCAGCACGTGGCGCACCGACGTGCGCTTCACGGTTGCGGCGTCCGCATTGACCGATGCATCGGCCGCGCATGTACTCGAGGCATTCGCGCGCAGACAGGCGCTGGAGCCGCGCGAAGCCGGCCGCATTGCGTGGGGCCTTGCGCTTTGCAAGCGCATTTCAGAGGCGCATGGCGGCGCGTTCGAGCACACGGATATCGTCAATGGTGCAGCCGTCACGGCCACCATGCGTATTCCGGTGGCGGGAATGTAATTGAGGACGTAAATTGACTTTCGTTTGCCTGTCGCCCATATACTGACGCTTTCCACTTTCGAAGAGAGTTGCTTTGGCTCAGGTTGTCGCGCTGGTCGGCGCATTGTTGCTCGTTGCCCTGAATGGTTTTTTCGTCGGGGCGGAATTCGGGCTCGTCAAGTTACGGGCGACGCGCGTGCAGGCCATCGCGCGGACCAACGGCCTGCCGGGGCGTCTGCTCGCGAAGGTGCATAGCCAGCTGGACGCCTATTTGTCCGCGTGTCAGCTAGGCATCACGCTCGCGTCGCTCGGGCTTGGGTGGATAGGCGAACCCGCGTTCGCTTCGCTGCTGCATCCGCTGTTTGCGCTCATCGGCGTTCAGTCGGAAAAGCTCGTCGAGTCCGTGTCGCTCTTCTTTGCGTTCTCGGTCATCTCGTTTCTGCATATCGTGGTCGGCGAACTCGCGCCCAAGTCGTGGGCCATTCGCCGTCCCGAGCAGGTCGGCCTGTGGCTCGCCACGCCGCTCTATGGCTTTTACTGGGCCATGTACCCCTTCATCTGGGTGCTCAACTCGAGCGCGAATCTCGTGTTGCGGCTTTTCGGCATGTCGGCGGAACACGGTCACGACGCCCACTATTCCACCGACGAACTCAAGCTCATTCTGCGCGGGCGTCGTCTTGGCGGGGCGTCTTCGTATAACGCGGACGAGTGGAACACCATCGCGCATTCGCTCGACTTCAGCCGCATGACGGTGTCGGACCTGATGCGTCCCGCGCACGAACTCGTCGGCCTGCGCAACGACTTGCCCATGCGCGATAACTTGACCGTGATCTCGCGGCATCGCTTCAGCCGTTATCCGTTGTTCGCGGATGCTTCCGGCGAACGCGTGCTCGGCATGATCCATCTGAAGGATTTGTTCCTCGCGGGCGACGGCGAAGCGCGCGGCTTCAACTTCAGCTTTTCGAAGGATGCCGAAAAGATCGAGAAGCTCGCGCGCCATGTCCGTCCCGTGCAATACGTCGCGCCCAATTTGTCGGCGCTGGAACTGTTCCGGCGCTTTCGCAAGGGCGCGCCGCATTTCGCCATCGTGGGGCGCAAGGGCGCGAAGCCCATCGGCTTTATCACGCTCGACAATCTGCTGGGCGCGCTTGTCGGTCAGATTCACGACGAATTCCGTCAGGGCGATGCCGACTGGTCGCGCATGGACGACGGCACTTTGATGGGCAAGGGCAGCTTGCCGGTGGTCTCACTGGAACGCGCGCTTGGCATCGATATCGACGAAGGCCGCGCGGAATCCGTCGGCGGGCTCGTCATCAATGCGCTCGGGGACTTGCCGCAGGAAGGGCAGCGCGTCGAGTTCGACGCCTTCGACATCGTCGTCAAGAAGATGAACGGGCCGCGTATCGTGCTGGTGCGGGTGTATCCGCGCGAGGAAGAGGTCGAGCACGCCGAGTAGTAGCGCAGGCAAGGGCGGGGCGCGTGGTGAGAAGCGCGCCCGCCTCATGTCTCACTAACTCATGCCTTGGATCATGCGCAAGGCACGCCTTCTTCAACGAGCAAGGCCACGGGCATCGAAGCCAGCGCATCGCGCAGGAACAGCTTTTCGCCGTCTGCCTTCGGCGCATTCGGGCTCAGCCAGTCGAAGAGCGCACGGGAACGCAACGCTTCCGGAAGAATGACCGCCGTATCGCCCCAGCTTTCCGCCTTGACGAGCGGCACATCGCTGCCAGCAGGCAGCAATGGCGCGGCGAGCCGCGTGGCGATCACGATTGCGTAAGCGCTACCGGCATGGCGCGCGTAAGCGATCACGCGGTCAGCATGTTCGCCCTCGATGGCGAGCGGCACATACTCACCTTGCGCAAAGAGCGACTCGCAATGCTTGCGCAACGCGAGCGCACGCTGCACCACCGCCAACTTGATGCGCCCATCGCGCCAGTTGGCGAGTTGCTCCGAAGGCGGACCTTTCTGGTCCACTTCCGCAAGCCACTTGCGACGCAATTCGAAATCGACCGGGCGGCGATTATCAGGGTCCACGAGACTGAAGTCCCAAAGCTCCGTGCCCTGATAAAGGTCCGGCACGCCCGGCGATGTCAGTCGCAACAGAGTCTGCTGCAGACTGTCGATCACGCCAAGCGGCCCGAGCCGCGCCACGAAAGCCGACAACTCCTGCAAAAAGCCATTGCGCCGCTGCGGCGAGACGATATCGAAAAGGAACTCGCGGCAGGCACTTTCATACGCCTCGTCCGGCGCGAACCAGCTCGTGCGCAACTTAGCTTCGCGCAACGCCTTCAACTGCCATTGCGCGACGCGTTCGGCCAGTTCCTGAACGCCGGCTTCGTCATCCGGCGAGAGCGTGAGCGGCCAGCATCCGACGAGCGTCTGATACAGCATCGCTTCGGCGCCGGGGCCGGGCGCCCAGTCGTGGCCGGCATCGGCACCACGACGCAACGGCGTGTTCAGCGTCGACCATTGCTTGAGCGTGGTCGCCCATTCTTCCGGGAGCTCGCTCAATGCCGCGATGCGCGCGCGCACGTCTTCGCCGCGCTTGTGATCGTGCGTCGCGGTGCAAAGCATGGCGTGCGGGAACGCGGCAAAGCGTTCCTTGTTGCCCGCGTGGAAATCTTCGACGGACAAAGAAAACTCGCCGGGGTCCGCGCCCACTTCGTTACGCGAGATGAGCCTTCCATAGCGATAACACGCCGTGTCTTCGACCGCCTTTGCCGCAACCGGCGATGTGAGCTGCGAAAACAGCGTCTGCGCCGCGCGCCGCTGCGATCCGCTCGACGGCTGCGCGTTTTGCCCAGCCGTCGCTTGACTCTGGTTCCGGTCGCGTCCACGTTCGGCGGCGCGCTCACGCGGGCGTTCCGCGCGCTCGGCCGGTGGCGTGCTGACCGGCGCTTCGTCGGGCAACTTGCCGCCAAGCCACTGCGCCACCTGATCGAGCACCACATGATCCGCACTCGAAAGCGATGCCCGCGCGGCATTCAGCGCTTGCGAGAAGTACTTCTCATCCTCGGCGCTGCGCACGCTGCTAACGGGATAGATGCGATACACCGGATACTGAATCACCAGTTCCGCGACCACGCGACGGATCGACGTGAACGTGAAGTCGCGCGTGTTGTGCGAGTCGCGTGCAATGCGATGCAGCGCGCGCGTCACGCGATCCAGTTCCGCCGATAAGTTTTCCGCGAGAATCTTGCGGCGCGCGGCGAGCGCTTCGTCGGCGAAGCTCGCGCTTCGGCCGGTGATATCGGCCCACAACGCGGCGAGCGGCTCGGCGCCTGCCGGGTCGTGCAGCAGCGCGCCGACATCGTTCATGAAGTCGTAGCCCGTGGTGCCATCCACTTGCCAGTCGCGGCGCAGCGGTTCGCCGCGCGCGAGAATCTTTTCGACGACGAAATACGTATGGCCGTTGCCATGCCGTAAAGCCTCGGGCCGTTGCGCGGACAACTCTTCGAGCCGCGCGCGCAGGCGTTGGCAGTACTCGCGCGGTTCCGCAAGACCATCGACGTGATCGATCCGCACGCCGTCGATCAACCCTTCGGTAAAGAGCCTGAAGATGAGCGCGTGCGATGCCTCGAACACTTCAGGCCGCTCGACGCGCACGCCGCCGAGCGTGCTCACGTCGAAGAAACGCCGCCAGTTCACTTCGTCCGCGGCCGTGCGCCACCATGCGAGGCGATAATGCTGCCGTTCGAGCAGACGATGCAGCCGCTCGCGTCCAACCGGCGTGTCCGGCGAATGCGCGGCGAGAATCGCTTCGATCGCGGCCTTGCCGCCTTCCGTTTGAGCAATGGTCGCAAGCGCATTGCGCGCTTCGGCCGCGCGCGGCTGATCGGCAGGCTGCGTCGTCAAGCCGGAGAAACGGTGCGCGAGTTCCGGCGCTTCTTGCAGCACGACCGGGTAATCGACAGGACAGATCGGGAACACATGCGCGTAGTACTCCACCACGAAGCGTCCTTCATCCGGCCGGTACGCGAGCTTGATCTTGCCGCCCTGCAACTCGTCGCCATAGGAAGCGCCAAGAAACGGCGCGAGCACCTTGCCGCGCAATGCAGGATCGGGCGAATGCCAGTCCACGTCGAAGAAGCGTGCATGCGCCGCGTGACGTCCCCATTCGAGGATATCCTGCCACCATGCGTTTTCCGAACCGCCCACGCCCATGTGATTCGGCACGACATCGACGATCAGTCCCATGTCGTGCGCGCGCAGCTTCTCGACGAAGCGCCGCAGGGCTTCCTCGCCGCCCAGCTCCGGATTGACCTTCGTGTAGTCGACGGTGTCGTAGCCGTGCGTGGAGCCGCTCGTCGCGGTCGTGATCGGCGACGCATACGCATGACTGACGCCGAGCGAAGCGAAATAATCCACTTGCGCCGCGGCGTCGTCGAAAGTGAAGTCCTTATGAAGCTGGAGCCTGAGCGTGGAACGCGGAACGGTCATGGTGAGTCGGCTGGTTTGGGTGAATCAACATTGTCGGATTGCGTCGAACGCTTGCGCGCGGCATCCACCGCGAGCAGTCGTTCGGAAAATGCGTCGTCGAGAAACAGTTCCTCGACAGGCGCGGCAAGACGGCGCCGCCAGTTCGGATGCTCGTCGATCGAGCCGGGCAGATTCGGCTGTTCAGCAAGCCCAAGCAGATCTTCGAGCGGATACGTGACGAGCGGCGCGGGCGTCGCGGCCACAAAAGCGAGCGCTTCATCCACGGGCGCTTCCTCGACCGGAGGCGCATTGACATCGGACGGAGCAATACCCGCCTCCTGGAAAGCGCGCCATAGTAAATCGCGATCGGCGCCGCGCTCTTCCTGCGCTACTTCCACCGCATCGCGGCCGTCTTCGCGCGCCGCCGTCTGGCCGATCTTCGAGCGCCACACGATATCCTCGCCGCGCCACCATCCGGTGACGGTCGGCAGGTCGTGCGTGGTCGTGGTAGCGGTCACGCCGCTGTCCCACTCGCGCGGCGGCTTGAAGCCGGGGCCATCCACTTCGCGTTCGAACCACAGCACTCGTATGCCAAGCAAGCCGTGCTCCTGCAAGCGTTCGGTGAAGCCCGGCGGCACGGTTCCGAGGTCTTCGCCGACGACAATCGCGCGATGCCGCCACGATTCCAGCGCAATCAGCCGCAAGAGGTCTTCGAGCGGGTAGCGCAGATAGGCGCCGTCTTTCGCGCTTTCGCCTTCGGGCACGAGCCACAGCCGCCTCAGCCCGAGAATGTGATCGATACGAATGCCGCCCGCGCGCGCGAACGCGCAACGCAACATGTCGATGAACGCCGAGAAGCCTTGCGTCCGCATGGCGCGGGGCGAAAAGGTGGTGAGTCCCCACGACTGCCCGGCCTGATTGAAGAGATCGGGCGGCGCGCCGACCGACACGCCTGTCAGCATTTCATCGCGATACGACCATGCATGACTGCCCGCGCTGTCGCATCCGACGGCAAGGTCCGCGACGAGTCCCACGGCCATGCCCGCGTCGCGCGCCGCGTGTTGCGCGTGCAGCAGGCCTTTCGATGCGAGCCATTGCGTGAAGAGAAAGAACTGGACTTCGTGGCGATTGGCTTCGGCGAATGCGGCGACCGCATCGCTGCGCGGATCGCGCAGTTCGTCTGGCCAGTTGCGCCAGTGGCCTTCGCCGTTTTCCGCAAGCTGCGCTGCCTGCAGCGCTTCGAAGCGTGCATGATCTTCGAGCGCACGCCCGCCTTCCTCGACGAACAAAGCGAAGTCTTGCGCCAAAGGCGATGCGCTGTCGGCCGAGAACGTCTCGAAGAGCGCGCGCAGAATGGCCAGGCGCGCTTTCATGGCGCGCGGCCAGTCGATGAGCGGCAGCGCTTCGAGTTCGGCGAATTCATCCGCCACACCGGCTTGTTCGATCGCGGCGCGCGCGGCGGCCGCGCCGAACACGGCGGCGGGATCGACGTGCGCGATGTTCAGAAAGAGCCGCGACGAAGGCGAATAAGGACTGAACTTGTTCGGCTCGGCGCTGAACATGGCGTGCATCGGACTGATGGCGAGCGCATGAGCGCCGCGCTTCGCGCTCTGCGTCGCGAGCGTGGCCAGCGCCGTGAAGTCGCCGACGCCGCCATCGCCCAGACGGCGCAAACCATAGACTTGCGCGGCGACGCCCCAAAGCGGCGGCGCGGTTTCAGCGGCGGCTTGGTCGGTTGCGTCGTCGAGCGCGAGCCACGCATCGTCGATGGTGTAGCAGCGCGCGGGCGCTACCGCCAGCGTCGTGCGATGGTCGTTGATGACGAGCGTGTGATAGCCCGGCTCCGAAATCGGCGAGAGCAATGCGGTCTCGCCTTTAGGCGCGGTAAAACGCCCGTCGATAACCTCGCCGCTTTCCAGTTCGATGCGATAGCGCACGCCCGACTTCGCCGCCGACACCGGCAACGCAATGCCGCGATCCACTTCCGCCGTGATGAGCGGCGGCAACTTGCGGCCGCTCATTTCGGCATCGACGGCGGCCATGCTCTGCTTGATCTGCGAGGCGTTGCCACACGGCAGGCCGAGCTTTTCGAGCAGAATGCGCAGCGTCGTTTCCGGCACGCGCTGCATCGCCTTGTGCGCGTTCTGCCATTCGACTTCGAAGCCCGCGCGCGCGGCGAGCGTTTCGATGGGCGACATTTCGCCCGTGGTGCTTGCAGTGGCGCTCACGTGCGGGTTCCTTGTGCATGGGCAAAGCCGTTGACATCGCCGCTGAGCCACGCGATAAAGCTGCGTCCACCGAGTTCGCCCGCGCTCGCGCCATCCTGCGCGCGTGCCGGCGTCTCGAAGATGACCTTGCCCTTCGGCGCTTCTTCAAGCGTGGCCGGGGCTTGCCCGAGATTGAGCGCGATGGTGAGCGTTTCGCCATCACCGAGCTTCCAGCTTGCGAGAACGGCCTTGTCGCCGAGCACTTGAGCGCCGAGCGACTTCGAGCCCTTCAGACGCGGCGCGATGAGTTTCGCACGCACGGCCAGCGCCGACTTGTAGAAGTGCAGCCAGTCGAGGCGGTCCAGTTCGTCCGCTTTGCCTTCGACGTTCGGCGACGACATCGCGAACGTGCGCTTGTCGTTCGGGTCGGGAATCTGCGCGCGGCGCTTTTCGTCGGTGAATGCGGAGAACTTCGCGAATTCCTTGCGGCGTCCTTCGCGCACGGCATCGGCGAGTTCGTCGTGATAGTCCGTGAAGAAGAGGAACGGCTGCTTCGAGCCGTATTGCTCTTCCATGAACAGAAGGGGAATCTGCGGCGACAGCAGCAAAAGTCCGGTCGCCGCGTAGAGCGAGGCGTCGTCGGTGAGCGAGCGCAGGCGTTCGCCCATCGCGCGGTTGCCGACCTGATCGTGATTCTGCAGGAACATCACGAACGCCGTGGGCGGAAGATGCGAACTCTTCTCGCCGCGTGGCTTGCCGTCGTGAATCGGCGATGGATCGCCCTGATACACGAAGCCTTCGCTCAAGACGCGTGCGAGCTTATCCGTGGGCTTGTCGACATACGCGCCGTAGTAGCTCTCGTCCTCGCCGGTCAGAAGCACGTGCAGCGTGTTGTGCGCGTCGTCGTTCCATTGCGCGTTGAAGTGCGACTCCAGCAGATTGGCCGTGTTGTGTTCGTTCTCTAGCACGAGGTGAACATGACGGCCCGTTTCCACGGAACTGCGCACGCGGTCCGCGAATTCGCGCAGCCATTCGTCGTCGTTGATGGCGTGCACGGCGTCCAGACGCAAGCCATCGAAGCGATATTCGTTGAGCCAGTACAGCGCGTTATCGAAGAAGAAGTCGCGCACTTGCGGACGCTCGAAATCGATCGCGGGACCCCAGGGCGTATCCACGCCTTCGCGAAAGAAGGTTTTCGCATATGCATGCAGATAATTGCCGTCCGGGCCGAAGTGGTTATAGACCACGTCGAGGAACACCATGAGGCCGAGACCGTGCGCAATGTCGATGAGCTTCTTCAGTTCATCGGGATGACCGTAGGCCGAATCCGGGGCGTAGGGCAGCACGCCGTCGTAACCCCAGTTGCGCGTGCCGGAGAAGTCGTTCAGCGGCATGAGTTCGATAGCCGTGACGCCGAGTTGCGCCAACTCGTCCAGACGCGCGATGACGCCCGCATAGCCGCCCATCGCGCCGACGTGCACTTCATACAGCACGGTTTCTTCCCACGGCCGGCCATGCCAGTCGGTATTGATCCAGCGATACGCGCGCGGATCGACCACGGCGCTCGGGCCGTTCACGTCTTCTGGCTGATAGCGCGATGCCGGGTCGGGCACCGCGAGATCGGCATCCAGACGATAGCGATACAGCGTGCCCGCGCCGCCATCGGCTTCGACTTCGAACCAGCCGTCACCGGCCGGCTGCATGTCGATGAGCGCGGGCGCGGCATCGCCATCGCGCTGCAACTCCAGTTGCACGCGGTCGCGCGACGGCGCCCAGAAACGGTAACGCGTGCGCGGTGCTTCGCGCGCCGCGCCGGTCAGATGCGCGCCGAAGGGAAGGCAATGCGCGTGGTGATGCTTGTGCGGATCAATCGGACGTTCGGACATGATTTCGAGCCTGGTGTACTGCGGGATATGCCACTTTTCTGTGCGCCGCGCGAGCCGTGGTGAATCGCCTCACTGAGCCGAATCGATGCCCGGCGGTCGATTTGCCGGAATGGTGCCCGGATCGGGAGGCAGCGCGGTCAGAAGACGCGGACCCTGATGTGCGCCCGCCATCCAGACCGCCTGCCAGTCGGCGTCGCCGGTCGGTTGCGCGAGCAGCACGACGATACTGTGCGCCGCGACCTCCAGTTCGCTGCCGACGAGCGGCCGCTGGATGGCGTCGGGCTCAGCACTATCCAGGAGCACGTTCCATTCCAAGTGAGGCGGAGGCGGCGTGAAGACGAGGTTCTGCCCCGAGCCATTGATGAGGAGCAGGATCACGTCGATCTCGCCGTCGAGTCCCGGCCCCGCCCGGCGCAAGGTCAGCGCGCGGCCCTCAGGGTCCTGCCATGCCTCGATGGCGAGCGCGACGCCGCGTTCGTCGAACCAGCTCACATCGTAAAGACCGGGCAGCACTTCGCGGTCGCCGTAGAGAAAGCGAGTTTCCCGCAGAACCGGGTACTTTTTGCGCAGCGCGACGACGCTTGCGACGAACTCCGTCATCTCGCGGCCTTCGGGACTATGCGCCGCGGCCCAGTCGGTCCAGGAAATGTCGTTGTCCTGGCAATAAGCGTTGTTGTTGCCGTTCTGCGTGCGCAGGAATTCGTCGCCGCCCAGCAGCATCGGCGTGCCGAGCGACAGAAGTGTGGTCGCGATCATCGAGCGCGCGAGGCGATTGCGAACGGTGCGGATCGCGGGATCGTCGCTCGGGCCTTCCACGCCCCAGTTCGCGCTGCAGTTTTCATTGTGCCCGTCGCGGTTTCCCTCCTGATTCATCTCGTTGTGCTTTTCCGAATAGGCGGTAACGTCGGCGAGCGTGAAGCCATCGTGCGATGCCACGAAATTCACCGATGCCCACGGCTTCCGGAAGCGCCGGTTGAATAGCTCGGCCGAGCCGGTGAGCCGCGCGGCGAGGTCGGGGCGCATGCCCGAATCGCCGCGCCAGAAGCGCCGCACGCCGTCGCGGTACTTGTCGTTCCACTCCGCGAAACCGGGCGGATGATTGCCGACCTGGTAGCCGTCCGGCCCAATGTCCCACGGCTCGGAAATGAGCTTGCGCGTCGAGAGAATCGGGTCCTGGCGAATGGCGTCGAAGAAGCCCGAGCCGGGATCAAAACCGTGCCCTTCGCGGCCCAGCGTCACGCCGAGATCGAAACGGAAGCCGTCGATATTGAACGCCGTGCACCAGTAGCGCAGCGAGTCCATGACCATTTGCAGCACACGCGGATGCGACAGGTTCACGGTATTGCCGCAACCGGTTTCGTTGATGTAATGCCGCTCGTCGCCGGGAATCAGACGGTAGTAGCTTGCATTGTCGAGCCCGCGCCATGACACCGTGGGCCCCAGTTCGCTGCCTTCGCAGGTGTGGTTGTAAACCACGTCGAGAATCACTTCGATGCCCGCCGCATGCAGTTGCCGCACGGCGATACGCATCTCGTTCAGCCGATGCGTCGAAAGATACGAAGGCTCGGGCGCGAAAAACGCCGCCGTGTTGTAGCCCCAGTAGTTCTTAAGACCGCGTTCGACGAGAAAGCGGTCGTTGAGAAACGCGTGCACGGGCAGGAATTCGACGGCGGTGATGCCGAGCTTTTGCAGATGCTCGATGAACCAAGGCGACGAGAGCGCGGCGAATGAACCGCGTTCGTGCTGACGGATATCGTCGCGCAGCATCGAGGCGCCGCGCACGTGCGTTTCATAGATGATGGTTTCGCCCCACGGCGTGTTCGGGCGATTGTCGCGCGACCAGTCGAAGGCGTCGTCGGTGACGATGCATTTGGGCATCGCCGGAGCGGAGTCGCGGCGATCCATCGACATGTCGAGGCGATTGGAATGCACGCGATAGCCGAAGAGCGCGTCGGACCATCGCCACGGGCCGACGAGTTTCTTCGCGTAGGGATCGAGCAGCAGCTTGTGCGGATTGAAGCGATGACCATGTTGCGGCTGATAGGGGCCATGAGCGCGAAAGCCGTACACCGTGCCCGGATGCGCGCCGGGCAGATAGCCGTGCCACACTTCGTCGGTGCATTCGGGCAGATCGAAGCGCATCAGTTCCTTGCGGCCCGTGCTGTCGAAGAGACACACCTCGATGCGGTGCGCATTCGATGAGAACACCGCGAAGTTGACGCCCAAGCCGTCCCAGTTTGCTCCCAGCGGGTAGGATGCGCCGGGGAGAAGTTTTTCGGGGAGTGCGTTTGCCATTTGGTCGGGGTTTTTGCCCTTGCCGGGCTGGTGGGTTCTGGTTCTCTGAAGGGTTGTTGCTTGCCCGTGCTAATGAGTCGTTGAAGTTAAGCAGTTAGCTTGCAGCGTTCTCAGCCGCCGCCGGGGAGACGGTTACCGAACAAAAACGCAAGCCAGCGGCTCGAGTTTCCCGAACGCTCAAGAAAAAAGAAACCGCTAGCAAAGCCCCATAAACGCCTAGGCGGAAGAAGACACGAACAAACCAGCGCGCCTCCTTCCGCAACGTCCGGAAAGAACCCTCAATCGGCCCGCAAAACAATGGTAGCCAAAGGTGGCAACGTCAACGCGGCTGACTGCCCCTTTCCGTGCGAAGGGTAATCATCCGCATGAATGACCCCGCCATTGCCCATATTGGACCCGCCATAAATCCCGGCGTCGGAATTGAGCACCTCGCTCCATCGCCCGCCACGCGGCAAGCCGATGCGATACCCCTGGCGCGGCACGGGCGTCATATTGCAGACGACCACGAGTTCGCGCCCTTCGGCATCCGTCCGCCGATAGGCAAACACGCTATTGCCGCTGTCGTCGCCGACGATCCACTCGAAGCCGCGCGGATCGCAATCCAGCTTATGCAGCGCCGCTTCGCCGACATACAGCAGGTTCAAATCGCGCACGAGCTTCTGCACGCCGCCGTGATAGGGATCGTCGAGCAAGTGCCAATGCGGCGTCGCGTCGTGGTTGAACTCGGCAAACTGCCCGAACTCGCCGCCCATGAACAGCAGCTTCTTGCCCGGATGCGTCCACATGAAGCCGAAGTAAGCGCGCAAATTCGCGAACTTCTGCCAGAGATCGCCCGGCATCTTGCCGATGAGCGACCCCTTGCCATGCACCACTTCATCGTGCGAAAGAGGCAGCACGAAGCGCTCGGAGTACGCATAGACCATCCCGAACGTATAGAGGTGATGGTGATACTGCCGATACACCGGATCTTCCTCCATGTAGTGCAGTGAGTCGTGCATCCAGCCCATGTTCCACTTGAAGTCGAACCCGAGACCGCCGCTCTCGACGCTTGCCGTCACGCCCGGCCAGGCCGTCGATTCCTCGGCGATCGTGATCGCGCCCGGCGTGTTCGGGATATACCGCACTTCATGGTTCAGACGCTTCAAGAACTGGATAGATTCGAGATTCTCGCGCCCGCCGTACATGTTCGGCACCCATTCGCCCGCCTTGCGCGAATAGTCGCGATACAGCATCGACGCCACGGCATCGACCCGCAAGCCATCGACGTGATAGCGCTTCAACCACGCAAGCCCCGACGCGAGCAGGAACGCGCTCACCTCGTTGCGGCCGAGGTTGTAGATCATCGTGTTCCAGTCTTGGTGATAGCCCTCGCGCGGATCGGCGTGCTCGTAAAGCGGCGTGCCGTCGAACTGCACGAGGCCGTGCGCGTCGTTCGGAAAATGCGCCGGCACCCAGTCGATGATCACGCCCAGCCCCGCCTCGTGCGCGCGATTCACGAACTCCGCGAACTGCTCCGGCGTGCCGAAGCGCGCGGACGGCGCAAACTGGCCAAGCGGCTGATAACCCCACGATCCGCCGAACGGATGCTCGGCAATCGGCATGAATTCGAGGTGCGTGAAGCCCATGCCCTTCGCGTACGGAATCAGGCGCTCGGCAAGCTCGTGCCAGTTCATGCCGCGATTCGCATCTTCGGGTACGCGCAGCCACGACTCGGCGTGCGCTTCGTAAATGGTGATAGGCGATTGCGCCGTCTGACGGCTCCCGCGAGTCTCCATCCATTCAGCGTCGGTCCATGCGTAATGGTCGATGGCATCCGCGTCCGCCACTACCGATGCCGTCGATGGCGGCTTCTCGCTCTGCATCGCGCACGGGTCAGCTTTCAGCGGCAGCGTATGGCCGTCGCGCGTGACGATCTCGTACTTGTAGCGCGTGCCCGCGCCGATGCCCGGCACGAACAGTTCCCACACACCCGCGTTGTGACGCAGGCGCATTGGATGACGGCGGCCGTCCCACGTGTTGAAGTCGCCGACCACCGAGACACGCCGTGCATTCGGCGCCCAGACCGCGAAGCGCGCGCCCGCCACGCCGCCATGCGTGACCGGACGCGAGCCCATGCATTCGAGCACCGCGTAAGGGTCGGCGGCCGAAAGGCGGTTGAGCCAGTCTTCGGAGAGAACGGGGCCGAAGGAATACGTATCGTGCGTTTCCTGCGGCGTGCCATGCCAGTCGATTTGCAGACGATACGCCGCCGGCCGCTCCACGAAGCCCGCGAACAGACCTGAATCGTGAATGCGCGCGAGATGGCCGAGCACTTCGCCGCTCGCGGCATCGACGACATTTGCGCCCGCCGCGTTCGGCAGGAAAACGCGCACCACATGACCGAGGTCGGTCTGATGCATGCCGAGGACCGAGAACGAATCGGGATGGCGCGCCTCGACGATGGCGTCGATGTCGAGCGGACTGAGGCCGTGCGCCGGGTTTCGGGTATCCGCTCCTGGATCGCTACGATTATTCATGGTGGGTTCCATCCGGATTGTCCTTGGTGGCGTTGAACACGGGTCGCGTGCCGGGCGCGGGCGGAACGCCCGTGTCGCCAAGCAGGCGGCTCGCGAGCGACGCGAGGCCCCGCAACGGAAGGCCGATCCAGGTCGGCCGGTTCGCTGCTTCGTAGCGGATTTCGTAGGCGGCCTTTTCGATCAGGAAGAGATCGAGCAGGGCCGGGAAGACGCTTTCGCCGGCGATCGGCTCGGGCGATTCCGCAATTGCTGCCACGTACTCGCGCAAGAAGCTTTCCTCGGCGAACGCGCGCAGGCGCTCGAACAGCGCGCGCTTGCGGTCGGCGGTTTGCGCGGGCGCATTTTCCGTCGTCGGTTGCGCGGCGGCGCTCGCATACGAAAGCGAGCGCAAGAGACCGGCGACATCGCGCAGCGGGCTCGTCTTGTTGCGGCGTTCCTCGAGCGGACGCGCGGGCTCGCCTTCGAAGTCGATGAGATACGCATCGCCCTGAGCCATCAGCACCTGACCCAGATGGAAGTCACCGTGAATGCGGATGCACAACGCATCGGCATTGTCCGAGACGAGCTTCTTCACTGCATCCACCAGCAGGTCACGGCGATCGAGCAGACTCTGCGCGAGGAAGCGGTCGTGCTCGCTGAAATCGCCGATCTTCTGCGCGAGGATGTCGAGCGCCGTTTCCAGCAGTTGCAACGTGCCTTTCAGCCAGCCCTGGACGTCTTCCGGCGTGGCGCGGCGCGGTGCGAACGCTTCGTCGTCGGTCGGCGAGGCAAGCGCCACATGCAGTTCGCCGAGCCGCTTGCCGATGATGCCCGCAATGTTGCCGTAGCCGATAAAGCCTTGCTCCTGCGCGTCGCGCTCGGGCGTGTGCTCTTCGGAGTCGAACGTGACCGCGAGTTCATCCACCGTGCGGCGCAGATAGTCGAGCGCATAGTTCCACGCATCGCCCTGATTGTCGATGAAGCCTTGCAGAATGACGAGCGTGTGCGGCACGCCTTGCGGATCGACACGCACCACTTCGCCATACAGCGGGCCGGTGTTCGCGTAGCCGAGCTTGGTCAGATAACGGCTCATCTCCGCTTCCGGGTGAATGCCGCCAACCACGCGCCGCACCAGCTTCAGCACCACCGTGTCGCCGATCACGAGCGAGCTATTGCTCTGCTCGGCGGCGAGCCAGCGGATTTCCGGCGGCTCGACCGGATTGAAGTCGAGTGCATCGAGCCGTTCGGTCGGAATGAAGCGGATCTCGCTTTTCTGCACCGTCGGCACGACCGCGCGTTCCTTCAGTTTGCGCAATATGCCGTAGGTGAAGTTCGGCACGGCGAAGGCATCGGTGATATGTCCGATCACGCGATTCCGCCGCGCTCGCGCCAGCGCGAGTTGCATATAAAGCGGCGAGGTCGTTTCCGTGCCCCACGCAATGGAAAGCGGCAGCACGTAGCGCTCGGTGTGATCGCCGACATCGGCTTCGATTTCCGTGAACGCAAAGCCCGCGCCTTCGATCGTCGTGAGCGCGGCGAGACGAACCGCATGCAGCTTCTGATCCTTCGACGCAAACCAGCGGCGCTTGCTCAAATACGAAGGCAGCACTTCCGATTCGAGCAGACGCACATTTTCCGGCGTCGGACCGGTTTGACCGGCGCGAATCACCATCGTGACGAATTCGGGCAGTTGCTCCGAAGGCGCTTGCGACCAGGCCGGACGCATGTTGCCTGGGCAAAGCTGGAACCACAGGAAGCCGTAGGGCGGGAAAGTCAGCAGATACGTCAACTGGCCGATGGCCGGGAACGGCGAATCCGCCGTCATTTCCAGCGGCACGGAGCCGGCGAACTCCGACAGATCGAGTTCCACCGCTTGCGGCGCGCGCGACAGGTTGGCCACACAGAGAATCGGCGGCTCGCCTTCGAGCTCGCGCAGATACGCCAGGATCTTGCGATTATTCGGCCGCAGAAAGCGGATCGTGCCGCGGCCGAACGCGTGCTTCGAGCGGCGCACGGCCAGCATCTTGCGCGTCCAGTTCAAAAGCGAATGCGGATCGCGGCTTTGCGATTCCACGTTCACCGCGTCGTAGCCATACAGCGAACCCATCACCGGCGGCAGCACGAGTTGTTCTGGATCGGCGCGCGAGAACCCGCCGTTGCGGTCGGACGACCATTGCATCGGCGTACGCACGCCATCGCGGTCGCCGAGGTGGATGTTGTCGCCCATGCCGAGTTCGTCGCCGTAATAGATCACGGGCGTGCCCGGCATCGACAACAGCAGCGAATTGATCAGCTCGATACGGCGGCGGTCGCGCTCCATCAGCGGCGCGAGCCGGCGTCGAATGCCGAGGTTCAGACGCGCGCGGCGGTCGCTTGCATAAGTGTTCCACAAGTAGTCGCGCTCGGAGTCCGTGACCATTTCGAGCGTGAGTTCGTCGTGGTTGCGCAGAAAGATCGCCCACTGATTCGTCACGCCCAGGTCCGGCGTCTGCCGCATGATGTCGGTGATCGGGAAGCGGTCTTCGCTCGCAATCGACATGTAAATGCGCGGCATCAACGGGAAGTGGAACGCCATGTGGCATTCGTCTTCATCGCCGAAGTATTCCTTCACGTCTTCCGGCCACTGGTTCGCTTCCGCGAGCAGCATGCGGTTCGGGTACTCCGCGTCGATGGTCGCGCGAATCTTCTTCAGGATCTGATGCGTCTCGGGCAGATTCTCGTTGTTGGTGCCCTCGCGCTCGACGAGATACGGCACCGCGTCCAGCCGCAACCCGTCGATGCCCATGTCCAGCCAGAAGCGCATCACGCTCAGCACTTCCTTGATGACCGCCGGGTTGTCGAAGTTCAGATCGGGCTGGTGCGAATAGAAGCGGTGCCAGTAGTACTGACCCGCGACCGGATCGTGCGTCCAGTTGGACGGCTCCGAGTCGATGAAGATGATGCGCGTCTCTTCGTACTTCTTGTCCGTATCGGACCAGACGTAGTAGTTGCGATGGTTCGATCCCGGCTTCGCACGACGCGCGCGCTGAAACCACGGATGCTGGTCCGAAGTGTGATTGATGACGAGTTCGGTGATCACGCGAATGCCGCGCGCGTGCGCTTCCTGAATGAAGCGGCGGACATCGCCGAGCGTGCCGTAGTCCGGATGCACGTTGCGATAGTCGGCAATGTCATAGCCATCGTCGCGGCGTGGCGACGGATAGAACGGCAGCAGCCAGATCGCATCGACGCCAAGTTCCGCGATGTAATCGAGCTTCGCGAGCAGGCCGGGAAAATCGCCGATGCCGTCGTTGTTCGCATCGAAGAACGACTTGATGTGAACCTGATAAATGATCGCGTCCTTGTACCAGAGCGGATCGTCGCTGACTTGCGAAGTCTTGTTGCGCTTCACCCTTGTATCCACGGTTTGCTCCATGCGCTTTGCGGGCTTGCTGCCGCCCTTGTTTTTGGTTCGCGGCGTCTCGTAGGTCGCCGGATGAGTGCATCTTTATTCGTTCGGTTGCGGCTTGGGCAGTCCCCAGGTCGGCGAAATGCGCCAGATCGCGAACGGCAGCGAATGCGGATTGAGCCGCACATGCTGGCGCCGTCCGCGCCATTCGAACCGATCGCCCGTGACTTGATCCTCCACGGCGATCGCATCCCATTCGTTGACGCCCCAGCGTTCGAGCGTCTGCCACGGCAGTTCGATATCCGCGCCCTGTTCGTTGAACGGATCGAGGTTGATCGCGACGAGCACCACGTTGTCGCGCGACTCGTTCGCCTTTTCGAAGAACAGGATCTTGTCGTTATGCGCGGGCAGGAAGTTCACGCCGAGATGCGTCTGCAACGCTGGATTCGCGCGGCGGATGCGATTGAGCGCCGTCACTTCGGTGACGATATTGCCGGGCCGGTTCCAGTCCCACGCGCGCAGCTGATACTTCTCGGAGTCGAGATATTCCTCGCTGTTCGGCAGCGCGGCCGCCTCGCACAGTTCGAAGCCGCTATATACGCCCCAGAGCCCGGAGAGCGTTGCCGCCAGCGCCGCGCGGATCACGAAGCCCGGACGTCCCGAGCTCTGCAAGAAGCGTGGGTTGATGTCCGGCGTGTTGACGAAGAAATTCGGCCGGAAAAATTCCTTTGCATCGGTCTGCGTGAGATCGTGCATGTACTCGATGAAATCGCGCTTCGACTCGCGCCACGTGAAGTACGTGTACGACTGCGAGAAGCCGAGCTTCGCCAGACGGTTCATCACGCGCGGACGCGTGAAGGCTTCGGCGAGGAAGATCACGTCGGGGTGACGCGCACGCACGTCGCCGATCACCCATTCCCAGAATGGGAACGGCTTGGTATGCGGGTTATCGATCCGGAAAATGCGCACGCCCGCCGCAATCCAGTGCAGGAACACGTCGCGCAGGCCAAGCCACAGATCGGGCTTGGCGTCCTGCGCATAGAAGTCCGGATTCACGATGTCCTGATACTTCTTAGGCGGATTCTCCGCATAACGCAGCGTGCCGTCCGGACGCCATGCGAACCACGTCGGATGCTCCTTCAGCCACGGGTGATCCGGCGAGCATTGCACGGCGAAGTCGAGCGCGATCTCGAGACCGTGTTCATGCGCGGCGTCGAGCATGCGCTTGAAGTCGTCGAGATTGCCCAGTTCCGGATGCACCGCCGTGTGTCCACCTTCCTTGCCGCCGATAGCGTAAGGGCTGCCGACATCGCCCGGCTCGGCCGTCAGCGAATTGTTCTTGCCCTTGCGGTTGGCAATGCCGATAGGATGAATCGGCGGAAAATAGAGCACGTCGAAACCCATCTCGCGGATGCGCGGCATCTTGCCGATCACGTCGATGAACGTGCCGTGACGATTCACGTCGTCGCTCATCGAACGCGGGAAGATCTCGTACCAGCTTGCGAAGCGGGCCGCCGCGCGCTCCGAGTCGATGCGATACACCACCGGGTCGCGCGACAGAAACGGCCGGTGGCGCGCCGCCGCGATGGCCTTGGCGGTTGCGGGCGCGAGCGCAAGTTCGAGCTTGCGCGCGGCATCGGCCTTGGCGAATTCCTTGACGATCTTTTCCAGCGGCGCGCTATCCGACTCCTCGACCGTCTTCACTTCGGCGAGGATCAGCGCGAACAGATGCCGCACTTCCTCTAGTTCGAGTTCGACGGTTTGCCCGGCCTTCAGCTTCTTCGACATGTGGTCGGTGAGCGAGGCGAAATCGTCGCGCCATGCCATCACGACGAATTCGTGACGGCCCACGCGTTCGAGCGGAATGCGCGTGGTCCACAAGTCGTTGCCGAGCGGGAGCACGGCGGTCATCGGCGCTTCGTGCCATTCGGTTTCGTCGGCGGCACGCCATTGCACGGCGGCGGCGATCTTGTCGTGACCTTCGGCGAAGATCGCGGCCTGAATCTGCACGGCTTCGCCCACGATACGCTTTGCCGGAAAGCGCCCGTTATCGACCGAAGGCGTGACGCTTTCGATAGACACCCGCGGCGCGGAGATCGCTTCGGCCACCGACTTTTTATCGGCGCTCTTCGCGCCTCGCTTGACCTGCGGCTGCGCGAGCAGGATGAACGGCTCGGCTTCGGCGCGGAACAAGCGTACATCGCCCGCTTTCAGGGTGAACGGCAAGAGACGTTCGGGCTTCGCCTTGGCGTCGTCGAGCGGCGCGAAACGCGTGTAATTGCCCGGCACCGATTCGAGCAGATGCAAGGTATCGACATGCACCGGCGCGACGAGATCGGGATTGAAGATCGCGAGAATCGCCGAATCGCTGCGGCGCAAGTCCGCGCTGTCGGAGCGAATTAACGCGGCGTAGGGCGTGCCCGCGCCGGTCAGCGCGCGCAATTCGCCGACGCTTTCGAGCGTGCCGGTATCGCGCTGCAATGCGTTCGCGCGCTTGACCTGACTCGACAGGTCGAAGCGCGCTTCGCTTTTCGCGCGCTGATATTCCGCCGCGACGCCGTATTGCGGCGACATCGGCAAAGGTACACCGTATTCGAAGCCCATCGGCATGAGCAGACCGGTGCCGAGCGCGGTCGCGGTAAAGAGCGAGCGGTTATAGGCGCGTTCGACGAGCGCGGTATCGCTGGTATCGCTCAATTCGCTGATGAGACGCGCGCCGTACGGCTCTTCCGGAAACGTGATCGGCGATGCAATGCGCGCGAGCGCCGCATGTTCGTCCGTGAGCCACGCGCTGCGATAGTCCCACCAGCGCGTGGAGGCGAAAACCGCGTCGAAGCCGGCGTCGCTCAGTCCATGCAGATCGTGACGCGTGAGGCCGACCGTCCATGCGAGCCAACGGGTTTGCGGATGTTTCTCGCGCACTGCCGCGCCCAGACGCCGCCACACGTGCGCGGGCACCGCATGCGGCGAGTCGAAGCGAAAGCCGCCAACGCCCGCGTCCGCGAGCAGACACAATTCCTTCGCCCACCACTCGGTCAGGTGATGCGCCGCCTCGCCATCGCCGAACCTTGCCTGCGCGACATCGCGCTGACTGGGCGCGCGACGCGGATCGAGCCGCGCATCCGCGCTCTCGAACGGCTCGAACCAATGCTTGTTGTCCTGATAAAGACCGCCTTCGGCACTGACGCGGTCGATCACGATATCGACGAGCAAGGTCAGCTTGTGCTTCGTGGCGATATCGGCGAGCTGGCGCAGACCCTCCGCCGCGCTCGCGTCGGATTCAAAAACAGCGTGAAGTTGATGATGATCGGCAACTGCCTCGCGATGCCCGTTGCTTCCGGGCGCGAACGGCGAGCCGATCAGGACGTGATCGAAGCCCAGCGCCGCTGCGTGCTCGAACTGAGCTGGCCAGTTCGGCAAGGGGCCGACGAGAAGGGGATCGATGAAGTAGATACGAGGCGCATACGCATGATGAGCTTGATGGTTTTCCATCGTTCGTCTTTTCCAGAGTCGTCCTGCGGTGGCGGGGATGCGGGCTTTGAATCGCGATCACGCTCACGGGCCAAACTGGCAACGCGTCGGTCCATATATCACGACGCGTGTCGTTTGTGCACGCGTCACGGGCCAAGACGTATCGACACATGGATAACACAGTACCGCCGGTATCGACACTGGCCCGCGTCGCGTATCGCGAGGCACCGGCGCGAGAGTGCATCTCGCCGGTGGGCGCCACGGCCCCCCAAGAGTTTCCTTCGGGGCTTCGCATGGGGGGTTGGAGCACGTAGCGTGCCGCGCCCCGAATGCCATTGCGTCTGACGTGACGACGCTGCCGTGCAATAGCTTCGAGGCTTGGGCTCAGGCAGTGCGCGCGACGAGGCGCTCGGCTGTCTCGAGAATGGCCGGATGCGCGGCTTGCGAAGCGGCATCGGCAATACGGCGGGTACGCAAGGCGGTCTTGCTCGGCTTGAGGCCGCTGAGATCGACATAGAGTGCAACCATCTTCGCCACGGCTTCGCGCCAGCCGAAGTCGCACGACATGGCGTTGCGCTGAAGTTCGCGCCAGGTCTGCGGGCGCATGTAGGCGTCGATGGCGCGGCTCGCGGCCTGCACGACATCGTCCGCGGATTCGCCTTCGAAGAGAAAGCCCGTTGGCGCCGCCGACGTTTCCTCGATGGCGATCGGCGTGTCGTATGTGCCGTCGCGCAGATAGACGGTTTCGCGCACGGCGGCTTCGGCGGCGTCGACGATGGTATCCGCCAGACCGCCCACGCGCGACGCGACGGGCAGGGTGCCATAGCGCATCGCGTAAAGTTGCGTGAGGCCGCAAGGCTCGAAGCGGCTGCCATGCAGGAGAATGTCCGCGCCCGCGTGCAGTGCATGCGCGCGCCGCTCGTCATAGCCGATCCGCACGCCCACGCGATCGGGAAACTCTTGCGCAAGCCGCCTGAAACCTTTCTCGATGTGCGATTCGCCCTTGCCGATCACCGCGAGTTGCAGACGCGGATGCTTTTCGAGCAGACGCGGCAGTGCGTCGAGCACGACATCGGCGAGCTTTTGACCGGTCATGCGGCTGCCGATTGCCATCAGCGGCGCGAACGGATCGACCGGCAGGCCGAACATGCGCTGCAAGGTCCGCTTGCAAGCGTGCTTGCCGCGCATATCGTCGAAGGAATAGTTGCGCTCGATCAGCGGATCGCTAGCCGGATTCCACGTCTCTTCGTCGATGCCGTTCACCACGCCCGACAGCTTGTCCTTACAGCTTTGCAGCACGCCTTCCATCAGATGGCCGAAGCGCGGCGTCAGAATTTCGCGCGCGTAGGTTTCGCTGACGGTCGTCACTTTGTCGCTATGGACGATGCCGGCTTTCATCAAACTGAGCGCGCCATAGAACTCGATGCTTTGCGGATCGGTCAACGCATTTGCCAGCCACTTTTGCGGCACGCCGAGCGACGCACCAAGCGAGAGCGCGTAATTGCCCTGGAATGCCAGATTGTGGATCGTGAATACGCTTTTCGCGTGCACGCCCGCATCTTTCATCAAGAGCGGCGTGAGGCCGGTGTGCCAGTCGTGCGCATGAACGATATCGGGCTTTTTCACGCCCTTGATACCCTGCGCGATACGCACGGCGGCGGCCGAAAGCGTCGCGAAGCGCACGGCGTTGTCGGGATAATCGCGGCCTTGCGCGTCCTGATACAGACCCGTGCGGGCGTAGAGCGCGTCGCAGCGCAGCATCAAAACCGGCACGCCGGTGTCGGGCATGCGGCCACGTATGAGCGTCGCGTCGCCACCAGGCAAGCCTGTGAGCACCGCGACGCGGACGAGATCGGTCGCCTGGGCGATGGCGTTTGGATAAGCGGGCAGGAGAATGGTGGCATCGACGCCGGCTTCACGCAGCGCGGCGGCGTAAGCGCTGACCATGTCGCCGAGACCGCCGGTTTTGGCGAGTGGCACGGCCTCGGAGGCGACCAGCAGAACGTTCAAGGGCAAAGTGGGCTCCAGTGCGGAAGTCGCGTGGCGATGGCCTCGCGCTCTTCGATGCCAGAGCGGGATACCGGGCCGCGCATTCGCGGTGCTGATCAGGGTTTCTATCTAATTCACTGGCGCAGTGCAGCAATCGCCGTGCCATGCGCGCACGAAACGTGTGCGTATGGCCACGATCATTTCCGCCTTTGTCGCGAATGAGCAGACTTGAAGGCGCCCGAAGCCCCGGATTTCGAGCCGTGTAAAAGTGACAGCGCCGCGCGCCGCGTTTTTACATGCGGCGTGCGGTCAGCTTATTTGGAAGGTGTGACAGTCGCGTTGCGCGGATGCGTTCAGCCGCCGACCATGCTCGCCGCGATATTGACCGAGAGGCCGAGCACCGCGAGATTGAAGAAGAACGAAAGCACCGATTGCGCGAGCGCTGTCTTGCGCGCGCTCTTCGAGCAGACGACGACATCGGAAGTCTGCGATGCCACCGCAATGGTGAAGGAGAAGTACAGCAAGTCCCAGTAGTCCGGCTTCAGATGCCGGTCGGGAAATCGGAGCGCGGGTTCGCCTTCGGTCGAGCGATAGTAGTGGCGTGCATAGTGCAGCGTGAACATCGTCGGGATGAGAAACCACGCGCCGAGCATGGTCGCGCCCGTCAGCAAATACTTCGGCAGCCCATGCGAGCCCATGCTCTTCGCGGCCGATAGTTCCACGACGATGGCAACCAGACTCGCCAGCGCCGCGACGCTCACGATCATCAGTACGGCGGCCGCGTTTTCGTCTTCGCGCTCGGCGAGTTGCTGCACGTTGCTCTGGTCCGCAGTCGCCATCTGTATCCAGATGAGCAGCAGATAAAGCCACACGGCCGTGTCCCAGCCAATCAGGACGCGCACGGTCGGCGTGACGTCGAGGGGAATCAGCGCGCTGACCGATATGCCGACCAGAAGGCCGATCAGCGCGCGCGGGCGGTTGCGCAAAACGGTTGGGAGAATGATCATTGTCTTTTTGCGTTGGCGTGAGCGCGGGCGACTTTCGCAGCGATTATTGCCGACGCGCCTTTCAGCCAGCCTTGGGTGACGCAGATTCCGGGAACCGGTATTCCAAGCGTCATTTGCGTGATGAAAGCGACCCACGCCGCACACGCCCCGTTTAACTGACGCTAAGATCGCTCGA
This sequence comes from Caballeronia sp. GACF4, assembly GCF_023631025.1. NCBI lineage: Bacteria > Pseudomonadati > Pseudomonadota > Betaproteobacteria > Burkholderiales > Burkholderiaceae > Caballeronia > Caballeronia sp. GACF4. The sequence goes on from NZ_JALQDW010000017.1 coordinate 39,052, forward strand.
ATGAATGGTCCTACTTTACCTGCCGTTTGCCGGCACCCAGCCAACGAGACTGGCCGCGATTTCGTGGTCGGCGACCTGCACGGCTGCGTGGACGCGCTGCGCTATCTCCTGCGCGAGATAGGCTTCGACGGCGCCCGCGACCGGCTGTTCTCGGTCGGCGATCTGATCGATCGCGGCACGGATTCGCTCGCCGCCATCGACCTGATCGACAAGCCGTGGTTCTATCCGGTGATGGGCAATCACGAGGAATCGCTGATCGCGGTTGCGACCGGCACCATGCGCCGCGAGGCGTGGTATGCCATTGGCGGGGCGTGGGCGCAGACGCTCGGGCACGATCAGCTCGAAGCGCTCGCGATTCGTTTGGCGAGGCTGCCGCTCGTGCGAATAGTCGGCAGCGGCGCGCGGCGCTTCAACGTGCTGCACGCGGAATTTTTCGGCAGCGACGCCGATCTCGACACCGCCGATTTCTCCGACCAGGCGCGTACCGACATGCTTTGGGGCCGCGGCCTGGCGCTCGGTAGCGTGGACCCGGCGCGCCAGCGCGGACTCTCGCCCACGTACTGCGGACACACGCCGCAGCGCGTGGTCAAGCAAGTCGGCGCGCAGATCTTTATCGATACCGGCGCGTTCGCATCGGAAGGGCGGTTGACCATCGTCCAGCCGGGCACCGATGAACGCTGGTCGGTCAAAGAGCGCTGGGCCGCCTCCGAAGGCGCGCGGGAGCTGGCGCTGCCCTGATCGCGCACGTGCCCGAGGCACGCACGTTGCTCGATAGCCTGCCATCGACATGAGCAGACAAGCGAGGCAGACGTGGCGCGGATTGCGAAAAGTAATGAAGCAGGCGGCGGCGCGAGCGTCGCCGAAGTGCTTACGGGCAGCGGCGCGCAAGGCTGTCCCGAAGATCTGCCGCCCGGGCTTCGGTATGTGGACGATTCGCGTCGCGGCTACACGCGCGAATGGATCGACGGGAAATTCGCTTTCTTCAACACGCAGGGCAAGCGTATCGACGATGAAGCGGAGATCCGCCGCATCAACGCACTGGCCATTCCGCCCGCTTACATCGATGTCTGGATCTGTCCGGACGCGCACGGCCACTTGCAAGCCACCGGCCGCGATGCGCGCGGTCGCAAGCAATATCGCTATCACCCGCAATGGCGCGAAACGCGCGATGCCACCAAATACGAGCGCATGCTCGCGTTCAGCGCGGTGCTGCCCAAGCTGCGCGCCCGCGTCACGCGCGATCTTGCCCTCGACGGCATGCCGCGCGACAAGGTGCTCGCGACGGTCGTGCGCTTGCTCGATACGACGCTCGTGCGCGTTGGCAGCGAGGAATATGCGCGGGAAAACCAGTCGTATGGACTGACAACGCTGCTCAAGCGCCATTTGAAGGTGTCGTCGGGGACGTTGCGTTTCCGGTTTCGCGGAAAGAGCGGGATCGAGCACGACGTTTCCGTCAGCGATGCGCGCGTGGCCAAGATCGTGAAGCGCTGCATGGATTTGCCGGGGCAAGACCTTTTCCAATACCTCGATGCCGATGGCGAGCGCCACGCGGTGAGTTCATCCGATATCAACGATTATCTGCGCGAGATCACCGGCGCGGATTTCACGGCGAAGGACTATCGCACGTGGGCCGGCAGCGTGTTCGCGCTCGCGGCGCTGCGGCGGCTGCAATGGGAAACGGTGACGGAGGCGCGCAAGCACATCGTCGGGACCATCAAGGAAGTGTCGCAACTGCTGCGCAATACGCCGGCGGTGTGCCGCAAGTGCTATGTGCATCCGGCGGTGATCGAGGCGTTCGAAGCGGGCGAACTGGCGGAATCGATGCCGGCATCGCGTCGCCATGGCCTCAAGACCGACGAAGCTGCGCTTGCCATCTTCCTCGAAAAGGATGCGAAGCGTCGCGCCCGCGAAGCCGCGCGCAAAAACCGCAAAGGTACCGTTCCGAACGATGCGCGGCTGACCAACCTTCTCGCCGAATCGAGCAAAAAGGCGCGTGCGGGCGGCTTGAAGGCGAGCGGCAAGAGCGCGGCGGCGCAAGCGGTATCTACCGTGGCGCGCAAGACTCGGCCGAAAGCGGCGCGGCCGGCCGCGAAGAAGCTCGCGCGTACGCGGTCGCCGGCCGCCGTGGCGATGAGTTGATTCGCTAGCCCACTTGATTCAACTCGAACACATAGTCGACTGTCTCGCCGTTCCAGTTGTATTCCAGGTACGCCGCGTGATGACAGTCGCGCAGCATCGTGGTGTGCAGCGCGGCGAGACATTCGCCCTGCGTATCCCGCACGGACGGATACGCAATGCCCGGCACGCCCGCCGCCCGGATAGCGCGTCCGAGCGCCTTGCCGGGCGCATAGTCGTCGGGATCGAGGATGCGCGCGTCGAGTCCCGCTTCCGCGATGCGATTCCCACGCAGATCGACTACTTCGCCATGCGCGATCACCGTGTACAGGCGCATCTGCTGACGAAGCGGCGCTTCCTTGGTTGCTGCGAGAAATAGCCCCGAGTGATAGCGCGTCTCCGCGATAGCCGTTTGCCGTTCGCGTCCGCAATAGAACACGCCGTAGCTGCCGTCGGAAAAACGGCTGCCATTGGGGTTCAGATGCGTGAACGCGGCCATGATCGGCCCGCAGCCCGGCCCGAAGCAGCGCTCGTCGGGCGGAACGAGATCGAGATCGCCGACTTCGGTACGCAGGCGGTCGTTGGTCATCGCTTCCAGCGCGTAGAGCGCTTCGAAGTCTTCCGGACGCGCGACGCGATCGAACAGATTGACGGCGGGAAACCGCGTGGGTATTACCCGATACGCCGGCGACCAGTCTAGTTGGCCGTGCGGCCAGCGTGTGCGCCAGTCCGCGGCTTGAATCACATCCTTGTTTTCGATCACGCCCATCCGCCTCGCATTGCATCCAGATATTGCCGAACCGCCAGAAGGTCGCTGATATTGCCCGCCAGCATGCGAGCAAGCGCAGGTCTGCCGCCGAACGGCGGCGCGGTATTGGGGCGTTTGATCCAGGTATCGGCGGCGGCCGGCTCAGGAAGCAGAATCTGCAGCGCCTTGTAGATGCCGAGAATCAGCGAAAGGCGTTCGAGTGTGTCGCGCGTGAGCCGCGCCGAGTCGGGCGCATTCTTCCATTTGAAGAAGGTCGAGCGGCCCGGCGAGCCGAGCAAAACGATCTGCTCTTCGATGGATAGCGACCAGTCCCGCGCGATGTTCAAAAAAGCGCGCAGACCGGCAGCGGATAGCTCGCCCAAGCCGGGAGCCAGACGCGGCGGCGGAAGCCCACTCTCCGGCGAGGCGATGCGTGCAGCAGATGGCATAATCTTTGAGTCTCTAAAGGAACTTGAGACTCATAATAGTCCATTTCTGGATTAGTACAAGGCGTTTTTAGTCTTCGTCCGATGGACCGTAGCACCGGCCGGGCACGTGCGACCGTAGTGTTTCAGCCAATTCGGAGGCGGTGCAGTCGGCCGGAACCACCCGTCGCTGCACGCGCGGATCGCTTTTCAGCGACCATTCGATCGTCCGATACGCCGTTCCCCACGGCGGTTCGACCGGCTCCGACAGGCGGCATTCCTGAAGCTTGAGCGCGGACTGCTTGCGCATCGTCGATGCAATGTTGGCAAATGACTGACGCGCGGCGGTATTGGCGGGCATGGCACATTCCTCATCTGATCGGCTCGTCGCCTAACGGTTGAAGGCGGCGCTGGTTCGGGCGCGATTGGAGTTTGTGCGTCGAAAATTAAGCGCGGCTTAACGCGAATGCTTGTCGACATGCACGCGGCGAAATGCCGCCTTCAAACGTGAGAAACGGCAGCCGCGCGCCGGTCAAGCGATGTTTGGCATTTTTGCCACGCCGTGTGCGGAGTGTTTTGCATCCCGCCGGGTTACTGTATATTCGTACAGCTTGTCCGCAACAAGGAGTTTGCCGATGAACCCACGCAACGAGTCGCTCGAAGCCGCTGCGCTCGAACGTTTCATGCGCGCGACACGCGCCGTCAACGCGGCTTTCGACGCCACGCGCGTCGAACCGGACGACCAACAAGACGGCCAGTTCGCCGCCCGCGCGCTCGACCGACTGGACGCCGCGCTGCTGGAACTGGACACTTCCGAGCGGTCGCTCGACGCCATCCTCTCGCGCAGAGCGGATCACTAATTCACGGAGCGGACCTCTTGAAGCTCGCATTGCTTACCATCGCTGTCTTGCTCGGTTCATCTACGGCTATTGCTGCCGAGCGTTACACGGAAGTCTGGAATCCACCTGAGGTCCAGACCACGAAATCCAAGAACAAGGCGCGTGTGCCGACGCAGAACACCGCGCAGAGCACGGCGAAGAAGAAACGCAAAGGCGCCACGGCCGTCAAGCAGGTGGCGGATAAAGGCACGGTCGAATCGGCGGGTGCTGCGGCTGTTCCAAGCAGGCCGTCGGCGTCATCGTCATCGCGCAAGCCGGCAGAACCCGTGATTCCGCGCAAGATCGAACCAAACGGACAGGTCATGCGGGTTTGAAACGCGGGTTTAAGTCGCGGGTTTAAATCGATTCGCTACAAAAGCAAAGGGGCGCTCAACATTGGTTGAGCGCCCCTTTTGTTTTGCGGTCTGTCTCGAACGTTGTTTGCAAACCGTTCAGGCGGTTATATGCGACCCATGAGCAACAGCACGATGACCACGATCAGCACGATGCCCAAGATACCGCTCGGCCCGTAACCCCAGCTACGGCTGTGCGGCCACGACGGGATTGCGCCCACCAGCAGCAAGATCAGGATAATCAGCAGTATGGTTCCGATCGTCATTTTGTCTTCTCCTTATCGAAAGATCGCCTTGAACCGGCCCCGCCATGGTCTCCCACGCAGCGACACGTCGAGTGGCGGCTTTCGGCCGCCAGCCGGTCGGGTTGCGATCGACGAGTGGTGTTTAGCAATAGCTGTGCCGCAGCGGCTCAGGCTTATGGATAAAGGCTAGACGCGCAATCGAACGGTTGCGCGGTTAAAGCGGATTGTCGAAAAGGGAGTCGATGCAGATGGGGGTGGGCAAAACTTGCACGGCGCGGATCGGACTCTGCGCCGTGCAATTGCGTGGGATGCGGAAGGGATGCGAAACGGATGCGAAAACAAACGCTTAGAAGATACCGCGAAAGGCCCAGAAAAGTCCGCCCGCGAGGATGATCGACACCGGCAAGGTCAGCACCCAAGCCAGCGCGAGACTACGCACGGTGCGCCATTGAAGACCGGAGCCGTTCGCGGCCATCGTGCCCGCGACGCCCGACGACAGCACGTGTGTCGTGCTCACCGGCAAGCCGTAAACGTCGGCGGCGCCGATGGTCAGCATCGCGACCAGTTCCGCCGAAGCGCCTTGTCCATATGTCAGATGCGTCTTGCCGATACGCTCGCCCACCGTCACCACGATGCGCTTCCAGCCGACCATCGTGCCAAGCCCGAGCGCGACGGCCACCGCAACCTTCACCCAGGTCGGGATGAACTTGGTGGCGTGATCGATCTGCGCCTTGTAGTTGGTGAGCACGGCGGAATCGTCATTCGTGAAGGCCGGCGCTTTTTGCTTTTCCATCAGACGCAGCGCTTCCGATGCCACGTACATGTCGTTACGCACGTTGCGCACCGTTCCCTGCGGCAAATTGGCGATGGTTTCGCTTGGACGCACTTTCGCATCGATGGAATCGATCAGATTTTTCAGCGACGGAACCGTGTCCGGCGCAAGCGTCTTCGTCTGCACGTAATGCTCGACGGCGCCGCGTGAATCCGTGGCGGCAGGCTTGCCATCGGCGTAACGCTGCAGCACTTCGGATGCGTTGTGGCTAACCGAGAGGAAGGTCTGCGTTTCCTCGGCCGTGACGGCCTTGTTGAGCGCGTAGGCGGTCGGCACCGTGCCGATCAGAATCAGCATGATGAGGCCCATGCCTTTCTGGCCGTCGTTGGAGCCGTGCGCGAACGAAACGCCCGTGCAGGTGAGAATCAGCAGGCAGCGAATCCAGAAGGGCGGCGGCGTGTTCTTTTCCGGTTCCTTGTAGAGCGCGGGCACGCGCACGACCAGCTTCATCACGTAGAGCAAAAAGCCCGCGGCGATAAAGCCGACCAGCGGCGAAAGCAGCAGCGACTTGCCGACCGAGGTCGCTTGCGCCCAATCGACGCCCGACGTTCCGTTCGCGCCGTGCAGCATCTGGTTCATCAGCCCGACGCCGATCACGGAGCCGATCAGCGTATGCGAACTGGAAGACGGCAAGCCGAGCGCCCACGTGCCGAGGTTCCAGATGATCGCCGCGATCAGGAGCGCAAAGACCATCGCGAAGCCCTGCGAGCTCCCCACGCCGATGATCAATTCCACCGGCAGCAGTTGCAGGATACCGAAGGCCACCGCGCCGCTCGAGACCAGCACGCCGACGAAGTTCCACGCGCCGGACCAGACGACAGCCAGATTCGGCGTCAGCGAGTGCGTGTAGATGACGGTGGCGACGGCGTTCGCGGTATCGTGAAAGCCATTGACGAACTCAAAGCCGAGCGCGATCAAAAGCGCAATGCCAAGCAAGATGTACGGAAACGCTGACGATTCGCGCACGGGCGAGAGGTCTTCGAAAAGATGCGTGACGCAATAAACGGCGCCTGCCGCGATGGCGATCAGAAAGAGCAGCAGGGCGAGCCGTTGCCCGGTGGTGCGGCCCTGACGGCCAGTAGAAAGAGCAAAGTCGTTCATGTCGCGTCCTTGGCTTGAGCGGGGCTTGCGCGAATCGGTGAAAGCGCAATGCGCCATGTTTCACTCGCCGTGTGTCGATTTCGTGACTGCGAGAATGATTGGCATTCGTATGAATTGAAACGGCTTTCTGACCTATCGTTCGTGGCCGTGTATGCGCGCCGATATAATGCGCAACGCGATGCGGGAGGCAATCGATGAACGAAACAGCACCCTCCGCCACGGCCGATTCATTGGCAGTTGGTGGCGCTGTCTGGCTGCAAAGCGGCGACGCGACTCTTGGCGGCGCGGCGCGTATTGCGCTGCTCGCGGCGATTCGCGATAACGGATCGATCACGGCGGCGGCAAAGGCCGTCGGCATGAGCTACAAGGCGGCCTGGGATGCGGTCGACACCATGAACAATCTCGCTGGCGAGCCACTCGTGATTACCGCGAGCGGTGGGCGGGGCGGAGGCGGAACCACATTGACATCGGCGGCGCGGCGTCTCATCGAGACCTACCAAGCGGTCGAACGCGAACATCGCAAGTTTCTTCAACAAGCGGGCATGGCTATAGAAGGCTTCGCCCGCGACTGGCAACTCATAGGGAGACTAGGAATGAAAACGAGTGCACGCAATCAACTGGCGGGGAAAGTCACCAAAGTCACGCGCGGTGCGGTGAACGACGAAATCGAACTGGGCTTGCCGGGTGGACAGACGATCGTTGCCGTGGTTACGCACGAAAGCACCGAATCGCTCGGTCTCAAGGAAGGCAGCGAAGCGTTCGCGCTCATCAAGGCGTCGTGGGTCATGCTGATGGAAGACGCGCCCGCGAAGATTTCGGCACGCAATCAGTTGCGTGGCACGGTGGCGAGTGTGACGAAGGGCGCCGTGAACGCCGAAGTGACATTGACGCTGGACGACGCAACCACGGTGACCGCGATCATCACGAACCGCAGCGCCGATACACTTGGCCTCGCAGAAGGTCAGAAAGCTGTTGCAGTGATCAAGGCTTCCAGCGTGATCATTGGTGTGAACGACTGAGGCTTGCAGAGACTGCGGCTGCTCAGGCGGCCGCTCAAGCAACCGCGAACGGCACCGCCAGCGCCTCGGTCCGACGCGCTGGAATTCGATAGTTTTGCACTTTCCAGCGCGCCCGGATATACGGCCGCTCGTGGCCGGACAGTTCCAGCGCGATCTGCGTGATCCACTGCTGAGTAGGCACCGGCACGCCATGCAACGCGATCACGACCGCAGCCAGGCTCGCCGCGACCGGTCCCGGTGATAGCGTTTTCGCCGCTTGCGCCCGCCACGCGATGCACGCGAAAGCAACGGCCACCACTGCGCCAAGCAAACCTCCCGCGACCACTTCCGAGATCGAATGCGCGTTCAGCACGACACGCGACACGCCCACCATTACACCGATAACAAGTCCCAGCACGATCGCTGTGACGCGCAACGACGCGCGCATCGACAACGCGGCGACGAATAGCGCAACCGGCAGTACAGCCGTCGACATCAACGCATGACCGCTGATGCCGGTGAAATCCAGATCGCGCACGCCGATTCCCCAACCGATAAACGCGATCTTGCTCAACGCCACGAGTCCGCTGGCAACACCGAGCAACCCGAGCCACGCGCACGCGTATTTCCATCGGTAGCCGACGGCGAGCCACGCCGCAACCACGACCGCCAACGGCGCCATGACGCCGACGCTGCCAAAAGCGGTAACGAAAAACCAGGTTGAGGCTGATGGAACAAGGTTCATTGCAGAGCTTGGGAATAGAGGTTGCTGCAGTGCGACATGGAGCGTGCTTCTCGCACCGGCTGTCACGACTGCGTGGAGAAGACCTTGGAGTATACCTGCTGGGACAATCCCTAATTATGCGACTCGGCCGAAAAGATGATGTCAGTTACGTCGTGTAACTTCGGTTAAAAATTCTCTTTCGCCTTGATTGCCTTGCAATTCGTCCCGATATATGAGTTTTCGAGTCGCTCGAAACCATCTTTTTGATGTTATTGTGCGATGCACAACTGGGCACGTCTTGTCATCATCAAAACAGAGTGCCTTCTGATTCGCCTATTTGTAGAGGACCCAGCCAAATGTCGAAAAGCCTTACCAAGCTCTGGTTGCGCGGCTTGAGACGCCTGGTCGCCAGTCAAGTCGAACCCTTGCGTGTGCCGAAGTCGCGTCCCTCAACAAAGCCAGCCCGACCGAAAAGCGTCAAGACAAAGCTCAAGTCGGGCGCTGCTACCAAGGCAGCCACTGTGCGCAGTGGCTCAGGCGTTGGTGCGCAGCCGACGGCGCGGGAGTCGCGAGTTCGTCCGCGCGCGTCCGCTTGGGCTTTGGGAAAGTGGATGCGTTCCTATCATTCCGCGCCGCCGACGGGCGGACGCTTCGTCAACCATGTTTCGTACGCGCTGTACACGCCGCCGCAAGCCGAACTCGAACGCGCGCCGCTCGTCGTCATGTTGCATGGCTGTCAGCAGAATGCCGATGATTTTGCGCAAGGAACGCGCCTCAATCTTCTCGCCGACAAATTTGGTTTCGCCGTGCTGTATCCCGAACAGTCTAAGCATGATCATGCGCATCGATGCTGGCGCTGGTACGACGCGTCCGGCAATGGAGGCGGCGGCGAGGCGGCGTCGATCGTATCGCTGGTCAAGGCGGTCGTCGCCGAGCATGGTTTCGACGCCGAGCGCGTCTATCTCGCCGGCATGTCGGCGGGTGCTGGCATGTCCGCCTTGTTAGCGGTGCGATATCCGCAACTGTTCGCCGCTGTCGGCTTGCACTCTGGGGTAGTGTTCGGCGAGGCAAGTTCGGCAATCGGCGCGATGGATGTCATGCGTCGCGGCAGTCGCAACGACCCCGTCACGCTCGTCGATGCTGCCGTCGACACGCGCGAATATCCCGGAATGCCGGCGATCATCGTTCACGGCGAGCTGGATTCAGTCGTGTCGCCGTCCAACGCCGAACAATTGACGCAACAATTTTTGCGTCTCAACGGTTTCGTCGATGCCGCCGGTGCTCCGCGCGCAGGCGAATTGCGTGAAGAGAAGCAAGCGGACGGCGTCGTGCGCGACTACTTCAAGAATGGCCGACGCGTCGTCAAGAGCGTGGTCGTTCGCGGATTGGGCCACGCGTGGGCGGGCGGCGACGATACCGTGGCTTTCCATTCAGCCAAGGGTCCGGACTCGTCAGCCGTGATGTGGGAGTTCTTCAAACATCAACGCCGTTCCAGCGCGTCCGCGCGCGCGGCTTTCGTTGCTTAGAGCAGTCCGCGCGACAATTTCAAGTGTTGCAAATTAGTCTTTAGTATCAGGAATCTAGCCGATAAGACTTGCGTCGGATCAGGGATTACCCTATAGTTACATCCATAGGTAGTTACCCCAGTATCCAAGCGAGGCCCACCATGTTCCTGCTCAGCCGCATTTTCCTGTTTCTGACGAAGTCCGCCGACCAACGTGATCGCGAACGCGACGACGCTTATTTGGCCGAAGCCACCGACATTTACGATCTCGAATATCGCATGAAGCGCCTGGATCAGCGTGCTGGCACGCGTCATCCGACGTGGATGGCGAACTAAGCAGTATGCTTTCAGAGCGTTAATAAAAAAGCCGCAGGAATTGTCCAGCGGCTTTTTTCATTTGCAACGCCCAAGAAAATGCCGGTTTCGCGAGCCGGCATTTTCTTTTTGTCCGATTCGCTCAGACGAGCTTCACGCGCACATCGACGTTATTGCGCGTCGCGTTCGAATACGGGCAAACCTTGTGAGCCGCATCGACGAGCGCTTGTGCTTCCGCTCGGTCAAGTCCCGGCAGCGCGATGCGCAATTCGATATCCAGCGCAAAGCCGCCCGCATCGTTCGGGCCGACGCCCACGTCGGCGGTGACGGTCGTATCCGCCGGAACCGTGCCCTTTTGCTGGCCGGCGACAAATTTCATCGCGGAAAGAAAGCACGCCGAGTAGCCCGCCGCGAACAATTGTTCCGGATTCGTTCCTTCCGCGCCCGTGCCGCCCAAGGCCTTCGGTGCGCTCAACTTCACGTTCAGTTGTTCGTCGGAAGACACCGCGCGTCCGTCGCGTCCACCGGTGCTCGTCGCGGTTGCCTTGTACAGGATGCTCATCGCTTTTCTCCTTGAATTCGTCGCCTTGTTCGGCGCGGAAGGGTTGGACTTGACTGTCGGGTCATCATTGCGTCGACCACGGATAGAAATATATCGCGATAATCATTAGCGTGCAAATTAAATTTTGGTCAAGATGCGATTAGGGAATGGCTATCAGCGTTCTAGATACTCGTTGAGCGATGCCCGCAGCCTGACCAGATCGCTGCGCAGGCGCACTAATTCGTCGACATCGGAACCAGCCGCGCAAAAAATCTCAGGCGGAATGGCACGCGCGGATTGCCGCAGCGACCGGCCTTGCGCCGTCAAGCGCACATGCACCTGCCGTTCATCCTCGACGCCGCGTATGCGCTCGACGTACCCCTGCGCCTCCAGGCGCTTGAGCAGCGGCGTGAGCGTGGCTGAATCGAGCGACAAGCGCGCGGCGATTTCCTTCACGGTGAGATTGTCGCTTTCCCACAGCACCAGCATCGCCAGATACTGCGGATAGGTGAGGCCGAGTTTGTCGAGCATCGGCTTGTAGGTTTTCGTCATCGCGAGCGATGTCGAATAGAGCGCGAAGCAGATTTGCTGATCGAGTTCGAGCGGGAAGTCGTCGGGCGAGGTCATGGCGAGGCGCCGCAAAAGGCCGTATCGGCCAATGACGTTAGTGTACGGAAAACGCTTCGCGCGCGAGGATTCGGGGCATCAGATGCCCGGTGTATCCGATGCATTAGGCATATCCGGCGTGTCCGGCGACTGCACGCCGAAGCAGCCGCGATAGGTCGCATAGAACGAGCAGTAGAGCGCGGTCGTGACGAGAATCGACGCGGGCATGAGCACCGCCAACGCCATCTCCTGACTCACGCCAAGCGCCTGCATCAGCGCGGTCAGGCCGAACGATACGGCAAGCGCCACGGCAATCCACAACACGCCGTAAAGCACGAAGGCGCCGCGATTGCGCCAGCACGACACGAGGCTGAAGAACAGCGCCTTCGCGGGCGTCACGTCGTGCCATGCAACGAGAATGGGCGCGAACCAGAACAGCATGGCCACTGGAATGTAGCAGGCCATCGCCACCAGCACGGCGAGCGGGCTGAAGCTCGCGGCCACGGTTTCGGGGTCGCCGGCGGGGCCGTCGCCCATCATCAGGCCGAGCAGCGTGCCGCCGTCGACCAGTGCCGATGCCGCGAAGATCACCGCCATCGCCACGACGTAGATCGCGCCGAGCGCGAGCAGACGGCGCGCGACCACGGTGCCGTAGGAGCGGAAGCCATCGACGAGAACGGTCGGCCAAACGGGCTTGCCTGCGATGGTGTCGCGGCAGGCGGCCATGAAACCCACCGCGATGCCCGGAATGAACAGCAACGGCAGCAACGGTCCAATGAGCGGCACGCGCGAAATCAGCGTCATCACGAACAGATAAGCGAAGAACACGGTGAGGAACGCAAACGGATTGCGGCGGAACAGCCAGATGCCCTGGCGGAACCATACATAGCCGGTCTTGGCGGGAACTTCGATCAGTCGCATGAGCAGAGTGGAAGGTTACTGATTGAGGCTGGCAGCGGCTTTGACGCGCTCGCGCAGAATGCGTTCGAAATGGCCGGGATCGTGCGGTTTCAACATCTGCGCTTCGCGCGGACGGTAAAAATCGTACAGGCGCGAGACCCAGAAGCGCATGGCGCCGGCGCGCAGCATGTCGTTCCAGTGGCGTTCCTCGGCGGGCGTGAAGGGGCGCACGGTTTGATAAGCGCGCAGCATTGCGTCGATACGCGCGGGGTCGAGCGCGCCGCTTTCGAGATCGACGCACCAGTCGTTCACGGTCACGGCGACGTCGAAGAGCCACTTGTCGACGCCCGCGAAGTAGAAGTCGAAGAACCCGCCGAGCCGTGCGTGATCGCGGCCCGGCGCGAACAGCACGTTGTCGCGAAACAGATCGCAGTGGCACGGTCCGTCCGGCAGCGCGGCGTAGTCCGCCGACGTGAAAAACGCGGCCTGATGCACAAGCTCGGATTCGATCAGTTCGCGCTGCGGCGCGCTCAGGAAGTCAACGATGGCCGGCAAGTTCTCCTGCCACCACGCGAGGCTGCGCAAGTTCGGCTGATGCCGCGGAAAATCGCGCCCGGCGAGATGCATGCGCGCGAGCATCTGACCGACTTCGATGCAATGCGCGGGCGTCGGCTTGAGTTCCGGCGCGCCTTCGAGTTTCGTGACGATGGCAGCGGGCTTGCCGTGCAGCATGCCGAAGAGCGAGCCGTCGCTGCGCGGCATGGGATCGGGAACCGGCACGCGATGCGCCGCCAGATGGCGCATCAGATCGAGATAGAACGGCAGTTGCGTCGCCGTGAGATTCTCGAAGATCGTGAGCACGTATTCGCCGCGCGTGGTCGTGAGAAAAAAGTTGCTGTTCTCGATGCCCGACTGGATGCCGCGCAATTCGACGACATCGCCGAGATCGTAGTGTTGCAGCCAGTCGCCGAGTTCGGCGTCAGAGACGGGGGTGAATACGGCCATGCAGAAACTTGGGTCAGGTTGAGAAGCCCGTGGCGGGCCGGTGAACGGCGCAGTCGCGTGAGCACTGCGTGAAGATGCCCGCTCAGACGAGCGGGCGCAAGCGACCCGTGGATCAGTAGCGCACGCTTACCGATGGCAGGCGCGTGCTTGCCTTGCCGTTATCGCGGACTTGCGGCGAGGTGTCGTAAGGCGAACTCATCTGATAGCGCGTGCCGAAGTTCGAATGCACGTTGATCTCGACGGGCTTGCCCTTGTCGCGATACTCGGTGATCTCGGTGCCGTTGGTGCTGAGTTCGTGGAAGCTCGGCATGCGCGGCGGCGAAATTTCGACCTTCGAACTCGCGTTCGCGGGCGGGCGGTTGATGGCCTTCAGATCAGGCAGGCCAGCGGCTTCTTCCTGCGACATTTGTGGCTGTGCGCCCGCCTGCTCGGCCTGGAGGGTTTGCGCCGTGGCGCCTACACTTGCGACGGCAAGGACGGCCGCGGCGGCGGCGAAATAGAGCGGCTTCATGTCAGTTCTCCAGGCGATGGCCGGATTCTAGCAAAACGCGAACCCCATGCCGGCGCAACGCCTTATTTTGCGCTGCTTCGCGGATTTCGGCCGGAACGTTCAAAAAGCTGTTGCGCGCCGTGTTCGCACGCACTTGCGCGGCGCGGGGGCTTCATGGTTCTTGCATGCTTCCGTGTTAATGTCGATGACTACGAGGGCATCAGACACGCATACAAGATCATGACAAACGACCGGACTCAGACCACTCAGGGAACGCCTGCAAACGACTTCCCAACCGAATCATTCGACGACCCCGCAGCCGCCGTCTCGCGGGTCTCCGCCATCTACGAAGCCAACACCGCTTTCCTGCGCGACGCGTTCGCGCGGTATCGGCGCAACGAGCAGTTCACGCATCGCGTGCGCGCGTGCTATCCGTTCGTGCGCGTGCGTACCGAGCTCAACACGCAGATCGACTCGCGGCGCTCGTATGGTTTCGTCGCCGGGCCTGGCATCTTCGAAACTACGCTCACGCGTCCGGATCTCTTCGGCGATTATTATCGCGAACAGTTGCGGCTCTTGACGAAGAACCATCATGTGGGCATTGAAGTGGGCGTGTCGGCGCAACCCATTCCTATTCACTTCGCGTTCGCCGAAGGCATCCATCTCGAAGGCGATCTCGACCGTGATCGCCTGCTCGCCATGCGCAATGTCTTCGATACCCCGGACCTCGCGCTGCTCGACGACCGCATCGTGAACGGCACGTATGAGCCCGCCGCGGGCGAGCCTCATCCGCTCGCGCTCTTCACGGCGGCGCGGGTGGATTTTTCGCTGCATCGGCTGCGGCACTACACGGCGACTTCGCCCACGCATTTTCAGAACTACGTGCTTTATACGAACTACCAGTTCTATATCGACGAGTTCGTGAAGCTCGGCCGCACGCTGATGTCGCGCGCGGATGACGAGGAAACGCGCGCGTATCGCTGCGAGTATTCGTCGTTCGTCGAACCGGGCGATGTCGTCACCTACAACGCCAATCTCGGCGAGCAACCGGAGGAAGGCGCGCCAATCGCGCGTCTGCCGCAGATGCCCGCGTATCACCTGAAGCGCGCGGATGGCAGCGGCATCACGATGGTGAACATCGGCGTGGGGCCGTCGAACGCAAAGACCATTACGGATCACATCGCGGTGCTGCGTCCGCACGCGTGGGTCATGCTCGGGCATTGCGCGGGCTTGCGGAACACACAGCGTCTGGGCGATTACGTGCTGGCGCACGGCTATGTGCGCGAGGATCACGTACTGGATGACGACCTGCCGCTGTGGGTGCCGATTCCCGCGCTGGCGGAAGTGCAGGTCGCGCTCGAGAAGGCCGTTGCGCAGGTGACACAACTCGAAGGCGTGGAACTGAAGCGCGTGATGCGCACGGGCACCGTCGCGAGTGTGGACAACCGGAATTGGGAATTGCGCGATCATCGCGAGCCGGTGCAGCGGCTGTCGCAAAGTCGCGCGATCGCGCTCGATATGGAAAGCGCGACCATCGCCGCGAACGGCTTCCGGTTCCGCGTGCCTTATGGGACGTTGCTATGCGTGTCGGACAAGCCGCTGCATGGCGAACTCAAGCTGCCGGGCATGGCCGATCAGTTTTATCGTGCGCAAGTGGATCAGCATTTGCAGATCGGCGTGAAGGCAATGGAACTGCTGCGCATGAATGGCCTGTCGCGGTTGCACAGCCGGAAGTTGCGCAGCTTTGCGGAGGTGGCGTTTCAGTGAGACGTCGAAACGCGAAGAAGCGAAGGGGGCGGTCTTCTTCAAGGCGGCTCGTGCGTGGCTGAAGATTGCGATGCGCCATGCAGCGGCTCGACAGCGAACGCCTATGCGGGAGCCGGCAAACTCCAGTATTCGATTCGGAAGACTACGCTTTATGGGCGTGTGTCAGAGAGATGCTGCTCGTGAATGAGGCGAGAGAGGGAGAAAGGGCGAGAGGGAAGATAGCGATTCCGCTCGCCCGACAGCCTTCGAATCACAAATAAAACATCCGGTCCTCATCCGACTTACCTTCCGCCGGTTGCTCTGCCGCGCCTTCGCGATCTTCATAGAAGCGCAGCACCGCATCGAGCACTTGATCGGGGTCGTCGATCACTTGCATGAGTCCAAGATCTTTTTCGCCGATGACGCCATTGGTCAACAGCGTGTTCTTGAACCAGTCGAGCAAGCCGGCCCAAAATTCGGCGCCCACCAGCACGATAGGCACGTGGCGCGACTTCTTGGTCTGAATGAGCGTGAGCACTTCGGCCAGTTCGTCAAGCGTGCCGAAGCCGCCCGGCATCACGACGACCGCATCCGAATTCTTGACGAACGTGACCTTGCGCGTGAAGAAGTGACGGAAGCGCAGCGAGATGTCCTGCCATTGATTGCCCGACTGCTCGTGCGGCAATTCGATGTTGAGACCCACCGACGGCGACTTGCCCGCATGCGCGCCTTTATTGGCTGCTTCCATGATGCCGGGACCGCCGCCGGAGATCACGGCAAAGCCTGCATCGGAGAATTTTTGCGCGATTTCAATGGTCCGCTGATAGTACGGCGACTCGGGTTTGAGACGCGCGGAACCGTAGATGCTGATGGCAGGACGGATCTCCGAGAGGTACTCGGTAGCCTCGATAAACTCTGCCATAATCGTGAACATCTGCCACGATGCGCGAGCCTTTTTGGCCGTCGCGCGCTCTTGATCTGCGAGCGATCGCAGACTCGGAATCACTTTTCTCTTGTTCATAATGCCTGAAGAACGAAGTCTTGAAGGTAAGACCCTGCTATTGGTCGACGGTTCTAGCTACTTGTACCGGGCTTACCATGCCATGCCTGACCTGCGCGGCCCCGACGGCGGGCCGACCGGCGCACTGTATGGAATGATCAACATGCTGCGACGCCTTAGGCGTGAAACCAATGCAGAGTATAGCGCGTGCGTCTTCGACGCCAAAGGCAAGACGTTTCGCGACGACTGGTACGCCGACTACAAGGCCAACCGGCCTTCCATGCCCGAAGACCTTTCGAAGCAGATCGAGCCTATTCACGTCGCCGTGCGTGCGCTCGGCTGGCCGCTCGTGATGATCGAAGGCGTCGAAGCCGACGACGTCATCGGCACGCTCGCGGTTCAGGCCGAAAAGCGCGGCATGAAAGTGATCGTCTCGACGGGCGACAAGGATCTGGCTCAACTCGTGACGGATCATGTCACCCTCATCAATACGATGACCAACGAAACGCTCGATCGCGCCGGCGTCATCGCCAAGTTCGGCGTGCCGCCGGAACGTATCGTCGATTATCTTTCGCTCATCGGCGATACGGTCGATAACGTGCCGGGCGTCGAAAAGTGCGGTCCCAAGACTGCGCTCAAGTGGCTCACGCAATACGACTCCCTTGATGGCATCGTAGAACATGCGGGCGAGATCAAAGGTGCGGTAGGAGACAATCTGCGCAAGGCTCTGGACTTCCTGCCCATGGCTCGCAAGCTCGTTACCGTACACACGGAATGCGACCTGGCGTCGCAGATCGCGTCGATCGACGAAACGCTCGAAAGCCGTCCCGAGTCGCGCGACGAATTGCGCGACGTGTTCCTGCGTCACGGCTTCAAGACTTGGCTGCGCGAAGTCGAAATCGCGGACGCCGTCGAAGGCCCGACCGACACGCCGCCCGCCGAAGTCACGGAGATCGTCCACCACTACGAGACGGTACAGACGTGGGAACAGTTCGGCGCGTGGCTCGAACGCATCGATGCCGCCGAGATCACTTCGTTCGATACCGAAACCACCGCGCTCGATCCGATGACCGCGCAAATCGTCGGCTTGTCCATCTCGGTCGAACCGGGTCATGCCGCATATGTTCCGCTCGCGCATCGCGGGCCGGACGCACCCGTGCAACTGCCGCGCGATGAAGTGCTCGCGAAGCTCAAGCCGTGGCTCGAAGACGAATCGAAGAAGAAGGTCGGCCAGCATCTGAAATACGATGAGCAGGTGCTCGCCAATTACGGCATCGTCATGCGCGGCGTCGAGCATGACACGTTGTTGCAGTCGTACGTGCTGGAGTCGCATCGGCCGCATGACATGGACAACCTCGCGCTGCGGCACTTGGGCGTGAAGACCATCAAATACGAGGACGTCGCGGGCAAGGGCGCGTCGCAAATCGGTTTCGACGAAGTCGCGCTCGACAAGGCGGCCGAGTATGCCGCCGAAGATGCGGACATCACATTGCGTCTGCATCAGGCGCTTTACCCGCAAGTCGTGCAGGAAGAGGGCTTGTTGAAGGTATATCGCGAGATCGAATTGCCGACTTCGCGCGTGTTGCGCAAGATGGAGCGCAACGGCGTGCTGATCGATCGCGCGAAGCTCGACACGCAGAGCAACGAGATCGCCAAACGGCTGATCGACTTGCAAACGGAAGCCTATGAACTGGCGGGCGGCGAATTCAATCTCGGGTCGCCCAAGCAGATCGGACAGATCTTCTTCGAGAAACTCGAATTGCCGGTGGTGAAGAAGACGCCGAGCGGCGCCCCTTCCACCGACGAAGAAGTGCTGCAAAAACTCGCCGAGGATTATCCGCTGCCGAAGGTGCTGCTCGAACATCGCGGGCTGTCGAAGCTCAAGTCCACTTATACGGACAAGCTCCCGCGCATGGTGAATGCATCGACGGGACGCGTGCATACGAACTATGCGCAGGCTGTCGCGGTGACAGGGCGCTTGTCGTCGAACGAGCCGAACTTGCAGAACATCCCGGTGCGAACGGGCGAAGGCCGGCGCATCCGCGAGGCGTTCATCGCGCCGCCGGGTTGCAAGATCGTATCGGCGGATTACTCGCAGATCGAGCTGCGCATCATGGCGCATATCTCGGGTGACGAATCGTTGTTGCGCGCGTTCAAGGAAGGCGAGGACGTGCACCGCGCGACCGCGTCGGAAGTGTTCGGCGTGACGCCGATCGAAGTGTCGAACGACCAGCGTCGTATCGCCAAGGTGATCAATTTCGGCTTGATCTATGGCATGAGTTCGTTCGGGCTCGCGTCGAATCTCGGCATCACGCGCGACGCGGCGAAGCTTTATATCGACCGCTATTTCGCGCGTTATCCGGGCGTTGCCGACTACATGGAGCGCACACGCGTGACCGCGAAGATGAACGGCTACGTGGAGACCGTGTTCGGCCGGCGTCTGTGGCTGCCGGAGATCAACGGCGGCAGTGGTCCGCGTCGTCAGGCGGCCGAACGCGCGGCCATCAACGCGCCCATGCAGGGAACGGCCGCTGATCTCATCAAGTTGTCGATGATCGCGGTGCAGGACTGGATCGAGGCTACGAATATCTACGCGAAGATGATCATGCAGGTACACGATGAGCTCGTGCTCGAAGTTCCCGAAGAGGAACTGCCCGAAGTCAGGAAGCGCTTACCCGAATTGATGTGTGGCGTCGCCAAGCTGAACGTGCCGCTCGTGGCTGAGGTGGGCGTCGGCAATAACTGGGAAGAAGCACACTGAGCAAAAAGAGCGCGCTGAATGCCGGACATGCGAGGCCGGCCATTGCAAGTGCGCCGCGCGTTCAAGCAGAATGGTTTTTGGAAGGTGAGACATCGGGCCGACATGTCGTCGAACGTACGTGCGGTCCGAGGCTCGGTAAGTTGATTACTCCGCGTGCGGAGAAAAATTCGGGAGAGCTTTATGCATCGATTCATCATCGTCGGCGGAGGGGCCGGCGGTCTCGAATTGGCGACTCGTCTCGGCGACCGTTTCGGTACGACGGACAGTAAAACGGCACCGCGTGCGCAAGTCACGCTCGTGGACCGTAATCCCACGCATATCTGGAAGCCGCTTCTGCATGAAGTGGCCGCAGGCAGCATGGACCCGTTCACGCAGGAACTCGAATACGCCGCGCAGGCCATGTGGCACGGCTTCGAGTTTCAGCAGGGCGAGTTGATCGCGCTGAACCGCGCGACAAAACGCATTACCATCAGCGCGTTGCGCGACGACGAAGCGGGCGAGGTCTTGCCGCAGCGCGAGCTGGAATACGACACGCTCGTCATTGCCATCGGCAGCACGACGCATTTCTTCGGCGTCGAAGGCGCGCAGCAACATTCCATCGCGCTCGATACAGTTGGCCAGGCCGAGCTCTTTCGCAAGCGGCTCATCGCGGCATGCATGCGCGCCGAGCACTTTGCGCCGGAACCGGTGGCGGCGGGCATCGACGATTCCGAAGGGCCGCCCGTGCCGCTCGGTTCGCTGAACGCGCCGCGCATTCAGGTGGCGATCGTCGGCGCGGGTGCGACGGGTGTGGAATTGTCGGCGGAACTGCGCAACACGGCGCACGTGCTTTCCGCGTACGGTTTGCACAAGCTGGATCCGAAGCACGACATCGGTATCGTGCTGATCGAAGCGGGGCCGCGCATTCTGCCCGCGCTGCGCGACACGGTATCGACCGCGACGGCCGAGCTATTGACGAAGCTGGGCGTGTCCTTGATGACGGGCGAAACCGTCGCGGAAGTCTCGCGCGATTCCATTCGCACGGCGAGCGGCAAGACCATCCGCGTAGACCTCACGGTGTGGGCGGCGGGCATCAAGGCGCCGGCCATTCTCTCGCAGCTCGACGGCTTGCCGACCAATCGTCTCGGCCAGCTCATCGTGCGCCGCACGCTGCAAACGGAAGCCGACGACAACATATTCGCCCTGGGCGATTGCGCCGCGTGTCCGTGGCCCGGCAACGAGCGCGGTGTGCCGCCGCGCGCGCAGGCGGCGCATCAGCAGGCGAGCTTTCTCTTCAAGGCTTTCGAGCGCCGCATGAACGGCAAATCGCTGCCGGAATATACGTACCGCGATTTCGGTTCGCTCGTGTCGCTCGGTCGCTATAGCGCGGTCGGCAGCCTGATGGGCGGGCTCATCGGCGGCAACATGATGATCGAAGGCCTCTTCGCGCGCTTCATGTACATGTCGCTGTATCGGCTGCATATCGCCGCGCTCCACGGCTACGCGCGCATGGTGCTCGACACCATCGCGCACTGGCTGCGCCGGTCCACCGCGCCGCGCGTCAAGCTGCACTGAGCTGCATCGACGCTGCAAAGCTGTTTAGAATGAGCGGCGCGCCTTGTGATATGTCGGGCGCGTTCGCTTGGGAGTCGTACAGCGCCGCGCGTCGTGAAGCCTTGAACACGCTCGCGCGGTTCCAGAATCCATGCCGCCGGCCGCGCGAATCGACGCCTGCCGGCGCTTGCCGCGGGAGCTTTGCATGCTTACCCCTGAAGTCGACAGCCTCATTCCCCACGTTCCGTTCGACCGTCGCAACTTCATCAAGGCAGCTTTCGGCACAGGCTTCGCAGCGTGCGTGCTGCCCGTGTCGGCACAAACCATTCATACCGATGACGCCGGTCTCGAAGCCGGCGCCGTGGGCGTGCGCGGCGCGGATGGCGTGCTCGTGCCGGCGTATCGCGCGCAGCCGAAGGGCAAGACGCATCTGCCGGTCGTCATCGTGATCCACGAGATTTTTGGGGTGCACGAGCATATCGCCGATGTCTGCCGGCGCTTCGCCAAGCAAGGCTATCTTGCCATCGCGCCGGATCTCTACACGCGTCAGGGCGATGCCTCGGCGTACAAGTCCATGCAGCTTCTCAACGAGCAGCTCGTCTCGAAGGTGCCTGACTCGCAAGTGATCTCGGACATCGACGAAACCGTCAAATGGGCGGGCGAGCACGGCGGCGATCTGAAGCGGCTAGGTATCACCGGGTTCTGCTGGGGCGGGCGCATTACGTGGCTTTATGCGGAGCACAATCCGCACGTGAAGGCGGCGGTTGCATGGTACGGGCGCGTCACGGGGAACAAGACGGCGAACACGCCGAGCAACCCGATCGACAACGCGGCCGAGCTCAATGTGCCTGTGCTCGGGCTATACGGCCGGCAGGATCAGAGCATTCCGCAGGACACGCTCGAACAGATGAAGCAGGCCGTGGCGAATGGCCAGCCGAAGGCGCGGGAGTCGCAGATCGTCGTGTATGACGACGCGCCGCACGCGTTCTTCGCGGATTATCGGCCGAGCTATCGCAAGGAAGACGCGGAGGATGGCTGGAAGCGCGCGCTCGCGTGGTTCCGCGAGCACCGCGTCAAGTGACGGGGCTTTACGAGCCTCAAGGTTTCGCGCCGGTCGCAACGGGCCTGCCCGGATCCGCGCTCCATTCGCTCCACGATCCCGGATACAACGCCGCGCCGTGCAGACCGGCAATCTCCATGGCGAGCGCGTTATGACACGCCGTCACGCCCGAGCCGCATTGCAGCACGATGCGGTCGGTGGGCGTGGCGCCGATCAGCGAGCCGAACGCATCGCGTAATTCGTGCGCGGTCTTGAAGCGGCCCTCCGGCGTCAAATTGTCCTTGAAGAAGCGATTCAGCGCGCCGGGAATGTGACCGCCGACGGGATCGAGCGTCTCGTTCTCGCCGCGATACCGGTCCGCGGCGCGCGCGTCGATCAGCAGATGGTCGCGCGTGCCGATGCTGCGTTCGATCGCCGGGGCATCGATGGTGACGGCAAGCGGCGCGGCGGCTTTGAACGTGCCGTTTGTCTTTTGCGGCGCGGCGGTATCGAGTGGCTGACCTGCTGCCTCCCACGCGGGCAAACCGCCGTCGATCAGCGCGACGGAATCGTGACCGAGCCAACGCAGCAGCCACCACAAACGTGACGCGTACATGCCGCCTTGCGCGTCGTAGGCGACGACTTGCTGGCCTTCGTTTAGCCCGAAGCTCGCGAGTTTTTCGACGAGCGCGCCGCGTTCGGGCAACGGATGGCGTCCGTTCGCCCCCGTCTTGACGCCGGACAAGTCGCGGTCGAGATGAAGATAGTGCGCGCCCGGAATATGACCTTGGGCATAAGCCGCTGCGCCGGATTCAGGCGCGGCGAGGTCGAATCGGCAATCGAACACGAGCACGCTGCCGGGCGCGGCGGCGCGCCGTTCGGCAAGATTCGTCGCCGAGATGAGCGTGGTGTAGTGGGTGTGCGGCATGACGGCTCCTGTGTCGGACAGAGTGTGCGCTTCGGCGCGCGACCCCGATCCCTTGCAAGCGTCCGCGCCCGGTCGTGTCAATCGCCGCGCGCGTGAAGTGGGATACAGCCAGTCTAAACAAAAAGGCGGACTCGAAAGCCCGCCTTTTCATGATTCCCGCGCGATAGCCGAACGGCGTTCAGATAGCCCCGAGCTGATGCCGCAGAAACTCGTGGAAATGCTGCATGCCGGATTCCATCGGACTCTGATACGGCCCGACCTGATTCTCGCCACGCGACATGAGCGCGCGCCGGCCGGCGTCCATGCGTTCGGCAATTTC
Organism: Caballeronia sp. GACF4; assembly: GCF_023631025.1. Taxonomy (NCBI): domain Bacteria; kingdom Pseudomonadati; phylum Pseudomonadota; class Betaproteobacteria; order Burkholderiales; family Burkholderiaceae; genus Caballeronia; species Caballeronia sp. GACF4. The sequence continues at coordinate 62,158 of NZ_JALQDW010000017.1, forward strand.
ATCGTCCTCACGCGCGGTTTCCATATAGGCCGCACGTTCCGCCTCGATGAACTCGCGCTCGAAAAGCGCAATCTCCTCGGGATAGTAGAACTCGACGATGTTGGTCGTCTTCTGCGTGCCCTGCGGGATCAGCCACGAGACCACCAGCACGTGCGGATACCACTCGATCATGAGACCGGGGTAATACACCATCCAGATGGCGCCGAATTCGGGCGGCGTACCGTTACGGAAGCGCAGGACTTCGTCGTGCCACTTGCGATACGTCGGGCTGCCCGGCTTCTCCAGATTTTTGTGCACGCCGACGGTCTGGACGCTGTACCAGTCGCCGAATTCCCACTCGAGGTTGTCGCACGACACGAAGCTGCCGAGTCCCGGATGGAACGGCGCGACGTGATAGTCCTCCAGATAAACCTCGATGAAGGACTTCCAGTTGTAGTTGCACTCGTGCACTTCGACGTGATCGAACATATAGCCCGAAAAGTCGAAATGACGCGCCGTGCCGAGTTTCGCGAGATCGGCCGCGACATTGCGACCTGCGGCCTCGAAGAGAAGGCCTTGCCAGTTTTGCAGCGGCGTGGCGCCGAGATTCAAGCAGGGCTTGTCGGCGAAATGCGGCGCGCCGAGCAACTGGCCGTTCAGATCGTACGTCCAGCGATGCAGCGGGCAGACGATGTTGTCCGCGCTGCCGCGACCGTTCAGCATGATTGCCTGGCGATGGCGGCACACGTTCGACAGCAATTCGATATTCGACTGCTGATTGCGCACGAGCACGCGCCCTTCGCCCTCGCCAGGAAGCGCGAAATAGTTTCCCGCTTCGGGAACCATGAGTTCGTGCCCGACGTAGCGTGGACCAAGCTTGAAAAGTGTTTCGATTTCGCGCGTAAGAAGCGCTTCGTCAAAGTAAGCCGTGACTGGCAACTGACTGTGAATGGCATTCAGTTGCAATGCATTGCTCAGATTGGACATTCCCACTCCCGTTAAGACGTGAAAGCAGTGAACAACCCAACCATCGAAGATTCGATTTAGGGAGCCCGCGATTATACCGAAATCTGCCACACTCGGGCGTATAAGGTCTTGATTTGGGTATAAATTGTTGCAGGAGTTCCGTTCAAAGCCGGCGCGAGGGCGTCGCGTCCCTACGCCGGGCGGCTGTGGCGCAAGCTCAAGGATTAGCCGTCTCCACGCTTTGCGACGGACGTGTTTCGGGTCGAAAAACTGGCTTTTGCCGTAGAATGTGCGACTTGGTTCCAAAATACATTTGCACATCCACGATTCATGGCGAAGACCGCTGTCCCCGATACACGCGAAGAAACCGGTGCAGGCGCGCTTGCCACAGACGCCGCGCCGCTTCCGGAAAACTACGAAACAGCGCTCGCGGAACTCGAATCACTCGTCGGCCGCATGGAAGCGGGCGCGCTGAGTCTCGAGGAGTCGCTCGCGGCATACCGGCGCGGCGCCGCGCTTGTGGGCTTTTGCCAACAACAGCTCGAAAAAGTCGAGCAGCAGGTGCGCGTGCTCGATGGCGAGACGCTCAAGCCGCTGCCCGTCGAGGTACAGCGCGCGACCCAGGGTGCAGGAGCCACCAACGACCGAGGGGACGACGACCTATGAGCTTCGAACAATGGATGCGTGCCACGCTCGATCGCGTCGAGACCGCGCTGGAGCACTATCTGCCGGGCACGGACATCGCGCCGGCGCGTCTGCACGAAGCCATGCGGTACGCGGTGCTGGGCGGCGGCAAGCGCGTGCGGCCGCTTCTCGTGCACGCCTCGGGCGAACTGACCCACGCGAGCGCGCCCGCCGTCGAAGCGGCAAGCGCGGCGCTCGAAATGATTCACGTCTATTCGCTCGTGCATGACGATATGCCCGCAATGGACGACGACGCGTTGCGTCGCGGCAAGCCCACGGTACACGTGCAATATGACGAAGCGACGGCACTGCTCGTCGGCGACGCTTTGCAGTCGCAGGCGTTCGTCGCGCTGACATCCGAACGCAATGGTCTGAGCGATACCCAGCAGGCCGCGCTCGTGCGCGAACTGGCGCTCGCAAGCGGCTCGCTCGGCATGGCGGGCGGTCAGGCCATCGATCTCGAAAGCGTCGGGCGCAAGCTGTCGCGGCCGGAGCTCGAAACCATGCATCGCAAGAAGACGGGCGCGTTGCTGCGCGCCTCGGTGCGCATGGGTGCGCTCGCAGGCGAACGTCCGGACGCCAAGGCGCTTGCGGCGCTCGATCAATACGCCGCCGCGGTCGGCCTCGCGTTTCAGGTGGTGGACGATATCCTCGATGTCACGGCGGACTCCGCCACGCTTGGCAAGACCGCGGGCAAGGATGCGCAGCACGACAAGCCCACGTATGTTTCGATCATCGGGCTGGATGCGTCGCGCGAACTCGCCGCGCAACTCGGCCGCGATGCGCACGCTGCAATAGAGCCGTTCGGCGCGCGCGGACAGCGCCTGGCCGAACTTGCCGACCTGGTTGTGAACCGGGTGCACTGAACGTTGAATGCGTGACGAACCCCACGGCGCAATGACCGCGTTGAACGAATCACGCCAGTTTTCCTAAAATGGGACGACGATGTACGACTTGCTGAAAACCATCGACGATCCGGCCGACCTTCGCGCCCTCGATCGACGCCAACTGCAGCCGCTTGCCGACGAACTGCGGGCCTACGTGCTTGACAGCGTGTCGCAGACGGGCGGCCATCTCTCGTCCAATCTCGGCACGGTAGAGCTGACGATCGCGCTGCATTACGTATTCGATACGCCGAATGACCGTATCGTCTGGGACGTCGGTCATCAGACCTATCCGCACAAGATCCTGACAGGCCGGCGCGACCAGATGCACTCGTTGCGTCAGTTGAACGGCATCTCGGGCTTCCCGCGCCGCAGCGAGTCGGAGTACGACACGTTCGGCACGGCGCATTCGAGCACGTCGATATCGGCGGCGCTCGGCATGGCGATCGCCAACAAGCTGCAGGGCGACAACCGCTATTCCATAGCCGTGATCGGCGACGGCGCGATGACCGCGGGCATGGCCTTCGAGGCAATGAACAACGCCGGCGTCGCCGACGACGTGCCCTTGCTCGTAATCCTCAACGACAACGACATGTCGATCTCGCCGCCCGTGGGCGCGTTGAATCGTCATCTCGCCCGTCTGATGTCGGGCCGCTTCTACGCCGCCGCGCGCGCCGGTGTCGAACGCGTGCTGCGCGTCGCGCCGCCCATGCTCGATCTCGCCCGCAAGCTCGAAGAGCACGCGAAGGGCATGATCGTGCCAGCCACGCTCTTCGAAGAGTTCGGCTTCAACTACATTGGGCCAATCGACGGTCACGATCTCGATTCGCTCATTCCGACGCTGCAGAACATCAAGGAACTGCGTGGTCCGCAATTCCTGCACGTCGTGACCAAGAAAGGCCAAGGCTACAAGCTCGCCGAAGCCGATCCGGTGCTCTACCACGGTCCCGGCAAATTCAATCCGGCCGAAGGCATCAAGCCATCGACGGCGCCCTCGAAGAAAACCTACACGCAGGTGTTCGGCGAATGGCTGTGCGACGCTGCCGCGCAAGACTCGCGCGTGGTTGCCATCACGCCTGCCATGCGCGAAGGCTCGGGCATGGTCGAATTTGAAAAGCGCTTCCCGGATCGTTATTACGATGTCGGCATCGCCGAGCAACATGCGGTGACATTTGCGGGCGGCTTGGCTGCAGACGGCATGAAGCCCGTCGTCGCCATCTACTCGACTTTCCTGCAGCGCGCGTACGACCAGTTGATCCACGACGTCGCGCTGCAGAATCTGCCAGTGGTGTTCGCCATCGACCGCGCGGGTCTCGTCGGCGCGGACGGTGCAACGCACGCGGGCAATTACGACCTCGCGTTCCTGCGCTGCATCCCGAACATGACGGTGATGGCCGCATCCGACGAAAACGAATGCCGTCAGATGCTCTACACCGCGCTTCAGCAACCGAACCCGACAGCCGTGCGGTATCCGCGTGGCGCGGGCACGGGCGTGGCAACCGTTAAGCAAATGACCGCCATTCCGCTTGGCAAGGGCGAGGTGCGCCGCGAGTCGTCGCAGAAACTCGGCTCGGGCAAGCGCATCGCCGTTCTCGCGTTCGGCACCATGGTCGCGCCGTCGCTCGTTGCCGCCGAAGAGTTGGATCTGACGGTGGCCAACATGCGCTTCGTGAAGCCTGTCGACGCCGACTTGCTGCGCGAACTCGCCGCCACTCACGACGCGCTCGTGACCATCGAGGAAGGCGCGATCATGGGCGGTGCGGGTTCGGCATGCGTCGAAGCGCTGCTGGCCAGTTCGGTCGTGAAGCCCGTGCTTCAGCTTGGTTTGCCGGACGTCTTTATCGATCATGGCGATCCCGCGAAGCTGCTTGCAAGCGTCGGTCTGGACGGCGCAGGTATCGCGAAATCCATTCGCGAGCGCTTTCTCAACGCGGTCGTGAGCGCCCAGCCGGGCAAGCTGGAAAAGCGCGTCGCCTGACGTTTCAGCCTGACGCGGCGCGCTCGGGGCGCGCCGTGCTTTGCACTTAGTCTCTACACGGCGCGGGCCGCAATCCGCGCCGTGTTCGCTTACGAGTTATGAAGCGCGCTTTCAGGAAAGACCGCGCGAGCCCAAGGACAAGAATCAATGAACCAGATGAATCCCGCCTTCGTGATGCCCGACGTTCAAAGCACGCCTGATACGCGTCAGATCGCGATTGCGCGTGTCGGCGTGAAGGGAGTGCGGCATCCGTTGTCGGTGCGGTCGGCAAACGGCGTGCAGCCGAGCGTTGGCGTATGGAATCTCGACGTGCATCTGCCCGCCGAGCAAAAGGGCACGCATATGTCGCGTTTCGTCGCGCTGCTCGAGGAGAATCGCGAGCCGCTGGATCAAACTTCCCTGCGTGCGCTGCTCGTCTCGATGCTCACGAAACTGGAGGCGCATTCCGGCCGTATCGAAGTGAGTCTGCCTTACTTCGTCATGAAGACCGCGCCGGTGTCGGGCGTGCAGAGTCTCCTGGATTACGACGTGAGCTTTATCGCCGAAACGCGCGACGGCGAAACGCGCATGACCATGAAAGTGCTCGTCCCCGTTACGAGCCTTTGTCCTTGCTCGAAGAAGATTTCGCAGTACGGCGCGCACAATCAGCGCTCGCACGTGACCATCACGGCGGAGTTGGCGGGCGAAGTCGCGGTGGAAGAACTGGTGCGAATCGCCGAGGAAGAGGCGTCGTGTGAATTGTGGGGCTTGCTCAAGCGGCCCGACGAGAAGTTCGTGACCGAGCGTGCGTATGAAAATCCGAAGTTCGTCGAGGACCTCGTGCGCGACGTGGCCACGCGGCTGAATGCCGATACGCGCATCGTCGCTTATGTGCTCGAAGCCGAAAACTTCGAGTCGATCCACAATCACAGCGCGTATGCGGTGATCGAGCGCGACAAGCGCCTCGGTTGAGCGAAGGCTCAAGCCGCCACGGTTTGAGTCGATGCGTGCATCTCGCGCACCGAATCCATCACGAGTGACGCGAGCCGGTCGACCACGGGCGATCCCGCGCCCGATCCGCGATGCAGCGCGAGCGGAATCGACGGCAGCGGCGGCAAGCCGCTCTCATCGCATTCGAGGGCGCGCACCGTGGTTGGCACGCCATAGGCCGTGCGCACCGTCACGCCGAGACCTGCGGCGGCGGCCGCCCACAATCCCGACAGACTCGGACTCGTGAACGCGATGCGCCACTTGATGCCCGCGCGATCCAGCGCCGCGGCGGCGGCGCTGTGAAAGAGACACGGGCGGTCGAACGCGATCAACGGTAGCGGCTCGTCCGGATCGAACTGCCACGGTACTGTCGATGACACGATCCAGCGCATCGGCGGCGCGGCGATCGGTTGAGGGAGGCTGGTCGCGTTGCCAACGTCGGTTGCGCTGCCTGCGCCCCAGACGAGCGCGAGATCGAGCTGACCCGCCTCGATGCGCTCCAGCAATTCGGTGTTGCGCGCCACCCGCGCTTCGATTCGCACTTTCGGATGCGCCCGCGCAAAGCGGCCCAGCACTTCCGGCAGCAAAACTTCGCCGAAGTCTTCCTGCAGACCGAGCCGTATCCAGCCTTCGAGATCGACGCCGCGCACCGCGACCGCCGCTTCATCGTTCAATTCGACGAGACGGCGCGCATAGGCGAGCATCACCGCGCCCGCGTCGGTGAGCGCGAGCCCACGTCCCGATTTACGAAAAAGCGGCGTGCCCGCCTGCTCTTCCAGCTTGCGGATCTGTGCGCTGACGGCGGAAGTCGAGCGACCGACGCGGTCCGCGGCCTTGGCGAAACTTCCCAAATCCATGCCCGCGACGAAGCTGCGAAGGACCGCGAGGTCGAACGTGGTTTGAGTCATGGCAACAATCCTGGTTTATCGAACGATCGATGCAAAACTTTGCTATTTTCAGGATGATCGTATGCCGTCACACTGGGTTCAGTCAAATTGAAAACAGGGCGGCGACATGGCAACTCCTTTAACTTTGAACGCAGCGTCGCGTTCGAGCGCGCATCGATGGAAAGTGCTCGGCGTGGGCGTGGCCGCCAACGCGAGTTTTTCGGCGGCAATCGGCGGCATTCCGACGACGGCCGTCTGGATGCGCAGCGGCTATCACTTCGGCAACGGCGAAGTCGGACTCGTGCTCGGCGCGCTCGGGCTGGGGCTTGCGGTATCGGAACTTCCTTGGGGACTGCTCACCGACCGCTGGGGCGACCGGCCCGTCTTGCTGACGGGACTGTTCGCGACGTCTGCCGTGCTGCTCGGCATGAGCGTCTTCGCGGTGCCGTCGGGCTTCGGCGCGGCGCCCGCGCTCGGCTGGCTCGTTTTCGCGATGTTCCTGCTCGGCACGCTCGGCGGCAGCGTCAACGGATCGAGCGGGCGCGCGGTCATGGCGTGGTTCGGCGAAGGTGAGCGCGGTCTCGCGATGAGCATCCGCCAGACCGCCGTGCCGATGGGTGGCGGTCTGGGCGCGTCGTTGCTGCCGTGGCTCGCTTCATCGCACGGTTTTGGCGCGGTGTTCTGCGCGCTCGCCGCAATGTGCGCGATCTCCGGCGCATTCACCTGGCGCTGGCTGCATGAGCCCCCGGAAAGGTCGCATCGCGCGGACGCGGGGGTATCGCAGGCAACGACGGTTGCGCCGTTGAGAGATGCGCGGATCTGGCGCGTGGTGCTCGGTATCGGCGTGCTGTGCGTGCCGCAATTCGCGGTGCTGACCTTCGCGACGGTTTTCATGCACGACGCGGGACACTTCGGCGTCGCGGCGATCAGCGCGACGATGGGCGCGCTGCAACTCGGCGCCATGATCATGCGCGTCTGGAGCGGCCGTCATACGGATCGTCGCGGCAACCGGCGCGCGTATTTGCGCGGGTCGGTGGTGGTCGCGTCGGTGTCGTTCGTGGCGTTGGCGGCGGCGACCGCGCTGGGCGTCGCGCAGCTTCCGTACTTGCTCGCGGCGATGTCGGTCTTTGCGGGCATTTGTGTATCGGCATGGCATGGGGTGGCGTACACCGAACTCGCCACGCTCGCCGGCATGCAGCGCGCCGGCACGGCGCTCGGCATGACCAACACGGCCGTCTACGTGGGCTTGTTCGTGACGCCGCTTGTCATTCCGCATGTGCTGGCGGCCACTTCGTGGCCGGGCGTGTGGCTGCTGGCGGGCGTGTGCGCGTTGCTCGCGTGGCCATTGTTTCCGAAGCCCGCGCGCGCTTAAACTGTTCGACCCGAACTTTGCGGAGTGCGTCGTGATTCTCATCGGCCAATACGATTCCCCGTTTGTCAGACGCGTGGCCATTGCGCTGAATCTTTATGGCATTGGCTACGAGCATTGGCCATGGTCGACTTTCGGCGATGCCGGCAAGATCGCGCCGTTCAACCCGCTCTCGCGCGTGCCGACGCTCGTGCTGGAGTCGGGCGACACGGTGATCGAGAGCGCGACGATCCTCGACTATCTCGATGAACTCGTCGGCGACGACCGCGCGATGATTGCGCAAAGCGGCGCGCAGCGTCGTGCGGCGCTGAAGGTGTGTGCGCTCGCGACGGGTCTCGCGGACAAGGCTGTGGCGCTGGTCTACGAGCGCGTGATGCACGCGGAAAAGTCGCAGGCTTGGGTCGAGCGCTGCACGGGGCAGATCGAACGTGTGCTCGACGTGCTGGAAGCGGATCGCGCGGCGCGACCGACGCCTTTCTGGTTTGGCGATGCAATCGGTCACGCGGATATCGCCGTTGCGTGCGCGCTGCGGTTCGTGCGCGAAGCGCATGGGGCGTTGGTCAGCGGGAATCGCTGGCCGACGTTGATCGCGCATGGCGATCGGTGTGAGGCGCTGCCGGCGTTCGGGGCGGTTGTGCAGGCGTTCGATCCGCCGAAATGAACGTTGGAGCGACGCCCTTTTCCTCATTTGGCGATGCAGTGGCCGCGCGAATATCGCCGTTGCGTGCGTGCCGCCCGTTCGCGCAAGGCGCATGCGTCGCTAATTCGTGAGCGCGTTGGCCGGCGTTGGTCGCGTGTTGCGATCCGTGTGGGCCTTGGCTGTGTCGAGGTCATCGTGCGGTTCATTCAGCAAACCAGACTTCGCACGAAGCCACGCAAAGATCAAACTCGCGCCAGCGAACTCAAATCCCATCTAGGCTTCACCGTAAATGCATAATCCCGCCCGGCCTGCTCCGGCCAGCGGGCAAGCCGCAACGCGCCCGCCAGCGCGATCATCGCGCCGTTATCGGTGCAAAGCGCCAAGTCGGGGTAATGCACGTCGAAGCGCCGCTTCCTTGCCGCAGCCGACAACGCCTCGCGCAACTGCCGGTTCGCGCCGACGCCGCCCGCCACGACCAGCCGCTTCAGCCCGGTTTTCTTGAGCGCCGCGAGCGACTTGGCGACGAGCACGTCGACGGCTGAATCGACGAAACCTCGCGCCAGATCTGCCTTTGCCTGCTCGCAGACATTCGCGCCGAGCTTGCGGCTTTGAGTCAGCACGGCGGTCTTCAAGCCGCTGAAGCTGAAGTCGAGATCGCCTGAATGCAGCATCGGACGCGGCAGCGTGACCGCGCCAGGCGTGCCGAATTCCGCCAGCCGCGACACTTCCGGCCCGCCCGGATAACCCAGCCCGAGCAGCTTTGCGGTTTTGTCGAAGGCTTCGCCCGCCGCGTCGTCGAGCGTTTCGCCGAGCGTCTCGTAGACGCCGATATCGGTGACACGCATTAGTTGCGTATGGCCGCCCGATACGAGCAGCGCGACGAACGGAAACGGCGGCGGGGCATCGACGAGCAGCGGCGACAACAGGTGTCCTTCGAGATGATGAATGCCGACAGTAGGTTTGTCCCATGCCATCGCCAGCGCATTGGCGATGCTCGCGCCCACCAGCAGCGCGCCCGCGAGCCCCGGACCTTGCGTGAACGCGATGGCATCGATGTCGGCGCGCGCGGCGTGGGCCTCGGCCATGACTTGTTCGAGGAGCGGCAGCGCCCGGCGGATGTGATCCCGCGAAGCCAGTTCGGGCACCACGCCGCCGTACTCGCGATGCATCGCGATCTGCGAATGCAGGGCATGCGAGAGGAGGCCGCGCTCCGTGTCGTAGAGGGCGAGGCCGGTTTCGTCGCAGGAGCTTTCTATGCCGAGAACTAGCATGGGTTGAGCGCTTGAAGGGAACAGAAAAGTATAGCAGTGTAACGACGCCCCCCAGTTACAATGCGCGCCATGGAATCCTTCGATATCGCCGTGATCGGCGCGGGCGCGGCCGGCATGATGTGCGCGGCAGTCGCCGCCCAGTCGGGGCGTCGCGTCGTGCTGATCGACCACGCCGAGCGTCTCGCCGAAAAAATCCGTATCTCGGGCGGCGGCCGCTGCAACTTCACCAATCTCAACGCGCAGCCGGCAAACTTCTTGTCGGCGAATCCGCATTTTTGCCGCTCCGCGCTCGCGCGCTACACGCCGCGCGACTTTCTCGCGCTCTTGAAGCAGTACCGCGTGAAATGGCATCAAAAGCACAAAGGCCAGCTTTTTTGCGACGATTCGAGCGAAACCATCATCGACGTGCTCAAAAGCGAATGCGATGCCGGCAGCGTCGCGTGGCGGCGCCCGGTGAGCGTCCACGAGATCCGGCACGACGGCGCGCGCTTCACGCTCGACACCTCGGCGGGTGCAATCGACGCGGCCGCGCTCGTCATCGCGACGGGCGGCTTGTCCATTCCGAAGATCGGAGCGACGGATTTCGGGTATCGCGTGGCGAAACAGTTCGGCCACAAGCTAGTCGAGACGCTTCCCGCGCTTGTGCCGCTCACTTTCACGTCGGCCGACTGGGCGCCGTTCGCGGCGTTGTCGGGGCTGTCGCTGCCGGTTCGCATCGGCACGGGCAAGGGCAAGACGCGCGGTGAATTCGACGAGGACTTGCTGCTGACGCATCGCGGGCTGTCCGGTCCGGGCGTGCTCCAGATTTCGAGTTTCTGGAATACGTCGGAGCCGATCCACGTCGATCTCCTGCCCGACGCCCACGCCACCGAACTCCTGCTCGAAGCCAAGGCGGGATCGAAGAAACAAATAGGCAATTTTCTCGCGGACCACGTTCCCGCACGGCTCGCGCACGCGTGGCTCGAAGCGCAGCATGTTTCCGTCGATGCCCGCCTCGCCGATCTCCCCGACCGCACGCTCAAGGGCCTTGGCGCGTCGTTGTCGGACTGGACGATCACGCCGAGCGGCACCGAAGGTTATCGCAAGGCCGAAGTCACGCGCGGCGGCGTCGATACCCGCGAACTCTCGTCCACGACGATGATGAGCGAGCGCGTCGCGGGCTTGTATTTCATCGGCGAGGCTGTCGATGTGACGGGCTGGCTCGGCGGCTACAACTTTCAATGGGCGTGGGCTTCCGGCGTCGCGGCGGGCAAGGCCGCGGCGGAGTTCGCGCACGGCTGAGACGGGTCGTTCCAGCCGCCGTGGCGCGGTCTCGAAACGCCATCGCGCCTGCTATACTCGAACGGTTATCGGAGGATTCCGTATTTGTTCGAAGGCGCCTCGAAACGCGCGTTCGGGCACGGATTCTTTCGCTCCGGCTGACGTCACGATGGCCTCAAGCTTCGCCGCGGTTTCAACGGCCTCGCTCAAAGTCCCGCTTGAGGAAGCATTCCCAAGCGGGTTTTTGCTTTAGCGGAAAGGGTCGGGAGCCGCACGGGCACGTGTCGCGCCAGCCGGGTTTTCAATATCGCGAATTTCGCAATTGCACCGGGTGAACGATGAGCCTCAAGGATCAGATCAACGACGACATGAAAAATGCCATGCGCGCGCGCGAAACCGAGCGCCTCGGCACCATTCGCCTGCTGCTCGCAGCCATCAAGCAGCGAGAAGTCGATGAGCGCATCACGCTCGACGACACGGCCGTCGTCGCCGTCGTCGACAAGATGATCAAGCAGCGCAAGGACTCCATCAGCCAGTTTCAAGCGGCCAGCCGCGACGATCTCGTGGCGAAGGAAAACGCCGAACTCGCCGTGCTCGCGGCGTACATGCCCGAACAGCTTTCCGCCGATGCCATCGCCGCTGAAGTCGAGGCCGCCATCGCCGCAACGGGCGCAGCCGGCCCGCAAGACATGGGCAAGGTCATGGGCGCGCTGAAACCGAAGCTCGCGGGCAAGGCGGATATGACGGCCGTTTCCGCGCAGGTCAAGTCCGCGCTCGCCAAGTAATCAGCGGCGTTCGCCTACGTTGATACCGCACGCATTCCTGCAGGACCTGCTCAACCGCGTCGATATCGTCGACGTGGTGGGCCGTTACGTCCAATTGAAGAAGGGCGGCGCGAACTTCATGGGTTTGTGTCCGTTCCATAACGAAAAGAGCCCGTCGTTCACGGTCAGTCCGACCAAGCAGTTCTATCACTGCTTCGGCTGCGGCGCGCATGGCACGGCCATCGGTTTTTTGATGGAGCATACGGGGCTGACGTTTCCAGAGGCCGTGAAGGACCTCGCGCAGTCGGCCGGTCTGACCGTGCCGCAGGAGCCGTCGTTTCGCGGCGGCGCGGGTGGCGCGGGCGGTGACGCCTATGCCAACGCGCCGAGCAAGGCCGTCAGCGTCGCGCTCACCGAAGTCATGCAGACCGCCTGCGACTTCTATCGCAAACAGTTGCGCGGCGCGCCTAACGCCATCGGTTATCTAAAAAAACGCGGCTTGACTGGCGAGATCGCGGCGCGCTTTGGCTTGGGCTACGCGCCCGACGGCTGGCAGAATCTCGAAAGCGCGTTTCCCGATTATCGCCATGAAAATCTGGTGGAAGCAGGGCTCGTAATCGTCAGCGAAAAAACCGACGCGCAAGGACAAGCGCGCCGCTACGACCGCTTCCGCGAACGTGTGATGTTCCCTATTCGAAATGTGAAGGGCAACGTCATTGGCTTCGGCGGACGCGTGCTGGACAGCGGCGAACCGAAGTATCTGAATTCGCCGGAAACGCCTTTATTCAGCAAAGGCAGCGAGCTTTACGGCCTTTTCGAGGCGCGTCTTGCCATTCGTGAACTGGGTTATGCGCTCGTCGTCGAAGGCTATATGGACGTGGTCGCGCTTGCGCAGCTAGGTTTCGCGAACGCCGTCGCCACGCTCGGCACGGCTTGCACGCCGGTCCACGTACAGAAGCTTTTTCGACAGACGGAAACGGTGGTCTTCAGCTTCGACGGCGACTCCGCCGGCCGACGCGCCGCGCGCCGCGCACTCGAAGCCGCGCTGCCGCACGCAGCGGACAACCGCACGATCAAGTTCCTGTTTCTACCGAAAGAGCACGATCCGGACAGCTATGTGCGCGAATTCGGCGCCGACGGTTTTGGTGAGCAAGTCGACCGCGCAATGCCGCTGTCGCAATTTCTGCTCAACGAGGTGCTAAACGACAAGGAACTCGACCAGCCCGAAGGCCGCGCGAAGGCCCTGTTCGACGCGAAGCCGCTGTTGCAGGCGCTGCCCGCCAACGCGTTGCGCGTGCAGATTCTGCATATGCTGGCCGACCGCCTCGCTACGCCGTTCACGGAAATCGCCGCACTTTGCGACATCGACTCGCGTGCTGCCGCCGTCGCCCGCGCGATGGTGCCGAGGAGCGAACGCCGGCGTGTCACGGGTCAGGAACAGCGCGCGCTACGCAATCTAGTGATGTATCCGGGCATCGCGGCATCGCTCGATCGAATCAGCGAACGCACGCTCGTCACCATGACCGAGCATGGCGAACTGTTCAGCGAAGTTATCGCGCATGCGCGCGAACTGGGCGCGAACGCGGAATTTCAGATGCTTTCAGACATCTTGAGAAACGCAGCAAACGCGCCCACCTACGAGGATATCTTCCAGGAAATTCTCGCCTATGATGAAAACGTGCGGGATTTACTGATGCGCGATCCGTCCGACGAGGACGCCGCGCAGCGTGTGGAAGAGCAGAAACGCCTGCTCGCCGAAGAGTTGCAGGCGACGGTACTGAAATTGCAACACGACAGTTATCGCGCGCGGCTGGATTTGCTGGCGCGGCAGCCGGGACTGTCGCCGGAAGAGGTGGCGGAATTCTCGGAACTTTCGGCGAAGATCGCGCAGATCAAGGCGGGACGGGCGGCTAGCCCTGAAGCCGGATAGCGAGATGCTATAATAAAATGTTAAAAAGTAGTTGCTTTTTGTCAATTCCTCTCCCGTTTCGAAGGGCGAAATCCCTTCATTGGTGCGTGGAATAGTTAGGAAAGGAAGCAAGGAAGTTGCAGCAAGGCGCTGGCCGAATCGGCTGTGGGAGTCATGTAAAAGCGGTGCGCAGCACGCGTTTGAACATTGCTCCGACACGAAACGGACAGGAAAGCACGCCGACGTACAGACGGGCGCAAGGGAAGCGGCTGCTATCGTGGTGAAGGGCGTATGACGAATTCGCCGTGATGAACCGCGACGGATTCAACCGCGATGGCGCCCCGGGCAGGGCACGCAGGACGATGCAGCGTGCGCATTTGGTATTTACGGTTCCATCGGCTGTTGTCCAGCAGCCGCGAGTCGAGACTAAAGCCTGTATGGCGAACTCCATGACGAAAAAGCTGAACGATGTACCCGTCGAAGACGACGCAACGCAAACCGCGGAGCCCACCGCCGCGCCTGCGGCGAAGGTCGAAAAGGCTAAGGCTCGCGACCGCCGTGCGAAGGAAAAGGCGCTTCTGAAGGACGCGTTCGCGTCGAGCGCGCCCGGCACTGTCGAGGAGATCGAGGAGCGCCGCTCGAAGCTTCGCGCGCTCATCAAACTCGGCAAGGAGCGCGGTTTCCTCACGTATGCCGAAATCAACGATCACCTGCCCGATAACTTCACGGAAACCGAGGCGATCGAAGGCATCATCAGCACGTTCAATGACATGGGCGTGGCGGTGTACGAGCAGGCGCCGGATGCCGAAACGCTCCTTCTGAACGACAACGCGCCGAACGCTTCTTCCGACGATGAAGTCGAGGAAGAAGCCGAAGTCGCGCTCTCCACCGTCGACTCCGAATTCGGCCGAACCACCGACCCGGTGCGCATGTACATGCGCGAAATGGGCACGGTCGAGTTGCTGACACGCGAGGGCGAAATCGAGATCGCGAAGCGTATCGAAGACGGCCTCAAGCACATGGTCATGGCGATCTCCGCATGCCCGACGACCATCGCCGACATTCTCGCGATGGCCGAGCGTGTGCAGAACGAGGAGACGCGCGTCGACGAACTGGTGGATGGCCTCATCGACCCGAACGCGGAAGACACCGACGGTTTTTCCGAACAGGAAGCCGAAGCGATAGAGACCGAGGACGTAGAGCAGCAATCGGACGAGGAAAGCGACGAGGAAGAGGACGACGACGATGGCGCGGCGCAAGCCAGCGCGAACGCCGCCCAACTCGAAGCGCTCAAGCGTCAGTCGCTCGAAAAGTTCTCGCTCATCAGCGAATGGTTCGACAAGATGCGGCGCGCCTACGAGAAGGAAGGCTACAAGTCGAAGGCCTATCTGAAGGCGCAGGAAGCCATACAGACCGAACTCATGAGCATCCGCTTCACCGCGCGTACCGTCGAGCGTCTGTGCGACACGCTGCGCGCGCAAGTGGACGAAGTGCGCCAGGTCGAGCGGCAGATTCTGCACACGGTCGTCGACAAGTGCGGCATGCCGCGCGCGGAGTTCATCACGCGCTTTCCGGGCAGCGAGACGGATCTGGAGTGGGGCGACAAAGTAGTGGCCGAAGGGCACGACTACAGCGCCGTGCTCGAGCGCAATATCCCTGCGATTCGCGAGCAGCAGCAGCGTCTCTTGGACCTTCAGGCGCGCGTCGTGTTACCGCTCAAGGACCTGAAGGAAACCAACCGTCAGATGGCGGCGGGCGAACTGAAGGCGCGTCAGGCGAAGCGCGAGATGACCGAGGCGAATCTGCGTCTCGTGATTTCGATTGCGAAGAAGTACACGAACCGCGGCTTGCAGTTCCTCGACCTGATTCAGGAAGGCAATATCGGCCTGATGAAGGCGGTGGACAAGTTCGAATATCGGCGCGGCTACAAGTTTTCGACGTACGCGACATGGTGGATTCGTCAGGCCATCACGCGCTCGATTGCGGACCAGGCGCGCACCATCCGCATTCCGGTTCACATGATCGAAACGATCAACAAGATGAACCGCATCTCGCGGCAGATTCTGCAGGAAACCGGGCTGGAACCGGACCCGGCGACGCTGGCCGAGAAGATGGAGATGCCGGAGGACAAGATCCGCAAGATCATGAAGATCGCGAAGGAGCCGATCTCCATGGAAACGCCGATCGGCGACGACGACGATTCGCATCTTGGCGACTTCATCGAAGATACGAACACGGTGGCTCCCTCCGATGCCGCGCTGCATGCCAGCATGCGCGATGTCGTGAAGGACGTGCTCGATTCATTGACGCCGCGCGAGGCGAAAGTGTTGCGGATGCGCTTTGGCATCGAGATGAGCACGGACCACACGCTGGAAGAAGTCGGCAAGCAATTCGACGTCACGCGTGAGCGGATTCGGCAAATCGAGGCGAAGGCGTTGCGCAAGCTGCGGCATCCTAGCCGTTCGGACAAGCTCAAGTCATTCCTGGAAGGGAACTGATCGGATCAATGGGCTTGTAATGGAAGGCGTTGTGAGGCAAACTCGCAAACCTTCAGTTGTCGCGCAACGTTTGTATTAGAGAAAGCGCCGCCATGGCGCTTTCTTTTTGCCCTCTGCTTTCAAAAGGGCCGGAAGCTTAACTGGTATAAGCTGTCGACTCATAATCGACCGATAGTGGGTTCGAGCCCCACCCGGCCCACCAGCTTTTTCAACTCAAGTCATCAAGCCGTTGGCGGTGTTGCGTCAATGGTGAGGGGCTTTCGGGGACAATTGCGGGGACTATGCGGGTCACAATGCCCATAAGGCCCCTTGGACGCTCGACTCATTCAGCGTACCTCTGCGCCGCTTTGCCGTGCATCCCTTCCTATGCGCTCGACGCCTTGTGGACGAACACCTTGTTATCCCACGAGCAAACCAGCCGACAACGGAAAGTTGGGCCGCCGAAATATGGCATTTCCGCCAACGAATGGTGTCGGGGAATGCGTCACGCAAGGTTACGCCCCCTGTGATGATTCCGCAGATCGACAGAGATCATTCACGAAACTAAAGTCTGGGCCGCTTGCTGCAATTTCTGCAATTGCATCATCTGGTTCAACACCGGGTGCGGATTCCAAAACGGCCACGTCATAGGTCCGTTGTCGACCCATCGCGGCCAATGGGAAGGTTTGATTTGCTATGACGGCTCAACGGTGAGAAGCAGTCGAACGGCTGCCATGGCTACTTCGCCAAGCATACGAACGTCGGTGGCTTTCCCGCAAGCGCCGTGCTGTTGCGTGCGGATGGAGAAGGCTTCTGAGTTAGCCGTGCTAACAACAATACGACCAATCCTGATGCCACCGACGGCAGCGCGCGAAACTGGCTCTCGTTGAACGCAAACGGAACGCCAGCAGTCGTCCGACGGCCATTCTGAACAAACCGGCTCTGCAACCCCCGCTTGGCAGATGATCTTCTCGGTGTGTGTGGGGTACGGCTACCCGGGCGTCTATCAGCAATCGGTTCGACGCTTTCCCGATCCGCCGCAGGGCACCCAAACGAAGAACGGAACGCTGGGCTCGATCGTCATTGCTGGACCGATACCCATTTCCGCAGGCGACCACGTGTAGGCAGGGTTTTCGAAAGTGCTTGGCGCGACCACGCAAACACCGCTCCAAATGTACGGACGCTTGTCGCTGACAAAAGTCGCGTAAAGCGCCTTCCTGATGATCGGTTCAAGCAAGCTTGCGTGGACGGCTCGACCGACCAAGACGATGGACGTCGTGCGTCGATCGTCTTGGTGCGTGGGACGTTCGTCGCTATCTCCCTTCTCATGTTGCCTGCCTGCACCCTCGTCTATGTGAAAGGAAACGCTAACAGTGTTGCTGACAGCGGGAATCACAGCGCCTCGCTGAGCCTGCCGGAGTATCGGCGCTCGCAGGGGCGCCGTGACCAAGGGAACCGTCGCGAAATCCCCAAGCGGGTAGCTGACCAATTAAGACGATTCCGAATTGTCGGTCATCTAATTGACGATTTTACGTTGCAACCCTAAATTCTTCTGCAGTAAAAGCTCCGAACGTGACGACCGCGCATCGTTGCGTCCAACTGAACGGGATGCGAATGAATGCTGTAACGAAAAAACTGACGGACGCGCTGCAGCATCCAAGCGCGCGACTCACCCAGCGTTTGAGCATATGGATCGGTACGCTCGAGCTCGAACT
>NZ_JALQDW010000018.1:0-872128 GCF_023631025.1 Caballeronia sp. GACF4
ACCGTGAAACGACTCCACGCCGATGATAGTGCGGATCTCCCGTGTGAAAGTAGGTAATCGTCAGGCTCCTCATGCAGCAACAAAAACCCCACCCCCAAACAGGTGGGGTTTTTGCATTTCTGCGGCGCATGGCGTGCGAGAGAACACGACGTCAACGCATCCAATAGCGTCAGGCACGTTATAAGCTTCGAAGGCTGTGATTCTGTCGGTAGAATGGCAACGCAAGGTTGTCCATGCCGAACGATTAGGCTGACCTCTGGAGCGCATATGAGAACGAGTCTGTTGATCGCCGCCGTGAGCGTCTCGCTGCTATTCGCAGCCTGCGGCAAGAAGAACGATGCGAGCGAGTCCAGTCTGGGCGACGCCATTTCCGCCGATATGAAAACAGATCGCGGGCTTCTGTGTCTGAATCGCAGTGGACGTGGCCCGTACACATTTCCATCGGCCTATACGAGTCGCGATCTCAACGAATATTCCGGCGCCGCGCTGCGTGAGCAACTCGCGGCGCTCGAAAAAAGCGGACTTATCGCGCGCTCCGCGGCGACGCCCGCCAATGCCAATGCCAAGCAAAATGGCATTGCATATAGCCTGACGGGCGAAGGGCAAAAGTACGCGGTTGAAACCACGCGTCCGGCTGGCGACCCCAACGCCACCAGCGATTCCCGTGTCTGGATGCTGTGCTACGCGCACGTCAAGCTCGACAAGGTCGTCAGTTGGACAGAGCCTGATCCCACCGCGCATCGTTCGGATGTCACCTACACCTATAAGCTCGATAATCCCGCGTCGTGGGTCGACGACCGCGACATCAAGCGCGCTTTCCCCGACCTGACCGCCGCCGATCGCGAAGCGGGCGAGACCAAGCTGCACGTCACGCTCGAACAGCGTACCGATGGCTGGGTGCGCGTGGATTGAGGAACTTCGCGCAAGCCAGGCCGAGCGACGACGCGCCATCGGGTCCGCCACGCATGTCCGATGTAGCGGCGCTCGCGGGCGTCTCGAAAATGACGGTATCGCGCGTGCTCGCAGGACACAGCGTTGCCCTGGCGACTCGTGAGCGCGTGCAGAAAGCCATCGAAGAACTCGGCTATGTAGCGGATGCCGCCGCCGGTGCGCTTTCATCCGGGCGGTCGGAATTCGTTGCCGTGCTCGTGCCGTCGCTCGCAAGCTCCAACTTCTCCGATACGGTGCGCGGTCTGTCCGCGTCGCTCGAACCGCATGGCTTGCAACTGCTGATCGGCGATACCGACTACGACTTGCAGCGCGAAGAACGCATCGTGCGTTCGATGCTGCGTCATCAACCACGCGCCATCGCTCTGACCGGCTCGCGTCACACGGACGCTGCCCGCGTTTTGTTGCGCCGCTCAGGCGTGCCCGTCGTGGAAATGTGGGATGCGCCCGCCGAGCCAATTGATTCCGCCGTCGGTTTCTCCAACGTCAGCGCCGCGCGCGCGATGGTGCGTCATCTCGCGGAACGCGGCCATCAACGCATCGGATTTCTCGGTGGCGCGAGTGAGTTGGACAGGCGCGGCCTCGACCGGCTCAAGGGCTTTCGTTCGCAGATGAAGGCGTTCGGTCTCGACGATACCCGCGTCATCCGGCTAGGCGACTCGCCGATCACGATGAGCCACGGCGGCCCTGCGATGGCCGCGCTGCTCGAAGCATGGCCGGATACGCAAGCCGTGATGTGCGTGAGCGACATGTCCGCGTTCGGCGCGATAATGGAATGCCACAGGCGCGGGCTTCGCGTGCCGCAGGACATCGCCATTGCGGGCTTCGGCAACTTCGAGGTCGCCATGTGCTGCACGCCGTCGATCACAACCGTTTCCGTCGATGCTTACGGCATCGGTTCGCGCACGGGCGCGACGCTGCTCGAAGCGATCGAAGCGCGCGATCGCGGAGTGATCGAGGGCATGGGCAAGAAGGTACGCGTCGGTTATTCGGTATTTGCGCGCGAGAGTGCCTAGGCGCATATCGAAGTAACTCGAACGCTGCGATAAACAACCCGCCCGTGTTACCGGTAACATAACGCAATCGAAAACCACGGAGACAACCCCATGCCCCAGCATCCAACTCGCCGTCTACGTAGCCAGGAATGGTTCGACGATCCCTCGCACGCCGACATGACCGCGCTCTATGTCGAGCGCTTCATGAACTACGGCCTCACGCGCGAGGAACTGCAATCGGGCAGGCCGATCATCGGTATCGCTCAGACGGGTAGCGATCTCGCGCCATGCAATCGCCACCATATCGAGCTTGCCGAGCGCACGAAAGCCGGTATTCGCGATGCGGGCGGCATTCCCATGGAGTTCCCCGTGCATCCGCTCGCGGAGCAAAGCCGCCGTCCGACCGCCGCGCTCGATCGCAACCTGGCCTATCTCGGTCTCGTCGAAGTGCTGCACGGCTTCCCGCTCGATGGCGTCGTTCTCACGACCGGCTGTGACAAGACCACGCCCGCATGTCTGATGGCAGCGGCGACCGTCGATCTGCCGGCCATCGTGCTGTCAGGCGGGCCGATGCTCGACGGCTGGTACGAAGGCAAGCGCGTCGGCTCGGGCACGGTCATCTGGCATGCACGCAATCTGCTTGCGGCAGGCGAGATCGATTACGAAGGCTTCATGCAACTCACGACCGCATCGTCGCCGTCCATCGGCCATTGCAACACCATGGGCACCGCGCTCTCCATGAACAGCCTCGCCGAAGCGCTCGGCATGTCGCTGCCGACTTGCGCGAGCATTCCCGCCGCATATCGCGAGCGCGGTCAGATGGCGTATGCGACGGGCAAGCGCATCGTCGACATGGTGCGCGAGGACTTGCGGCCATCGCAGATCATGACGCGCGAGGCTTTCGAGAACGCGATCGTCGTGGCGTCGGCGCTGGGTGCATCGACCAATTGCCCGCCGCATCTGATCGCGATTGCGCGTCATATCGGTATCGAATTGAGTCTGGAGGATTGGCAGCGTTATGGCGAAGACGTGCCGCTGATCGTGAACTGCATGCCTGCTGGAGAGTATCTCGGCGAGAGTTTTCATCGCTCGGGCGGGGTGCCGGCCGTGCTCAGGCAACTCGATGCGGCCGGTCTCATCGAGCGCGCGTGTCGGACGGTATCGGGCCGCAGCATCGGCGAAATCGCGGACGACGCGCCCGCTGCCGACCGCGAAGTCATCCGCACGGCCGACGATCCGCTCAAGCACGGCGCGGGCTTCATGGTGCTGTCGGGCAATTTCTTCGACAGCGCGATCATGAAGATGTCCGTGGTCGGCGAGGCCTTCACGAAGACCTATCTCAGCAAGCCGGGCGAAGAAAACGTGTTCGAAGCGCGCGCCATCGTTTTCGATGGACCGGAGGATTACCATCGGCGCATCAACGATCCCGCGTTGAACATCGACGAGCATTGCATTCTCGTGATTCGCGGCTGCGGCACGGTGGGTTATCCGGGCAGCGCGGAAGTGGTCAACATGGCGCCGCCTGCGGAAATGATCAAGCGCGGCGTCGATTCCCTGCCTTGTCTCGGCGACGGCAGGCAAAGCGGCACGTCGGCGAGTCCGTCCATTCTCAACATGTCGCCGGAAGCGGCCGTCGGCGGCGGTCTCGCGCTCTTGCGCACGGGCGACCGGATTCGCGTGGACCTGAATGCGCGTTCGGTGAACGTGCTGATCGAGGAAGGCGAACTCGAAAGCCGCCGCACGCATGCCGCGTTCGCCACGCCGCCCGCGCAAACGCCGTGGCAGGAGTTGTATCGGCAGACGGTGGGGCAGTTGTCGACGGGCGGGTGTCTCGAACCCGCGACCTTGTATTTGAAGGTGATCGAGACGCGCGGCAATCCGCGTCATTCGCACTGAAGAGGAGACGCTCATGGCCTATGCAATCTATCCGAGCCTCGTAGACCGACATGTCGTCGTGACGGGCGGCGGCAGCGGAATTGGCGCATCCATCGTCGAGGCGTTCGCGAAGCAAGGGGCGCGCGTGTCGTTCATCGATGTCGCCGAAACCGACGCGCGCGAACTCGAACAGGCGCTCGCCAACGAAAAGCACGCGCCGAAGTTTTACCGTTGCGATCTGCGCGATACGGCCGCCATCGAAGCCATATTCGACGACATGATCGCGGCGGCGGGACCGCTCGATGCGCTCGTCAACAACGCCGCCAACGACGACCGCCATCGATGGGACGACGTGAGCGCCGCGTATTGGGACGAGCGCATGGCCGTGAATCTGCGGCATCAGTTCTTTTGCGCGCAGGCGGCGGCCAAGAGCATGCGCGCGAACCGGCGCGGCTCGATCATCAACATGGGTTCGATTTCGTGGCATCTCGCGCTGCCGGAACTCACGCTCTACATGACGGCGAAGGCGGCTATCGAAGGCCTCACGCGCGGATTGGCGCGCGATCTCGGCGCGCACGGCATTCGCGTGAATACCGTGATTCCGGGCGCCGTGCGAACGCCGCGTCAGATGAAGCTGTGGCAGTCGCCCGACAGCGAGGCCGCGCTTCTTGCGCAGCAGTGTCTGCACGAGCGAATCGATCCGGAACACGTCGCGCGGATGGTGCTCTTTTTGGCATCCGACGATGCGGCGCGCTGCACGGGGCGCGATTATTTTGTCGATGCGGGATGGTTCGGAACCTGAGCGTTACGGCAAGGACGTCCCATGTGTCGTCTGCCCGTAACGTAACGTACACGGCACCTCACACCCGCGCGTCGCGCCCACGCATTGCACGCGGCGTCGCCTTCACCTTCGGCACGCTGCTGGTTTCGATGTAATGCTGCACGCGTTCGGCCGCGTCGTAGTAGCCGCGTTCATCGAGCCAATGCCAGACTGCCGCGAGGAAGAGCCCGAGGCCCGTATGGCCGCAATGGGCGATGAAATCCGCGACGCCTTCGGCCAGCGCGGCATCGCGCCCGGGCTCCTGCAGTGCGCTCGCCACGTGAGAGGCGCTGCGCGACACGAGCATGGCGTGCATCGAGAAAAGTTGCGGATTGAACGTGCGTGCAGCGTGACTGCGTTGTTTACTGCCCATCATCGGGCCCCCGGTTTCGAAAGTGCGGTGTACGGCGCGCTCGGTCCTGAACTGCTAGATGAGAAACGAGCGCGCGCCACCGATGGTCTATTTGGATTGTTCGTGACGCCTGTGCCGACGTTCGGAGCGGTTTATTGCAAGAAACGGGCCTACTTTGTCGATTTCGTTGTCCCGCCTTGCGGGATAAGGCAGACGAATACATGCGGCTTCATCCAAACAGCACCTGCCGGTGCGAAAAGACAAGTTTTTCTACATTCCGTAGAATCAATTGCCCGGCGTGCTTAATTCATAGCGAAGCCTAAGAAGCCGCCAACCGCGCATGGCCTGGCCTAAAGCCCAATGCGCTCAACCGGTCAACTCATGCGCCGTATCCTTGCGAGCCTTTTCAATGCAGGACAGCACGGCCCGCGCGCCGTCGTATGTGCCTTCGCCGTGCTGGCCGGCTGCTCCGGCAACACGGTCGCGCAGAGTGAGGAGCCAGCGAGCGCGAGCACCGCGAAGACCGATGCGCAAACCCAGCCGCAGCCGTTGCATCACGCGAAGCACACCGCGTCCGGCTTCGAGAACGACTACGGCCAGTTGCCGCACGAGTCGCTTCTGAAGTGGCGCTGGGAGCGCTTGCGGCAGGGTCTGCCCAAGCCGCCCGCGAACGGATATCGGTTTCCGATGGCGCATCCCGACATCGCCTGGCTCAAGGCCAATCGCACGGAGAACACGTTCACGTGGATCGGCCACGCGAGCGCGCTGCTGCAAATCAACGGCGTGAACATCCTCGCCGATCCGGTGTTCTCCGAACGCGCGTCGCCGTTCTCGTTCGCGGGTCCGAAGCACAAAACGCCGCCCGGTCTCACACTCGACGAGTTGCCGCATATCGATATCGTGCTGATTTCGCATAATCACTACGATCATCTGGATAAGGCGAGCGTCGAAGCGCTCAACCGGCAGGCGGGCGGCCCGCCGCGCTTTCTGGTGCCGCTCGGCGTGAAGAAGTGGATGAACGACGACGGCATCCAGAACGCGGAAGAACTCGACTGGAGCGACGAAACCCATGTTGCCGGCCTCGATATCTGGTTCGTGCCGAGCCAGCACTGGTCGGCGCGCACGCCCTTCGACCGCGCGGAAACGCTGTGGGGCGGCTGGGTCGTGAAGACGCCGGCGGGCGCGGCGCATCCGTTTTCGTTTTACTTCGCGGGCGACACGGGCTATTCGCCGGACTTTCGCGATATCGGCGCGCGCTTCGGCGGCTTCGACCTTGCGCTCATTCCCATTGGCGCGTACGACCCGCGCTGGTTCATGCACGGCCAGCACGTCGACCCCGAAGAAGCCGTGCGCATCTTCCAGGACGTGCAGGCGAAGAAGGCGATCGGCATCCACTGGGGCACGTTCGAACTCACCGACGAGCCGCTCGACGAGCCGCCGCGCCGTCTCGCCGATGCCGTGCGCCGCGCGGGCCTGCCCGCCGATTCCTTCACCGTGCTCAAACACGGCGAAATGATCCGTCTCGATTCCTCCCCCTCAAGCGCCGCCGCAATCAGCCGTTAACCCAGTCAACTGCACTGGCATATACCGTGCATGGTGCGTGGGACGCCGCGCGCAGTCAGAACGCGCGCGCCGCAAACGATTCAATGCTCGTGACGCCTTCCGACGCGGTTTCATACGGTCCGCGCCGATCGATTACACATGAGGGTTCATCGCGTGAAGCATCTGTCCATCCGGCATCGCATACTGGCGAGTTTCGGCGTCATTCTCTTCCTGATGCTGGTCATGGCCGCGCTGTCCTATACGCTGCTCGGCGGTATCGACCGCGAGGCGAAAAGCCTCGAAGAAGATTCGATGGTCGGTCTTTCGCTGTCCAACGATCTGCGCGCGGCCTGGCTTGAAAGCTACGCCGTGACGCAACGCCTGGTCTTCGCCGATAGCGACGAGGCACTCATTCGCCGCGATAGCGACCGTCTGACGCAAACGCGCGCGACGCTCGACAAGCTCATCGAGAACTACGCGCCGACCGTCCACGAAGAAGACGAGCGCCGCATCTTCGACGAATTCAGGCATCAGCGCGCGCTCTACGCGCCACTGCAGGACGAAGCGCTGCGCGGTCTCATCGATTCGAAACAAGCCGGCGCCACGGTGTTCAACACGCGCCTGACGCCAGTCTGGGAAGCGGGGCAAAATGCGGCGCGCGCGCTCGTCGACTACAACGAAGCGAGCAACGCGAGTTCGGTCAAGAGCATCCGTCATTCGGTGGGCAAGTCGGAGACGACGCTCGTCGTCATCATGCTGGTGGCGTTGGCCACGGCCGCCATGCTCGGTTTTCTGCTAATGCGCGCGCTGACCGTGCCGATGCTGCGTCTCGTCGATGTCGTCGACAAGATGCGTACGGGCGATTTCACGCAGCGGCTCGACCTCGCGCGCGCCGATGAGTTCGGCACGCTCGAAGCGGGTTTCAACCGCATGACGGACGAACTCACGGGGCTCGTCGGGCAGGCGCAGAAGTCTGCGCTGCAAGTGACGACATCGGTCTCCGAAATCGCCGCCACCGCGCGCGAGCAGCAAGCGACCGCGAGCGAGACTGCCGCAACCACGACGGAAATCGGCGCGACGTCACGCGAGATCTTCGCGACGGCGCGCGATCTCGTACGCACGATGAATGAAGTGTCGGGCGTCGCGGAGCAGTCGGCGACGCTCGCGGGCACGGGTCACGCCGGACTCACGCGCATGGAGGAAACCATGCGGCACGTGATGGAAGCGGCCGGTTCGGTGAACGGCAAGCTCGCGATCCTCAACGAGAA
This sequence comes from Caballeronia sp. GACF4, assembly GCF_023631025.1. NCBI lineage: Bacteria > Pseudomonadati > Pseudomonadota > Betaproteobacteria > Burkholderiales > Burkholderiaceae > Caballeronia > Caballeronia sp. GACF4. Next base: position 7,801 of record NZ_JALQDW010000018.1, read on the forward strand.
GGCGGGCAACATCAATCAGGTCGTCGCGACCATCACGAAGGTGGCGGATCAGACGAACCTGCTTTCGCTGAACGCGGCCATAGAAGCGGAAAAAGCCGGCGAATACGGGCGCGGCTTCGCGGTGGTGGCCACCGAGATTCGGCGTCTTGCGGATCAAACCGCGGTCGCGACCTTCGATATCGAACAAATGGTCAAGGAGATTCAGTCTTCCGTCGCGGCGGGCGTGATGGGCATGGACAAGTTCTCGGAGGAAGTGCGGCGGGGCATGCTCGACGTGCAGCAAGTGGGCGGGCAACTGTCGCAGATCATCCATCAAGTGCAGACGCTTGCGCCGCGCGTGTCGATGGTCAACGAAGGCATGCAGACGCAGGCAGCCGGCGCGGACCAGATTTCTCAGGCGCTCTCGCAATTGTCGGAAGCCGCGCAGCAGACGGCGGAGTCGTTGCGTCAATCGACTCAGGCCATCGACGACCTGACGCATGTCGCAAACGGTCTGCGTACCGGCGTATCGCGCTTCAAGGTGGCCGCGTAAAGCGGCGCGCGCCATGCTCTTCGTCCAGTTCACGCTCGGCTCCGATCGCTATCTGCTCGACAGCGCGCAGATCGAGCGCATGTTGCCGCTCGCGCCGTTGAAGGCGCTGCCCGGCGCGCCGGAGTGGGTTGCGGGCCTGTTCGATTACGAAGACGCGCCCGTGCCCGTGCCCGTGATCGATGTCGCGGCGCTGGCGCTCGGGCGCGCGTCGCGCGAACGCTTGTCGACGCGGCTCGCGCTCGTCGCATACAAGCGCGACGGCGCGCACGATTCGACGACGCATCGACTGGGTCTCGTGCTCGAACAGGCAACCCGAACCGTCAAGCTCGATACCGCCGCGTTTGCCGATGCGGGCATCGACACGCCGCACGCACGCTATCTCGGTCCCGTCGCGCGCGATGAAGCAGGCCTGCTGCAATGGGTGCGCATGGAACATTTGTTGCCGCTCGACGTGCAGGCGTTGCTCTTTGCCGAGAGCACATCATGAACGAAGACAACACGCGCCGCTTTACCGAGCTGCTGCATCGGACGATCGGGCTCGACGCCGAGTCTATCGGCACCAACGCGGTAATGCGCGCGGTGCGCGAGCGCTTCGATGCATCGCGCGCGGTGACGCTCGACGATTACTACCACGCCGTATCGAACGATCCCGCGCTGTTGCAGGAACTGATCGAAGCGGTCGTCGTGCCGGAGACGTGGTTCTTTCGCGATCCCGAGGTCTATACGGCGCTCGCGCGGCTTGCGCGCATTCGTCTGTCGGAGCGCCCTTCGAACCCCGTGCGCGTGCTGAGCCTGCCCTGCTCGACGGGCGAGGAAGCCTATTCGGTGGCGATGGCCTTGAGCGATGCAGGCATCGCGGCGGACCGCTTCGTCATCGAGGCTATCGACGTAAGCGAACGCGCGTTGTCGCATGCGCGCCGCGCGCACTATGGACGCAATGCGTTTCGTGGCCGCGCGCTGGGTTTTCGTGACCGGCATTTTCGCGCGACCGAAGACGGCTGGCAGCTCGACGAGCGCATGGCGCGCTGTGTGCGCTTCACGCAAGCCAATCTGTTTCAACTCGATGCGCGCATGTTCGAACGCTTCGACTTCATTCTGTGCCGCAACGTGCTGATCTACTTCGATCGCGAGACGCAGAGCGCCGCGTTGCGCGTGCTCGACAGCTTGCTGGCCGACGGCGGCATGCTCTTCATCGGACCTGCTGAAACGGGTCTCCTGATGCGCGAAGGCATGAGTCCCGCGAACATTCCGCTGGCTTTCGCGTTCAGAAGGCCCGAGCGCGAGATTGTGAATGCCGCTCCTCCGCTAAAGCCCGCGGCATCCGGCGAATTCGTCATGCCTGCATGGGCGCGAGGCGCTACGCGTGTGGACTCGTCGAAGATCTCCGTGTCGAAGCCGATGGCGTTTGCAGCGCCTGCAATGGCGTTGCATCGAACCTCGACACCGGTGAGCGTCAATCCGGCGCCGGCCTCGACGCCAACGCCAACGCCAACGCTCGCGCAAGCCCACGCTCTCGCCGATGCCGGTTCGCTGATCGAAGCCGAATCCATCGCGCGCGGGTGGTTGCACAAGCACCCGGCAAGCGCGGATGCGTACTATCTGCTCGGCGTGATCGCCGATGCCCGCAACGCGCACGACGAATCGCGCGCGCATTATCGCCGCGCGCTTTATCTCGATCCGACGCATCGCGAAGCGCTCACGCATCTTGCCGCGCTGCTTCAACTCGATGGCGACACGGACCGCGCGCGCATCATGCTGGCTCGCGCCGAACGCAGCGCCGAGAGCGCGCGATGAACGCCCGCACGCCGCTCATTACCGATGTCATCGACGACTGCTGGAACCGCATCGGCGTGCGCGGCGACGGCTCGTGTCCGAAGCTCGAACGGTACGTGCATTGCCGTAATTGCCCGGTCCATGAGTCGGCGGCGGCGCGCGTGCTCGATCGTGTCGATGCGGTTTCGGTCGTCGAGCGCTTCAAGGGCGACGCAAAAGGAAAGCGCGACGCAGCCGATGCCGTTTCGTATCTCGTGTTTCGCATCGGCGGCGAATGGCTCGGCTTGCCGACCGCGTGTTGTGCGCAGGTCGCGCAACTTCGGCCGGTGCATACGTTGCCGCATCGGCGTAACCGCGCGGTGCTCGGCGTCGTGAACGTGCGTGGACGTTTGCTGGTATGCGTGTCGCTGGCGCGTCTCTTCGGTATTGAGGAAAGCGTGGCGAAAGCGGTTTCGAAATCGCAAGTTGTCGATGCACGCGAACTCGGCCGTCTGCTCGTCGTTCAACGGCATCGGGATGACGCGCACGCGGATGACGAAGGACCGCTCGCTTTTCCCGTCGATGCCGTCGATGGCGTGCATCGCTTTTCGGCCGCGCGTTTGCAGCCGGTGCCCGCGACGCTCGCGCAACGTCATGCGTCGCATACGCAGGCGCTTGCGCCGTTCAAGGATACGACCGTCGGCTTGCTCGATGCCGAACGTCTCATCGACAGTCTCGACGGGAGTCTCGGATGACGAGTGCCGATCCCGGACGCCGCTCGCTGCTCGACCTGTTTCAGGAGGAAGCGCGCGCGCAGGCGCAGATTCTTTCCGATGGCCTTATCGCGCTGGAACGCGCGCCGAACGATCCGGTCACGCTCGAAGCGTGCATGCGCGCGGCGCATTCGCTTAAGGGCGCGGCGCGCATCGTCGGTGTGCCGGTCGGCGTGACGCTCGCGCATGTGATGGAGGACTGCTTCGTCGCGGCGCAGGCAGCGCGCGTGACGCTCGATGCGGTCTATATCGACATGCTCTTGTGCGGCGTGGATATGATCGTGCGGATCGGTCAGGCGGAAGAAATCGACGCGCAGACGACGCTGGAATGCGAGGTGAATGCGTTTGTCGAGGGGTTGAATGCGCGTTTGGTGGGTGATTCGGATGGATCGCGCGAGTTGGCGTTGGCAACGTCCACGGCGGATGAGACGGACAGACTTCGCCTAGGCGCAACGTATGATGTTTCGTCGCGCGATCGTGCAAACGATGGGCCTCGTTCGCACACACCGCATCATACGCATTCCGCAATGCGTTCGAACGAAGCTCACGCGCTTCACGCAAGCGATGAATCGAATCTCACATCGCGTTCTGACGAAGCCCACACGCTGCGCGCAAGCGCCGAAACGCATCGTCCACGAGCGTCGCAAGAAGCATCCCGCCCAACCGAAGCCCGCATGCTTCGCGTGCGCGCCGAAACTCTCGACCGCCTGTTGAGTCACTCCGGCGAGACGCTCGTCGAATCGCGCTGGCTCAAGCCTTTCTCGCAATCGATGCTGCGCGTGAAGCGCATTCAGCACGACGCGAGCCGCGCGCTCGAACGCCTGCACGACACCTTCGCCGACAGCGCGCCACTCGACGCGCGCGCACAGGCCGCGCTCGACGAAGCCCGGCGCCTGACGAACGAAGCGCACCGGCAACTGAGCGAGCGGCTCGCCGAACTCGAAAACTACGACCGCCGCTCGACGCATCTCGCGCAACAGATTTACGACGAAGCGCTCGCTTGCCGCATGCGTCCTTTCGTCGACGCAACCGGCGGCTTTGCGCGCATGGTCCGCGACGTGGCACGCTCGCTCGGCAAGGAAGTACGCCTCGTGATCGCCGGCGAAACCACGCAAGTGGACCGCGATATCCTCGATTTGCTCGACGCGCCGCTCGGCCATTTGCTGCGCAACGCGGTCGATCACGGCATCGAAGCGCCATCGCTGAGACGCGCGCTCGGCAAGCCGGAAATCGGCACTATCACGCTCGAGGCACGGCATAGCGCGGGCGCGCTTTTCATCAGCGTATCCGACGATGGCGGCGGTATCGACCTCGATGCATTGCGCCGCACCGTCGTGCACAAACGCCTTGCAAGCGAAGACACGGCCGTGCGTCTTTCCGAGGCGGAACTGCTCGAATTCCTCTTTCTGCCAGGCTTCACCATGCGCGACGCCGTCACCGATGTATCCGGCCGCGGCGTCGGGCTCGACGCCGTGCAAGACGTCGTAAGGCAAGTGCGCGGCAGTCTGCGCGTGACGCAGGACGCCCACGCCGGCACACGCTTCGTGCTGCAGTTGCCGATCACGCTGTCGGTCATTCGCAGCCTGATCGTCGAAGTCGCGGGCGAGCCCTATGGCTTGCCGCTTGCGCATGTCGTGCGCACGCTCGTGCTGCCGGTTAACGCTATCGATACGCTCGAAGGTCAGCAGCATTTCGCCTTCGACGGCAAGCGGCTGGGTCTCGTGACGGCACATCAAATCTTGCAGACGCCGAGCTTCGAAGCCGCGAACGACGCGCTCGATGTCGTCGTGATCGGGCAGGGCGCGTCGAGTTACGGCATCGTCGTGGACCGCTTTCTCGGCGAACGCATGCTCGTCGTGCAACCGCTCGACAAACGGCTCGGCAAGGTGCGCAACATCGCGGCGGGCGCGTTGATGGAAAACGGCGACCCGCTGCTCATCGCCGATCTCGACGACTGGCTGCGCTCCGTCGAAAAGCTCGTGGCGGGCGGCGAACTCGGCCGTGTCGATAGAAGCGCGTTACACACGACGGCAGCAAGCGCGAAACGTGTGCTCGTGGTCGACGATTCACTCACCGTGCGTGAGCTCGAACGCAAGCTGCTTGCATCACGCGGCTACGAAGTCGCCATCGCGGTGGATGGCATGGACGGCTGGAACGCGGTGCGCGGCGAGCACTTCGATCTCGTCATCACGGATATCGACATGCCGCGTCTCGACGGCATCGAGCTCGTGACGCTCATCAAACGCGACGCGCAACTTGCGCGCACGCCCGTGATGATCGTGTCGTACAAGGACCGCGCGGAAGATCGCCAGCGCGGTCTCGATGCGGGCGCGGATTACTATCTCGCCAAGGGCAGTTTTCACGATCAGGCGCTGCTCGACGCGGTGCGCGATCTCATCGGCGAGGCGAAGCCATGACCACGGAGCGCGCGCGATGAAGATCGGTATCGTCAACGACATGCAGCTCGCGGTCGAAGCGTTGCGGCGCGCGCTTGCCATTCGCCCCGACCTCGAGATTCTGTGGGTTGCAAGCGACGGCCGGCAGGCTGTCGACCTGTGCGCTTCGCAGACGCCGGATGTCGTGCTCATGGATCTCGTCATGCCGAACATGGATGGCGTAGCGGCCACGCGTCACATCATGGCGAAGTCGCCGTGCGCCATTCTCGTCGTCACGGTGGATATCGGCGCGAACACGTGGCGCGTGTATGAGGCGATGGGCGCGGGCGCGCTCGATGCCGTCGATACCCCCGCGCTCGCCGGTGCCGATGCGCGGCGCGGTGCAGCGGCGCTCATCGCGAAGATCGATCAGATCGGCGCACGGCTCGCGCCCTTGATGGCCATGACGGCCGCGCCCAAGAGCCAATCGCGGCTGCTTGCAATCGGCGCATCGGCGGGCGGCCCGGCGGCGCTCGCGACATTGCTCGGCGCATTGCCTGAAGACTTCTCTGCCGCGACCGTTATCGTGCAGCATGTGGACCGCGCCTTCGCCGAAGGCATGGCGGACTGGTTAAGCGGTCAATCCGCGCTGCCGGTGCGCATTGCGCGCGAAGGCGACGTGCCCGCGCCCGGCGTCGTGCTGCTCGCGGCGACCAACGATCATCTGCATTTCACGGATGCCACGCATCTCGGCTACACCGCGCATCCCGAAGCGTTGCCGTACCGGCCATCCGTCGATGTGTTCTTTCAGAGCGTGGTCGAACGCTGGACCGGACGCGCGGTCGGCGTACTCTTGACAGGCATGGGACGCGACGGCGCCATCGGTCTCAAGGCGATGCGCGCCAAGGGTTATCACACGATTGCGCAGGACGAAGCAACGTCCGCCGTCTACGGCATGCCGAAAGCGGCCGCCGCGCTCGATGCCGCCGTCGCGATCCTGCCGCTGCCGCGCATTGCGGGCGCACTCGCGCAAGCTTTCGACAAAGAAAAAGAAGCGCGTATAACGACATTTCCGAGGACACGTTTATGAAGCTCCCTCATCCCGATCCGCTCGCCGAACGCGTGAAGCGCGCAACGGCCGCCGCGGCTCAGAGCATCGAGCAGGCGAGCGCGCGCTCGCTGGCCCATGAACGCGCCGTATCCGAACTGCTCGCGGTGGCGCTCAATGCGCCGCCTGCCGCCGATTTGCCGGTGATGGTGCTGCTCGTGGACGATCAGGCGATCATCGCCGAGGCACTGCGCCGCGCGCTCGCCGACGAACCGAATGTCGATCTGCACTATTGCGCCGATCCCGCGAGCGCGCTTGCCGTCGCGCGCGAAACGCGGCCGACGGTGATCCTGCAGGATCTCGTGATGCCCGGCGTGGATGGACTCACGCTCGTGCGCCAGTACCGCGAACATCCGGCTACGCGCGACATTCCCATCATCGTGCTTTCGACGAAAGAAGAGCCGCGTATCAAGAGCGCGGCGTTCGCGGCGGGCGCGAACGACTATCTCGTGAAGCTGCCCGATACCATCGAACTGGTGGCGCGCGTGCGATATCACTCGCGTTCGTATCAGAACTTGCTACAGCGCGACGAAGCGTATCGCGCGTTGCGACAGTCGCAGCAAAAGCTCCTGGAAACGAATCTGGAATTGCAGCGCCTCACGCATTCGGACGGTCTCACGGGACTCTCGAATCGTCGAAGACTCGACGATTATCTCGATGCCGAATGGCGTCGTGCGGCGCGCGATCGCGCATCGGTCGGCTTTCTCATGATCGATGTCGACAACTTCAAGTCGTATAACGATACCTACGGACACGTCGCCGGCGACGATGTGTTGAAGCTTATCGCGCATGCCATCGAAACCAGTCTGAATCGTCCGGCCGATCTGGCCGCGCGCTTCGGTGGCGAGGAATTCGCGGTGGTGTTGCCATCGACATCGGCGCCGGGTTTGCGGCTGCTCGGCGAGAAGATTCGCATCGCGGTCGAGGCGTTGCAAGTGCCGCATGCGGGATCGGCCACGGACTTCGTGACCGTGAGTGTCGGCGGCGCGACGCAGGACGTGATCGACGAAAACGCTTCGAAACAACTGGTCGAATCGGCCGATCTCGCGCTCTATCGTGCAAAGCGCGATGGACGCAATCGCGTGATCATCGGTTGACTGGTGTAAAAAGCAAAGCCGGAAGCAAAAACGCGCGGTCCGAAGATCCGCGCGTTTTCGTTTGGGCTCACGCTTTCGTCATCGCCTGAACACGCCGAGCAAGAGCGTAGCGAGGAAGATCACGATAAAGATGAAGAACAGGATCTTGGCGATTTCCGCCGCGCCCGTTGCGATCCCGCCGAAGCCGAAGAAGGCCGCGATGAGCGCAATGATGAAAAAAATGACAGCGTAACGGAGCATGAAGCCTCCCACGGGGACACGATTGGTTGGTTTTTGATTCGCATGCGGACTGACATCGTCGCCGCCATCGCTCATCGGTTCATGCCGCGCTTTTGTTCAATGTTCGACGCGGCACGAGGACCTGAGCAACCAATGTGCCTAAGACCATGTCTGCGTGTAAATGCAACAACGCCGCGAGCACTGCTCGCGGCGTCGAGTAACGCGCTTCCATATGTGAAATGTCGATGCGCTCTAGCTGCCTGGCGCGCGATTGGAATCGGCTTCGTCTTGGAGATCGTCTTCATCGTCGACTTCGTTTAGCGCATCCGGCAGGTTGTTCTCCATTTCGTCGCGCTCGATCTGATCGGCCAGGTCGAGAGATTTACGCGTGGCGGGACCGGATGGGCGGTTGGCTCCAGACATGGCATGACTCCTTGAACGGATTTCAAAGCCGCGCCGGGAATTGGCGCGAGTGAACGGTGCCAGTCGAGGCACGTGCACGCCGGCAAGAGCCGCCTTAACGAATCGCTTAAGGGTGAATGCGCGATCGCTCGAAACGGCAATGGGTCGATGTCGACCGATGTCGACCACCGGGAAAAGACGCAGTCCCAAACTTGCAAGGGGGACGGCAAGAATTGCGCGGCCGGCGCGTCGGATCAGTATGCACCGGTCCGGCGGCGCGGCAAAGAGGCAATTAAAAGATCATCGGATGTTTAGCGCCGCGCTCGAAAAGCAAATCTCAGGCGAAGAAATGCGCGACGATGGGATACAGCGAGCACACGAGCAGCACGGCCATGGTGATGTTGAACGCGCGCAACCAGCGCGGTCTTGAAAGGAAGCGCCGCAACGACATGCCGAAAGCCGCCCATGCCACGATGCACGGCATCCCGATCACGACGAACAGGAGCGCCATCAGCCCGGCATTGAGCGAGAGACTCGAATGCAGATGGATGGTCGTCGCGGCGGTGAGGACCATCATCCACGCTTTGGGATTGACCCATTGAAACGCGACGGCTTCGTAAAAGCGCATGGGGCGGCGCTCGCCGTCGCGCATCTGCACGGACGACGACGTTCCGATCTTCCACGCCAGATACAGCAGATAGACCACGCTTGCGGTTTCGAGCACCGTATAGAGCCACGGCAGCCGCTCGAAGGCTTGCGCAAGCCCGAGCCCCACTGCAAGCATCAGGAGCGCGACGCCCGCGCTGATGCCGAGTACATGCGGAACCGTGCGCTTCAGGCCGAAGTTGACGCCCGACGCGAGCAGCATGGTGTTGTTGGGACCGGGCGTGATGCTCGTCACCATCACGAAGAGGGCAGCGGCGGGCAAGGCGTTCAGGAAGTCGATTGGCATGGTGCAGTCCGCAAACAAAAAATCTATTGCACCAAGTGTAGGGAAAGACGGCAGTACAGTACCGGTACAAAACGTCAGAGGCTTTCCGGTACGGTACGAGCGCCTTCAAAGAGAGCTATCAGACAGGAAACGGATTGCGCTCCGCAAATCCTTGCTGATGCCAGTACGGATACGGCGGCTTCACCGTGCTCGCTTCGTCGAGCTTCTTCACCTGCTCCGCCGTGAGGTTCCAGCCGACCGCACCGAGGTTCTGCCGCAACTGTTCTTCATTGCGCGCGCCGACCAGTACGGTCGCCACCGTCGGTCTTTGCAGCAGCCAGTTCAGCGCGATTTGAGGAATGGTCTTGCCGGTTTCCTCGGCGATGGCGTCGAGCGCGTCGATCACGCGATACAGATGTTCTTCCGGCACCGGCGGCCCCATGTCGGCGGTCTTATGCAGACGGCTCGACGCGGGCAGCGGCTGACCGCGCCTGATCTTGCCCGTGAGACGCCCCCAGCCGAGCGGACTCCACACCACCGCGCCCACGCCTTGATCGATACCGAGCGGCATCAGTTCCCATTCGTAGTCGCGCCCGATCAGCGAGTAGTAGGTCTGATTGGCGACATAGCGCGGATAGCCGTAACGGTCCGCGACATCCAGCGACTTCTGCAGATGCCAGCCCGAGAAATTCGACACACCGGTATAGCGGATCTTGCCCGCGCGCACGAGATCGTCGAGCGTGGAGAGCGTTTCCTCGACGGGCGTTTTCGCATCGAAACCATGTAGCTGGAAGATGTCGATGTAGTCCGTCTGCAAGCGCTTCAACGCATCGTTCACGGCATGGATGAGATGGAAGCGCGACGAGCCCACGTTGTTCGGCTCGTCTTTATCGAAGCGAAAGGTCGCCTTGGTCGAGACGATGACTTTGTCGCGCCGGCCCTTGAGCGCTTCGCCGAGGATGGCTTCCGACGAGCCGCCCGAATAGATGTCGGCGGTGTCGAACATGGTCACGCCCGCGTCGAGGCAAATGTCGACGAGCCGCTGCGCTTCGCTGACGTCGGTTTCGCCCCAGGCCTGAAAGAACTCGCCCTTGCCGCCGAACGTGCCCGTGCCGAAACTCAGCACGGGAACCTTGAAGCCCGAAGCGCCTAGATGTCGATATTCCATTGTTGCGTGTCCTCATTCGGTTGTCGGTCTGTCCTGCCGCATGCATCGCGGAAGGGGGATCGTCGAGACTACCGCAATGCGCACGTATGCGCTGAGACTGCCGCCGTGCGCTTTCACGAGGCTAACGCCGTTTTGCCGCGCGCTCGCCGAGCGAATCGTATATTGGCGGACAGCGCAGCAGCATGGGCACGAGCATGGCGGTGAAGCACGCGGTGAGCATCGGCAGGAGCAGCGTGAAGCTCGCGGTCATTTCGGTGACGAGCACGATACCCGTCATCGGCGAACGCACGACTGCCGCGAAGAACGCGGCCATGCCGACCGCCGCGAAGGTGCCGATATCGCCGGTGGATGCGGACATGCCGGGGAACCAGTCGAAGCAGATGCGGCCGAACACGAAACCGGTCTGCGCGCCGAGCACGAGCATGGGCGCGAAGAGACCGCCCGGCGTGCCGGCCGCATACGATACCGCGCCGAGCACGAAGCGCAGCGCAAGAATGGCCGTGACGCCCGCGATGCTGCCCGCGCCCACCAGCGCACGTTGCGTGAGGACATCGCCGCCGCCCGCGAGATCGGGTGCGATCCACGCGAGCAGACCGACCGCCGCGCCAATGACAGCCGCGCGCGCGAAGGCTCTGCGCGTCGGCGATGCAATCAACGGATGACGCGTGAGCCAGTCGGATGCGTCGAGTGTCCAGAGAATCGTGCGTGAATAAGCGGTGCCCAACAGGCCGAGCGCCACGCCGAGCACGAGATGCGCGGCCGTCATGCCGAAGCCTGGAAACGGCTGCGCGGGCAGATGGAAGTCGGGCAGATCGCCGTGCAGGAGACGCGCCATGGCAATCGCACTTGCCGATGCGCCGAGCGCGGCCACGGCGGTGCGCGTATCGAAGCGGCGCATCAGTTCTTCGAGCACGAACACCGCGCCCGCGATGGGCGCATTGAACGCGGTGGCGAGCCCCGCGCCCGCGCCGGCCGCGAGCAAGACGCCGCGATCGCTGGCGCTACGTCCAAGCAAGGTGCCGATGCGATGCGCGATGCTCGCGCCCATCTGCACCGTCGGTCCTTCGCGTCCGAGCGCGAGTCCTGCACCGATGGCGAGCACGCCGCCCACGAACTTGACCGGGATGAGGATGAGCGAAGCGGGCGGCGCCTTGCCATGCAAGACTGCCTCGACATGGGGAATGCCGCTGCCGCTTGCCTCGGGCGAGAAGCGCGCGACGAGCCACGCCGCCAACGCAGCGGCGAAAGCCGCCGCAAGCACCACGACAATGCTTGCCGCGCCATGCCCCGAATGCGCCCATGCAACGAGCGCGTAGCGCAGCGCATCGGCGCGTTCGAGCGAAAAGCGGAATAACGCACCGAGTGCGCCACTCGCCGCCCCGACGATGACCGCGGCTACGGCGAGCGGAATGAGTCCGCGTGGCGAGTCTGCTTCGACTTCGGCTTCGGGCTTGTAGTCGGTCATGGCGCTCGGTCGTTTGAAGGATGCGCGCCAAGCGTAGCACCGAACGCGGCGGCATCGCGGGCACGGCACTTGCAAACTTGGATTCGATGCAAATGCCGCGCTTGAATTTGGCGCGGCGAGCGAAACCATCACGGAGCAACCGGCATGAGTCGCACCCACGAACGCACGACGTCTGACGAAGCTGCATAACGCATGACGCACGTCGATGCCCCTTTCTTCGAGCCGGACCGCAATTGCGCGAACGTGCGCCATGCGGATCGCTTCAGCCTGCTGATAGACGGTGCGGATTATTTTCGCGTGCTGCGCGAAGCGATCACGCGCGCGGAGCGCACCGTGTTCATCCTCGGTTGGGATATCGACAGCCGCATGCAGCTCACGCCGGAAGGTGCGGACGATGGTTTCCCAGCTGCGCTCGGCGACTTCCTGCATGAGATCGCGGCGAACAAGCGCCGTTTGCGCATCTACATCCTCGCGTGGGATTTCGCCATGCTGTATGCGTTCGAACGCGAATGGCTGCCGGTCTACAAGATGGGCTGGCGCACGCATCGGCGTATCGCGTTTCAGATGGACGGCAAGCATCCGATGGGCGGATCGCAACATCAGAAGGTCGTCGTGATCGACGATAAGCTCGCGTTCGTCGGCGGTCTCGATCTCACGCGTTCGCGCTGGGACACGACCGCGCATGCACCCGACGATGCGCTGCGCCGCGATGCGAACGGTGCGCCGTATCAGCCTTTCCACGATGTCCACACCATGTTCGATGGCGATGCCGCGCGCGAAATGGGTATCCTGGCGCGCGAACGCTGGGCGCGCGCGTGCGGCAGACGGCTTGCGATACGCGCACATCGCGCGGCCGCCGACAGCGATCCGTGGCCGCCCGCACGCGCGGTCGATATCGACGATGTGCGAATCGCCATCTCGCTCACCGAGCCTGCTTACGGCGGACGTCAGCCCGTGCAGCAGATTCGCACGCAATATCTCGATGCCATCGCGAGGGCGCGCCGCTCGATCTATATCGAGAACCAGTACTTCACGTCGGGTTCCATAGGCGCGGCGCTCTCGGAGACGCTCGCGCGCGAGGACGGGCCGGACGTGGCTATCGTGGTGCCGCGCAATCAGAGCGGCTGGCTGCAGGAGGTGACGATGGGCGTGTTGCGCGCGCGGCTCAACACGCTCTTGAAAAGCGCGGACCGGCATGGGCGATATCGTCTGCTGAGCCCGGATGTGCCCAATCTCGGCGAGCAGATCGTCAACGTGCACAGCAAACTGATGATCGTCGATGACGAATTGTTGATCGTCGGCTCCGCGAACCTGAACAATCGCTCGATGGTGCTCGACAGCGAATGCAACGTATCCATCGACGCTGGCGCCGATCAGCGCATTCGCCGCGCGATTGCGAAGATGCGCGATACGCTGCTCGCGGAACATCTCGGTTGCGAAGTCGCGGATGTCGTGCGCGAGCGCGATGCACGTGGCGGCCTCAATGCCGCGATCGAAGCGTTGCAACGCAATCGCGATGAACATCGCACGTTGATTGCGCTCGACCCGGAAGTATCGGCGGAACTGGATCAGCTCATTCCGCCCGATGCGCTGATCGACCCTGAAACGCCTATCGCCGCCGATCAGCTCGTCGAACAATTCCTGCCCAAGGAAAGGACGCGTCCGCTGATCGGCCGCTTCGCGCTTCTCGGCGTGCTCGTGCTGATGGTGGTCGGCGTGGCCGCGCTTTGGCACTGGACGCCGCTTGGCGACTACGCCAATCTGAAGTCGTTGACCAACGCCACACGCCACATCGAAGCACTGCCGTTCGCGCCGCTGTTGATCATTCTGTGCTACGTGGCGGCCGCCGTGCTCTCGGTGCCGGTGACGTTACTGATCGCGACGACGGGCATCGTGTTCGGCGGTCTATGGGGCGGCGTCTATGCGTTCGCCGGCACGCTGGCAGCGGCGGCGATCACCTATTCGCTCGGCAACTGGCTTGGGCGCGATGCCGTGCGCAAGGTCGCGGGCGCGCGCGTCAACCGGCTATCCGAACGCGTGGCGAAGCGCGGCATCGTAGCGGTCGTCGTGTTGCGGTTACTGCCGGTGGCGCCGTTCGCCATCGTCAATCTCGTGGCGGGCGCCTCGCATATCCGCATGCGCGACTTCATGATCGGCACGGCGCTCGGCATGGGACCGGGCATCGTCCTGACAGTGGCGTTCGCGCATCAACTGGTGGCGTCGTTCCGGCATCCGACGGTCGGCTCGTTCGCGGTGCTGATCGGCATCGGCGCGGCGTTACTCGGCGTGTCGCTGCTGTTGCAACGCTTCCTCGGAAGTGGCGAAGAAGAGAAAGCCCACGAAGGCGCACCGAGCGATGCCGACAAACCGCGCGCCAGCGACGAGGCGCAACGCGCGAGCCGTCTGCGCGAAAGCGGTGCGATGCCGCGCGAAACCGGCCATGCCGCAAGCAACGGCGCGAACAAGGGCGCGCCTACACGCCATGACGAGGTCAACCCATGACGATGATGCACGAAGCGGGAATGGATATCGGCAATCAATCGAAGCACGCGGCGCGTGCGAGAGAGTTGCGTATCGCGACTTACAACCTGCATGGTGCGGTTGGCATCGACGGACGTTTCGCGCCGGAGCGTATCGGCGAAGTGCTCAACGAAATCGATGCCGATATCTTCGCGCTGCAGGAAGTGCCGCTCGGCGGCAGTGCATCGCCCGATGTACTCGAAGTGCTGCAGCGCATGACGGGTCTGCACGCGGTCGCGGGCCCGACGCTCGATACACCTGCGCGCCGTTATGGCAACGCGGTCCTTACGCGCTATCCGGTGCAGGCCGTGCGCACGCTCGATCTTTCGTTCAGAAGCCGCGAACCGCGTGGCGCGCTCGATGCCGACATCGACTGTGGCGGTGAAGTGTGGCGCGTGGTCGCGACGCATCTCGGGCTTGCATCGAGCGAACGTCGCATGCAGGTCGAACAAGTGCTGCAAAAATTCGATACACCTGCCTTGCCCGTGATCCTTCTCGGCGACCTGAACGAATGGTTCGTTCATGGCCGCACCTTGCGCCGGCTCGTTACGCACTTTCATCGCGCGAGTGCGCTGCGCACGTTTCCGACGCGCTATCCGCTCTTCGCGCTTGATCGCATCTGGGTGCATCCCGGTGAACGTCTGATGAGCGTGAACGTGCATCGCACGCGCTTGTCGCGGGTTGCATCGGATCACTATCCGCTCATTGCGCATATCGCGCATCGTTCATGACTGGCTCTTCATGAGCCTTTCAACTCGACGCATAAGCATCGATTCGATGCTCATCACTCGATCGTCGACTCGCATGTCAGCGCGACGCCACGAAAAAGCCCTGGAAAAACGATATAAAAACGCAAAAGACTCGCACGAACTCGCTTGGCGTATGTAGAATCCGGCCTGATACGAACGCATTACCGCGAACGTATTCCGATATCACTGACCAAAAACACAGGTAGGAGAAACATGCCGACTTCCGCAAAAACCGCTGCCAAGAAAGCCACGGCCAAAAAGGCCACGGTAAAGACCGCCGCACCGGCTAAGAAAGCAGCATCGAAGGTTGCCGCGAAGAAAGTACCCGCCAAGAAGGCCGTCGTTGCCAAGAAGGCAGTCGCCGCCAAGAAGACCACTGGCGCGCTGGCTCCGATCAAGGACACCTTCACCAAGGCATCGCTTGCAACGCATCTGTCCGAGCGTGCAGCCGTGGATGTGAAGGCGGTCAAGGCCGTGCTGGTCGCGCTGGAAGACACCATCCTTGGGTCCATCCATAAGAAGGGCGCAGGCGAGTTCACGCTCTCCGGTCTTCTGAAGATCACGGCGCAAACCGTTGCCGCGAAGAAGAAGCGCTTCGGCAAGGACCCGTTCACGGGCACGGAGCGCTGGTTCCCGGCCAAGCCCGCAAGCGTTCGCATCAAGGCGCGCGCGTTGAAGAAGCTGAAGGATGCCGCAGCGTAAGGTTTAAAGCCTGAACTGATTGCCTGATTTTCGGTGATCGGGAATCGAGAGGCCAGCGTTCCTTTTAATCGAGGACGTTGGCCTCTCGTGCTTTGATTTCAAACGTCGGCTTTCGCAAAGATATCGCTCAACCAGTCCACGAAAACCCGTACGCGCGCTGAAAGCTGCCTCGCATGCGGATAAAGCAGCGATACCGGCATGGGCGGAACAATCAAATCAGGTAACACGCATTGCAGCCTGCCATCGGCGAGTTCGCTTTCTATGCGATAACGCGGCACTTGCACAATACCGAGTCCCGCGAGCGCAGCTTGCGTATATAGCTCGACGCCGGTAACGGAAATCGCGCCCGGCAGTTCTATGCTTTGCACGCCGTCGGCCATTTCGAATTCAAGGGCAACATTGCGCCCGCTCGCACTCGATACATAATTCACCGCGCGATGCGCCGCAAGCGAATCGATATCTTCAGGCGTGCCCATTCGCGCGAGATAAGTGGGACTCGCCACCGTCACTTGTTCGAGCGTGGCGACGCGTTTTGCGATCATCGACGAGTCCTGCAGGGTGCCCGCGCGCAACACGCAATCCACGCCTTCACGCACGAGATCGACGAAGCGGTCGTCTTCGCCTACATGCAGTTCGATCTGCGGATAGCGTTCGAGAAACGCCGGCAACCCAGGCACGATGAAATGGCGTGCAAGCGTTCCTTGCAGGTTGACGCGCAGCAAGCCCTTCGGCTCCGCATGCCTGAACGAACCTTCCGCTTCCTCCATGTCCGCGATAAGCCGCACGCAACGGCGATAATGCGCGTCGCCATCGGGCGTGAGGCGCACGGTGCGTGTCGTGCGTTCGAGCAGGCGCGCACCGAGCCGTTCTTCCAGGCGCTTCATCAGATTGGTGACGGTTGCGCGCGGCATCTGCAAGTCGTCGGCGGCTTGCGTGAAGCTGTGGCGCTCGGCAATGCGCACGAACACCTGCATTTCCTGAAAGCGGTCCATGTCGGCTGAAGTTCGAGGTCTGAGATTGTTGAGGCAACTGGAACGATGATACTAATCCGCAAGCGATGATCGCGAAAACGAAATGATCCATCATGGCGCTCATCGATCAACGAACATCAGGAGCGAACCATGAATCAATCGCACGCGAACAAGGTTGCCATCGTCACGGGCGCATCGCGCGGAATTGGCGCGCAGATTGCGAGACGTCTCGCGCAGGAAGGTTTTGCGGTAGCGGTGAACTATGCATCGAGCGCGAAGGAAGCGGACGCGCTCGTCGCGGAACTGGAAGCCGCGGGAAGCCGCGCGCTCGCGGTAAAGGCGGACGTGGCTAGCGCCGACGACGTGCGACGCATGTTCGATGCGGTCGAAGCGCAACTCGGCCCCGTCGATGCGCTCATCAACAACGCAGGCGTGCTCAAGGCCACGCCGCTCGCCGACACGAGCGACGCGCTCTACGACCAGACTTTCAACATCAATGTGCGCGGCACGTTCAACACGCTGCGCGAGGCGGCGAAGCGTTTGAACGAAGGCGGGCGTATCGTCAATTTTTCGAGCACGACGCTCGCGCTCAACATGCCGGGATACGCCATTTACAACGCCACGAAAGCGGCCGTCGAAGCGTTCACGCATGTCTTCGCGAAGGAGTTGCGCGGACGAAGCATTACCGTGAATGCGGTGGCGCCGGGGCCGGTTGCGACTTCGCTCTTTCTCGATGGCAAGACCGACGAACAGATCGCGAACTTTTCGAAGATGCCGCCGCTTGAGCGGCTCGGCCAGCCGGAAGATATCGCGTCGGTGGTTGCGTTTCTCGTCGGCAAGGATGCGGGATGGGTCAACGCGCAGGTATTGCGGGCGAACGGCGGGTTGGCTTGAGTAGGACGCTCGATCGCGCCGTGTCGTTAGGGCGCCGTCTTCGCGTCAGAAACCCAATGCGAATTGATCTTCGACGTAACGCGTCTTCATGCGCTTCGTCTTCGTTTGGGTCGGCGCCGGCGTCTTCATCGGCGCCGCCACGATTTGCGCGATCTGCGCGACGAGACTGAACGCAGGTCGCGCATCGCACGCGATCCATTCGAACTGACCGGCCGACAGGCGTTTCGCGATCAGCGCGTACACATCCGGGTCGAACGGACGTATCTCCGGCGCACTGGCAAGCAACGATGCAATTTCATCGCGCGCGGCGCATGTGCCGAGATAGCACCATCGATCGATGACATGCCACGCCTCGCGATTCGTCGATGCATCGCGTTCGCTGATCGCGATGGCGCCTTCATGCGGCCAGCGCACGAGGCGCGCATTGCCGAGCGCTTCGAGCGCACGCGCCGCATGGTCCGCGAACGGCTCCGCGCCCGCGCATGAACCGAGACAGCGCTTCACCTGATAGCCGAAGCAACCGCGCGCCGGTCCCGCTTTTTCCAGGCCGAGCGTGGCGTGGCAGAGTCGATGTTCATCGGCGAGATGGCGCAGATACGCATGCGCCTTGGCGCGCGATTCGAACACGCCGAAGAGATGCGCCTCGCGCGACAGATCGCGCTTGCTCGCGCGCAGCAGCACGGGCGCAGGCGCGCCCGGCAGCCATTGCCACGCGCACGCCGCCGACGCGCGCTTGAGCAGCCGGTTATGCAGCGGCTGCAAGTCCTTCACGAGCTTCGCTTCGAGCAACAGCGCGCCGAGTTCGCCCACGGTCTCGCGGTATTCGATTCTGCGGATGGCCTGCGATATCGACAAATCCTTCGCCAACCGATGATCCCCCGCGAAATGCGCGCTCACACGCTGCTTCAGATTCACGCTCTTGCCGACGTAGAGCGTGAGGTCGTCCGCGCCGTGGAAGAGATAGACGCCGGGCGTGGCAGGCAACGCGTCGAGCGCGCCTTCGGGCAACGCGGCGGGCAGGCTCGCGCGCCTGACGAGCGCTTTCACGGCGGCATCGACGAGTTCTTGCGAATAGAGCGCGTGAATCTTCTGCCAGAACTGCCAGAGGAGGTCGGCATCGGCGAGCGCGCGGTGACGTCCTTCAGGCGCGAGATTGAAGCGCGCGATGAGCGCATCGAGCCCATGACGTTCGACCGATGGAAAGAGCGAGCGCGACAAGCGCACCGTGCACAGCGTGTCCGCGCGAAACGCAATGCCCGCGCGACGGAACTCGTTCTTGAGGAAGCCGTAGTCGAAGCGCGCGTTATGCGCGACGAAAAGCTTGCCCTGGAGACGCTCGGCAAGCGCCTGCGCGAGCGATTCGAAAGTGGGCTGACCGCGCACCATGCTGTCCTCGATGCCCGTCAGACGCGAGATGAACGGGGGCACCGGCATGCCCGGATCGACGAGCACGCTATAGCGTTCGATGCCCGCCTTGCTCACTTCTATGACGCCGATTTCGGTGATGCGATCCACCGTCGGATTGCTGCCGGTGGTTTCCAGGTCGACGAACACGATGGGACGCGCGAGGCCTGCGAGCAGCGTGTCCGCTGCGAATTCATCGAGGTCGTCCGTGAGATCGTGCATGAATAAGGTGCTGGAAGTGCGCGCTGGTGACGCTCTCAAGCAGCGCGGATAAGTGCCGTTAATCAGTTTAATGCCTTTACTGCCGCATTTATGCGATTCAGCGAAAAAACGCAGCGCGAATGCGATGCGCGGGCAGCGTCAGTACAATAGCGTTTTGTTTGGCTTCAGGATTGATCGACATGACTTATTGCGTGGGTATGTGTGTGGACGAGGGCCTCGTGTTCCTTTCCGATACGCGCACGAATGCCGGTGTGGACCACGTAAGCGCCGCCCGCAAAATGACTGTTTTCGAACAGCCGGGAGACCGGGTGATCGTGCTGCTCGCGGCCGGTAACCTCGCGCTCACGCAAGCGGTGACGCACATGCTCGCCGAACCCGCGGACCCGGACGCGCCCACGCTTTATAGCGTCGCCACCATGGCGGAAGCCGCGCGCATCGTCGGCGACGCGGTGCGCGAAGTGCATCGGCGCGACGCGCTTTCGCTCGCGGAATTCAGCGTCGATTTCAACTGCAGCTTCATTCTCGGCGGTCAGATACACGGCCAGCCGCCGCGCCTTTTCATGGTTTATGCAGCGGGTAACTTCATAGAATCGACGCGCGTTTCGCCTTATTTTCAGATTGGCGAGTCGAAATACGGCAAGCCGATCATCGACCGCGTCATTACGCCGTCCACGGATCTCGACGAAGTCGCGAAATGCGCGCTTATCTCCATGGATTCGACGCTGCGTTCGAATCTCTCGGTGGGCTTGCCGCTCGACTTGCTGGTCTACGAGAAAGACGCGTTGCGCGTGACGCGTTTCGCCTCGCTCGACAACGACAGCGCGTATTACCAGATGATCCACCGCACGTGGGGCGAGCGCCTGCGGCAGATTTTCGGCGAGATTCCGAACCCTTCGTGGACCGATCTGGCCAACGTGCCGCTGCGTCCGCGCGAGTCGCGCACGATCGTGCCGCGGCTCGTCATTGGCGATCTGCCAAGTTCTGGTGAAGCGCCGGCGCAGACGCTCGCCGAGGACGTGGATTCAAACGGCAACGCGCCGCAGCAGTAGACCTTCAAGAATCCTTCAGGGCGCGTTTGCAGGGCACTGCAGCGGCTCGGCGAGGCTTGTCTTGCTCGCGTATGCTCGGCGCGGCGAATCGGCCAGCACGGCGTCCATTCCAAGACACGCGGCGGCGCGATAATCCTCCGCCTGGTCGACCCCGATCGCCAGAATCCGGACCTTGCCGTTCGTCTTGAAGCAACTGACCGCCTGCGGCGTCCAGAGTCGCGCATCCACGGCGGAGCGCGCTTCGCCAAGCGTGAACGTCTCGACCAAATCCATCTTTCTCCTGTATTCGAACGCCGTCCATGCGCCTTCGGGCGGCGGCTTTCGGCACTCGTGCTCCAGCGCGACTTGCGCCAAGCGCTCACGCGTCGCATCGCGCGATTCGAAAAGACGCGCTTCGCGATAAGGCGCAAACGCCGCCTGGTAGGCGGCATCCGTCGAATAGATCAGCACGCGCGGCCACGCGCTTTCCTCGCTCAGCACGCGGGCGACGGCGCTTGCCTGCGTTTCGGCGGGCAGCGCTTTCATGTCGAGTATGACCGTCGTGGACGATGGAATGGCCCGCAATGCCTCGGCGAGCGAGGGAATAGGCAACGGCCGCGCGCGATACGGATACTGCTTCTCGCCGTTCGCATCCGTCTGCGTGAAGTTCCAGCCCGCGTTCAGGCTTCGCAACGCGGCGAATTCGTGGCTGGCGACAGTGCCCGTGCCATTTGTGTTTGCGGAGAGATCGGCCGGACGATAGAGCACCGGGACGCCATCGCGCGTGAGTTGCACGGTGAGCCAGATCGCATCCGCGTGATTCGCGAGCGCGGTCTCAATGGCGAGCAGGGTGTTTTCAGGCGCGTCCGCCGCGCCGCCGCGATGCGCGACGATCATTGGCAAAGCGTTACGGGATGCGGCTGGCACAGGCGCGAAACGGCAGGCGCCGAGCAAGACAAGCCAAGCGAAACACGAGACAGCGGCGAATTGGCGCGACAGCATGAACGAATCTCCCCGGATGCTTGGTTATCCGAACGATTGTGCTTTATGCGCGCGCGTCGATGAAGCCCGTCGGCACAATTTGTTGCGGTTCACGCTGGCTCGGAGTGTGGGACAAAGGCTTCGCACAAGAAAAAACAGCCACCGGAAAACCGGTGGCTGTCGAGGTGTGCTGCTCTATCGTGTGGCGCGGTACTCGCGTACCGGGCCATCCGCTTGTTCTTAGAACTTGTGACGCACGCCGATGATGACGATTTCCTGATGGCTGCTGCCGCTGTCGTAGCCGTAGGAACCGATCGAGGCTTGCGCCGAGTTGATGCCGCCCGTCGTGCCGTCGCGCTGATCGCCGCTTGCGTGCTGGTAAGCCGCAACCGCGTAGAAGTCCGTGCGCTTCGACAGCGAGTAGTCCGCACCCAGGCTGGCCTGGTGGTACTTGGCCGACGTGTCGCCGCCCGACTTCGTGTAGGTGTAGCCCACGCCAAGCAGCAGCGCCGGGGTTGCCTGGAAGTTCACGAAACCGTTGCCGACGTTGAAGTGTTCCGAGCCGAAGCGCGAACCACCGTCTGCCTTGAACTGTGCATTGCTGTACGAACCGCCGACCGTGAACGCGCCGATCGTGTACTGAACAGCGCCGCGAGCGATACCGATTGCGTGCGCCGATGCGTATGCGTTGTTGATCGGGCCGTCGAACAGTGCGTCCGACGTCGTGCTGTTCCACGTGCTTGCGCCCGTCGGCGGAATGCGGCCGGCGTTCGGGTTGTTAGCGTAGAAGTAGCCGCCGGCGACTGCCAGGGGACCGTTGTTATATGTTGCAGCGCCCGACCAGGTTTGACCTTGGCCCGTTGCGCCTGCCAGACCCGAGAAGCCGTACAGGCCTTCGACCTGGAAGCCCGCGTAGTTCGGCGAAACGTACTTGACGGCGTTGCTCACGCGCAGCGAGTTGTCGTAGTTGTCGACGTCGCCCGGCGTTGCGAAGATTGCGCCCCAGTAGTTGTCGGCCGTGATGCCTTGGACCATGTCAACCAGCGGATCGTATTGGCGACCCAGGGTGACCGTACCCCACTGATTGCCCGACAAACCGACGAATGCTTGACGACCGAACTCGCGGCCACCTTGGCCGAGACGGCCGGTGCCGATGTCAAAGCCGCTTTCCAACTGGAAAATCGCCTTCAGACCGCCGCCCAGATCTTCTTGACCCTTCAGGCCCCAGCGATCGCCGGACAGATTGCCGTTGATCATGCCGTACAGGTGGTCGCCATTTGCGTTGGCGTTGCTCACATAACCGAGACCAGCGTCGATCACGCCATACAGCGTCACGCTCGTTTGTGCCTGTGCCGCGCCAGCTGCGCCGAGCAGCGCCAGCGAGAGGGACGTCAGTGCGAATCGTTTCATCGAATTCTCCACGCGATTGTTAAATATCGTTGTTGCCGGCGCAGAGAATAACGCAACGTTTCGAATCTTAAGAAACGAAAAAAATTTACTGTCTCGTAAAAGACACAGTTTCTAACGTGGTCTCAAAAAGGGGGATTTCTGTTTGTTTTGAACGGGTTGCGGGTGACAGGCTATCTTGAAATTAGTTCCGCGCTCAATTCTAGGATATTCCAATGGCGCGCGATTACCATCAATCCGATTAACAAACCGCAGCCGCGAGCGGGTATTTTCCTTTCACCGAGGCAACAAAAAACGCCGCGCCCTAGAGGCGCGGCGTTCGTGGAAGGCGAAAAGGAAATGCGGATCAGCTTTGCAGGTCGTCGTTTTCCCGAGGCGCGGAGCCGCGGCGTGTAAGCAACGCGACTGCCATTCCCGCGCTTGCCGCGAAAAACACCGAGCGCCACGGGTGCCGCTTCACTGCGGCATTGGCGGTCGATGCCTTGCGACCCGCGCCCAGCATGGCCATCGCCGTGGCGCGCGTCGCGGTGCTCTCGACGCGCGCGATCTTGCGCGATATCTCCAGCGCCTTCGCCACCGCCGATACCTTCTTGCGCGCCTGTCCCGTCAACAACTGTGTGTGTTGAGCGCGCGCGCCGATGGCACGCCGGGCGCTCGTGGGCACGGGCGCATCGTTCCGAGCGCTGGCGGGCGATACGACTGGCGCTGTGCTCGATGCCTCCGTCGCCGCCGCCGATGCGGATGCCGCCGCGGGCATGCCCGTGCGCGTGGAAGCCGCGAGCATCGAACCGATCTTGGCGCGGCTGCCCGGCGGCACGCGTCCCATGTTTTGCTGGCCCCACGCGCCGCGCGGATCGTGCAGACGCGCGCGCGCCGCCGAGAACTCCGCGCCGAGCAACAACACGGCCGCCGAAAAATACAGCCACATGAGCAGAACCGCGAGCGATCCGGCCGCGCCGAACGCGCTGGCCGTGCCTGCGTGCGTCAAATAGAGCGCGAACAGTTTCTTGCCCGCCGAGAACAGCAGCGCCGCGACGAGCCCGCCGACGAGCGCGTCGCGCCACTGCACGGGGGCATCGGGGAGAAATTTGAGCAGCGCGCCGAACGCGACGGTCAGAATGGCGAGACCGGCGACCAATTGAACGATATCGCCGATGATCACGAACGGCGAGTCGCCCCAGAGCCACATGCCGACGGCCTGGATCGCGGTGTCCAGCACCAGCGAGACGATCAGGAGAAACGCCACGCCGAGCACGAGTCCAAACGAGATGAGCCGCACGCGCACCATCGCAAAGACGCTCGAGCGCTGATCGCCCGTGAGCGGCCATACAAGATTGAGCGCCGTATTGAGGGATGAAAACGTCGCCGACGCCCCGATCGCGAGCAGCGCGAACGAGATGACCGCCGCGATGCCCGTCCCGCCGCTGCGATGCGCATTCTCGACAATACTCTGCACGCCCGCCGCGCCCTGATCGCCGAGCAGCCCGTTGACCTGATGAAAGAGCTGACCGCGCGCGGCTTCGGCGCCAAACACCCAACCGGCCACGGCGATCACCATGACGAGCGTCGGCGCAAGCGAAAACGCAGAATAGAAGGCGATACTCGCGGCCATCGCGGCGCAGCGATCCTCTGAAAATTTCTTGAGCGCGCCGAGCACCCAGGAGGCGTCCTTTTTGACGACGGCTTCGATCTTCTGTGTGGATACGGAACTCATGGCGGACCTCTGGATACGATGAACGGACTGACCAAACTCGAACGAAGGAGAGCAGGAACTATTCCAGTCCAACCGTAAGTCGACGTGACTGGGTGCAACGTTTGGCTCTTGAACGCGCGTCGGCGCAACGCCACAACGAGGCTTCGCATCGAGTCGAAAGTGCCGTGTTCGCCAGCGAAATAGGACAGCGCGCCCTATAATTTCGCCACCCACATTACAAAACGCCGAGGCACTAAAATGCTGCAAATGTCACGGCGACAGTTCCTGAAGGTTTCAGCGAGCACGCTCGCCGGATCGAGCCTGGCGGCGCTAGGCTTCTCTCCGGCACCTGCGCTCGCCGAAGTTCGTCAGTACAAGCTGTCGCGTACCACGGAAACGCGTAATACCTGCCCGTACTGCTCAGTCGGATGCGGCATCCTCATGTACGGCCTCGGCGACAACGCCAAGAATGCGAAGGCCAGCATCATCCATATCGAAGGCGACCCCGACCATCCCGTCAATCGCGGCACGCTGTGCCCGAAGGGTGCATCGCTCATCGACTTCATTCATAGTCCCAGCCGCCTCATGCATCCCGAGTATCGCGCGC
This sequence comes from Caballeronia sp. GACF4, assembly GCF_023631025.1. Classification (NCBI taxonomy): domain Bacteria; kingdom Pseudomonadati; phylum Pseudomonadota; class Betaproteobacteria; order Burkholderiales; family Burkholderiaceae; genus Caballeronia; species Caballeronia sp. GACF4. Next base: position 32,801 of record NZ_JALQDW010000018.1, read on the forward strand.
CGGGATCGGACGAATGGAAGCGCATCTCGTGGGAAGACGCGCTCGACCGTATCGCCAAACTGATGAAGGAAGATCGCGACGCGAATTTCGTCGAGACCACGGCGGACGGCAAGAAGGTGAATCGCTGGCTGACCACGGGCATGCTCGCGGCGTCGGCGGGCAGCAACGAAGTCGGCTATCTGACGCATAAAACTGCCCGCAGCCTGGGCATGCTCGCATTCGACAATCAGGCGCGTGTCTGACATGGCCCGACGGTGGCAGGTCTTGCCCCGACGTTTGGCCGTGGAGCGATGACGAACCATTGGGTCGACATCAAGAACGCGGACGTGATTCTGGTAATGGGCGGCAACGCAGCCGAGGCGCATCCGTGCGGTTTCAAGTGGGTGACCGAGGCGAAGGCGCATCGCAAGACGCGTCTCATCGTGGTCGATCCGCGCTTTACGCGCACCGCATCGGTGGCGGATTTATATGCGCCGATTCGCACGGGAAGCGACATCGCGTTCCTGGGCGGCATCATCAATTACCTGCTCACCAACGACAAGATTCAGCACGAGTACGTCCGCAACTACACGGACATGTCCTTTATCGTGCGCGAGGACTTCGCGTTCAAGGACGGCGAGTTCTCGGGCTATAACGCCGAGAAGCGCAACTACGACAAGTCGAGCTGGGACTACGAACGCGGCGACGATGGCTTCGTCAAGGTCGATCCGACCTTGCAGCATCCGCGCTGTGTCTACAACCTGCTCAAGCAGCATTTCTCGACCTATACGCCCGAGATGGTGACGAAGGTCTGCGGCACGCCGACCGACAAGTTCCTCAAGGTCTGCGAGATGCTTGCCACGACCGCCGCTCCGAATCGCGCGGGAACCATTCTGTATGCGCTCGGCTGGACGCATCACTCGGTTGGCGCGCAGATGATCCGCACCGGCGCGATGGTGCAACTTCTGCTTGGCAACATCGGCATGGCGGGCGGCGGCATGAACGCGCTGCGGGGGCACTCGAACATTCAAGGCCTGACCGATCTCGGCCTGATGTCGAATCTGCTGCCCGGCTATATGACCTTGCCGATGGAAGGCGAGCAGGACTTCGACGAGTTCATCAAGAAGCGCGCGACGCAGCCCTTGCGGCCGAATCAGTTGAGCTACTGGAAGAACTATCGCGCGTTCCATGTGAGCTTCATGAAGTCATGGTGGGGCGACAACGCGACCGCCGAGAACAACTTCGGCTTCGACTATCTGCCGAAGCTCGACAAGTCCTACGACATGCTCCAGGTATTCGAGCTGATGGCGCAGGGCAAGATGAACGGCTATATCGCGCAGGGTTTCAATCCGCTCGCGGCCGCGCCGAACAAGGCGAAGATCGGGCTTGGACTGTCGAAGCTGAAGTGGCTCGTCATCATGGACCCGCTCGCCACCGAGACTTCCGAGTTCTGGAAGAACCACGGCGAGTTCAACGATGTCGACGCCTCGAAGATTCAGACTGAAGTCTTCCGTCTGCCGACCACGTGTTTCGCGGAAGAGCGCGGCTCGCTCGTGAGTTCGAGCCGCGTGCTGCAATGGCATTGGCAGGGCGCGGTCGCTCCGGGCGAAGCGAAGAGCGACCTGGAGATCATGTCGGGGCTGTGGCTGCGCATTCGGCAGGCCTATAAGGAAAAGGGCGGCAAGTATCCCGATCCTATCCTCAACATGACCTGGCCTTATGCGGACCCGGAAAGTCCGACGCCCGAAGAGATCGCGATGGAGTTCAACGGCCGCGCGCTCGCGGATGTCGCCGATCCCACCGACAAGACGAAGGTGCTGGCGAAGAAGGGCGAGCAGTTGTCGAGCTTCGCGCTTTTGCGTGACGATGGCTCGACGGCGAGCGGTTGCTGGATCTTCTGCGGATCGTGGACGCAAGCGGGCAATCAGATGGGCCGGCGCGACAACTCGGACCCGACGGGCATCGGTCAAACGCTCGGCTGGGCGTGGGCGTGGCCGGCGAATCGCCGTGTGCTCTACAACCGCGCGTCATGCGATGTGAGCGGCAAGCCTTTCGACCCGACGCGCAAGCTGATCGCATGGAACGGCAAGGCGTGGACCGGACCGGACATTCCCGATTTCAAGGCCGACGAGCCCCCGGAGAACGGCATGAATCCGTTCATCATGAATCCGGAGGGCGTGGCGCGTTTCTTCGCGCGCGACGGCATGAACGAAGGACCGTTCCCGGTGCATTACGAACCGTTCGAGACGCCGCTCGGCTATAACCCGTTCTTCCCGGACAACAAGGCCGTGGTGAGCAATCCAGCCGCGCGCATCTTCCCGGATGACCGCGCGGCGCTCGGCACCGCCGACAAGTTCCCGGACACGGCAACGACCTATCGCCTGACCGAGCACTTCCACTACTGGACCAAGCACGCGCGACTCAACGCCATCGTGCAGCCGCAGCAGTTCGTGGAAATCGGCGAGGAACACGCAAAGGAAGTGGGCGTCGTGGCGGGCGAGCGCGTGAAGGTATCGAGCAATCGCGGGCATATCGTCGCGGTGGCGCTCGTCACCAAGCGCATCAAGCCATTGAACGTGGAGGGCAAGAAGGTGCATACCGTCGGCCTGCCGCTGCATTGGGGCTTCAAGGGCCTCACGCAGCCGGGCTATCTCGTCAACACACTGACGCCTTCCGTGGGCGACGGGAACTCGCAGACACCGGAGTTCAAGTCGTTCCTCGTGAAGGTCGAAAAAGCCGAGAAGGCGTAAAGGAGACGAGATGGCTCTGCAATCGCTCGACATCAAGCGCCTCTCGGCCACCACCACGCCGCCGCCGCAAGTCCGCGAGCCGGTGACGGGGACGGTCGCGAAGCTCATCGACGTATCGAAGTGCATCGGCTGCAAGGCATGTCAGACGGCGTGCATGGAGTGGAACGACCTGCGCGACGACGTCGGTCATACGACCGGCGTCTACGACAATCCGCGTGATCTCACCGAACATTCGTGGACGGTGATGCGCTTCACGGAGTACGAGAACCCGAAGGGCGACCTCGAGTGGCTGATCCGCAAGGACGGCTGCATGCATTGCGAGGATCCGGGGTGTCTCAAGGCGTGTCCGTCGCCGGGCGCGATCGTGCAGTACACCAATGGCATCGTGGATTTTCACGAGGAAAACTGCATCGGCTGCGGATACTGCGTCACGGGCTGCCCGTTCAACATTCCGCGTATTTCCAAGGAAGATCATCGCGCGTACAAGTGCACGCTCTGTTCGGACCGCGTCGCGGTCGGGCAGGAGCCGGCGTGCGTGAAGACGTGTCCGACGGGCGCGATCATGTTCGGCACCAAGGTGGACATGATCACGCAAGCGGAGGATCGCATCGAAGACCTGAAGGAGCGCGGTTTCGAGAACGCGGGTCTTTACAATCCGGCGGGCGTGGGCGGCACGCATGTGATGTACGTGCTGCATCACGCGGATCAGCCGCAGCTTTATCACGGGCTCGCGAAAGACCCGCACATCAGTCCGCTGGTGTCGATCTGGAAAGGCGTCACCAAGCCGCTTGCGATGGCGGGTATCGCGCTGGCCGCGATCGCCGGGTTCTTCCACTACACGCGTGTCGGTCCGAACGAGGTGAGCGCGGAAGAAGAAGCCGAAGCACAGCACGAAGCCGAAGAGGCGTTTCAGCAAAGGGAGCGTTCGAATGAAACACGATAGCGAACTGCGCGACGTGAAGGGCAACCGCCTGATCGTCCGTTACACGCCGAACGAGCGCAGCAATCACTGGATTACCGCGATCACGTTCGTCTTGCTGGCGCTCTCCGGTCTTGCGATGTTTCATCCGTCGATGGCCTGGCTCTACGCAATCTTCGGCGGCGGCCAGTGGACGCGCATTCTGCATCCGTTCGTCGGCTGCGTCATGTTCGTCTCGTTCATGATTCTTGCGCTGCGTTTCTGGCATCACAACTATCTGGACAAGGCCGACGTGCAGTGGATGAAGCAGATCGACGACGTGCTGGCCAATCGCGAAGACCGGCTGCCGGAGATCGGCAAGTACAACGCCGGGCAAAAGCTGCTGTTCTTCACGATGGCCGCTTGCCTGCCGCTTCTGCTGTTGAGCGGCATCGTGATTTGGCGGCGTTACTTCTCGTTCTACTTTCCTATCGAGATCATTCGCGTGGCGGCGGTCGTGCATGCGGCGGCGGCGTTCGTGCTGATCGTCGGGATCATCGTGCATATCTACGCGGCGATCTGGATCAAGGGTTCTGTCGGCGCGATGACACGCGGCACGGTCACTTATGGATGGGCCAGGAAGCACCATCCGCGGTGGTTCAAGGAGATCATCGGCAAGTAGGCCGAATGCGCGTTAGTCGAGAATGGCGTGAGGGCGCGCTAGCGCGTCGTCCGTCACTTCGATTGGCGCGCGTTCCTCGACTCGCACCGCGCGCTTCGAGGTCTAACGTGCGGACCATGTTGACGAGCGCGACGCCTTGCGTCCTTGTGCCAAGCCCGGCGAGCGGGACTGCGAAACCGGCGTATCGCGCGAAGCCGCCGCTCTGCGTGACAGGCGCGACCAGTGCGGTCTCCAGCGCATTGAATGACGCAGCCGAAAGCGCGAGCCCGCCTGAAGTCGCCTTGTTGCTCATGGCCAATTGCCGGACTCAGGCCGACGTGCGCAATATCCCCGTGTCAAATTTGTTGCCTTTCACCATCGCTCACGTCCTACCGGTTTTAGATTGTTCCAGTCAGCCAATTCATCGGAGATAGGCGCCTTCGGGTCGCACTGCGCCTGCAGTTCCTCGAGCGACAATTCGCGACGAGCCGGCATCGGCATGATTCCCTCCGGGCACACCTCGACATTGAATTTGTCGCCAAGGGTCAGTTTCATGCCTTCCAGCAGCGCGGCGGGCAACCGGACTGCCGCGCCATTTCCCTGCTTCCGTATTGAAAGTTCCATTTTGAATTTCCGTTGGCGTGGACTCATTTTTGTACCTCCGCGCGGAGCATGAGTATCGCTGAGCGCTCCGTTATAAGCTGTTATTCTTGATCCCGCCCCGACCTTCCTCAAGGAATCCCGTGGTCCAACGCATTCTCGAAGCCGCCAAGATCGAGTCTCTCGATCCTTCGGCCATTCCCCGTCTTCGCATGCCCGAACGCGGCACCGTGTTCGCCGCCCGCGCCGCGCGTCTGTTGCAACTCGCCGAAGCGAGCAATCCGATCGCGGGCTATCTGCGTCTCATGGCCGCGCTCGCCGATGCGCAGCAACGCATCCTTTCGACATCCACCGCTTTGATGCCCGCGCGCGAGTCGATCGAACGCAATCAGCAGCATTCGATGCCTATCGTCCCCGCGCTCACCGACGAGCGCGATCCCGCGTGGCGCGACGTGCTGTTCATGCTGCTCGACAGTATCGAAGCCGCGGGCGCGCTCACGCCGCCGCTCGCGCAACTCGTTGCGCGTCTGCGCACGACCGACGCCGCCACGCTCGACACGCAGGCCGACGCGATCATCGCGCTGCGCTTCGCGGAGATCGATCCGGCGGCGGCGCCATTCATCGTCGCCGCGCTGCAAGTGGTGTGGACCGATCTGGCCACGCGCATCGCCGTGTCGGATGTGCCTTATCTCGATGCGCCCGGCGTCTGCCCGCTCTGCGGCTCGATGCCGGTGGCGAGCATCGTGCGCGTCGGCGGCACGCATGATGGATATCGCTACGTGCAGTGCGGCTTGTGCTCGACCGAATGGCATGTCGTGCGCGCCAAATGCTCGAATTGCGACTCCACCAAGGGCATTGCGTATCACGCCATGGGCACGCCCACGGACGACGAAACCGAGGAGCAACGCGCCGCCCGCGCGAAGCAGGCCGCGCTCAAGGCCGAGTCGTGCGACGAATGCGGCACCTACAGAAAGATCGGCTATCAGGACAAGGCCTACGACTTCGAGCCTTACGCCGACGATCTGGCAAGCCTCACGCTCGACCTTCTGATGGGCGACGCCGGTTTTCGCCGTGCGTCGCCGCATCCGTGGCTGTGGCCCGAACACGTCGATGAAGCATGAAGGGAAGAGGATAGAAGCGTGAGTAATGTCACCGGCAACAACGACAGCGAATTGCGCGCGCTGATGGCACGAGTGCCATCGGTGGAGCGCGTGCTGGCATCGGCGGCATTCGCGCCGGTCTTGGCCGCGCACGGACGCACGCAGACGCTCGCCGTGCTGCGCGCGTCGCTCGACGCATGGCGCGCCGAAGCGCAGGCGGGCCGCGCATCCGTCGAGGCACTGGCCGATGCGAGCCTCGCGGCAAGCGTCGGCGCGACGCTCGACAAGCGCGCGGAAAGCAGCGTGAAAAGCGTCTTCAATCTCACGGGCACGGTGCTGCACACGAACCTCGGCCGCGCGCTGTTGCCGGATGAAGCGCTGCGCGCCGTCGCCGAAGTCCTGACGCGGCCGGCCAATCTCGAATTCGATCTCGCGACCGGCGCGCGCGGCGACCGCGATGACCTCATCAACGAACTCATCTGTGAACTGACGGGCGCCGAAGCCGCGACGGTCGTCAACAACAACGCGGCCGCCGTGCTGCTGACGCTGTCCGCGCTGGCCGCGCGTCGCGAAGTGATCGTGTCGCGCGGCGAGCTGGTCGAGATTGGCGGCGCGTTTCGCATTCCCGACATCATGAGCCGCGCGGGCGCGAAATTGCGCGAAGTCGGCACGACCAACCGCACGCATCTGAAGGATTACGACGAAGCGATCAACGCCAGGACCGCGCTCCTGATGAAAGTGCATTGCAGCAACTACGCGGTCACGGGCTTCACCAAGGAAGTCACGCTCGCGGAACTCGCGCCGCTTGCGAGGGCGCGCGGCTTGCCGGTTGTCGTGGATCTCGGCAGCGGCACGCTCGTCGATTTGGCGCAATGGGGCTTGCCGCGCGAGGCCACGGTTCGCGAGACGGTCGAGGCAGGCGCGCAACTCGTCACCTTCAGCGGCGACAAGCTGCTCGGCGGCCCGCAGGCGGGCCTGATCGTCGGTACGAAGGAACTGATCGCGAAGATCAAGAAGCATCCGCTCAAGCGTGCGCTGCGGGTCGGCAAGCTCACGCTCGCGGCGCTCGAAGCGGTGTTGCGGCTTTATCGCACGCCGGAGACGCTCGCCGAACGTCTCACCACCTTGCGCCTGCTGACGCGTCCCGCGGACGCCATGCGCATTGCCGCCGAACGCATCCGGCCCGTGCTGCAGGCAATGACCGGCGCGGATTTCGTCGTCGCCACCGAGCCGATGTTCAGTCAGATCGGCAGCGGCGCGTTGCCGGTCGATGTCCTGCCGAGTTACGGCCTCGTCGTGCGGCTCACGAGCGGCAAGAAGGCGGGCGGCCAGTTGAATCGCATCGAGCGCAGACTGCGCGATCTGCCGCGCCCGGTCATCGGGCGCATTGCGGATGGCGCGCTGTGGCTCGATCTGCGCTGTCTCGAAGCACAGGACGAAGCCGCGTTCATCGCCCAACTGGAGATGCGGGCAACGGGCCGCAACGCATGATCGTCGGCACGGCGGGGCATATCGATCACGGCAAGACCACACTCGTGCGCGCGTTGTCGGGGGTGGATACGGATCGTCTGAAGGAAGAGAAGGCGCGTGGCATTTCCATCGAACTGGGTTATGCATACGTGCCGCTCGGCGATGGCGGCGTGCTCGGCTTCATCGACGTGCCGGGGCACGAAAAGCTCGTGCATACGATGGCTGCGGGCGCATGCGGCATTGACTTCGCGCTCGTGGTGATCGCCGCCGACGATGGCGTCATGCCGCAAACGCGCGAACATCTCGCGATTCTCCAGTTGCTCGGCGTGAAAGACGGCGCAGTGGCGGTGACGAAATCCGATCGTGTCGATGCCGCGCGCCTGAACGAAGTCCATGCCGAAATCGCCGCGCTTCTAGCCGGCACCGCTTTGCAACACGCACCGCTCTTTAACACCAACGCCACGCGCGATGACGACTCCGGCGTGGCCGCGCTGAACGCGCATCTGCACAATGTCGCCATGCACTGGCGCGCGCGCCGCGACGACGGCTTCTTTCGTTTGGCCGTGGACCGCGTGTTCACGCTCGCGGGCCAGGGCACGGTGGCGACCGGCACGGTGTTCGCGGGGCAGACGAAGGTCGGCGACACGCTGGCGCTCGCGCCGCGCGAGGGCGAAGCGCCGGTTCGTGTGCGCAGCATTCACGCGCAGAATCGCGCTTCGGAGACGGGGCGCGCGGGCGAGCGCTGCGCGCTCAATCTCGCGGGCATCGAGAAAGACGCGCTGTCGCGCGGCGACTGGATTCTCGATGCGCGTCTCGCGCGAGCGTCCGAGCGAATCGACGTCGAACTCACGCTTCTCGCCGATGCCTCGCCGGCGCTCACGCACTGGAGCCCGCTGCATGTACATCTGGGCACGATGCACCGCGTCGCGCACATCGCCTTGCTCGACGGCGAAACGCTCGCGGCCGGGCAGACGGCGCGCGTGCAACTCGTATTCGATAGGCCGGTTTGCGCGCTGCCGGGCGACCGCTTCATCGTTCGCAATGCGCAGGCAGATAAAACGGTAGGCGGCGGGCGTGTGCTCGACCCGTTTGCGCCCGCACGCAAGCGCCGCACGCCGCAGCGCCACGCGTGGCTCGATGCGCTCACCGCGATGCTCGACACCGGCGCCATCGACGAACTCTTCGCGCAGTCGCCGTATGGCTTGCCGCGCTCGCTCGTCGAGCATCTTGCAGGTCGAACGCTTGGATCGATGACCCAGCCCGACGGTCTGCGCAGCATACCCATTCACGACGATGCGCTCTTGATCAGCGTCGCGCGATGGGACGCGTTGCACGCGTGTCTGACGGATGCACTCGCCGCCTTCCACGAACGCTTTGCGGACGAGCAAGGCCCGGATACCGCGCGCCTGCGCCGCATGGCCGCGCCGCTCGCGCCCGAAGCGCTGTGGCGCGCGCTCATCGACGACGCCGTGACGCTAGGCACGATTGAGCGAAGCGGTCCGTGGCTGCATTTGCCATCGCATACGGTTACGCTCGATGCCGCCGAGGACGCGCTGGCCCGCGTCGTGCTCTCATCGATCGAGGAAGGCCGCTTCGACCCGCCGTGGGTCAGGGATTTGGCCACCACGCATGGCGTGCCCGAAGACGCGGTGCGGCGTCTGTTGCGCAAGCTCTCGCGCCGTGGCGATGTCTTTCAGGTGGTGCGCGACTTGTTTTACGGACGCGCGTCCATCGCAGCACTTGCACGGCTGGCTGCCGAACATGCAAATGCGAACGGTGCGATAGGCGCGGCCGCATTTCGCGATGCCAGCGCGCTCGGCCGCAAACGCGCGATCCAGGTTTTGGAGTTCTTCGACAGGGTTGGGTACACTCGGTTTCACCGCGACCTTCATCTGTTGCGAACCGACAGCCGCTGGCACGAATCCGTCTGACTATCGAACGTCGAGTTACGACGTGGAGACCTTCGCGGCGCAGGCTGTCGCGTGAAATCCGATGGAGCATTCCTACTACAAGCTCTTGCATCTTCTGTCGAGCCATCCCGAATGGACGCTCGTGGTAGTGCTGCTTGCGTCGTTTCTGGAGTCGCTCGCATTCATTGGCACCTTCATTCCGGGCAGCACGGCCATGTTCATCGCGGGCGCGCTCGTCGGAACCGGCGCGCTGAATCTCGGCTGGGTGATGGTCTGCGCGGTCGTTGGCGCCATTGCGGGCGACGCGGTCAGCTTCTGGTTCGGCAAGCGCTATGCAACGAGCATTGCGCAGATGTGGCCGTTTCGGGCGCATCCCGGCGCACTCGTCGCCGGCCGAAGATACTTCGACAAACACGGCGCGAAGAGCGTGGTGCTCGCGCGTTTCGTTGGACCGATGCGCGCGGTGGTGCCGGTCGTCGCTGGCGTCGCGGGCATGACGCCCGCGCGCTTTCTGGCGGTCAACATCATTTCCGCGCTGATCTGGGCGCCGCTGCACATCCTGCCGGGCGTGGTCTTCGGAGCTTCGATCGAACTGGCGGGCGCGGTATCGATCCGGCTCGTGGTGATCCTCGTCATCCTCGCGGCGCTTGCGTGGCTCGTGTTCAATCTCGCGCGCGTGGTGATTTCGCATGCGAAGGAATGGACGTTCGCCTCGCGCGACATGTTGCTTGCGACCTGCCAGCAACGCCGTGGTCTGGCCGCGCGGATGCTCGCACGCGCGCTCGATCCGGGCAATCCTGCGACCGGGCTCATCGTGATGATTTCCGCGCTGCTGCTCGTCTCGGCGGTCGCGTTCTTCTACGTGCTGTCGGGCGTGGCGCGCGGCAGTTCGCTCGTGCAGGTGGACACCTCCATCTTCCGGCTGTTGCAGTCGTTCCGTTCGACCTGGGCCGATTCCATCCTCGATGCCGCCGCCACGCTCGGCAGCACGCCGACGCTCGCCGCGCTCGCCGTGACGGTCGTCGTGTGGATGGTGTTCGAGCGGCGCTGGCGCACGGTCACGTACTGGCTCGTCGCCGTCGTGTTTTCGCAATTGCTGGTGCTCGCGATCCGCTTCACCGCGCGCGATCCGATGCTCGTCACGCTCGCGCCCGCCGACCATTCTTTCCTGAGCAGTCACGTCTCGGCCACGGTCGTGATCTACGGCTTTCTCGCGTTCTTGCTGCTGCGGCGCGTCGGCACCATTTCGGGTGTGTTGATCGCGACAGCGACATCGGCGATCGTCACGGCCGTCGCGCTCGCCGGGTTGTACTTCGGCCGCTTCACCATTTCCGCCGTGCTTGGCAGCGTCGCGCTCGCGGCCATCTGGGTGTTCCTGATCGCGCTCACGGCGGTGTGGCGCAATCCCGGCAAACCGAAGCCGCGTCCGTGGATGCCGTTCGCGGTGCTGGCCGTCATCTGCGCAAGCGTGGCGTTGCAGTTGAGCGATTCATCCGAGGCGCACAGCGCGCCGCCCGTCACGGTCGTCATCACGCCGATTCAATGGACCGATACCTTCTGGCGCACGTTCTCGTGCTACCGGTCGGCCATGGACGGCGACCGTCGCGAGCCGATCACCGTGCAATGGGCGGCCACGCCCGCGCAGATTCGCGCGCAACTGACGAGCCGCGGCTGGACCGAGGTGTCGGGTGTGTCGGTGAAGAGCGTGATGTCGGTGGTGTCGCCCAACGCACCGGCGGTCGCCTTGCCCGCGCTGCCGCGTCTGAACAACGGCGAGCCGTCGAAGCTCGTGTTCACGCGCTCGCATCTCGGCCCGCAGGAGCGCGACGTCCTGCGTTTTTGGCCCACGAACTACGCGCTGGGCATGGGCGCCCGCGCGCGGCCCATGCCGATCTGGCTCGGGTCCGTGGTCCATGAGCGCATCAGGCGACCGACCTGGCCGTTCAACGTGCTGCGCCCGGACTTGCGTGGCGACCCGATGGCGTTCGACCGTGGCGCGAGTTCGCCGTGGGGCGGCATTGAAATTGCGAATAGCGCGGGGTGCGGCGGCATTCCCGTGATGCTCGTCGAATCGCGGGCCGATTGAGCGCGTCCGGCCGCGAGACCATAGACCACAACGAACCGAGGAAGACGCGTGATTCAGATACCGCCATCGGCGATTGCGCAGTGGGGCGGGGCGGCGGTGTTCGCCAATGTGCTGCTGACGCGGCTCGGTGTGCCGCTGCCTTCCGCGCCGTTGCTGCTGTTTGCGGGAACGGCTGTCGCGAACGGGCGGCTCTCGTTCGTCTCCGTGCTGATGGCGGCGGTGGCGGGCGCGCTCATCGGCGACGGTGTGTGGTTTGCGGCGGGACGCATCCACGGGCGCAAGCTCATTGCCGCGCTTTCGCGTCGCTCCTATGCGATCGACAACGGCATGCGTACGACCGGCGCTCTTTTCGAGCGGCATGGCGCGCCTATCGTCGCGGTATCGAAGTTCATACCGGGACTCGGACTCGTCACGCCGCCCTTGATGGGTACGACGCAAATCGCCGTGCCCGCGTTCTTTCTCTGGGATACGGGTGGGATCGTCGCGTGGGCTGCGTTCTGGCTGCTGGGCGGCGCGCTCTTTCAGCGGCAACTGCAATGGACGCTGATGGAGTTGCATCTGCATGGCGCGACGGTGATCGACCTGCTGGTGGTGCTCGCGCTTATCTTCTTCGCGTACCGTCTGTTACGCCGCAAGCCGCCGCATCAGCCTAGCGACAAGAGCGGTTAATGGCCGGTGCGCCGGCACGTATGCGAATTACGCATCACCGCTATAATCGCGGCGCGCCTGGTCGAAGTGTTGTCAGCGTGCTGAGTTTCTCCGCAGGAAGGCATTCGTATCCGGTGGTACGGCCGGGCTTCAAACCCGGTTGGGGATGTCAGACATTCCCAGGTCGGTTCGACTCCGGCTGCCTTCCGCCAATGCCTTTCCTCGCGCCTCTTTGGGTGCCGTTAGCGACGCTCGTACGACAACGTCGCCGGATCGCTGTTTCTGAAAACCGCGAACCACGGATCGACGAGGCCTCCGCCAACCGGAACGACGACGTCGCATTTCTTCGTGCGCGTGTCGCATCGGCGCAATTCGCCTGTCGTCTCCGCTGCGCTCCCAGAGATCGGAATGTACAGCTTTCCTTCGGGACCGAAGATCAGTGCCTGCGCGGATGCTCGCGGTTTATCGAAGTCGGATAGCGGCAAGGAGTCGACGACCTTCCCGCTCCTCACGTCGAACTTCAGAATGCGGTCGACGTTGTTCTTATCCAGCGGATCGGCGCTGCTGGTGGTGTCGCGAAAACTCGTGACCCAAAGGTAGCCCTTGTCGTCGAACACCAAGCCTTCTGGCCGATGGAATCCGAACTTCAAGCCCTGACTTTGCACCGATGCATTGGTCGCAATTACCTTGTCCAGTTTATGGGTGTAGGGATTGAAGCGAAGGATGTACGCGAGCAGCGATAAGGGGTCCGTCGGCGCCACCGCGGGACAGCCGCGCGCCGCGACATACAGCATGCCGTCCGGCCCGAACACGACGCCACGCGGATAGAAACCCGCCGCGAACCCGCCACGGTCCAGCGTGCGAACGAACGCGCCCGATTCGCTGTATTCCCGCACATCGCCTTCGTCCACCTTCGTGCAGGTTTGCCCGCTCTTGATGACGTTCGCGACGTAGTAATGGTCTGGCTGATAACCGTAATGCCAGTCGCGCGTGCCGCCGCCGAAAACGATGCCCTGCGGCGCATAAGGTACGTTTCGCGATTTTGGATTCACGAGGTACTGCTCGAACATGCCCGTGCGCCCATTCAGCTTGATGACGTCGCCACTCGCCGTAGGATCGATGCTGAAGTTTTGAATGCTGGCGATCAAGGAGGCGTCGTTGAAGATGATGCCCATGACGCCGTTCAACTCGCCACCGAAGGTAGAAGATGCGAAAACGCGCACGGCTCCGGTACGGAGGTCGACCTGCTTGATGGTGTCATCGTTCGTGTCATTCGGGTCGCCGATATCGCCGACGAAGATGCTCTCGCTTCTGTTGCCACCTCCTCGCGAGAACGAGTCATCGGCTTGCGCCCAATGCGTCGTGAATATGCCGCCCGCGACGGCCGCACTCAAAAGTAAAGAACGAAGAATCTTCGACGCGAATACCGCTCTTGCGTGCCGTGTCTCACTTGAGACCGGGAAAGCTGGTTTCATTGCCGCCTCCATGGATGAGCTTGATGTGTTCCTCGTATGCGCCACGGTCCGATCGCGCATCTGTGTCGCGACATGTGTGTACGACCGTGGCTTTCATCGGCGTCGCGTGCGGCGTCTGGTCTTGCTGAATTGCGCGGACAAAAGGAGAGGCGTGCTCGTGTCCGTCGAGCAGCATTAATTCGTTTGGAGTCTGAAATATACCGAACGGTCGGATGCGCGCTTGCTTTCTGGCGCGCGCTGGGACGCTGGCGATGACCTGACTTAGCATAGTCGGAACGAAGCGGAATGCAAGGCAATGACAAGACGCTCGTCGGATGCGTCCGGTGGGTTTCGGGCACAGCCAATTCAGCGCGAATCTTCGAGCCATTCGGAATTCACAATTCAGACTTGCTTTGACCTCTATATAGATTTTGGCTAACATCCAATCACTTGGTGTGTTCGTTTCGGGTTTTTGCAGCTCTTGCCCGCGCTTAAAAGTGCATATGCACTTTAGCTGGCCAACCTGGAACGGACGTGCTTAACCACGAAACAGGAGAGGCATCATGGGACAGCAACGAATTTTGGTTACGGCAGCGGCGGGCAAGACGGGCGTGCATACCGTTCAGAACCTCCTCGACAGCGGACATGCAGTCCGCGCGCTCGTGCGAACAGTGGATGCGCGCAGCGAGGCGCTTCGGCAGGCCGGGGCGGAAGTCGTCGTCGGAGACTTGCTCTCGCACGACGACGCCATTCGTGCGACGGATGGCGTCTCTGCCGCGTATCTCTGTTTTCCCGTGCGTCCGGGCTTCATCCAGGCGACCGCGTATTTCGCCGATGCAGCGCGTCGCAACGGACTCGATGTCGTCGTCAACATGTCGCAAATCTCCGCGCGAGAAGATTCGAAGAGCCACGCTGCGCGCGACCACTGGATTGCCGAGAGAGTGCTCGACTGGTCGGGCGTGCCGACGGTGCATATCCGTCCGACGTTTTTCTCCGAGTGGATGGTTTTTCCGTGGGTGCGCGATACGATCGTGCAGGACGGCAAGATTGCGCTGCCATTCGGCAACGGACGTCACGCGCCGATTGCCGCCGAAGATCAGGCGCGCTTCATCGCGACAGTGCTCGCGAACCCCGCAGGCCATATCGGCAAGACGTACGAGCTTTGCGGTCCCATCGAGCTGAGTCAGAAGGAAATTGCCGAGAAGATCGGCGCGGTGCTCGATCGCAAAGTCGTCTACGACCCGATGACGCTCGACGCTTATCGCGAGCATCTGAGCCAATACAAGTTGCCCGAATTCATGATCCAGCATTTCATCGAAGTGGCGGTGGACTATCAGAACGGCGTATTCGAAGGGCGCGACGAGATCATCGGCCGGGTCACCGGGAAGGCGCCGCAGACCGTCGAGGAGTTTGTAGAAGCCAATCGGGCTGCGTTCGAAAAGCGCGGCATTTAAGGCGCGTGCTCTGTAGCGTTGCCGTGGCGCGTTTAGCGTAAGAGCGCGTCATCGGCTCGCTTCAGCATCACGGACGTGTGCCGTTTCCAGATGTTCTCTGCATTAACGCGTCGCATGCGTTCCGACCCGTAGCGGTCTTTGGGTACGCTGGCTTATTCGCTGCAGAGCGCGTACCGCGTCGTCCGCGCCATGTACGGCCGAATAGCTTGAGTTTTGCAACCGGTCTAAATCGTTACCGGCCGACTGGCAGCGCAACGTATATGCGTCTTGCCAAACGACAGACATATTTAGGACGTTTAATAAAGTATCTTTCGTGCAGCTTGGTTACGATTGGGGTTCCGCTTGCTTTCGAACGACCGAGCCTGGTGGCTCCGGTTGTCGACAGCTTAAGTATCTGGCGACAGCATGTTTGCTGAAAGCGGACTGTCGCCCCACATAACCAGAAAAGGTTTGAAATGATCAAGATCGATCGCATTGCACTGGCACAATCGAATATCGCTGGCGGCGCTGTGAAGCAGGGCACGGGCACCGGCCCGTACTCGCCGAGCACGCCTGCCGCACCGACGCAAACGGGCACTGCCAGTTCCGTCATCATCGTCAACGGTCAGACGGTCATCAGTCAAAGCGTCACGTTCTAACGAACGCTGCGGCTGACAGTCGACAAAGGCGGATCGCACGATCCGCCTTCCTTCGAGTGTGTAACTGCCGTTCAACCTGCCTGCGCGGGTTGCACGCTGTCTTTCTGCCTGCGCTGCAGTTCCTGCGTCGTCTCGCCTTGACCGTTCGGCAACCAACCCGGCGGGCGAAGCACGAAGGAGACAGCATCCGAAACGCGCTTTGCACCGGCCATGTCTTTTCCAAGGCTCACCCAGTGCTCCGTCTCCACGACAATCGGGTTATGCGAAGTGGTCGGCGTTGTCAGGCCGTAGCGGCAGGGTTCATCGGCGCGTTCCTCCACGTAAGTGCCGAACAGCCGGTCGAAGATAATCAGCACACCGCCGAAGTTGGCATCGAGGTAAGTGGCATTCGAAGCATGATGAACTCGGTGTGAAGAAGGCGTGTTGAACACGTATTCGAGCCAGCCGAGCTTGGGTATCCACGTAGCGTGCAACCAGAACTGATAGAGCAGATTGATGGACACGACGGCTATCACCACTTCCGGTTTGACGCCGAGCCACGAGAGCGGCGTGAAGAAGATGGCCGAACCCGTGAGCTTGGTGGTCCAGCCGAGCCGATAAGCGGATGACAACGTCAACTGGTTCGGCGAGTGATGAACCGCGTGGCTCGCCCAGAAGAAGCGCACCGTATGCGCTATGCGGTGATACCAGTAGTAGCAGAACTCCTGGCCAATGAAGAGCAGGAAGATCGTCAGCATGTCGTTGGTCGCGACGGTATGGATACGGTGTTCCCACGCGAAATGAAACACAGGCGTTGCTAGCGAAAGCGGCAAGAACGCGAGCAGCTTTCGGCCGATCAGATCGGCGAGCGAAATCCAGAACTCGTGCCAGTCAAACGCGCGGTCGGTGCCTTTGTACTTGCCATGCAGCACGAACGCTTCGGTCATCGATGCAACAAGCACGATGGCCATCATGTACGTCGTGATTTTGCCGATCAATTCCATGATTTCACTCGGTTCCAGTGGGTTGCGAATGAAGTCACTTTAGCGATCGACTTCGTTGAAAACCATGCAGAAGTTATTTCGCGGGATGTCACGTCAACGACCTGCACCGGGCCTGCCGAAAAATCGAATTTAGATGCGCTTGCCTTTGGAGAGCCGTCTGAATGTTGCGTCGCTACAAATTTTCCATGCGGTTAATGATAACGAATCGCATTTACCCTATAATGCCGGCGACAATAGAACAGACCGAACGTGCGTGAGCCTTTCGGCGTTCGCCAAAATAATCCCGCCCGGATTCCCCTTGCCCTGGGACGGTAATCGACCATCACCGACGTTCTTCCGATTCATGCCCGTGTTCCGTTCGAATTCCGCGCAGGCCTTGCCTGCCAAGGCGCTTGTTCATCGCGCCGCTATCGTTGCCGCTATTGCCGTCGTGTTTTCCGTGTCGGCCCAAGCGCAAACTGCCGACGCTCCATCCAGCACCGATAACAGTGCTTCTACCGCCAATACTTTGCCTGCGGTCAAGGTTCAGGCATCGAAAGAAGCGTTGCCCGGTTCGCTCGAACCGACTTATGCAGGCGGCCAAGTCGCGCGCGGCGCAAGTTTTGGCGTGCTCGGCCAGCAGAAGATGCTCGACGTGCCGTTCAGCATGACGACTTACACGTCCAAGCTGATCGAAGATCAACAAGCGCGCACTATCGGCGACGTGCTGATGAACGACCCGTCCGTGCGCACGTCTTACGGCTTCGGCAACTTCGCCGAGACCTACGTCATTCGCGGCTTCCAGTTGCAGGGCGACGATGTGTCGCTCAACGGTCTCTATGGCATCACGCCGCGCCAGCTCGTCGCGACCGACGCGCTCGAACGCGTCGATGTCTTCAAGGGCGCAAATGCGTTTCTGAATGGCGCATCGCCGGGCGGTTCGGCGGTGGGCGGTGGTTTGAATCTGCAGTTGAAGCGCGCGGACGATAAGCCGCTTACGCGCGTGACGGTGGAGGAAACCGCTTCGGGCGATTTCGGCGCGCATGTCGACGTGGGTCGCCGTTTCGGCAGCGAAGGGCAGTTCGGTATTCGCGTGAACCAGGCGAATCACGACGGCGAGACGAGTATCGACGGCGAACATCGGCGCGACAATACGACGGCCGTGTCGCTCGACTGGCGCGGCGAAAAGCTGCGTCTCTACGGCGATTTTCTGTATCAGCGCCAGCGCGTGAACGGCGGCCGGCCGACGGTCAACGACTCGGCGAACTACATCCCCGAGCCGCCCTCGGCCACGTATAACTATGCGCAGACGTGGAGCTATTCATCGCTCGAAGATACCGTCGGCATCCTGCGCGCGGAATACGATTTTCTGCCTGGCTGGACGGCTTACGTGACGGGCGGCACGCGTCACACCAACGAGCACGGGGAGTATTCGTCGCCCACGGTGAGCGCGACTGGCGTGACGGCCACGCGTCTCGGCGTGCCGCACCAGGAGGACAACACGTCGGCGGAAGCGGGTGTGCACGGTCATTTCAACACGGGACCGGTGTCGCATTTCGTGGCGGCGGGCGCGTCGATCGTACGGACGGATTCGCAGTCGGCCTACACGCTTTCCGGTTCGTTCCCGACGAGTCTGTATGACACGCCGCAAGTCGGCTATCCGGCTAACGCGTTCACGGGCGGCAATCTGCAAGATCCGCAGACCACCGCGCTGAATCTGCTGCGCAGCATTTCCGTGTCGGATACGCTCGGCTTCCTGAACGATCGCGTGCTCTTCACCATCGGCGCGCGGCATCAGGAATTGCTGTCGAATTCTTACTCGTACACCGGAGCGCAGACGGCGAATTATAACCAGTCGATCACGACGCCGGTCTTCGGCCTGGTCGTGAAGCCGTGGGAAAACGTGGCGCTGTTCGCGAATCGCAGCGAAGCGCTGACCATCGGCGACACGGCGCCCAACACCGCGCTCAACTTCGGGCAGCAACTCGCGCCCGAGAAGTCGAAGCAATACGAAGTCGGCGCGAAGTACGACAACGGCAAGTACGGCGCGTCGCTCGCGCTATTCCAGATCGAAAAGCCGATGACCTACACCAACACCGCGGGCTTCTTCGTCGCGGACGGTGACGAGCGCCATCGCGGCGTGGAGGCATCGGTGTACGGCGAGCCGGTAAAGGGCGTGCGCCTGATCGCGGGCGCGACTTACATCAACGCGACGCAGCAGGACACGGGCACGGCCGTGACCAACGGCAACAAGCCGATCGGCGTGCCGACCATGATGTTCAACCTGAACGCGGAATACGATGTGCCGATGCTGAACGGCCTCACGCTAACGGCGCGCTGGATCCACACGGGTTCGCAGTATCTGAACGTGAACAACACGTTGTCGATCCCGGCGTGGGATACCTTCGACCTCGGCGCGCGCTACTCGACGGCGGTTTTCGGCCGTCCGACGACCTTCCGCGCAAGCGTGCTCAACGTGGCGAACAAGTCTTATTGGTCGTCGACGAGCGGCGGGTATTTGCTGCAAGGCGCGCCGCGCACGGTGCTGTTGTCGGTAACGACGGATTTCTGATGCTCACATAAAAACGCCGCTGGTTCGCAATGGAACCGGCGGCGTTTTCGTTTGCGCGATACACGTCAGGCAATCAGGCGTTCAGGCACTTATGCAGCGAAACCCGGCGTAGACGTACTGGTAATGCCCTTGAAACCAGTTGCGAAAACTCGGTCTCAACATGCATGCCGCGGTACGCGGTGAGCCGCCCTTCATGATGAAGTGCTTGCCGTCGAAGAAATTGGCCGAATAGCCGAGATAGAACGGGAAGGGCTCGAAGCCTTCGAGCGGCCCGAAGACCGTCGAGGTCCATTCCCAGCCATTGCCAAACTGGCCTTCGACGCCAAAGCCGCTGCGATTCTCCGGATAGGCCTGCACGGGTGAGGGATCCCAGCGCCGGAAGTCGAAGTTGCCTTCTACTTCATGCGGCGCGCCTTCCGCCGCGCGCTGCCATTGCGCCTCGCTCGGCAGCGCCTTGCCGGCCCAGCGCGCATAGGCGTTCGCCTCGGCATAACTCACGTACACCGGCCAGTCGAGCGGCAACTCGATTTCCTCGAACATCGTGCGCAGTCGCCAGCCATCGGAGCTGTCGCTTTCGGCGGGAATCCAGAAGGCCGGATGCGCCACGCGTTGCTCCTCCTTCCACGCCCAGTCGGCATCGGTCCAATAGGCACGATTCCAGTAGCCGCCGGCATCGATGAAGCGCAAATAGTCGCCGTTCGTCACCATGTGGCGGTCGATCTCGAACGCAGGCACGTCCACGCGAACCTGGCCGAACTCGTTGTCCCAACCGAACATGCCGCCTTCGCGCGTCAGCCCGAGTGTCGCCGTTCCGGCCGGCACGCTCACCGTCTCGTGGAAAAGTTCACGTTCGGAGTTTCGCTGCGAAATCGCATTCGCCGGCGCGATTTTTCTATCGACTGGCAATTGATGCAGCATGTAGGCAAGCGTTTCGGCGTGCATCAGCCGATGTTCGATTGCGACTTCCAGCAACTGCGCGGGCGATTCGTCGGCGGAAAGCGGCCGTGCGGCGATGGTCACCGGATCGAATTGCGCGTCGATATCCGCGCGCACGCGGTCGCGATACGCCCGCACTTCGGCGAGCGTGGGCCAGTCGGCGGGCTGATCGGTCGGCAAGCCGCCATCGACCGGATCGATGCCGAAAGCAAACAGTTGGTCGTAGGCAGGATTGAAGTCCGGCAGGTCAAAGAGCCGTTTGTCGAGCAGATTACGGTCGAAGGCTTCGAGATGCCCGATGTAGAAAACGATGCGATGCCGTTCGGCAATCGGCCGGTCGTAAAGATGCTCCGGCTTGACGATATCGAACAATTCGTCGGTCACGCGACGCGCCTCGGCGAGCCGGTCGAGCAACGGGTGACGCAGGGAAGGTTCGCGATTCATGTCGCCCAATCTCCGTGGCTTGGCCAATCAGAAAGATTAAAGCGTAGCGAACCGCGTGCCAACTGAAAAATCCACGCGGTTTATGCGCGTTTTGTCTAACAATCGCGGCGCAAGCCGCGCCGCGCAAGGCTTTGGCGTCAGATGCTGCGCAGGCGTTCGAAATCGTTGATGCGAATGGACTTGCCCTTCGCTTCGATGAGGCCGAGCTTGTCGAAACGCGAGAGCGTGCGGCTCACGGTTTCAAGCGTCATGCCGAGATAGCTACCGATATCGTCCCGCGTCATGCGCAACGTGAACTCCGCCGTGGCATACCCCCGCTTGGCGAGCCGCATGGATAGATCGAGCAGCAAGCGTGCAACGCGCTCTTCGGCGCGCAGCAGGCCGAGTTGCAGGACATGATCCGCCTCGCGATTGATAGCCTGTCCGAGCATGCGAAGCATCCGCTTTTGCAGGGTGTCGGTTTCGCGGCACATGCGCTCGAAAAGCGCATACGGAATGACACACACGGAACTGTCTTCGAGCGCGATCGCGTCGCAGGCATGCTCGCCCTCGCCGATACCGTCGAGCCCGAGCGCGTCGCCCGCCAGCAAGAGGCCCGTGACCTGTTCGCGTCCGCCTTCGCGGATGACCACGGTCTTGATCGACCCCGAGCGCAACGCGAACAGCGAATCGAACGGAGTGCCCGCCCGGTAGAGCGCTTCGCCACGCCGCACCGAACGCGTAACCGAGATCACATGTTCGAGCTTGGCGATGTCACGAGCGTTCAGGCCTTCGGGCATGCAGAGATGGCGCATGGCGCAGGTCGAGCACTGAGCCAGATTGCGCCGTGAGGGAAAAATGTCGGACATGGCGGCCGCTTTTGTTGATGGATGACAAAAACCATTGTCCCATCGCGGGATTGTTAACCCTGGCGACAAAATGCCGCGCATCCGTTTGCGCTAGTCCGTGGTCAGGCGCTTTCGTCGCCTTCCGCGCTGGCTGCCGAGGGAATTAGCAAAACGGGCAGCGTGGCTTGCCGCAGGCATCGCTCCGCAACGCTGCCAAGAAGCAGGCGCTGAAAGCCTTTGCGTCCGTGCGTGCCCATGATCAGCACATCGGCGTTGAAGTCGACGGCGGCCTTGGTGATGAGCATCGCAATGTCGTCGCTCGCGGTGGCCTCGACGGTCACGACCTGCCCTTCGATGCCGCGTTGCCTGAGCGCGTCCGCCGCCTGTCGAGCAAGGTCGGAGCCTTCCTCCGCCAGCGTTTTCTGCAACTGGCTCGGATCGTAGCCGGGCACGTCGAAATACACGGCCCCGCTCTCGACGACGTAATACGGCTGCACGACGGCCTGATGCGTGACAGCGAGATCGAGCGCGATTTCGAAGGCGCGCTGTGAAGTCCGGCTTCCGTCGATGGCGACGACAATGCGTTTGAACATGACGTTTTCCTCTTTCCCGGTCGATGTTTCACCGTGGATTGCACGGCGAGAAGGCGCTTCCAGCATAGCGCGCGAGTAGTCCGAAGACGTGCGGTTAATTTTGCGCTGGGTCGATCTGCCGCAAGCTAACCCGTACAATTCGTCTTTCTGACATCAGCGCCCGCTTAAAAATTCCACGGGCGTTCCTCCGACTCGTTTTCCCCAGCCCGCCGCATGACCGAAACCCAGCCGCCAGCACTCGCCTTCAGAACCGCGCTTTACGCGATGCTCGGCATCGGACTCGTCAACATGCTCGTGGCGCTCGATCAGACCGTGGTGAGCACCGCGCTGCCGTCTATCGTCGCGGAACTGCACGGCTTCGAGTATTACGCGTGGATCGCGAGCGCGTATCTGCTGGCGTCGGTGGTGACGGTGCCCGTGTTCGGACGTCTCGGCGATTACTTCGGCCGCAAGCGTTTCGTGATCGCCGCGGTGATCACGTTCACCGTGGCGTCGGTGCTGTGCGGACTCGCGCCGGACATGCTGTTTCTCGCGCTTGCGCGCGGCTTGCAGGGCGTGGGCGGCGGCATGATGGTCGGCACCGCGTTCGCCGCGATCCCCGATCTCTTCCCCGATCCGCGTGCCCGCGTGCGCTGGCAGGTGGTGCTGGCGGCGGCATACGGCATAGGCACGGCGGCGGGGCCGTCGCTCGGCGGCTGGATGAGTCAGCACTGGGGCTGGCGCTCGACCTTTCTCGTGAACTTGCCGGTCGGCGCGCTGGCGCTGTACTTCATCTGGGCGCATTTGCCGAATCTGCATCGGCCGCGTGAAGGTGGCGTGAAGATCGACTGGCCCGGCGCCGTGCTCGTCGCGCTCGTGCTCGGCGGTTTCCAGGCGTTGATCGAGGCACTGCCGAAGGGCGGACTGTCGGCTGGCAATCTCGCGCTCGGCGGCGCGGTGATCGTGGGCGCGGCGGCGCTTCTGATTTGCGAGCGGCGCGCGACGCATCCGATCATCCCGCTCGATATTTTTCGTGAGCCACAACTCGTCACGTTGTTCACGCTGTCGTTCCTCGCCGGCTTCGTCATGTTCTCGCTGATCTTCTTCGCGCCGCTTCTGCTGCAGGGCGGCTTCGGCCTTTCGCCGCAGGAGGCGGGGTTGCTCGCCACGCCGATTGCCGCGTGCATTGCGCTTGGCAGCTTCATCAACACGCGTATCGTCATTCATTTGAGCAAGCCGACGATGATCCTCACCATCGGCTTCACGCTGCTGATGCTGGCGTCGGTGGCGCTTGCCTTCGCGCAGGAAACGACGCCCTATTTGTATATCGAGCTGCCGATGGGCGCGGTCGGCATTGGTTTGGGCTTCGTGCTCAACAACATGAACATCTTCGGGCAGGAGATCGCGGGGCGCGAGCGTTTCGGCATCACAACGGCGCTCTTGCAGTCCACACGCATGGTCGGCGGCATGCTCGGAACGAGTATCGTCGGGACGATCGTCGCGCATCATTACGCGAGCGTGGTTTCACGCACGATCAGCGTTCTGGGTACGAGCGCGGCGTCGCAGTGGCGGCCGCGTTTTATCGACCCGCGCATTCTCGTCGATGAAGCGTTGCGCGACACATTGCTGTCCGAACTGCGCACGGCCGGGCTCGATGCTCCCGCGCTCTTCGATGCCGCCCGCGACGCGCTCGTGCAGTCCATTCACATCGGCGTGATGTTGACCGCAGTGGCCGCGCTGGTGGCGGCGTTGCTCGTGCGGCGGATTTCGCATATCACTTTTCGGCGGGCTGGGGCTTCGGCGAAAGACGCGGCGTAAGGCGCGGCGGTCAGGCTGAACGGCTGCCGCGCTTTAGTACGATCGGCTGCGCCTTCCACGGTTTGGTACCTTTCTGGCGCCAGTGTGCTAGCTTTTCGACGCGATCACCGCAGCTACGACACGCGTCGCTCATGCATTCGCGGAACGCTTCCCTCGCGTCGCCGGTCACTTAAATCAAGACGCGCAGCGCCGCACGCGGCACGCTTACTGCGCCCGTTCGTCGACACGTTCATTGCCGCGCGCCCTCGGATTTAATGAAAGAAGGCGCATCCGGCCTCATCGATACAAGGAGCTGACATGAAGATCACCGGCGAAATGCTGATCGGCGCATCGGCGGTAAGAGGCACCGACGCCACGCTGCGCGCCTTCGATCCCGCACGCGACATCGAACTCGAACCCGTCTTCGGCGGTGGCGGCGACGCCGAAGTCGCGCGTGCCTGCGAACTCGCGGATGCCGCATTCGACGCGTATCGTCTCGCGCCGCTGGAAACCCGCGCGCAGTTTCTCGAAGCGATCGCGGACAACATCATCGCGCTCGGCGATACGCTGATCGACCGTGCGCACGCGGAATCCGCGTTGCCGAAGGCGCGAATCGAAGGCGAACGCGCGCGCACGGTCGGACAACTGCGGCTCTTCGCGTCGCTCGTGCGTGAAGGCCGATGGCTTGCCGCGACGCTCGATTCCGCCCAACCCGACAGAAAGCCGTTGCCGCGCTCCGATCTGCGTTTGCAAAAGATCCCGGTCGGTCCGGTGGCCGTGTTCGGCGCTAGCAATTTTCCGCTGGCGTTCTCGGTCGCGGGCGGCGACACGGCGTCGGCGCTCGCGGCGGGCTGTCCTGTCGTCGTCAAGTCGCATCCGGCTCATCTCGGCACGTCGGAACTCGTGGGACGCGCGATCCAGAAAGCCGTTGCCGACAGTGGCCTGCCCGAAGGCGTGTTCTCGCTGGTGGTCGGCGCGGGCAATGCCATCGGCGAGGCGCTGGTGGCGCATCCCGCGATCAAATCGGTTGGTTTCACGGGCTCGCGCCGCGGCGGCCTCGCGCTCGTGAACATCGCGGCGAAGCGCCCCGAGCCGATTCCCGTTTTCGCCGAAATGAGCAGCGTGAATCCGGTCTTCGCTTTGCCGGGCGCGCTCGCCAAGCGCGGCGATACGCTCGCTTCGGGCTATATCGATTCGGTGACATTGGGCGTCGGCCAGTTTTGTACGAATCCCGGCCTCGTGATCGCGCTGGCGGATTCCGATCTCGACGATTTCATCGATCACGCGGCGGCCGCGCTCGAAAAGAAGGGCACGCAGACAATGCTGACCGCGGGTATCGCCGACGCCTACGCGAACGGCGTGAAGGAACGCGACGCGACGGGAGCGGAACGCATTGCAACGGGCAAGCAGGAAGGTGGCGCAGCTGGCAAGGGCGGCGCGTTGCCGGCGCTGTATCGCGTGACGGCGGAGCAGTTCTTGACCGTGCCGCAGCTCGCCGACGAAATTTTCGGGCCCACGTCGATCATTGTCGTGTGTCAGGGCGAGGACGAGATGATCGACGTCGCGCGTCGTCTGGAAGGCCAGTTGACCGCGACCTTGCTGATGGACAACGACGACATCGATCTCGCGCGCCGGCTCATGCCCGTGCTCGAACGCAAAGTGGGCCGCATTTTGGCGAACGGCTTTCCGACCGGCGTCGAGGTGTCGTATGCGATGGTGCACGGCGGCCCGTACCCGGCGACTTCCGACAGCCGTGCGACTTCGGTCGGCGCGATGGCAATCGAACGATTCCTGCGGCCGGTCTGCTATCAGGACTTGCCGGCAGCGCTCTTGCCCGAATCGCTTGCCGATGACAACCCGCTCAATCTCTGGCGCCTGCGCGATGGCGAGCTGGGACCGAATTGATCCACTTGAGCCAAACCGAGGAGACCCCAAGCATGACAAGCAACGAGCGCCGCTATCCCGACCCTGCCGTCCGTGTGCTGGACCCGCGCTTCAATGCGTTGAGGCTGGCATCGGCGTCGGTGGAATGTCTGTATCAGGGCGCGCGATGGTCGGAAGGCCCGGTCTGGTTCGGCGATGGCCGCTATCTGCTGTGGAGCGACATTCCGAACAACCGCATCCTGCGCTGGGACGAAGAAAGCGGGCAGGTCGGCGAATTCCGCAAGCCGTCGAATAATGCCAACGGCAACACGCGCGATCGCGAAGGGCGGCTCGTCACGTGCGAGCATCTCACCCGGCGCGTGACGCGCACCGAGTACGACGGTTCGATCACCGTGCTCGCGGATCAATACCAGGGCAAGCCGCTCAATTCGCCGAACGATGTGGTCGTGAAGTCGGACGGCTCGATCTGGTTCAGCGATCCGCCTTTCGGCATCGACGGCTATTACGAAGGCGAAAAGCAGACGGCGCAATTGAAGCCCGCGGTGTATCGCGTCGACGGCCAAAGCGGCGAGATCACGCTTGTGTTCGATGGCTTCATCGGGCCGAACGGGCTGGCTTTTTCGCCCGATGAGTCGGTGCTGTATGTCGTCGAATCGCGTTCGTCGCCACGCACGATTCACGCGTTCGATGTGCTCGACGACGGCCGGAAGTTAGGCGAACCGCGCCTCGTCATCGACGCCGCACGCGGTACGCCGGATGGCTTTCGCGTGGATATCCACGGCAATCTTTGGTGTGGCTGGGGTATGGGCGACGCGGAACTCGACGGCGTGCGCGTCTTCACGCCGCAAGGCGAGGCGATCGGACATATCGATTTGCCGGAGCGTTGCGCGAACGTGTGTTTTGGGGGAAGGCATCGCAACCGGCTGTTCATGGCGGCAAGTCACGGCCTGTACGCGCTTTATGTGAATACGCAGGGCGCAAAAGGCGGTTAAGCCATTCAGAATGCGCCGTGTGTGAGCGCGGCGCGTTCAAACCGATGCTTACTTGAAACCTGAACGGGTTCCGGCATCGAGCGCAGGGCCTACGCAATTCAGGCTGTAGCGCGCAGCGGCATCCGCGAGGCGAGATAGAGCGATGCCGCGAGCTTGCACACCAGTGCCGCACCGCAAATGATTGCGCCGGTCGGCAACGCATGCCATTGCAGGGCGATGGTCGGCGCCACGAACATGACGGACACGAAGCCGAGCGCGACAGTCATCCAGCGCGCCCACTGCAGTCGCGCGGCGACGCACAGATAAAGCAAGCCGACAAGCAAGCGCGAGACAATCGATGCAGCGAGCGGATGACTCGCCGCATCACCGGGAAATCCAATCGCGATAGCTAGCGCGAGTTCGGCCCATGACAGCGCGTACGCCGCGCCAAGGCACACGAGCGCGGATCTGAAGCGCTGTTCGGCCGCCGTGCGCGGCTCAGGAGGACGCGTGTGGTCAGTTGGGACGGATGCGGCGGTGTCGCTCGCGTAGCTTTCGTAGGCTTCGATCGTGGCCATTTGTTCTTCCCCTTGGTCGCGCTTCAGTCGATTAACGCGTTATCCGCGCTGTCGTTCTCATGCCTGTTCTCAGGCGTTTTTTCGTTGCATGACATCAGCATACGGCGTGCCTGAGCGATTGACGTTCGTCGGAGGAACACGCGTTGCTCGCTGAACATCAGCTTTCACCACGACAGGAGCCGAACATGAGCAACCAGAAAGAGCAAAATCCTCACTCCGAGCGCGACGAGGAAGACGTCGACAAAGCCGTGGAAGATACTTTCCCGGCAAGCGACCCGCCAGCAACCGGCGGCGTCACGCGTATCGAGCCGGATGAAGAGAAAGATCAGAAGAAATGAAAAAAGCCACGCTTCGCGCGTGGCTTTTAGTGGCGTCACGCCAGCGTGGCGTCGCGCTACGCTACGACTTGTCGATTTCGAAAAGCCGCGAAGGCCGCATGTGATTCAGGGCGTAATGCTTACGGCCACGCAAGGTGTTGCCATGCGCGTCGCGGCTTACATAAACCTGATTTTCCTCGACGGCGCGAATGCTTGGCGGCACCATCCCGCGGTCGATCACGCGATAACCGTGATCTAGCGCCAGCAATATTCCGTTGCGACCTGGCCGGCTGTCGAACCCGCCAAAGCCGTCGCCTTGCTCGGCGACATGGTTAGCATGCGTCGCGTTCGAATTGATGACGGCATCCGGATCGGTGGCCTGCATCTGCTCAAAGCGCTTCGCCTGGATGTTCTTGCCATCGGCATCGACGGTGTCGTCGAGGGTCTCGTCGTTGGCGACGTCGATGCCGCGCGGCCGCGACTCCGGCGTGCCGAGCGGTCCGATATTGCGGTCGGCCTGGCCCGCGCTTTCCTGCTTCGCGCCCGCGCCCGCGCCTGCATGCGCCTCGCGGCCGGACTCGGCCTTCTTCGCATCGCTCATGTTCACGCGCGCAGTCTCTGTGCTCGGCGTCTTGATCGGGCTGTCGGCGGCGCGATCCGCTTGCTTGTCTTGCGACTCGTTGGATTCGGCGTTATTCATTTCCTGCTCCTTGGGAACTGGCTAAACCGTTTTTCCTCACGCAAGACTCGTTCCGGAAATTTGGCGACGGAACTCCAGCCCTTGCAGGCGGGACACTCAATCGTCATCGGATTTTTAAGGCTTTTTTTTCAATGCCAAGCGGATTTCCTGCAAGTATTATTTGGAACCTGCTGGCAGCAAAGCGCGAATGCGGGACGCGAGCAACAAGGAGGGCGTGTCCAGTACGGCTGCTGGTTGAGCAAGTCATACGAACGAGCAGGGCACTTCACACAGGTGACTCATGCAACAAGATGCAGCCTTTTCACATCGAGGCTATCTACTCAACTGTGCGCCAGCCAGGACGGGGGATGGCGATTATCAGCCGTACGTCGTGATCTCGCGATCCAGCGACGGCGAGCTCGTTGCGAACCGATTCTTCCCTGCGGACTTGCGATTTCGCAACGAGGGAGAAGCCATCGCGCACGGCCGCGATTGGGCCGTCCGATGGATTGACGCAAGTCACGTTACAGTCTAATCCGCGGGCCGGACACGCAGCACGCTTGCGCAAAACCGTTTACGCTTAGTGTTCATCCGCCGCCGCTGCGCGGTCTCCGAACGCCAGCCCAGAAGACATGCAGAACAAGTCCTTACCCGAGCAGGCAGCGCCATCCGATTTTTCCACTCACGCGCCCCACGAATGGGGTTTGTCGCGCATCGTCGCTGACCTACGCCAATCGCGCGAGGAACTGCATCGCACGCGGCATCCGCTTGGCATACGTGAGTTGCCTTCGCGCGAGGCGATCGTGAGGATCGTCAACGGCCTGCGCTCCGCGCTCTTTCCCACGCACTACGGCGCGCCTGATCTGACCGATGAAAGCGTCGACTACTATGTCGGCCAGACGCTGGAAACCACCCTGCGTCTCTTGCATGAGCAGATTCGCCGCGCGCTGCGCTTCTTGCCCGAGCATCGTGAGACGGGCGAAGCGGAGGTCACGGCGCAAGCGTTCGCCATTGCGCGCGAGTTCGGTTCGCAGTTGCCGGAGATTCGCGCGCTGCTCGTCAGCGACATTCAGGCTGCCTTCACGGGCGACCCCGCCGCGCAGCACATCACCGAGATTCTGCTGTGCTATCCCGGCATCTGGGCGATGACGCATCACCGGCTCGCGCATGCGTTGCATCGGTTGGGCGTGCCGCTGCTCGCGCGCTTCATCAATGAGATCGCGCATTCGCTGACGGGTATCGACATTCATCCGGGCGCGACCATCGGGCCGAGCTTCTTCATCGATCACGGCACGGGCGTGGTGATCGGCGAAACGGCCGTGATCGGCCGGCATGTGCGCGTGTATCAGGCCGTGACGCTGGGCGCAAAGAGCTTTCCCTCCAGCAGCGACGGCGTGCTCGTGAAAGGCAACGCGCGGCATCCGGTTGTCGAGGACGATGTCGTGATCTACGCGGGCGCGACCATTCTCGGGCGCGTGGTCATCGGCAAGGGCTCGGTAATCGGCGGCAACGTTTGGCTCACGCACAGCGTGCCGCCGGGCAGCAGCGTTTCGCAGGGCAAGATCCGCGAAGGCAGCGGCGCCGACTCACCGAGTAACGGTTACGGCGCTTGATAGCTCTAAGTGTTCGAGACGTTGAACACGCTTTGAGTGCCGACGATAGACAAGAACTCACGCCGCGTCGATGGGTCGTCGCGGAACGAGCCAAGCATGCGCGACGTAACCATCGACACGCCCGCCTTGTGCACGCCGCGCGTCGACATGCATTGATGCGCGGCTTCCAGAATCACGCCGACACCGAGCGGTTGCAGCACTTCGTTGAGCGTATCGGCAATCTGCGCGGTCATCTTCTCTTGAATCTGAAGGCGCTTGGCGAAGGCGTCGACCAGACGCGCGAGCTTGGAAATGCCGACCACGCGTTCTCGGGGCAGATACGCGACGTGCGCCCGCCCGATGATCGGCACCATGTGATGCTCGCAATAGCTCTCGAAGCGAATGTCCTTCAGGACGATCATCTCGTCGTAGCCCTGCACTTCGGAAAAAGTGCGGGCAAGGATTTCATGCGGGTCTTGCTGATAGCCGGCGAAGAACTCTTCATACGACCGCACGACACGCGCCGGAGTGTCGAGCAGGCCTTCGCGACGCGGATCGTCGCCCGCCCAGCGCAAGAGAACGCGCACGGCGGCTTCGGCTTCCTCGCGGGACGGACGATCGGCCGGTTTAGCGTGGATGTCCGAATCGGAAAAATGGGTTTTGCGCGGGGCGCTCATTATTAGCTCCTTTCACATCGAAAGTGCGGATAGCACCCCTGTATTGTTCCATGTTTTCGGACCCTATCAGGGGTCAGGTCTTTCCTCCACCGTCGATGCCTGAGCCCGTCCGCCAGACTTGCTTGCCGTCTTCGGTGAGCGTGCCGCTACTGTTGTCCTTGTCAGGCTCGGTGCCCGGTTCGGCCAGATGGCCGCCCGGTTGCTCCTGCGCAGGCTGCTTCTCGCCCTTGCGCTGCTCGATGCGCTCCTCTTGCGAACGTCCCGCGTAATTGTTGCTGCCTGCATTAGTCATGGCGCTTCTCCTCGATTAAGTTACGACCAGAAGCGCGCAAGAGCTATACCTAAGCGGGTTTGTTTTCCGCGCCGCCAACCACCATCCACGACACGCCGAACTTGTCCTGCACCATGCCGAAGCGCTTGGCGAAGAACGTCTGCGTGAGTGGCATCTGCACCTGTCCGCCGTCCGATAGTGCGTGGAAGAACTTTTCGGCTTCCTGCTCGTCCTCCGTGGAAATGGACAGCGACACGCCCTGGAAATTCGGCTTGCCGCTGCACATGCCGTCGGACGCCATCAGCATGGACTGGCCCACTGTAAAGGCCACATGCATGACCTTGTCTTCCGACCCAGGCGGCATGCCGCAACCGCTCGCGGCCTCGCTGCCGCCACCGGATTTGCCGGCGTCAGGGTTGTCGCGAAAGCGCATCATCATCAGCACTTGTGCGCCGAGACTCTCGCGATAAAACGTGATCGCTTCTTCGCAGCGGCCTTCGAAGAACAAATAGGGTTGCACTTGCATGTCTGCTCCTTGAGTAATGCGTGAGTTGCCAGGTGAATTACTGGGACTCGTCGGGGTCCATATCCATTGTCAATGGCACCGACGCGTGTTCGTGCACGACGCGCCAGTCGCCGTCGATTCTTCTGAAGCACACGGTTGCACGCACGACGTCGTCGCGCCCGCCCGCGGCCACGCGATTCACCGCATGCGCGAAGGCGAGATCGCCGCTCACCGCCACGTGCAGATCGCGCACCTCGAACACGAGCGGGCCGCTGATGCTGTCGAACCACCGCTGCCAATGCTCGCGATACAGCTCGACGCCTTTGAAGGATGCAGGCGGCACGACATCGAACACGACGACATCCGTCGCGTAATGAGTCACCAGCGCAGCCGCGTCTTTTGCAAGCACAGCCTGACGCCACGATTCCGTGAGTTCACGGATGCGTGCTTCATCTTGCGCACGTTCGTTCTTGACGACCATGACCTTCTCCTCGATGACGTTGAACCTGAGTCGTGACAATGCAACGACACAGCCTTTGTTTCAGGCGATATTTTTGTTTGTGTACACCGTCCACAAAAAATAGCAGAGATAATGGACAGTGTCCACATAGGTAAAGCCTCGCTTATAAAAATGACAAAAGCCAAGCCGCGCAGCACGTATCGACATGGCGATTTGCGCCGCGCAATGATCGATGCCGGCATTGCGCTCGCACGCGACGGCGGGCCGGACGCCATCGTGCTGCGCGAAGTCACGCGGCGCGCGGGCGTGGTGCCGAACGCCGCGTATCGTCACTTCGGAAGCAGGCAGGAGTTGTTGACGGCCGTGCGTTCCGCGGCGTTATCGGCGGTCGCGCAAGCAATGGAGGAAGAACTCGCCGCGCGGCCGAAAAAGCGCAAGCGTGCCGATGCCGCGAAGGCGGGGCTACGCGCGGTCGGCGTCGGTTATCTGCGTTTCGCGCAGACCGAGACGGGTCTCTTTCGCACCGCGTTCACCGCGCCGCCAACCGAGTGGGGCGAGCATGAAGCCTCGTATGGCGTGGGGCCGGGCGGGCTCGATCCCTTTCAGCTGCTGAGCCGCGCACTCGATGAGATGGTGGATGCCGGCGCGCTCGATCCGTCAAGCCGGCCAGAAGCCGAGTATCTCGCGTGGAGCGCGGTGCATGGCTTCGCGCTCTTGCTGATCGAAGGGCCGTTGCAGGGATTGCCCGGCAAAGCCATCGAACCGCTTGCCGAGCGCTTGCTCACGATGGTGGAGAACGGTTTGTAATCGCCATGAAAAAAGGCCGCGAGACAATCGCGGCCCTTGGCAGAAGCGAACGCGGGTTACACTCGTTCTATCTTTCCCGACGCAGGCTCGACCACGCTGAACAGCAGCAACAGACAAAGCAGCGACGTCCCGAGCATGTAAAGGAATACACTGGTCCAGCTATAGCTGTCGAGCAGGAAGCCCACCGCGAGCGGTGCGCACGCGCCGCCTATCTGCCCGAGCGAATTGACGATACCGAATGCAGTCGGATACGTCGCCTTGCTTGCAAGTCCCATGGGATACGCCGAGTATCCCGCGAAGCCGATGCCGAGCATGAGGCCCGAGAGAATCAACGCTGCGCCGAGATAGACCACGCTGTCCGGCGCGTCGATGAGCGCGAACATCATGAGCATGGTGCCGAGCGCGCCGAGCATCATCATTGGCTTGCGGCGGCCGCCGAGCAGACGGTCGGAGATCAGGCCGCCGAGCATGTTGCCCGCCACCGCGCCGATGAACGGCGCCGAAGCGAGAAAGCCCATCTTCACCGAGGCAAAACCCTTCACGGTGACGAGATACGTGGGGATCCACGAGATGAAGATGTTGCTGATGCCGATCATGCAGCCATAGCCCAGCGCAATGCCGAAGATATTCCACGAGCGGAACACTTGCCCGACCGTTTCCAGCGGCGCCACGCGCTTCGTGCGATTGATGCCGTCGAGCCAGGGCATGGGCTCCATTTCGCCACGGCGCACGAGCTTGCCGGTCGAGCCATCGGTGGCGGATTCATCGAGAATATAGCGGCGTTCCGCGGGCGAGCAGAAGCGGTTTTCGCTCGGCGAATTCGTGACGAGAAACATCCATGCGACGGCAAAGAGAATGCCCGGAATGGCGAACACATAAAAGATTTCGCGCCAGCCCCAAAGCTGGATCACGATGATGCACACCGAAGGCACCATCAACGGTCCGAGCTTCGATGCGGCGATCCAGAGTCCTGCTGCCGTGCCTTTCTCGCGCGTCGGAAACCAGCGGTTGATGACGTTCGTGCAGCCAATGCCGAGCGGCCCTTCCGACAGCCCCAGACCCACGCGATACGTCATCAAAAGCAATACCGAGGACGTCGTTCCCATCAAGCCCGTGAAGACCGATGTCAGCAGCATGAAGACGGAAAACAGAATGCCAGTGGTGCGTTCACTGAGCCGTTTGTAGAGCAGGCCAACCGGAATCTGCACGAAACCGTAAGCGAAGGAAAAGAGACTGACGATCATCCCCGCTTCCGAATTGGAGATGTGATATTCCTTCTTGAGATACGGCAAAGCGAAGCCGAAGTTGGCGCGGTCCGCGCACGCGATGGCCCAGATGCAGAAGATCAGGCCCATCACTACCCAGCGATGGCTGGTTCGTTTCTCCGCGATCGGTTCTGCTTTCGCCGCGCCCGCGACGCTGTCGGCATTGTTCATTCGTCTTCCTCCGGTTCATACGGCTTCAGCGCTTCGACGCCTTTTCCGCGCGATGCTGCAACAGATGAATTTCAGCGCGGGTTGCCGCCGAGATGGACCGACTGGGTGGAATGCGATGCAGAAGGGGAAAAGAAGCGGCGTGTTTTCAAGCTGTGTCTCCGATCTGTATGCAAGGCTTTTTTATGGTGTTCCTGCCGGTGAACCCATTGTCGGGGTGGTGATTTTGGGCGTCCAATCTTTTATTGCTATTACCTGATTCCCGGATTGAATCGATCGAGCGATACCTCTGAGAGCACGCCAATAACGGTATCAGTTGATAGCGCTTTGGGATTGGACGCGCCATGCAAAAGACGACATGATCCGTCGACATCGCGGCCTGGCGCATGGCAGGCGAGACATGACCCAAAGGAGCCACTCAATTGAAGCCGACGAAGCCGAGCATTCTGCAACTGAACCCGATCCTCGTTCCCGCGATCAACGAGACGCTGGAGTCGCTCTACATCATGCATCGTCTCTTTCAGGTGGACGATAAGGACGCGTATATCCGCGAGCATGGCACTGCGATCGAAGGCGTCATCACGGGTGGCCATACGGGCATCTCCAACGATCTCGTCGACAAACTGCCCGCGCTCAAGGTGATCGCGGTCAATGGCGTTGGCACCGATGCCGTCGATCTCGCGTACGCCCGTTCGCGCGGGATTCCGGTCACAGCCACCTTCGGCGCCTTGACCGAGGACGTCGCGGATCTCGCCATTGGCCTGATTCTCGCGGTGTTGCGTGAAATCTGTCCGGGCAACGACTTCGTGAAGACCGGCAAGTGGCCTGAAAACCCGAGCCCCGCTGCGATTCCGCTGTCACGCCGTTTCAGCGGCAAGCGCGTGGGCATCGTCGGCATGGGCAAGGTCGGACGCGCCATCGCCGTGCGCGCCGCGGCGTTCGGCTGTCCTGTCGCCTATACCGATGTACGCGACATGGACGACATTGCGCATCGCTTTGTGCCCGACCTGCTGCAACTCGCGCGCGACAGCGACATCCTCGTGCTTGCCGCAGCCGCCGATAAAGCGCAAGGCATCGTCGATGCAGCCGTGTTGGACGCCCTGGGCCGCGACGGCTATCTCATCAACATCGCGCGCGGCAAGCTCGTGGTGGAAAGCGATCTCGTGCAGGCGTTGCAGGGCGGCGTGATCGCGGGCGCGGGTCTCGACGTATTCGTCGATGAACCCAACGTGCCCGCCGAACTCTTCGGCATGGACCGCGTGGTGTTGCAGGCGCATCGCGCGAGCGCGACGGTGGAATCGCGCACGGCCATGGGCGAGATGGTGCTGTCGAGCATCGCGCAGGCGCTTGCCGGGCAGCGTCCCGAAGGCAGCCTGACGACCTGATGCATGCACGGCCGTAAAGCAACGCAGGAGCCACTCGCGAGCCTCGACCTATAATGATCGGCTATTTCGTCAAAGTCGATTCCGCATGCTCGATCTCGGACAAGTGCGTTGCTTCGTCGCCGCCGCGACGGAACTGAACTTCAGGCGTGCGGCTGCGCTGCTCAACATGACGCAGCCGCCGCTTTCCAGGCAGATTCATCTGCTTGAAGAGAATCTCGGCGTCATGTTGTTCGAACGCGTTGGCCGCACGGTCAAGCTGACGCCGGAAGGGCGCGTCTTCCTTGCCGATGCCGCGCGTCTGCTCAATCTCTCCGAGCAAGCGGAAAGCACGGTGCGGCGCGCGAGCAAGGGCAAGACGGGACGCGTGCGGCTCGGCTTCACGGGCGCGGCCGGCTACGAGTTGATTCCGCAACTGCTCGTCGCGGCCAAGCACGCGCTGCCCGATATCGATGTCGTCCTGCTCGAACTCGTTTCCGTCGCGCAGATCGAGGCCTTCGCGGCCAATACCATCGACCTCGGCTTTCTGCGGCCCTTGCCTTCGCGGCAACAGCTCGAATTTCTGCTCATCGACAGAGAGCCGCTGATCGTCGCGCTGCCCGCCGGTCACGAGCTATGCGCTTATGACGAGATCGCCCTGCCGCAACTCGATCAAGAGCCGTTCATCATGCACTCGCCGGTGCACGGCAAATACTTCTGCGACCGCATCATGGGCATGCTCGCGAGGGAAGAAGTGAACCCGCATTTCACGCAATATATCGACCAGACGCCCACCATTCTCTCGCTCGTGCGCGCGGGGCTTGGTCTTAGCATCCTGCCGGCGTCGGCGCAGCGCTTTCATTACGACAACGTCGAGTTCAGGCATATCGCCAACAATCACGTGCAGGCGGAAATGAGCATGGCATGGCGCGTGGATCAGGATAATCCCGCTGTGACGGCCTTCAGACTCATGGCCGCGGATCACTTCGCGAGCCGGGTGCAGGACTGATCGACGCTTGCGCCCCAAGCGCCCATGCGAGCTTCAAAAGCAGCGCTCGAACCGGTTTCCCGCGCGCCGCTTTTTAATGCAATAAGGCCGAAGCGTGCATTTCATCGATAATGACGGCTCGCTCGCCCAACGCACGACTCAGCCCGATTCAAGCCGACTCCCGACCGCGCCCGATGCTCGCCAACTTGCTCGTCCAACTCGTCAACGGTCTCGCCGATGCCTCCGCGCTCTTTCTCGTCGCCTCGGGTTTATCGCTGATATTCGGGGTGACGCGCATCGTCAACTTCGCGCACGGCTCGC
Source organism: Caballeronia sp. GACF4 (assembly GCF_023631025.1). Taxonomy (NCBI): domain Bacteria; kingdom Pseudomonadati; phylum Pseudomonadota; class Betaproteobacteria; order Burkholderiales; family Burkholderiaceae; genus Caballeronia; species Caballeronia sp. GACF4. Next base: position 69,403 of record NZ_JALQDW010000018.1, read on the forward strand.
TCTACATGCTCGGCGTGTACGTCGCGTACAGCCTGACGAGCCGCTTCGGACAGAGCGTCGCGGGCTTCTGGATGTCGGTGCTGGCGGCGGCGCTCGTCATCGGCGTGCTTGGCGCGCTGATCGAAGTCGGCGTGTTGAGGCGCATCTATCGCGCGCCCGAGTTGTTCCACCTGCTCGCAACCTTTGCGCTGGTTTTGATCTTTCGCGATGCCGCGCTCTATCTCTGGGGCCCCGAAGACCTGTTCGGTCCGCGCGCGCCGCATCTCGCGGGCGCCGTGCAATTGCTCGGTCACGCGTTGCCTTCGTATGACATCGCGCTGATGTGCATCGGCCCGCTCGTGCTCGCGGTGCTGTGGTGGGCGCTGACGCGCACGCGCTGGGGCACGCTCGTGCGCGCAGCAAGCGCCGACCGCGAGATGCTCGGCGCGCTCGGCGTGAATCAGGCGTGGCTTTTCACCGGTGTCTTTTTCGCGGGCGCGTTTCTCGCGGGGCTGGGCGGCGCGCTGCAAGTGCCGCGCATGTCGGCGAATCTCTCGCTCGATCTGGAGACTATCGGCAACGCGTTCGTCGTGGTGGTCGTGGGCGGCATGGGTTCGATACCCGGCGCGTTCGTCGCTGCCTTGCTGATTGCGGAGATCAAGGCGCTATGCATTGGCATTGGGCATGTGTCGCTCGGCGGTATCGACTTTTCCCTGTCGAAGTTCACGCTCGTCGCGGAGTTCGTCGTGATGGCCGTGGTGCTCGTGTTGCGTCCGTGGGGACTCTTCGGCCGTCCGCAAGCCATCGCGCGCACTGCCGCGCCCGCCGATACGCCGCTTCGTCCCGCCACGCGCCGCCTGAAAATCGCAGCAGCGGGCGTAATCGTCTTGCTGGCGCTTGCGCCGCTCGCCGCTGGCGCGTTTCCCTACATGCCCGTGTTGCTCGTTGAGATCTTTATCGCCGTGTTGTTCGCCGCGAGCCTGCATTTCATCATGGGACCGGGCGGCATGCATTCGTTCGGGCACGCGGCTTATTTCGGCTTAGGCGCCTATGGCGCGGCGCTTTTCCTGAAGCTCTTTTCGTGGCCGATGGAAGTGTCGCTCGTGCTCGGCCCGCTCATGGCAGGCGTCGGCGCGCTCGTGTTCGGCTGGTTCTGCGTGCGCTTGTCGGGCGTCTATCTCGCCATGCTCACGCTCGCGTTCGCGCAGATCGTGTGGTCCGTCGTGTACCAATGGGATGAAGTCACCGGCGGCAGCAATGGTGTGCTCGGTATCTGGCCAGCGGCGTGGCTGGCGTCGCCGGTTGCGTTCTACTATTTGACGCTCGTGTTCGCGATCTTCGGCGTATGGCTGTTGAGGCGCATGCTGTTCGCGCCGCTCGGCCTCGCCATGCGCGCCGGCCGCGATTCGCCGTTGCGTGCGGAAGCAATCGGCATCGACGTCATGCGCGTTCAATGGATGGCGTTCGTCGTCGCGGCGCTCGTATGCGGTCTCGCCGGATCGCTCTATGCCTTTTCCAAAGGCAATATCTCGCCGGATGCGATCAGCGTCTCCCGATCCGTCGATGGTCTCGTCATGGTCCTGCTCGGCGGCATACAGACGCTATCCGGGCCTGTCGTCGGCGCCGCGCTCTTCACGTGGCTGCAGGACACCGTCGCGCGTCAGACCGACTACTGGCAGGCGCTGCTCGGCGGCGTGATCCTGCTGCTCGTGATCGCGTTTCCGCAGGGCATCGTGGGCTTTGCACGCGAACGTTTCGGGAAGGCGCAATGACGCTCTTGCGCATCGAGCATCTTTCGAAATCGTTCGACGGCGTCAAGGCTGTCGATAGCGTGTCGTTCGATCTCGCGGCGGGCCAGTTGCTTGCGCTCATCGGGCCGAATGGCGCGGGCAAGTCGACGTGCTTCAACATGATCAACGGGCAGCTGAAGCCTTCGTCGGGATCGATCCGTTTCGATGGTCACGAGATCGCGGGCAAGCGTCCGCGCGATATCTGGTGGCTGGGCGTCGGGCGCACGTTTCAAATTGCCGCCACGTTCAATTCGATGACGGTGCTCGAAAACGTGCAAATGGCGTTGTTATCGCGCGAGCGTCGCGTGTTCAATCCGTTTGCGCGCGTGGCCGCGTGGCGCGAGGATGAAGCGCTCGAACTGCTCGAACTCGTCGGCATGACGTCGCACGCGAGCCGTAGTTGCGCGGTGTTGGCGTATGGCGATGTGAAGCGCGTCGAACTGGCGATCGCGCTTGCGAATCGACCGAAGCTGCTGTTGATGGATGAGCCCACCGCAGGCATGGCGCCGCAAGAGCGTCACGCGCTAATGGCGTTGACGGCGCGGCTTGCAAGGGAGCGCGATATCGGCGTGCTGTTCACGGAGCACAGCATGGACGTGGTGTTCGAATATGCGGACCGGTTGATCGTGCTGGCGCGCGGCAAGCTGATCGCGGCAGGCGACGCGCGCACCGTACGCGACGATCCGCGCGTGCGCGAAGTCTATCTCGGGGAGGGCAGCGAATGAGTCGATCGAACGCGCTCCTCAAGGTCGAGGCCTTGAACGCATACTATGGCCGCGCGCAGATTCTGTTCGATGTCGGCTTCGAAGTGGGGCGCGGCGAAGTCGTCGCGTTGATGGGCCGTAACGGCGCGGGCAAATCCACGACGATGAAAGCGGTCATGGGCATGCTCGCGCGGACATCGGGCACCATTCGCTTCATGGGCGAGGACATTGCGGGCGTGGCGCCTTACCGTATCGCGCGCATGGGGCTTGGCTACGTGCCGGAAGACCGGCGCGTGTTCGGCGATCTCACGGTGATGGAAAATCTCGACACGGGACGCCAGCCGCCGCGCGAAGGTGCGCCGCAGTGGACGCCGGACAAGCTCTTTCGCGTATTTCCGAACCTCGGCGAGATGCGCGAGCGGCGCGGCAGCCGCATGAGCGGCGGCGAGCAGCAGATGCTCACGGTTTCGCGCACACTGATGGGCAATCCGCGCCTCGTGTTGCTCGACGAGCCATCGGAAGGCGTTGCGCCGGTGATCGTGCGGCAAATGGCCGACATGATCCTCGAACTGAAGCGCGAGGGCTTGTCGATCCTGCTGTCCGAGCAGAATCTGAACTTCGCGGAACGCGTCTGCGACCGCGCGTATGTGCTGGAGAAAGGGCAAGTGCGCTATGCGGGCGCGATGCGCGATTTCGTGCGCGACGGCACCGCGCGACGCGACTTGCTCGGCGTCTGACGGAACGAATCGACCAAAGGAGAACGCTTGATGATTACCCGAGCAGGCACGCTGATTCGCCTGACCCTGACTTCCGCCGCCATGAGCGTGACCCTCGGCGCGCACGCCGACACCATTCGCATCGGCGAGATCAATAGCTACAAGGCGCAGCCTGCGTTTCTCATGCCGTACAAGAACGGCTGGAATCTGGCGCTCGACGAGATCAACGCGGCGGGCGGCATCAACGGCAACAAGCTCGAAGTCGTCTCGCGCGACGACAACGGTAATCCGGGCGATACGGTGCGCGTCGCGCAGGAACTCATCGCGCGCGAACAGGTGCAACTGCTCTTCGGCGGCTACTTGTCCAACACTGGCCTCGCGCTCTCGGACTTCGCCAAGCAGCGGCGCATTTTCTTCCTCGCCGCCGAGCCCTTGACAGACAAGATCGTCTGGCAAGATGGCAACAAGTACACGTATCGGCTGCGGCCATCGACCTATATGCAAGTGGCGATGCTCGTGCCCGAAGCCGCGAAGCTCAAGAAAAAGCGCTGGGCGCTGGTGTATCCGAATTACGAGTATGGACAATCGGCCGTGGCGACCTTCAAGCGTCTGCTCAAGGCCGCGCAGCCGGATGTGGAGTTCGTCGCCGAACAAGCGACGCCGCTCGGCAAGGTGGATGCCGGCGCGGTGACGCAAGCGCTCGCCGACGCCAGGCCCGACGCCATCTTCAACGTGCTCTTTAGCGCCGACCTCGGCAAGTTCGTGCGCGAAGGCAATACGCGTGGCTTGTTCAAGGATCGCGCGGTGGTGTCGTTGCTGACGGGCGAGCCTGATTATCTCGATCCATTGGGCGCCGAAGCGCCGGTCGGTTGGGTGGTGACGGGCTACCCGTGGTATTCCATCGATACCCCCGCCAACAAGAAGTTCGTCGCGGACTACGAGGCGAAGTATCACGACTATCCGCGGCTCGGTTCCGTGGTCGGTTATACCGCGATGATGTCGCTTGCCAACGGCCTGAAGAAAGCCGGTTCCGCCGATCCCGACAAGCTCGCGGCCGCTTTCAAGGGCCTTGGCGTCGATTCGCCGTTCGGACCGATCACCTACCGCAAGCAGGACAATCAATCGACGATGGGCGCGTATGTCGGCGTCACCGCGCTCAAGGACGGCAAGGGCGTGATGACGTCGTATCGTTATATCGACGGCGCGAGCGTGCAGCCATCCGACGACGAAGTGAAGAAACTGCGGACCGCCGACTGACGCATCGACATTAAAAATGGACTACCTGACAAGCCTGAAGATCTTTCGCACGGTAGTGGAGGCGCGCAGCTTCGCGCGCGCGGCGGATATTCTCGGCTTGTCGCCGCCGGTCGTTTCGCGCGCGATCGCGGGCCTGGAGCAGCGCCTGGGCAGCAGGCTTTTCAATCGCACGACGCGGCAGATATCGCTGACCGAAACCGCCGAGCGCTTCTTCACCGACTGCTCGCGGCTTCTCGACGAACTTCAGGCAATGGAGGAACGCGCGTCCAATCGCGCGAGCGAGGCGACAGGCCTCTTGCGGCTCGTCGCGCACACCACGGTGATGATGAGCCGCTATGTCCCGCTGATCGCGAGCTTCAGACGCGAGCATCCGCAAGTGCGGCTCGATGTGACGCTGACCGAGCGTCCCGTCGATCTCGTTGGCGAAGGCTACGATCTGGGTATCGTCATGCCGTTCATGTTGTCGAGCGATACCGTGGTCACGCGTCTGCTCGAAACCATTCCGCTTGCTCTCGTCGCCAGTCCCACGTATCTTGCGGCTCATCCGGCGCCGCGTCATCCATCCGAACTCATCGATCACGACTTCGTGCCGATGTCCGCGTCCATCCGCAAACCGGCGCTGACGTTTAGAATCGGCGGCGAGGACGTGATCGTGCCGCTGCGTTACGATACCTCGTCGAACAGCGCCGTCTTCAATCGCGCAATGGTGCTGGAAGGCTTCGGTATCGGCATGTTGCCTGTCGCGCTCGTGCACGAGGAAGTGCAAGCCGGCCGGCTCGTGACGTTACTCGATGCCTACGAACTCGTCGATGGCGCCATCGAATTCAAGCTTGCCTTCAGCACGCGTACGCTCTTGCCCGCCAAGGTGCGCGCCTTCGTCGAACATGCGGTGCGTTTCTGCTCGGACCAAAGCGCAACAGCCCGCCCGCACGCCTGATCCCCGATTCTTTCTCTCTGCGTTATTCACTCATGTCGGCCGCGCAGGTTGACCGGGTGCATATGCACATATAGTCTTTCGAGTCATCATGCGCGGCTCGAAACGCGCGCTATTCCGTTCACTTTCGTGCATATGCACAACGACTCGCAAATGACGACTCCATCGACCAATCTTCCTTCGGCCACTTCGCCCGCAGCGGCCGCGAAGCCGCGCCGGATACCGTGGATGCTGCTCTCGCTAGGGCTTGTCGCGATCATCGTGATTGCGGCTGCGGCATATTGGGCGCTCGTGCTGCGCTTCGTGCAGACCACCGACGACGCCTACGTCGGCGGCGATGTCACCGTGCTCGCCCCGAAGGTCAACGGCTTCGTGACGGATGTGCTCGTCACGGACAATCAGCCGGTGAAGGCAGGCCAGGTGCTGATTCGCCTCGATGCGCGCGACTACGACGCCCGCCTGGCGCAAGCGAACGCGGAAGTGTCGAGCGCGCGGGCCGCGGTCGATGAACTGCGCGCCAAGGACGCGTTGCAGGCGGCGGTCATCAACCAGCAGCAGGCGGAAGTGCGTGCTTCGTCGGCGGAATTGTCGCGCAGCACGTCCGACCGTTCGCGTTATCGGGAACTCGTCAAGGACGACGCGGTGTCGAACCAGATCGTCGAACGCGCCGATGCCGACTATCTCAAGGCGCAAGCGGCGATGGATCGGAGCGGCGCATCGCTCGTCGCGGCAAAACGCCAGTTGACGGTGATCGAAGCGCAGATTGCGGACGCGCAAGCGCGCGTGGAGACCGCCGAAGCCGCGCGGCGCGTGGCCGAACTCAACGTCGAATACACGACGATCCGTTCGCCCGTCGATGGCTACGTGGGAAATCGCACGGCGCGCGTCGGCGTGCTCGCGAACGTCGGGACATCGTTGTTGACCGTGGTGCCCGCCACGGGCCTCTGGGTCGACGCCAACTTCAAGGAAGACCAGCTCAAGAAAATGCGCGCCGGCGATGAAGCCGATGTGGACCTCGACGCATCGAGCGTGCCGCTGACGGGTCACATCGAAAGTCTCGCGCCGGCCACGGGCGCGACCTTCAGCGTGCTTCCCGCCGAAAACGCCACCGGCAACTTCACCAAGATCGTTCAGCGTGTGCCGGTGCGCATTCGTCTGGACGTACCGAAAGGCATGGAGCACGTGTTGCGGCCCGGCCTTTCCGCGACGGTGAAGGTTCATCTCGACAAATCGCGCGGATAAGACGATGACACAGACCGCTCCCTTGGACCCGGCAAGTCAGCCCACGCGTCAGCGCGTGCTCGCGTTCGCGCTGATGTGCCTCGGCTTTTTCATGGCGACGCTCGATATTCAGATCGTCGCGTCATCGCTCAAGGATATCGGCGGCGGTTTATCGGCGAGTCAGGACGAGCTTTCGTGGGTGCAGACGTCGTATCTGATCGCGGAGATTCTCGTCATTCCGATGTCGGGCTGGCTCTCGAAAGTGTTCTCCACGCGCTGGCTATTCGTGGCATCCGCGGTGGGCTTCACCATCACGAGCATGTTGTGCGGCATGGCGTGGGACATCAATTCGATGATCCTCTTTCGCGGCATGCAGGGCGCGCTCGGCGCCGCGATGATCCCGACCGTGTTCACGACCGCCTTCGTGCTGTTCCCCGGCAAACAGCGACTGATTGCATCGACAACTATTGGCGCGCTGGCCTCGCTCGCGCCTGCAATCGGACCGGTGATCGGCGGGTGGATCACCGATCAATGGTCATGGCACTGGCTCTTCTATCTGAACGTCGTGCCGGGAATCGTGGTCGCGGTGCTGGTGCCGAAATACGTGCATATCGATTCGCCCGATCTTTCGCTGCTCAAGAAGGGCGATTACGTCGGCATCGCGCTGATGTCCGGCTTCCTCGGCTGTCTGGAATACGTGCTCGAAGAAGGGCCGCGCAAGAACTGGTTCGGCGACAACGTAATCGTGGCCTGCACCTGGATTTCGGCGATCTGCGGTTTCCTGTTCCTCGTGCATGCGTTCACCGCGAAAGAACCGATTGTCGATCTGCGCGCGCTCGCGGTTCGCAACTTCGCAATCGGCAGTCTGCTCTCGTTCGTGACGGGCATCGGCATCTTCGTGTCAGTGTTTCTGACGCCCGTGTTCCTGAGCCGCGTGCGCGGCTTCGACTCGTTGCAGACGGGTCTCGCGCTGCTTTCCGTCGGCTGCTTTCAGTTGATCGCGCTCGGGGCTTACGCGTTCGCCACGCGCTTCTTCGACATGCGCATCTTGCTGGTTTTCGGGCTCATCTGCTTCGGCGCGGGATGCTTTCTCTATACGCCGCTCACGCATGACTGGGGCTGGCAGGAACTGCTTCTACCGCAGGCGTTGCGCGGCATCGGGCAACAGTTCGCGGTGCCGCCCATCGTGACGATGGCGCTCGGGTCGTTGCCACAGTCGCGGCTCAAATCGGCGAGCGGACTGTTCAATCTGATGCGTAATCTGGGCGGCGCGATCGGCATTGCAGTGAGTGCGACCATGCTCAACGACAGGCTGAATCTGCACTATCTGCGGCTGAGCGAGAGCGTGACCGTTGGCCGGCCTGTCATCGAGCAGATGCTCTCGCGCAGTTCCGCACATCTCGCCGCCGCCGCCGGCGATGCGCTCGATGCATCGCAAGCCGGGCTCGCTTCGCTGCATGCGCTCGTGTTTCGCGAAGCACTCGTTCTGACTTTCGCCGACTGCTTCTATTTGCTCGCGCTGTGCTTTCTCGTCGGTATCGTCAGCGTGATTTTTTCGAAGCCGATTGCAAGCGCGCCACCTTCGTCCGATGCGCATTGAGTGAATACGACCATGAAGAAGCTCCTCATCGAATTACTGGCCTTGAGCGCGTTCAGCGCGTTGAGTGCTTGCGCCGTGCAACCCGCGACGCACGCCGATCTTCCGGCGACGGTTCAGACGACGGCTCCTGTCGATTGGAACGTGGACGTGCCCGCCAATACCGCCGATCCAGCCGCATGGTGGAATCAGTTCAACGACCCGGTGATGCATGAACTCGTCGCGTCGGTGTTGAACGGCAATCTCGACCTCCAGGCCGCAGTGGAGCGCGTGAAGCAGGCCGAGGCGCTCACCACGCAACGCCGCGCTGCCTTGCTGCCGCAACTCGACGCGAACGCCACGGCGTCCGATACGCGCCAGAACACGCCGCCGCCGCTTGGCTATGTGCGTCAGGCGGGCGTCGGTCTCGCACTGAGTTGGACGCCGGATGTGTTCGGCGGCGAGCGGCTCGAATTGCTGGCGGCGCAGGCGCAACTGGTCGGCCGCGAACACGCGTCGGATCAACTGCGTCTTGCACTCGCTGCCGATACGGCCGCCGCTTACGTCGATTTACGTTGGGCGCAGGCCGAACTCAAGATTCTGCAAGACAACGAGGCGATCCGCGAACGCGCGCTGAAGCTCACGCAACGCCGCCTGCAATTCGGCTTGTCGACGAAACTCGACGTGGCGCGCGCGCAGAATCAGCTCAGTGATCTGCAATCGCGCATGCCGCGCACGCAGTCGACCATTCAGCATCAGTTGAGCCTTATTGCCGTGTATTCAGGCCGCACGCCGGAGTCCATCGACCGACTGATGCTCGCCAATCCCGGCGCATCGCCCGTGATTCCCGTCCCTGCCGAGGGCGCGCCGCAATTGCTGCCTTCCGAAGCGCTGCTGCGTCGACCCGATGTGCTGGTGGCCTACGCGACGCTTCAGCAACGCGCGGCGGAAGTGGGCGTCGCGCGCGCGGAGCGCTATCCGAAGTTCTCGCTGCGCTTGTCGGATGGCTTGCTTGCATCGTCTTATCTCGGCTTGCCGACGCTCACCGACAACCTGTTTTCGGCCGCGCTCAACGCCACGAATCCGATCTTCAACGCGGGGCGTATCACGGCCGAGATCGAACAGAACGAGAGCAGGATGCGCGAGTCGGAACTGCATTTGCGGCAGACCCTGCTCGAAGCGCTCAAGGACGTGGAAGATACGCGCAGCGACCTCATCAGCACGACCGAGCAGAGCGCGAGATTGACCGACGCGCTCGGTGCATCGGGACAGTCGCTCACGCTTTCGACGCAGCTCTACAAGGGAGGCGCGGCAAGCTTTCTGGATGTGCTCGATGCCCAACAGTCCTATCTGCGCGACGCCGATGCGCTGAACCAGGCGAAGCGCGAGCACGCGCTCGCGGCGGTGGCGCTGTATCGGTCGCTCGGCGGCGGCTGGAGCGTGACTAACGATGACGATCCCATCAAGACAGCGAGTCTCAAGGAGTACACGAAATGAGCTTGATCGACGAAACCGCACCCGGCCTCGACGGCCTCGCTCAATTGCGCCGGCTGATCGCTAGCGGCCGCAAGCCCGGCATATTCGAGTCGCTCAGGCTCGACTTCGTGGAAGTGGAGGCGGGCAGGGCCGTGTTCGAAGGCATACCGGGCGATCATGCGTATAACCCGATCGGCACGGTGCATGGCGGCTACGCGGCCACCTTGCTCGATTCGGCATGTGGATGCGCGGTGCATTCGTGTCTGACCGCGACACAGGCCTATACGACGCTCGAGCTGAAAGTGGCCTATCACAAGGCCGTGACGCGCGATTCCGATTTGGTGCGCGCCGAAGGACGCGTGCTGACGATGGGGCGGCGCGCGGCGTTTGCCGAAGCGACGCTCAAGGACGCGAGCGGGAGGTTGTTGGCTTCGGCGACATCGACGCTGCTGGTCATCGAACGGTGAGAAGGCCCGGCATCCTCGAATCGGGATGCCGGGCAGTGGCGCTTACTTCACGCTCTGCAATACCTTGCGCACCGTGCCGAAGATATGATCGATCTGATCGTCCTCGACGATCAGCGGCGGCGAGAACGCGAGGATATCGCCGGTGTAGCGCACGAGCACGCCTGCCTCGAAGCACTTCACGAACACTTCATAAGCACGCGCACCCGGCGCGCCTTCACGCGATTCCAACTCCACGCCCGCGACGAGTCCGAGATTGCGGATGTCCTTCACATACGGCGCATCGCGCAACGCGTGCACGGCGCTTTCGAACTTCTCCGCCTTCGACGCCGCGCGCTCGAACAACTTGTCACGCGCGTACAGATCGAGTGTCGCGACAGCCGCCGCGGTTGCAACAGGGTGTGCCGAATACGTATAGCCGTGGAACAGTTCGATCGCGTTCGCCGCGCCTGCATCGACGATTGCGTCGTGCACCTTGCGATGCGCCGCGACCGCGCCCATGGGAATGGTGGCGTTGTTGATGGCTTTCGCCATGGTGATGAGGTCCGGCGTCACGCCAAAATACTCGCTCGCCGTGGCCTTGCCCAGACGCCCGAAGCCGGTGATGACTTCATCGAAAATCAGAAGAATGCCGTGCTTCGTGCAGATTTCGCGCAGCTTCTGCAAGTAGCCCTTCGGCGGCACCAGAACGCCAGTCGAACCCGCGAGCGGCTCGACGATGACCGCGGCAATCGTCGATGCATCGTGCAGCGCGACGATACGTTCCAGTTCTTCCGCGAGATGCTCACCCCACGCGGGCTGACCCTTGGAAAACGCGTTGTGCGCGAGGTCGTGCGTATGCGGCAAGTGATCGATCGACGGCAACAGCGCGCCCGAGAAGGTTTTGCGATTCGGCGCGATGCCGCCCACCGAGATGCCGCCGAAGCCGACGCCGTGATAACCGCGCTCGCGGCCGATGAGACGCGTGCGCTGACCTTCGCCGCGCGCGCGATGGTAGGCAATCGCGATCTTCAACGCCGTATCGACAGATTCGGAACCGGAGTTCGTGAAGAAGATGCGATCCAGTCCTTCGGGCATCAGGCCCGCGACCTTGGTGGCCGCCTCGAAGGCAAGCGGATGGCCCATCTGGAAGGTCGGCGCGAAATCGAGCGTCGAGAGCGCCTTCTGCACCGCTTCGACGATCTCGTCGCGGCAATGGCCTGCGTTCACGCACCAAAGGCCCGCGCATCCATCGAGAATTTCGCGGCCGTCCGTCGAGCGGTAGTACATGCCTTTCGCGCTTTCGAGCAGGCGCGGTGCGGCCTTGAACTGGCGGTTGGCGGTGAAGGGCATCCAGAACGACGAAAGGTCTTCGATGACGGGGCGGGCATTCATATTAAGTCTCCTCAAGGAACGGTCACTCTATTCCTCGACAAAATGGCGAGGCATAGACAGTTGGTTCACTGCATTGCTAACTGTGCTGGCAAAATGATGCAAACTGTAGTGGCGAGCGCGGCGCATATTCATCCAGTCCCGCGTGTTTCGACTATCCATACACATGATAGAACTCAGGCTCGAACGCGGCTCGCGTCATGCGCCGACGCTCGTCGAACAACTCGTGCAGGCTTTTTCGGGCGCTATCGAGGCCGAGACGCTGCGCGCGGGCGCGCTTTTGCCCTCGGTGCGCCGGCTCGCCGAGTCGCACGCGCTCAGCACGTTCACGGTGACCGAAGCGTATGGCAGGCTCGTGTCGATGGGTCTTGTCATCGCGCGGCGCGGTTCGGGGTATCGCGTGGCGGTGCGCCAGAAAAGCGAGCGCGTGCGGGCTGTCGAATGGCAGCCGCCTAGTCTCACGGCGACCTGGCTGCTCTCGGATGTCTTCGCGGATCATTCCGTGCCGATCAAATCCGGCTGCGGCTGGCTGCCGAACGAATGGGTCAACGAAAGCGGTTTGCAGCACGCGTTGCGCGCGGTGAGCCGCGTGCCGGCGGCGCGCATTGCCGATTACGGGCGGCCCTATGGATTTGCGCCTCTGCGCGAACGCATTGCGGAGCAGCTCGACCGGCACGGTTTGCCCGTCGATGCCGCGTCGAACGTACTGTTGACGGCCGGCGCCACGCAGGCGCTCGATCTGATCGTGCGCACGCTGCTGCGCCCGGGCGATGCGGTCGTCGTCGAAGATCCCGGCTACTGCAATCTGCTGCAGATTCTGCGGCTCGCGGGTCTCGACGTGCATGGCGTGCCGCGCACCGTGGCGGGCATCGATACGGAAGCGTTCGAGCGGATTGCGATCGAGCATCGGCCGAAAGCGGTTTTTCTCAATACGACTCTGCAGAACCCGACGGGCGCGACGTTCAGCATGGCGTCGGCGTTTCGTCTGATGCAGATTGCGGAGCGCCACGGCATGTGGGTCGTCGAGGACGATGTCAATCGTGAACTCGCGCCGCCCGGCGCGCCCTTGCTCGCGGCGATGGAAGGGCTGCACCGCGTGCTGTATGTCGGCGGTTTCGCGAAGACCATCACGCCTTCGTTGCGATGCGGTTATGTCGTCGCCGAGCGCGAAGTGCTGCGCGAACTCGCGCGCACGAAGATGGCGGTGGGACTGACATCGTCGGAGACGACTGAACGAATCGTCGAGAAAGTGTTGACCGAAGGCCGCTACGCGCGGCATGTCGAATTCGTCGTGGAAAAACTGAAGGACGCGCACGCGCTCGTGGAGGAGCGCATGGATGCGCTCGGCATAGCGCTGTTCCGCCAGCCGCGCGCGGGGCTGTTCGTATGGGGCGAATTGCCGATCGATCCCGCCGATGCAGGCGACATCGCAACGCGCGCGTTATCGCATGGAATCTGGCTCGCGCCTGGCTCGTACTTTCGCCCGGGCGACGCCGAGAGCGCGTCGTTCCGCTTCAACGTCCCGTATTCGATGGACGATTCGCTGTGGTCGTTCCTAGAAGGCGCGATTACGTAGGCACCCGCGATGCAGCCTCAAGCACTTCCGCTGGACTCATGCGTGCGCTGCCTCGCGATGTTCGCGTTGCGTGGCGGCGTCACCGCTGCGCTCACATCGGAAGGATTGCGCAGACCATGCCGTGTCTCGCGCGACGCGGCCAGATGCGCCTGTAGCCGCTCACACACGTCTTTTCTGCGTACGGGATTGAGCGGATCGCACAGACGAATGGTGAGGGTGCAAGCGTCGATATGCTTGAGACGATTGGTGCCGGGCTCGGGCGCCTCCCACAGCACGACGGTGTGCGTGCCATCGGAAACCTGCACGACCTGAAAACGTGCAAGATCGATCTTGGTCAATTCATGCGGTTCGATCGCCTGATGCATGGTGTCCTCGACATTAGCCGGCTGGGTGAGCGAGAGCAATGCAAGCACCATGCCGAGATGCGCAAAGCACGTCGGATGGTCGAGCGCGTTTCCAGGCGCATTCGCCCGCGTGCAAAAAGGACAATGCGCGCTTCAAACTACGCGCCCCGTCTTCGTGCACGCGTCATTTCCTGACCGCAACGAAGGCCGCAGTCGTGTAGGGCACGGTGACGACATCCTTGCCGCGCAATTCCGGTTCGGCTTCGATCAACGCGCGTACTTCATCGTCGATGAGCACGCGTTCCGCTTCCGGCAACGCCGCGATAAAACTGGTCGAGCGCACGCGATGCACGATCACATCGTCGGGGGAACCGGTGTGTCCGATCGAAAAATGGGTTTCGGCGAGCGCGTCGAAACCTTTATGCGGAAACGCGTGGCGCCATTCGCCTGTATAAAAGCGCGGCGCATCGCCCTCGTAGCGGTTCACGATGGCGTCGAGCTTCGCCACCCATGGCACACGAAAGTCGCGCAGATTCCAGACGAGGCCGAGCTTTCCGCCTGGCTTCAACACGCGATGAATCTCGCTCAACGCTTCGCCATTCGCAAACCAGTGGAACGACTGTGCACACACGACGGCATCCACCGATGCATCGTCAAGCGGAATGGCCTGCGCGGCGCCTTCGAGCACTTCCACACTCGGCTGGGCGGCGGCGAGCTTCGCGCGCATCGAAGCGACGGGTTCGACGGCAATCACGCGCGCACCGGTTGCAACGAGGCGCGGCGTGAACTTGCCCGTGCCCGCGCCCAGGTCGACGACGCTCGCGCCCGGCCGCAAGCCGAGCGTCTCGGCGAGCCAGCCCGCGAGTTCGGGCGGATAGTCGGGCCGTCCGCGCACGTAGCTATCCGCGTTCGCTGTGTAGCCGACGCTTGCGGCCTGATGAACGTTGGTCATGGCAGCTCCTTCATTCGCCATAGATATCGAAATCGAAATATTTTTGCTCGATGCGCTTGTACGTGCCGTCCTTGATCATCGCGGCGATGGCGCCATCGAGCTTCTCCTTCAAGTCGGTGTCTTCGCGACGCAATCCGATAGCCGTGCCCGGTCCGAAGATCGCGGGGTCTTCGAGCGCGCCGCCTGCGAATGCGTAGGGCTTGCCGCGCGGGGTATCGAGAAAGCCGCGTTCCGCTTGCACCGCGTTTTGCAGCGACGCGTCGAGCCGGCCCGTGAGCAGATCCGCATAGACCTGATCCTGATCCGCATACGACACGATGGTCACGCCCTTCGCGCCCCAATGCGCCTTTGCGTATGTCTCTTGCATCGACCCTTGTTCGACGCCCACGGACTTGCCCGCGAGCGATTCGGCCGTAGGCTGGATGTGCGCATCGCGCTTCGAGACGAGACGCGTGGGAACGTGGAAGAGCTTGCTGGAGAAGGCGATCTGCTTGACGCGCGCGGGCGTCATCGACATGGTGGAGAGCACGCCGTCGAACTTGCGCGACTTGAGGCCGGGAATCATGCCGTCGAAGGCGTTTTCGACCCACACGCATTTTGCTTCGAGCCGCCGGCAGAGTTCGTTGCCGACATCGATATCGAAGCCGACGAGCGTTCCATCGGGCGCTTTCGATTCGAACGGCGGATAGCTCGCGTCCGTGCCGAAGCGAATGGTCGACCAGTCTTTTGCATGCGCGCTGACGGCTACAGTCAGCATGGAGCCCAGCAACACCGTCAACAGCCTCTTCACGATTAAGTCCCTTGTTTGAGTTTGATTGCTTGTGACCGCCCTGGGATTATAGAGGCTCGTGCAGACGAAAAACGGCCGCGTGATAGCGGCCGTTCATTATTGCAGAGACATCGAAGCGCTCAACTCGCGCGCACTTCCACGCGACGCGGACGCGCTTCTTCACGACGCGGAATGGTCAGCTTCAGCACGCCGTTCTGCAGGTTCGCATCGATCTTCGCGGTGTCGAAGTCGTCGCTTATCGTGAATGCGCGTGCAAAGCGCGGCACGCGCAATTCGGCGTGATGCACACGCAGCGACGCCGTGACAGGCACGATTGCCTCGGCTTCGATGGTGAGACGCGAGTCATGTACTTTCACATCGAGTTTCTCGCGGGGCACGCCGGGCAGGTCGGCCCACAGCGTGATGCCCTGACTATCCTCGACGATATCGACCGCAGGCGTGACCGTCGTGCGGCGCACGGTGTCTTCCTTCTTGCGTGCAACTTCGTTTGCCTGACGCTCGGTGATTTGCGTGGTGTCGTTCATCATGTTCTCCCTGTGCCTTACTGAATGGTGATGGCGCGCGGCTTGGATGCTTCGCGCTTGCCGATGACGATAAACAAGGTGCCGTTTTCATAACGCGCTTCGACCTTGTCGGCATCCGCGTTTTGCGGCAGTTCGATCACGCGGCGAAACGCGCCCGTGAAGCGTTCCCTCGCGTAGGTGCGCGAGCCTTCGGTCAATGCTTCGGCGCGCCGTTCGCCGCTGATGGTGAGCAGGCCTTTGTCGACCGTCACGTCGAGCGATGCCGGCTCGACGCCCGGCACGAATGCCACGACTTCGATGGCCTCGTCGGTGCTGCCGACGTTCAGCGATGGAAACGCATCCGCGCGGCTGGCACGAATGCTGGAAGGCAGATTGCCGAGAAGCGAAGACATCTGCCGTTGCACGCGGTTCAGATCGCTCAGGAAGTCGCCGCCAAAATAAAAGTCACTCATGATTCGGTCTCCGATGTTACGGCCGTCAAGCCGGCAGCAGGAAGTTGAGATATGTCACCATGACAGCGCGCTGGTTCGCTGCCTCTGCATGCAAGGTAGGTGCGACGGCTATCGTTTCAATATCGAAAAGCGTATTTTGGGCGGGAATATTTATTCGCTTTCGTGCTCTTGAAATGAGCGTCGGCGCGCCTAGATTGAACCGTTTCGGCAGGCGCCAAGCTCTTACAATGAAGTCCGACAGTTCAGACGAGGAGACGAGACATGAAGGTGTGCATTTATGGCGCAGGCGCGATCGGCGGCTGGATCGGCGTGAAGCTCGCGCAGGCGGGTTGCGATGTCAGCGTGGTCGCACGCGGCGCGACACTAAACGCCATTCGCGCGCACGGTCTGCAACTCGTCGAGAAAGATGCGACGCATGCCGTGAAGGTCGCGGCAAGCGCATCGCCCGAAGAACTCGGTGCGCAGGATCTCGTCGTGGTGGCGGTGAAAGCGCCCGCGATGGAAGCCGTGGCCGCACAGATCGCGCCGCTTTTGAGCGAAAAGACCACGGTTCTGAGCGCGATGAACGGCGTGCCGTGGTGGTTCTGCGAAGGCCTGGGCGCCGAGTTCGCGGGCAAGCGGCTGAGTTCGATCGATCCGCACGGCGCCATCGCCGCCGCCATTCCGGCCGCGCAAACGGTGGGTTGCGTGGTCCACGCGAGTTGCTTGGTCGAAGCGCCGGGCGTGATCCGGCATCATCAAGGCAAGGGTCTCATTCTCGGCGAGGCGGCGGGGCAGTCGGGCACGCGTGCCGAAGCGCTCGTTTCGCTCTTCACGAAGGCCGGTTTCGACGCGACGCTCTCGCCGCAGATTCAGCGTGACGTGTGGTTCAAGCTCTGGGGCAACATGACGATGAACCCGATCAGCGCGATCACCGGCGCGACCACCGACCGCATCCTGAGCGACGATCTCGTGCGCGGCTTCGTCACGAACATCATGCTGGAAGCGAAGGAAATCGGCGCGCGCTTCGGCATTCCGATCGAGCAGAATCCGGCGGATCGCCATGCCGTGACACTCAAGCTCGGTGCAATGAAAACCTCCATGCTGCAAGACGTGGAAGCGCGCAAGGCCGTCGAACTGGATGCGCTCGTGGCGTCGGTACGCGAACTGGGCGCCATGACCGGCGTCGCCACGCCTTTCACCGACGCCTTGCTCGGCCTCGCGCGTCTGCATGCGCGCACGCTGGGCCTTTATCCCGTATAACGGCATAACGGCATGACGACACGTCAAAGGATGGCGATGGATCAGCACAACGCGCCAGAAGGCCGAAGCGAACTCACGGAAATGCGCGACATGCTGCGCGAGTTCGTGCGCGAGCGGGACTGGAGCCGCTTTCACTCACCGAAGAATCTGGCGAGCGCGCTTTCAGTCGAAGCGAGCGAATTGCTCGAACCGTTCACATGGCTGGCCAGCGGCGACAAGAGCGAGCTGGACGAGACGAAGCTCGTGGCGATTCGCCACGAAATGGCCGACGTGCTCGCGTATCTCGTGATGCTCGCCGATTCGCTCGACGTGGATCTGCATCGCGCGCTCATCGAGAAGATGGCGTTGAATCGCGCGAAGTATCCGGCGGACATGGTTCGCGGCGATGCCCGCAAATACTCCGAGTACAAAGCCGCAGATAACAAAGCGGATGAAAACAAAGCGGCCGGGTACAAAGCCTGATGACGTGCCGTTTCGCGCGCGGTTAAGCTTGTGGATCACCGCCTTCAAAGGATTTGCCGATGGACTTCTCCCTCACGCCCGAGTTGACTGAATTGCAGGCGCGCGTGCGTGCCTTCATCGCCGAAGAGATCGTGCCGCTGGAGAGCGATGCGCGCTGCACGCCGCATGGCCCGGACGAGTCGCTGCGCGCGGAACTGATCGCAAAGGGCCGTCGTGCGGGACTTCTGTCGAGTCACGTATCGCCGGAATTCGGCGGCCTTGGGCTCAATCATGTCGCCAAGGCGATCCTTTTCGAGGAAGCGGGTTATTCGCCGCTCGGCCCGGTCGCGCTCAATATCGCCGCACCGGACGAAGGCAACATGCATTTGCTCGAAGCCGTCGCGACGCCCGAGCAGAAGGAGCGCTGGCTGCGTCCGCTCGCCGCGGGCGAGATTCGTTCGTGCTTTTGCATGACCGAACCGCCGCCGGGCGCGGGCGCCGATCCTTCCATGCTGCAAACGCTTGCCGCGCGCGATGGCGACGGCTACGTGATCGACGGCGGCAAGTGGTTCATCACGGGCGCACATGGCGCGTCGGTCGCGATCATCATGGCGCGTTTCGAGGACGGCCCCGCGACCATGTTCCTCGCCGATATGAGGAGCCCCGGCATCGTGATCGAGCGCGCAATGGATTCGCTCGATACATGCTTTCCCGGCGGCCACGGCGTGGTGCGTTTCGAAGGCTTGCGCGTGCCCGCGCAAAACGTCCTTGGCGAAGCGGGCGAGGGGTTCCGATATGCGCAAGTGCGCCTGTCGCCCGCGCGTCTCACGCATTGCATGCGCTGGCTCGGCGCGGCCCGGCGTGCGCACGATGTCGCCACGGCGTATGCGCGTCAGCGTCAGGCGTTCGGCAAGTCGCTCGGCGAACACGAGGGCGTCGGCTTCATGCTCGCCGATAACGAAATGGATCTGCACATCACGCGCCTTGCCATCTGGCATTGCGCGTGGGTGCTCGACCAGGGCGTGCTCGGCAAACACGAATCGAGCGTCGCGAAAGTGGTGTCGTCCGAGGCGTTATGGCGTGTCGTGGATCGTTCGGTGCAAGTGCTCGGCGGACAAGGCGTCACGCACGAAACGGTCGTCGCGCGCATTTTCAGCGACATGCGCGCATTTCGCATTTACGACGGTCCGTCCGAAGTGCATCGCTGGAGCATCGCGCGGCGTATCTTGCGCGGTCAGCGGCCGCGCGCGGAGTAACGCGCGAGTACCGTGCTCAGGCAGCAGAAACGCTACCTAGTTCGCACCGGTCGCGCGTTGCGCTTGCCGTTGCTGGGAGACGATCTGTCCCGCGCGCATGGCATTGTCGGGATAGTTCAGCCAGTCGTTCGGATCGTA
Organism: Caballeronia sp. GACF4; assembly: GCF_023631025.1. NCBI lineage: Bacteria > Pseudomonadati > Pseudomonadota > Betaproteobacteria > Burkholderiales > Burkholderiaceae > Caballeronia > Caballeronia sp. GACF4. The sequence continues at coordinate 88,606 of NZ_JALQDW010000018.1, forward strand.
GCCGGCCGCGCGCCAGGCGAGAAACTCCTGCTTGACCTGAGCGCGTGTCTTCGGCGCGGAAGGGTCGCCGATCGGCGCGACCGGCTGGGCGAGCGCGTTCGCGGCACATGAGGCGACGGTCGCAAAAAGTATCAGATGGGAAAGACGAAATTTAGATGCCATGGCGATCACCTCGCATCGCGTCGAGCGGTTATTCCATTCTAGGCGACGGACACACGGCGGACACGTTAGAAGCGCCACTTATCCGCATCGAATAGAGGTGTTTTTGGCGAGATAGCCTTGAGTCAATACGGGTGCTTCATTGTCGATCTTCCGTCTATCTCGTGTAAAAGGTTCCGCAATGATCGGCCTCGTCGGATCGGTACCACGCCTCGGGAAACCCCGTGTTGCAATGCAGCATCCCATTGCGTATGCTGTTCTGAGCGGGGCGGCTCACAGCCGCTCAAGAATATCAACAGACATCGACGCAATAACAAAGCGCCCGTTTTCGAGGGCGTTCGTCGAGGAGGCAGGTTAGCCTTACGAACGTCAGCTTGAAGGAGCCGCAAACATGGACTTGACCTTATCGTCTCTGCCGACGCTGCATGTTTTTTATCAGGAAGGCGGCTGGCATTGGGCCATCACCGTCGAACGTGCCGCGGGTGTCGGCATGAAAATCGCCGCTTATAGCGACGAAGGTTTCGATACGGAAGAGGAAGCGCGCGAAGACGGCGAGCAAGTGCTTCGCTCCGACGACTGGCGTTCGCGTCAAATCTTCAGCCGCGGCGAGCGGCAGCAGGGCTGCACATAACGGACGATCGTCGGGTCTCGTTGCTTCTCTATCTCTAGCTTTTCTGCGTTTTATCTTCGGCCGCGTTATGCGTGACACGCTGCGCGTCGTTATCGACACGAATCGCATGGGTCGATGTCTCTCTGCTTCTCTCTCTCGATGCACTCCGCTTCGCGATGCCTTGCATGAATTCGCTTCGCCGTGCGGTAGTCTGCGTTTCATCAATTCGCTAAGTCGAGCGCGGTAAAGTTCGAGATGCAACGTGCGTCTTCAGCGCATGCCTTCTCAGCCGCCGATTCGCGGATTACCTACATGAACCACGACGAGCACCAACGGTTTCAGCCCAGCCCGAGCCTTTTGGACGCGACGCGAGATAGTTACCGCGAGGCGATTTATCGCATCGATATCGAGCCGGTCGTGGAGATGAAAATCGGCGAGCATAATGCCGATGTTGCTTCACTTCTTTCAAGGCATCATGTCTTTAGCGCGGTGTTCGTGACGGCCTTCAATCCATTCGGACACGTGCTTGAACCGGCGCATAACGCAAAGCGGCAGTGCTTGCTGATTGACCATATCGAACGAGCGGGCTTGCATGCGCTGCCCGGAGCCGGCATCGATCCGAAGGGAAAGTGGACCGCCGAAGCAAGTCTCTTCGTCCTCGGCACGACACCCCAATTCGCAGATGCGCTTATGCAAAAGTTCGAGCAGAACGCCGTGGTTTATGTCGATGCTGCGGGTCTGCCTTTTTTGCTGTGGCATCCGGTTTATCGTTGATATTGGTATTCGCCGTTGATTCTTCATCACTGGGTTTTCTGACTGACCACATCGCATGATTCGAACAGGTGGTGCTATGTGCACGCGCCAGTTGCTAACGTGATCGTCCATAAGACACGCAACGCAATTGCAAGTAATGCGTGGCACGCGCGACAAACGTAGACAGTTTCCGACACCTTGGTCGACGATGTCTGCATGCCCTTAGCTCGACTGATTTCGGAACGCTACCGAACGCTTCGGACCCGATACCGCGTTTGCAATCCGCATCTTGCAAGCGTGTGACTTTGTTCTGCTTTTCGTTCGCGACAAGTCCTTTTGTCAAATGTCCGGCGTCCCATCAAAGTAGGAACATTCTGATTGTTACGAACGGTTAATCCGCGAGTAAATAGCGGCCTTCCGCTTCGGGCGTTACCTGCGTTTTGAAATCTTTATAAAACTATAAAAAAATGAATAAGCATTCCTACCGGCTGGTTTTCAATCGCGTGCGACACATGCTGGTCGCGGTCGCTGAATTTGCATCGGCGCACAGCAGCGGAACTGCGAAGGGAGAAGGTCTTGCACGGCGCGCGCCCGTCGCCTCGATGTTTCAATCAGCTTTTAGCGCAATGGCCTCGGCGGCCATGCTGCTGCTCGGTTCGGCTTCCGGGCTGACGTTTGCACAGATCGTCGCCGCACCCGGTTCCGGCGCGCAGGTCATTCAAACTCAGAATGGTTTGAATCAGGTCAATATCGCAAGACCGTCCGGCAGCGGTGTTTCCGTCAATAATTTTTCACAATTCGACGTGCCTGCGAAGGGCGCGATTCTCAATAATTCGCCGGTCAACATTCAAAGCCAGCTAGCGGGATACATCTCGGGTAATGGGAATCTGACGCCCGGCAATTCAGCGAAGATCATCGTCAATCAGGTGATGAGCAATGCGCCTTGCCGCTTACAGCCTTTGCATCACTAGGGATACACGCACAGCAAGCACCAAACTCCGCAAATGAAGCGGCAGCAGCGCGCGCCAACGCCCAGCAAGAACAACAGGTCCAGCAGCAACGCGAAGCGCAGCAACGTGAGACGTCAGTTCAAACGCCCGCCGTGCGCTCAAGTGTTCCCGGCGATCAGGGCTTTCCAACCCTGCCAACCGAATCGCCGTGCTTTCGCATCAACACGTTCACGCTCGACGTACCACCAAGCCTGCCCGACGCGGTGCGCGCCAGAGGCGCATCGACCCTACCGCTCGACCCCTTCGCGTTCGCACGTGAATGGCTCGGCCACTACACCGATCAATGCATCGGAAAAGAAGGCGTGAACGTGCTGACCAAAGGCCTGCAGCAAGCGATCCTGAGTCGCGGCTACATCACCACGCGCGTGTTGTTACCCGAGCAAGACCTGTCGCACGGCACGCTCAAGTTCGCGCTGGTCCCGGGCGTCATTCGTGACATACGGTTCGCCGAACCCTTGTCACGGGGTTCGTGGAAAACCGCTTTCCCCACAAGACCCGGCGACGTACTCGACTTACGCGATCTTGAACAAGGCATCGAACAGATGAAGCGCGTCGCCAGTCAAGATGCGGACATGAAGATCGAGCCGACCGACATCCCCGGCGAGAGCGATGTCGTTCTCACGGTCAAGCGCGGCAAGCCTTATTCGTTCGTCGCATCGGTCGATAACTCGGGCAGTCGCGCAACGGGCAAGCTGCAAGGCAACCTCAGTCTCGGCATCGACAATCTCCTTGGCCTGAATGACGTCCTCACTGTCGGCGCAAATCAGGACCTCGAATTCGGCGACAAGGGCTTGGGCTCGCATGGCTTCAACGGATCGTATTCGATGCCATGGGGCTATTGGACCGCGACCGTCTTCGGCAACACCAACACGTACTATCAACAGATCGCGGGCGCCAACCAGACCTTCGTGTCGAGTGGCAACTCACAGACCGCCGGCGTCAAACTCGCGCGCGTCTTACATCGCGGGCAAAGCGACGTGTTCGGCACCTACGTGCAACTGTCGAAGCGCTTCGGCGCGAGCTTCATCGACGACACCGAAATCGAACTCCAGCACCGCAACAACACGTTCCTGGAACTTGGTCTGACGGATCGGCATTACCTGGGTGGCGCGCAGTTCGACGGCACGCTTGCGTTTCGCCAGGGCATCGGCGCATTTGGCGCGACGCCCGATCCATCCTTGCCGCCCGACCCGAATATCGCACCGACGCCGGCGACCAAGCCGAGCGGCCCGACTTACCGCTTCCACATGGCCGTGCTCGATGCGAACCTCTCGGTGCCGTTCGCCATCGCAAATCAAGCGCTTCGCTACGTGACGACGATCCACGGCCAGTACACGAACGACACGCTCAACTACATCGACGATCTGACCATCGGCAGCCGCTATACGGTGCGTGGCTTCGACGGTGAACAGATGCTCGCGGCCGAGCGCGGTTTCTACTGGCGCAACGAGTTGCAAGCGCCGATCGGAAAGACAGGGCAAGCGCTCTATGCCGGCATCGACTGTGGACGCGTGTTTGGCCCGAACACGGCGTTTCTCGCGGGTACGCAGCTCGTGGGCGCGGTAATCGGCATTCGCGGCGGCGTCCCAACGAAATATGCGGGCTTGAGTTACGACCTTTTTGCCGGCACGCCAATCTACAAGCCGTCAGGGTTTCCAACCTCACGCGTTACGGTTGGATTCCAAATGACGGCCCAACTCTAAGTCATCGCGAAGGGGCGTACTTGAAAGTACGACCCCTCGCTCGGGCACTGAGCGAGCAGGCGTCGCACCCTTAGCCTTCTTCCTGATCATCCTCCCCGCACCAAATCCCGATGCGTCAAATAAAGCCGTAGATCGAACTCGATTTGGTGATACCCCGGCTGCATCAATTCGCAAAGCCGGTAAAACGCCTTGTTGTGATCGTTCTCTTTCAGATGCGCGAGTTCATGCACGACAATCATCCGAAGAAACTCGGGAGCCGTATCCTTGAAGAGCGATGCGATCCGTATCTCTTTCTTCGCCTTGAGCTTGCCGCCCTGCACACGTGAAATCGCCGTATGAAGACCGAGCGCATGACGCAGCACATCGAGCTTGCTGTCGTAGATAACCTTGTCGATGGAAGGCGCCACGCGCAGAAACTCGCTCTTGAGCTCCGCACAGTATTGATAGAGCGCGCGGTCGGACTGCACCGCGTGCTTCTGCGGATAACGCGCTTCGAGATAGCTGCCGAGCTGTTGCTGGGCAATCAATCGGCGCACTTTGTCCTGTAGCGTATTCGGATAAGCGCTCAGGTATTTCAGCTGTTGCATGACGATAAAAGTCGATAGATAAAGATGCACGAAGGCGCGCACGCGCAGCGTTGTTTTATTCATTCTAGTCAACGCTGCGCCATCTCGCCGCCGAAAGAACCATGAGCGGTGTTGCAGGTCCCGCATTTACGTAAGTTTCTGTATCCGCCCGCTCCGGCAGACGCGCGCCATGCGAACATCTGCGCTCTTCATTGCAAGCAGGACAAGGCAGTCATGGCATCGAGCAAGGCCCATCACGCGACCGGGTGGGCTGCGGGAATCATCGCGGCGGCAATCGTTGGCCATATGGGCAACATCGGCAGCGCGCAAGGCATCGACAAGACCAGCGGCGGCATGTATTACCTTTACCTTGCGCTGGCGTTACTTGCTGGGGTAGCCGGTGCAACCGCGCCGGACTGGCTCGAAGTCGCCTGGTGGAGCAAGAGGCGCAAGCTCTGGATCACGCATCGCACGCTGACGCATTGGGGCATCGGCTGGGGCGCCTTGCTTGCGCTTTCGTGGCATCTGTTGAGACAACATCCCGCCGCGGCGGTCGGCTTCGGGTTCGCGTGCGGCGGCATCATGCATCTGCTCGCGGACTGGCCCAACCCGCTCGGCGTGCCCTGGATCGGTCCGCGTCATTCGCTCAATCTCTGGACGAGCGGAACCTGCGACCTGATCGTGGTCGGCTTGTCATGGGTTGCCGCGTTCTATGTCGTGGACGATCTCTGGTTCCATCACGCGCATGTTCGCATGCTGCTGAACGCGGTGCATGTGCTGACCGGTCCGGCATGAAGGCATCACCCCGTTAGAATGTCCGTTGCCTAATCTCTCGCAACAGGAGCCCTTGCCGATGCAACCGAATCACGCGCGAAGCCGTTTCCTTTTCCTGATCACCGCTCTCGTGATGCTGTTCGCCTTCTCCGGGTGCGCGAGTCTGCTCAACCGCGACAGCATGCGCGTGAGCGTCGCGGGCATCGAACCGCTCGAAGGGCAGGGGCTCGAAATGCGCTTCGCCGTGAAGCTGCGCGTGCAGAATCCGAACGATACCGCCGTGAACTTCGACGGCGTCGCGCTCGATCTCGATGTCAACGGCCGTTCCTTCGCAAGCGGCGTCAGTCCGCAAAGCGGCACGGTGCCGCGCTTCGGCGAAGTCGTGGTGTCGGTGCCGGTGACGGTGTCGGCGGTATCGGTGGCGCGTCAGGCGCTCGGCTATGCATCCGGCGACTCGGTCAGCAAGGTCTCCTACGTCGCGCGCGGCAAGCTCGCGGGCGGTCCATTCGGCGGCACGCGTTTCTCCGACTCCGGCACCATCGACTTTCCCGGCGGCAACGGCGCGTTGGGTTACTGAGCAGCCCGTCTTCGGGCTGTCGCGCGTTCGTCATCGTGACGGAATAAGGTGCCCTGACGAGCGCTCGCGCATTGTGCATCCGCACATGGTCCATCCAAGGCTTCCGCACGACGGGGCGCATAATCCTGCAGAGCATCCGACAGACTCGAAAAGACTGAGGAGGGCACCATGCTGGTCAGGAACGAAGCGCAGGTCGAACATCTCATCAAGGATCTGCTCGAATTCGCACACGGGCGTCTGCCTGACGCCGCCTTCCAGCTCATCGAGCCTTTCCTGCGTCATTACTACGACCAGGTGGATATCGAGGATATCGCGAGCCGCGATATCGCCGATCTCTACGGCGCGGCCATGGCGCACTGGCAAACGGCGCAGCAGTTCGCGGGCGGGCGCGAGGTCCTGCGCGTCTACAACCCCAATCTCGAACAGCACGGCTGGCATTCCGACCATACGGTGGTCGAGATCGTCAACGACGACATGCCTTTCCTCGTCGATTCCGTGACCATGGAGCTGAACCGTCTCGGTCTTGCGCTGCATTCGGCCATTCATCCGGTGTTTCGCGTGTGGCGCGCGGATGCCGGGCCGCACGCCGGCGACATCGTGCGTATAGGACAAGGTCACGCCGATGCAGGCGATGGCCGCTCGTCGCTCGAATCGTTCATTCATTTCGAAGTGGACCGCTGCAGCGAAGGCGAGCGGCTCGAAGAAGTGCGCGAGAGCATTGCGCGCGTGCTCGGCGACGTGCGCGAGGCGGTCGAGGACTGGCCAAAAGTGGTCGATGCGGCGCGCGCGTCCATCTCCGATCTGAAAGCGCGCGATACGTCTGCCGACGGTCTCGAAGCGCGCGCCTTTCTCGAATGGATGGTGGCCGATCACTTCACGTTCCTCGGCTGCCGCGATTACGACCTCGTCGAGCACGAAGACGGTCTCGCGCTACGCGGCGTGCCGGGTTCGGGAGCGGGCATTCTGCGCGAGCCGGCGGGCGGCGATCTCACGCCGCTGCCACCGGGCGCGGCCGCGATCGTCGAAGGCGCGGCGCCGATCTTTCTGACCAAGGCGAATTCGCGTGCCACGGTGCATCGGCCGGGCTATCTGGATTACGTCGGCGTGAAGCGCATCTCGCCCGACGGCAAGGTCACGGGCGAACGGCGCTTTCTCGGGCTTTACACATCGACGGCTTATCTCGTGCCGACCTCCGAGATTCCTATCGTGAGGCGCAAGTGCGCGAACATCGTGCGGCGCGCGGGCTTCCTCGAAAAAGGGCATCTCGCGAAGTCGCTCATCTCCGTGCTCGAACAATATCCGCGCGACGAACTTTTCCAGGCCGATGAAGACGTGCTCTTCGACATCGCGCTCGGCGTGCTGCGTCTGCAGGAACATCAGCGCACGCGTCTGTTCGTTCGGCGCGATCGCTTCGACCGCTTCGTGTCGTGTCTCGTGTTCGTGCCGCGCGACAAGTTCAACACCGACCTGCGCCGCCGCATTTCCAAAGTGCTGATGGCGGCGTTCAACGGCAAGAGCATCGAGTTCACGCCGCTGTTGTCGGAGTCGCCGCTGGCGCGGATTCATATCGTCGTGCGCGCGGATCGTGGCGCAATGCCCGAAGTCGATACGCGCGAACTCGAAGCGCGCGTCGTGCAAGTCGCGCGCCGCTGGCAGGACGATCTCGCCGATGCGCTCATCGACAGTCACGGCGAGGAAGAGGGCAACCGGCTGTTGCGCCGTTATGCGGATTCGTTTCCCGCCGGTTATCGCGAGGATTATCCGGCACGCACGGCGGTGCGCGACATCGAACTGATCGAGGCGACGCATTCGCGCCCCGGCGGTCTCGCAATGAGTCTTTATCGGCCGATCGAAGCGGCCATAGAACCGGGACGGCGCGCGTTTCGCTTCAAGGTGTATCGCGTGGGCGAGCCGATCGCGCTGTCCGCAAGCTTGCCGATGCTCGAACATCTCGGCGTGCGCGTGGACGAGGAGCGGCCGTATCTGATCGAGCCGAACGGCGCGCCTACCGCGTGGATTCACGATTTCGGTCTCGAATTGCAGGACGACGTGGAGTTCGATATCGACCGCGTGAAGCCGCTCTTCGAAAACGCGTTCGCGAGCGTCTGGACGGGCGAAACCGAGAGCGACGACTTCAATCGCCTCGTACTGCGCGCGCAGTTCGGCGCACGCGACGTGACCATCATGCGCGCGTATGCGAAGTATCTGCGGCAGGTCGGCTCGAATTTCAGCGACGCGTATATCGAACGCGCGCTCACCGGCAATCCGAAGATCGCGACGAAGCTGCTCGAACTTTTCATGGTGCGTTTCGATCCCGCACGCGGCGGTTCGGCCGAAGAGCGCGAACCGCACGTCGAGCGCGTGCTCGCCGATATCGAGGCGGCCCTCGACAAGGTGCCGAATCTCGATGAAGACCGCATTCTGCGGCAGTTCCTCGGCGTCATCACGGCGACCGTGCGCACGAATCATTTCCGCCGCGAGCCGAACGGCGAACCGCGTCCTTATCTGTCGTTCAAGCTCGATCCTTCGAAAGTGCCGGGTCTGCCCGAACCCAAGCCGATGTTCGAGATTTGGGTCTACGCGCCGCGCGTGGAAGGCGTGCATCTGCGCGGCGGCCGCGTGGCGCGCGGCGGCTTGCGCTGGTCGGACCGGCGCGAAGACTTCCGCACCGAGGTGCTTGGCCTCATGAAGGCGCAGATGGTGAAGAACGTGGTGATCGTGCCGGTCGGTTCAAAGGGCGGTTTCGTCGTGAAGAATCCGCCGCCGCTCACCGACCGCGAAGCGTTTCTCGCGGAAGGCGTCGCGTGCTATCAGATGTTCCTGCGCGGCCTGCTCGATGTCACCGACAACCGCAAGCCCGATGGCATCGTGCCGCCGCCCGATGTCGTGCGCCACGATCCCGACGATCCCTATCTCGTCGTCGCGGCGGACAAAGGCACGGCCACCTTCTCCGATTATGCGAACGCCATTGCGCATGAATACGGCTTCTGGCTCGACGATGCCTTCGCCTCGGGCGGCTCGGTTGGCTACGATCACAAGAAGATGGGCATTACGGCGCGTGGCGCGTGGGAGTCGGTCAAGCGGCATTTCCGCGAGATGAACTTCGATACGCAGACCACCGACTTCACCGTGGTCGGCGTCGGCGACATGTCGGGCGATGTGTTTGGCAACGGCATGTTGCTGTCGCGGCATATCCGCCTGATCGCGGCGTTCGATCATCGGCATGTGTTCCTCGATCCGAATCCGGATGCGGCCACGAGCTTCGAGGAACGTCAGCGTCTCTTTGCGTTGCCGCGTTCGAGCTGGGCCGATTACGACACCGCGTTGATTTCGGCGGGCGGCGGCATCCATGCGCGCACGGCGAAGACCATTCCCGTGTCGCCGCAAGTGCAGAAGGTGCTGGGCATCACGGCATCGAGTCTTGCGCCCGTCGAGCTGATCCGCGCGATTCTGCTCGCCGAAGCCGATCTGCTCTACAACGGCGGCGTCGGTACGTACGTGAAATCGAGTATCGAGACCAACGCGCAAGTCGGCGATCGCACCAACGACGCCGTGCGCGTGAACGGTGCGGAACTGCGCTGCAAGGTTGTCGCCGAAGGCGGCAATTTGGGCTTCACGCAACTGGGGCGCATCGAGTTCGCGCAACAGGGCGGACGCATCAATACGGATGCCATCGACAATTCGGCGGGTGTCGACTGCTCGGATCACGAAGTCAACATCAAGATTTTGCTCGGCCTCGTGGTCGCGGACGGCGAGATGACCGAGAAGCAGCGCAACGTGCTGCTCGCGGAAATGACGGACGAAGTGGGCCTGCTCGTGTTGAAAGACAACTACGCGCAGACGCAGGCGTTGTCGATTGCTAACCGTCACGTCGCTGAGACCCTCGATGCCGAGGCGCGCATGATGCGTTATCTCGAACGCGCGGGCCGGCTCAAGCGCAAGATCGAGTTCCTGCCATCCGACGACGAAATCGCCGAGCGCGCCGCTGCAAGGTTAGGACTGACATCGCCCGAGCGCGCCGTGCTGCTTGCCTACGGCAAGATGTGGCTCTACGACGAATTGCTCGAATCCGACGTACCGGAAGATCCGCTCGTCGCCGATCTGCTGCCCGCGTATTTTCCGAAGCCGCTGCAGCGCCGTTTTAGCGCGACCATGCAGCATCATCCGCTCAAGCGCGAGATTCTCGCCACGCATCTGACCAACGTGCTCGTGAATCGCACGGGTTGCACGTTCGTGCATCGGCTGATGGAGGAAACCGATGCGCGGCCGAGCGATATCGTGCGCGCCGCATTGATGGCGCGCGACGTCTTCAGCCTCGATGACTTGTGGCGCAATATCGACGGACTGGACAATCTCGTCGCGGATGAAGTGCAGGCACGCATGTTCGTCGATGTCGTGCGTCTGCTCGACGACACCGCACTCTGGTTTCTGCGAACGCTCGAACAAAGTCCGAGCGATGCGGCGGGCGTGCTCGCGCGTTGCCGTGAAGCCGCGCATAGGCTCGCGCCGCAACTGCCCGCGCTCTTGCCGGCCACGCAACTCGATGCCTGGTACGCGCGCCGTCGTGAACTCGAAGACGCCGGCGTGGAAAGCAGTCTCGCCGCACGTGTCGCGAGTGGCGAGATTGCCACGGCGGTGCTCGATAGCGCGGAAGTGGCCGCCTGCTCGGAGCGTGGTCTCGAAATCGTGGCGAGCGTCTACTTCGGCATCGGCACGTTGCTGGATTATCGCGGTATCGCCGAGCGCGCGATGGCTTTGCCCATCACCACGCACTGGGACTTGTTGGCCCGCGCCGCCGCGCTCGAAGAGCTCGGCCGGCTCAAGCGTGCGCTGACGGTGAGTGCGCTCGAACAGTCGAGAGGCATCGACAATCCGGATGTGATCGTGGAGAGTTGGCGCGCCAAACGCGAGGCGGCGCTCGACCGCTACACGCGCTTGCTCACCGAGCTTCGAGCGAGCGGCGGCACGAGTCTGTCGATGCTGCTCGTCGTGGTGCGCGAAATGGCGGTGCTCGAACGCGCCTGAATCAGCGGCGCTTTTTCCTGGTGGCTTTCGGTGGCGTGAGCGCGGCGGTCCAGAAGTCGGCTACTTGCTTCTGGCTGCGGCGCGTCGCCGTTTTCGTCTGTCGCCTGGCGGCCGCCGTTGCGTGGCCGCGCACCGATCCGGCCACGGTATTGGCGCCGGACAACCACATGCTCAGAAAAGGGTTCTTCATGGCGTTTGCCTGATGGTTGCGTTCGTTGATTCGTTTTTAACGCATCTCGAACGCACGGGACGTGCCCGCGCGGTGCGGTTGTGGTATTGCTTGGACGAAGCCTTGACGATCGAGGTTTTCGGTGAACGCAACATTCGCGCTGCGCCTTGCAGATGGCGGGTTGGCGCTGCGACCTTGATCGGCAAGAGAAGAAAGTAGCGACGCGCTTGGCAACTGCCGGGGCATCGCCTACGTCCTGCATGCCATTTCACGCCGCCGCGTTTGTAAAGGGCGACGGACTGACAGGAGCACGGGGTCATGGCTATCGTGCACGCCACAGCGGCCTTCGCGGCCGCGTTGATGGGACTGACGCTCGCGCCCTTCGGCAAGCGCGCGCCGGCGCGGGACATTCGGGTGGCGCGCGCGTCGCTCTCGCTTCGTTTCAGCTCGCTGTTCTCCGTGCCGCCGTTCAAGCGGCATGCGCATGGTGCCGCATCGCAAGCCATTGCAGTGCCCGCGAGCATCGAACCCAATTCGTCCTTGCGCGATACGCTCGAATGCCTTCCGCTCGCGATCCTGATTCTGCAAGCCGATGGCTGTATCGAGTTCGTGAACGGCAGCGCCGAAAAGCTGCTCGGTTATGCGCGCTGCGAGCTGATCGGCGAACTCGCGGAGCTCGTCGTGCCCGGCTTGCAGATGGCGAGCCCGCAGCAGCCTGGCGATATCGGCACGACCGTCGCGCAACTCTTCGCACGCCGCAAGGACGGCACGCAGTTTCTGGCCGATGTCGCCCTCAACGCGATGCACGGCAGCGACGCCTGCCTCACGCTTGCGGTGGTCATCGACCGCACGGACCGTTACGAGCTGCAGCGCAATCGCCAGGAACTCGCGCATATGACGCGCGTGTCGATGCTCGGCGAACTTGCAGCATCGCTCGCGCATGAATTGAATCAGCCGCTCACAGCCATACTCAGCAACGCGCAGGCGGCGCAGCGCTTCATGAGCCGCGAGCCGATCGACCTCGACGAAATGCGCGAGATTCTGCGCGATCTCGTCGCCGACAACAATCGTGCGAGCGAGATTTTGCGACGCATTCGCGCGCTCGTGAAAAAGGGCGAGCTGGAAGTCGCGCCCTTGTCGATGGCTGGCGTGATCGGCGATGTCGCGTTGCTCGTGCATAGCGACGCCATCGTGCGCGGCATTCGCGTCGTGCTCGAATTGGCGCCCGACTTGCCGCAGATCCACGGCGACAAGATTCAGCTGCAACAGGTTGTGCTGAACCTGCTGCTGAACGCCTTCGACGCGATGAACGATTGCACCGGCAAGCGCGTCGTGACCGTATCGGCTGCGCGTGATGGCGATGCGTGGCTGCAAGTCACCGTGCGTGATGAAGGCGAGGGCTTGCCCGCTGCTTTCACGGACGAACTCTTCAAGCCGTTTCATACGTCGAAGCGCGATGGTCTCGGGCTTGGGCTTTCCATCAGCCGCACTATCGTGGAGATGCACGGCGGGCGCATCTGGGCGGAGAGCAACAGCGGACATGGGGCGGCGTTTCATTTCAGGTTGCCGATTGGGATCACGTAAGGACCGCGCCATGAGCGAAGTCTTCATCGTCGACGACGATGCTTCCGTGCGCCGCGCGCTCGAGCGTCTAGTGGGCGCGGCGGGTTATCGCGTGGAGGCGTTTGCGTCGGCGCAAGCGTTTCTCGATCGTGCGCGCAAGCGCGCGGACCCCGCCTGTCTCGTGCTCGATGTGCAGTTGCCGGGCGTGAGCGGACTCGACTTGCAACGCGCGTTATGCAACACGAGCGAGACCTTGCCAATCATCTTCATCACCGGTCACGGCGATATTCCGATGACGGTGAGCGCCATGAAAGCGGGCGCGACGGATTTTCTGTCAAAGCCCGTTGGCGATACGGCCTTGCTCAATGCAATCGATGCCGCGCTGCTTCGTTCGGCCGCGGCGCTAGCCAGCCGCGATGAAATGGCCGGAATTCAACGCCGTATCGAACGACTCACGCCGCGCGAACGCGAAGTGCTGATACTCGTGGTGAACGGCTGGCTAAATAAGCAGGTGGCGAGTGAACTTGGCACCGTCGAAAAGACCGTGAAGGTGCATCGCGCACGTGTGATGGAAAAGATGGAAGCGCATTCGCTCGCGGAACTGGTGCGTCTGTCCGACAAGGCGGGCATCTTCGCTTCGGTCGGCGCATGCGCGGGGTACGCGAGCCGTGATCGTGGCGAGCGTGGCGCTGGCAATGCAGAGGTTCATTGAGCCGCGCCGGAAACTCAGGCGCGACTTCTTGCCGTTACGGCTTAGTGCGGGAAAGCGCCGTGTTCCGGTGCTTGCATCGGCGCGTGCTCGTGGTCGCGATTCTGCTCCATGCCGCGGTTGTCGGCGTGAAGCTCGTCCCGACGGCGTGCGTCCGGACGGCGTTCGTCGTGACGCTCTTCGTGACGGTACTCGTGCTTTTCATGCTTGTCGTGCTTGTCGTGCTTGTCGTGCGCGGCGAACGCGCTCAGCGACAGCGAAGCCATGACGATCGCGGCGAAAATCTTCTTCATTTAAAGCGCTCCTGATTCCATGACCGCAAGCCGGATGGCTCGCGTTGCGGAATCAACGTGCGCTTGGGTCTTTCGTTGACCCTTAGTATGCCGTTGTAAGGACTTTCAACATTTGTTCACAGATGTCGGCATGAGCGCGCGCCGTCAGAAGGGGCGGCGCGCGCTCATGCCGGCTGAGTCTTCGCTGGCATCTTCATGGACGAGCTTTTGAATCTCGATGCTCAGATACTCACGCAAGGTGCCGAGAAAACGCGGTTCCACTGCCAGCCGCAAGCGATCGAAGCGATGATTCACACGGCTGCGTTCGAGCATTTCGGCAACGGTTCGGGCGAATTGCCGGTCGCGTTCATTGGACTGCGGGGCGCGGGGCGCCGGGTTACGAAGCTCCTCGATTTGCCTGAGGTCAAGCTTAAGCCCTCTGGTTTCGAAGATCCGGGCACGGCTGTCATCGGCGGCCAGAACCCAGGTGATGGCGGTCATGTTGCTCCTCCTCCTCGCGGCCTTGAGCGCGAAGTCCCGACATTGTGCGCTTTCTCTCGCGCATCGTCAGACATGTCTGTCACGCAGTGCAGCAAAGCGCGCGGCGGGTTCCAGGAGGAGCAACGATGTGAGGCAGCGTCATGCAATTTCGATGCGCCATGCACCGCAACGTATCGGCGCATGGCGTCGAGTCCGCATCAATTCGCGAACGACAAATACGGCGAGCTGAAAGCCTGCGGCGGGAAGAGCGGCTGCACGCTGGTTTGCCGCGTGAAGCTGTATCGAACGTACACGGCAGCGAGCCATTCGCGATACTGATACGCGTTGCCGAACGAAGCCGTCGCGCCGATGGCGAGTTGCGGCGCAAGCTGGTATTCGCCCGTCGCGTTGAGCGAGTAGGACACGCCCGTCTTGCTCTGACTCGGATAGACCGCGCCGGCATCCGGTGCAAGGTTGGCCGCCGCGAACGCCGCCTGATAATTCGGCTCCGTCGGGAAGTAGTTCGACGCGTCCTGCCGATAATGCTGCACGCCGATCGAGCCCTTCAGGTCGTATGTGAAAAGCCCGGTGCGGCCCATGTATTCGACCGGAAAGTTGAGAATGACGTACTGCTGCGGACTGAAGTAGCCGCCTTGTCCGTAGGTGAAGTACGAAAGGTTTTTGTCGTAGTGCATCAAGGTGGTATTCGCGCCGATGGTCAGCGCCTGATCCGCGTCCTTGATGATGCGCGTGTACACACCGCCGCCGCCCTTGACCGCGTTGTTCGTGGCGACGTTCTTGCCGTCGAGGAACTGGTACATCGCGTTGACATAGACACCGCTCGTGCCGTCGTCCCAGGCGAGGTCGCCGCGCGCACCGCTCGATGTCACGCCGCCCCAGGTCGCGCCCGCAAGCTGATCGCGCGCGCCGGCATAGGACAGCAGGCTGTCCGTGACCGCGCGTCGTGCGACGGCGAGCGAGTACGAGACTTTATCGGTGATGGCGTTCTGATACTGCAAACCGCCGACGACGTTGGTCTCGCGAAAGCCGAGCGGCGTCGTGCCGACGTCGCCCTTGAAGTTGCGGTTCTCGTAACCGACCGCGAGTCCCACGCCGGTCGCCGTCTGAGAGCCGTACTGGTTGCCGGCGGCCGGAGCGATCGCGTTGATGCCGGAGCCGAAGCGCGCGAGCGTGTTCTGCTCGCTGCTGGCGGTGCCGGCGTCGAGCGTGACGGGCGTCGCCCGCACGATCACGTGGCCGTTGCCGGCCTTGATGCGGCCTTCGATGGGCGCTTCGATATCGGTGAGGTTCGAGAGACCGTCTTCGCCGTTGCGATTGCGGAAGATGATCCCGCCCGACACCGTGCTGGCCTGTTCCCGCTCGATCTGCGCGAGTTCATCGGCGACGCCTGCCGTCTGCGGATTCGCGACGGGCGCGGGCATGCCGCCTGTGTTCATGGTGGCGGCGGACGCGGCGCGCTGCCCGGCTTGCGCGGCTTGCGGATAATACGGCTGCGCGTAACCGGCGGGTGGTTGCGGCACGTACTGTTGCTGGGCGTATTGCGGTGGATAGGGTTGTTGATATTGCTGTTGCGGATACTGTTGCTGCGGGTAGGGCTGCTGATATTGCTGCTGCGCATAAGCTTGCTGCGGATACGCTTGCTGATACGGCGGCTGATATTGCTGCTGCGGATAGCCTTGCTGCGCATAAGCCTGCTGACCATACGACGCCTGCGCGTACTGCTGCTGCGGCGCGTTGGCGGCTTTACGCGATGCCGAGCGCTTCGCCGTCGATGTACCCGCCCGAGTGCTCGCGCTTTGCGGCGCATAAGCTTCCGACTGCGCGGCTTGCGCCGCGGGCGACATCGGCCAGGGCGAACTGTTGTACGCGTCCTGAGCGGCAGGCGGCGCGCCTTGATACATCGGCGCTTGCTGCGGATACGGCGCGGGCTGCGCGTATTGACCTTGTTGCGGATATGAAGCGGGTTGCGCGTACTGCGCTTGCTGAGGATACGAAGCCGGCTGCGCATACTGAGTCTGCTGACCCGGATAAGCCTGCTGCGCGCCACCCGCGCCCTGCTCCTGTCCCGGGTACGGCTGCAACGGCGCACCGGATTGCCCCGAGCCATAACTGTCGGGACCATAGCCGCCCTCGACCGGACGCGGCACACTGGCAGGCACGACCCCGCCACCCGACTCCCCCGAGCCATCCGCCGCGCCGCCATACCCACCGCCCGCAACCGGACGAGGCACATTGGCAGGCGCCCCCGGCGCGCCGTTATAAGGACTCACATAAGGCGCGGAATAAGGCACGGTCTGAGGAGGCGGCAAATAGTTCGGCACGGGCTGCGAATAAGTCGGTGTGATGTTCTGGCGATACCCCGGAAACGCATTCGATCCGGCGGCAAGCGCGGACGGCGCCGTATCGACGGCGGTCTTGCCTTCGAATGGATTGGTGCCCGGCAACGGCATCGTGCCGATACGGCTCATCGCGGTCTGCCAGTCGCGCGGCAGGTTGCTCGCTGGCTGACCGGGAGCAGGCGCGAGCGGCGTATTGGCCGCAAGCAGCGAGCGCTGCAGGAACTGCGCGGCGAGATCGAGCTTGCCTTCTGCCCGATACATCCGCCCGATCGATGCAAGCACGCCCGGATCGTTCGGCGCGGTGTCGTACGCCTGTTTGGCAAGCGTCTCCGCCAGCTTGAAATCGCGCACGCCGGTGGCGGCCGACATCGCGGCGGCTTGCAGATTCACGTCGTCCGGACGGCGCGCGAGCGCAGTTCGATAGCAGTTGAGCGCGCTGCGGTCGTCGCCCGCCGAGGTGTACATGCGGCCGAGCGCGGCCTGCAAGTCGGCGTTGTCGGGCATCGCGGCGAGCCAAGGTGCGATCACGTCGTAAGCCGCCGCGAGATTGCCGCTCTGGCGCACGTTGTCCGCCCGCGCGATCACGATTCCGACGTTCAGATTGTTGAAGTCGGCGCGTTGCTGCGCGGTGAGCGGCATCGACTGCAGCCGGCGCATCACGGAACCGAGTTCGGCGTCCTGCTGGGTCTGCGAGAGAATGCCCGCGTATTGCAGCAAGAGACCGGGATCGTTCGGCGAATTGGCGATCGCGCCGCGCGTGAGCGCGAGTGCGCGCGATGCATCGCCCGCTTTCAGATACGCCGACGCCACCGCGCCCGTCAGTTCCGCGTTGCCGGCAGCAAGCGGCTCGGCGCGACGCAGAATCGCATAGGCCTGCTGGCGCTGACCGGCCGCGGCGGCGCGCGTCGCGAGTTCCGTCTGCTGATGCACCCACAGACGATGCTGCAACGCGCCCATCGCCGGCGTGCGCTGCGCGGCGGGAATCCGGTCCAGTTGCGATAGACCCGTCGACCAGTCCTGTGTTTCGGCGGACAGAAGGGCGCTCGCGTAGAGCGCGTCGGTCATGTCGGGGTGCGCCGCGAGCAAGCCGTCCATCATGCTGCGCGCATTGCCGACCGCGCCCTGACGCACGTAAATGCGCGCGAGGTCGAGCCGTAGCCACGGATCGTCGGGGCTATTGAGCAGCGCGTCCTCGAAGAGACTGCGCGCCGTACCCAGATCGCCGCGTGCTTCGGCGGCGCGTGCCTGCGCGGCTTGCGCATCGCCACGCAGCTTGTTGATGCCGCCGGCTTTCGCCTGTTGCTCCGAGTTCAGCTTGTTGGCGAATTCGAGCGCTTCATCGCCGCGCCCCTGCGCCGCGAGCGCGCCGACGAGTCCGCGAATGGCATCGGGATTGTCCGCCTGACGCCGCAACGCCATGCGATACGCCGCTTCCGCGCCCTTCGGATCGCCATTCGCGAGCAGCATTTCGCCGAGCAGCGTCTGCGCGGTGACATCGGCGGGACTCGTCGCGATGGCGCGTTCGAAGAGCGCTTTGGCCTTCGCGATCTCGCCGTTGCTGCGTGCGCCGATGGCATCGCTCGTATAGGTCCAGTACGTCGCGCTCGTCAGCGCGTCCTTCCAGCGCGCCGGATTGCCGGCCCGCGACGCGCGTTCGAGATAGCTGCGCGCTTCCGCGAAACGCTCCTGTTTCAGCGCGATGACGCCGAGGCCGCCGAGCGCGTCAGCATCGTTCTGATCGCTTGCGAGCACCGACGAGAAGCGCGCCTGCGCCGCGGCCAGATCGCCGCGATCCACGGCAGCGAAACCTTCTGCGACAGTGCGACCGCGTGCATCGACGACTGCGCCCGCCTGCGCGCGTTCGCGTGCTTCCTTGTCCTGCAGCACCATCGAATCGAAACGCGCCTTGACGGCGGCATCGTCGGGCGAACCTTGCAGATACGCCTGAAACAGCGGTGCGTCCGATGCGCGCGCGCCGAGCCACAGCAGCGCCTGCCGCCAGCTCTTCTTCGCCTGCGCGCCGACCGTGCTGTCGTTCGACAACGCCGCCAGCCGGGCGATGCCATCGCGCCGCGTCGAATCGCGATACGTCAGAAGCTGCGCATAGGCGAGGGTGTAGCGCGGATCGTCGGCGTTCTGGCGCGCGAGCTGTTCGAGGCCGCGTCGCGCTTCGTCCCAGCCTTGCGGCGTCGCGGCGAGCGCCTGGTAATACTCGAGCTGAAGTTCGGGCGTCGCGGGCTTGCCTCCGATGGCACGCTTGTATTCCTGCACCGCCGACGCGCTCTGTCCGCTTTGCGCGAGACGGCGCGCGTCGTTGACGGTCTGATCGCGCGCGCTGGTTTCGCCGAGACGCCGCCCCAGATCGTCGATGTTCGGATAGTTCGGCGCGACCTGACGCAGTTGCGCGAGATATTGCTGCGCGCCGCTACCGTCCTTGCGATCGGCGAGCACCATGCCCATGCCGAAGAGCGCATCGGGCTGCTTCGGGTCGAGGCGCAGCACCTTCTGCCACGCCTGCTCCGCGAGGTCGCCGCGCTTGTGCGACTGCCAGTATTTGCCCTGGTCGATCAACACGTTGAGCGGATCGGCACTCGTCTGCGCGATGGCGATGGCCGGCGCCGCCGCCGCGAACAATGCCGCGATGCGGATGGCCAAGGTACGTTGTCTGGCCCGCATCAGCATGCGCTTCTCCAGTTCGGCACGAGACGGCCGGATTCGTCGAAGCGATAGCGGCCTTCGACGAAGCCGCCACCGAAGAGACCGAGCACGCGGTCGTAATACACCGGTTCGCGGCCCGCGCCCGGCGGCGCGACGAGTGCTTCGAGATGCGTGCGCGCGAGGCCCAGGCCGTGCTGGTCGTTCAGCGCCTTGAAGTATGGCGCGAGCGCGCCCCAATACGAGAGCGGGCCTTCGCCGCTGGCCGTACCGGTCGTCGAAGAAACCTTCTCCGGCGGAAATCCCGTCTGCGCCACGCTCTGGCGCATGCCGCCGAGCGCGTCGAGCCAGGGCTTCGCGAGCGGATCGCCCGCTGCCGTCATGCCGGCCCAAAGATAGACGCGGATCGCGTCGTAGCTGCCGGTATCGCCGCTTTTCGGATCGACCACGAACTGGCCGTTCTGACTTGTTTGATACGCCGCCCAGTCGGGCGCATAGCCGCGCGGCGCGGTGATCTTGATCATGCGCGCGGCGCTTTGCGCGAGCTTCGCCCACGGGCCGTCGGGCATGTCGCGAGCCAATGCGCGCAGGAGCGGCAGCGGCAGATAGCTCGGGTTCAGACGCGTGACATCGCCTGTGCGAAAGCCTTGCGGACCGGGCAGCAGCATCGGCCCGAGGCCCGGCAGATCGACCACTTCCTGCTTGGCGATCTGCGCCGCGAGCGCCTGGCCGAGCTTCGTATAAGCCGGCTCCTTCCACAGCCGTCCGGCTTGCAGCAAGTCGTATGCAATCCACAAGTCCGAATCCGATGCAGAGTTCGGGTCCATCACGCCATAGCTGCCGTCCGGCTTCTTGCCCCATTGCCACGAAGGCAGACGCACGTTGTTCGCATCGAACTGATTGCCGGCCAGATTGGCGCGCGTCCAGTCGAGCAGACGGTCGAAAGTCGCGCGGTCGTTGGCGACCAGCGCGAAGAAGAGGGCGTAGGACTGGCCTTCTGAGGTGGTCTGCTGCGCGTCGGTGGAATGGTCGACGACTCTGCCATCGGCCTGCACGACGCGCTCGACGAACAACCGATACGCCGGCCATTCGCATTGCTGTGCAGCTTGTGAACTCAACGCCGCGCCGGCAAGAACACCCGCGACGGCGGCCTTCGAAATTGAACCCCGCATGTCAGTCCCTCAGACGCCGCGCGGCGAGCGAGCGCAGCGCACGATAAAAGACGGCAGCGATGATGAGCGCGGCGATCACGGCGGAAAACACCAGCAGCACCGGATGCGCGGACAAGGCCCAGCGCATGTAGTGCATGGGCGAAAGCTGGCCGACGTAATAGGCTTCGCCGTTGGACGTGACCGCGACCGTGCGGCCGTGAATCACCGCCATCGCGCCTTGAATGGATGGCAACAAGTCGTTGTCGAGCAGGGCGGCGGACAAATCCGCATCCGACTGTCCCGCCGCGCTGATGAGCGCCACCGCGCTGCGCCCGCTCTTCAACGGCGACTCGAAGCCGGTGAGAAGCGCGTCGCCGTTGGAGCTCACGAGCGACAGATCGGCGCGCGCCGGAGAACGTTCCGGGCCATGCTCGCCATGCCACCAGTCGACCAGCTTGAACGCGACATCGCTCAGCTGGAAGGTGCGCGCGTCGCCGTCGCCGGAAAAGGGCATGTTCTTCGCCCAGCGTTGCAGAAGCGGCTGGCGGCCCGGCGAGCCGAGGACCAGCAAGTCCTTGTCGGCGAAGCGGTCGACATCGTTCGCGCTCGTCACCGTGACGCCCGTGACCGGATAACCCGTCGACGCTCCCATGCGGCCCATCTCCAGCAGAAAGAGACTGTAGTCCGCCGAGTTCGGATCGTTCGGCAGCACGACCGCCGTCTGCGACAAGTCGGCCATGCGCGTGAACGGGAAACCGCCGTTGGCGAACGCGGCCAGATCGGGCAGCGCCATGTAATGCGGGAAGCTCGAAAGATCGATGGTCGAATTCGGGTCGATGGCGCCGACGACGTTATCGAGCAGACGGCCAGTGCATTCGCCGGTCTTCGGAATGTCGTAGTAAAAGTGCATGCGCAACTGCGCGCGCGGCGAGATCAGAAGCGGCGGCAGATAAACCTCGCGGCGCGCGGCCACGGTCTTGTCCGGCATCACGCGGCTGAAGTACTGGCCGAGATCGAACGTCGAAGTCGATACCGCCGGGATGCGCAGCGACTGCACGAAGCCATTGTTCACGCTGATATTGAGCGACGAACGGTCCGGCGCCGGACGCACGGTGTAGCGATAGCTCAGATCGACCGGCACGCCCTTGGTCTGCCACATGAAGAGATCAGGCGGCACACGCAGGTTCACGCGCACGGCGTCGGCGTCGTAACCGCGCGCGGTCAGATCCTGCGCTTCGGCCAATTCACCGAAACGCACGGCGCGGTCGGACGGCAGCCAGTTCGGCGCATCGTAGGGGCGGCGCGGTTGCAGATCGGCGAATTGCGTGATCGTCGCGCTCGTGCCGGAGAACGCGTTGCGACCGACACCCAGCGCTTTCGCGGCGGTCTTCAACTCGTTGTCGTCGCGGCCCATCACGAGCAGCAAGCGCCCGCGCGCGGCGGCATCGCGTTCGACGACCGCAATGGTCGGGCCGGAAACCGGCGGCAGATCGACGCCCGCGATTTTCGTATCGCCGGTGGCGAACACGACGGCGTTGCCCGCGAGCGGGACGTTATCGGACTGTGCCGGGAAGATCGCGCCGCGATACCCCGCGAGCGAGCCGAAGTACGACGCCACGGTGCCCGCCGCTTCGAGAGCGGGCAGGCTCGGCTTGCCCGCGAAGACGAACGGCAGTTCCAGGCGGCGCACGTCGCGCCGGTCGAAGAACGGCGCGGGCAGCGCGGCGAGATCGGGCTTGCTGGCAAGCGACGCATAAGTGAGATCGAGCGAACTCGCGTTGCTGACCGTCGCCCACAGCGTCGAATTCGACGGGTCCTCGCACTGCTGCGTGTAATGGCCGATCAGCTGAACGTTGAGGTGATTGAACTCGGTGATGAAGCGCGGATCGATGGCGATATCGCGCGCCACGAGCGTGCCGGCCTGATCGCGCGGCACGGGCAGGGTCGCCGCGACTTCGCCGTTGACGAGCACCTTCAATTGCGAGATGGACGGCAACAGCGACGGCGAATAGCTATAGATCAGATGCAGGACCGCGGCCGTCACGACTTCGTCGCCGCGCACGGAAAACGCCACGCCGTTCTGGCCATCGGTGCCGCGCATTTGCAGCGGGTCCTGCGCGCCGAGGTCCACGAAAGTAAGCGTCTGACGACGGCCGCCGGGAACGAGCGTGCCCGGATCGGCGGTAGTCGGAAGACGCGCGGCGAGCGGCGAGGACGGCTTGCCGGAGAACGCGGGAACCGGCATGGCGAGCGCGGGCTGGACGATCGTCGCGGAGTTGTAGATCACGGCCGGGCTTGGCGCGGGCACGCTGCCGACGCCGGTGGCCTGCTGCGTCGGCGCGCCGTTGGCCGCGACGGCATCCGCCGCTGCCGCGATGGACGCGAGCGGGCCGGCAAGCGCGGTCTGCAGTGCCGCGAGGAACGCCAGCGCCCGCACCAGCGGGCGTTCGCAAAAACGCGGCGCGCGCTCGCCCGCATCGTGATCAACACGCAACTTCGCCATGCCGGTGCCTTTATTGGTCTTTGGTGTTCAGCTTCTTCATGTCGACTGAACGCTTGCTCGTCCAGGTCCGAAGGTCGCTGTAGAGATGCTCGAAAAGCCCCGCGATACCGCGCGTGCCTACCAGCAGCACGTGCGAAAGGCCGCGCAGCGGCGTATCGGGGCGGCGTCCTTCGGACCAGCCGGTCCACGCGTCCGCGCGCGCAAAAGTGGTTTTCACGAAGTCGTATTCCTGCTCGCGCGTGAGTTGCGAGAAGCGCAGGCCAACGCGGCCCTTCGCCGTGAAGCCGACCGTGGCCGGGAACGCGTATTCCTCGTCGCCTCGAAAGAGCGAGACGGTGACGCGTTCGTGCATCGGCACTTCGATGTCGTTCGGCAGCTTCACGCCGACGCCGCCTTCCGAATAGTCGATGGTCTCGCAAGCCAGCGTGCGCCCCGTCGAGAACTTGAGCATGACGGGCATCTTCATCGTCACGCGATGCGTGCTGCGCACCTGACGCCGCTCGCTAGCCGCCGCCACGCTGGCGCCGAGAATCAGCATGTTGTAGACGGTCCAGCAGAGATTCAGCACGGTGGTCTGCACTTCGCTGCGGATATGCCAGTTGATGACGATATGCACCACGCCCGCTATGAAGCCAAGCAGGTTCAGCAGCAACAAGAACAGATACGGACGCGAGATGCCCCAGTCGAAGTAATCCTTCGCGATCTGGCCGCCCTTGGCCGTGACGTTGAACTTGCCGAGCTTCGGGTTGATGACGGCCAGCAGCGTCGGCGCCGTGATGTACGACGCCAGCACCGACTCATACACTTCGGCCCAGAACGAATGGCGGAAAGAACGCTGCATGCGCGAATTGGTGATGCTCGCGTGCATCATGTGCGGCAGCGCGAAGATGGCGATGGTGCCCGCCGCCGCCTCGATCACGTGCGCGCCGAAGAACAGATACGAGAGCGGCGCGGTAAGGAACACGAGACGCGGCACGCCATAGAAAAAGTGCAGCATGCCATTGAGATAACACAGCCGCTGGCCGAGCTTCAGGCCCTTGCCGGTGAGCGGATTGTCGATCCGGAAAATCTGCGTCATGCCGCGCGCCCAGCGAATGCGCTGACCGATGTGGCCCGAGAGACTTTCCGTGGCGAGTCCGGCTGCCTGCGGAATCGCGAGATATGCCGTGGTATAGCCCAGCCGATGCAGCTTGAGCGCGGTATGCGCGTCTTCCGTCACGGTCTCGACCGCAATGCCGCCGATCTCTTCGACCATCGAGCGGCGCAGCACGGCGCACGAGCCGCAGAAGAACGTCGCGTTCCACAGATCGTTGCCGTCCTGCACGAGACCGTAGAACAGTTCGCCTTCGTTCGGCACCTTGCGGAACGTGCCGAGATTGCGCTCGAACGGATCGGGCGAGAAGAAATGGTGCGGCGTCTGCAGCATCGACATGAGCTTGTCGCGCAAAAACCAGCCGAGGCAGATTTGCAGGAACGAGCGCGTCGGAATGTGATCGCAATCAAAGATGGCGAGGTATTCGCCCTTCGTGATCTTGAGCGCTTCGTTGATGTTGCCGGCCTTCGCGTGGCGGTTATGCGTGCGGATCGTCCAGTTGACGCCCACCTCCTCGCAGAACGCCTTGAACTCGGGACGGCGGCCGTCGTCGAGCACGTGGATCGCGATCTTGTCGGTCGGATAGTCGAGCGCGAGCGCCGCGTAGATGGTCGGCTTCACCACCGAAAGCGGTTCGTTGTAGGTCGGAATGAAGACGTCGACGGTCGGCCAGTCGTTGCGATCGGCGGGCAGCGGCAGCGGCTTGCGCTTGAGCGGCCACGCGGTCTGGAAGTAGCCGAGCAGCAGCACGAGCGTGGCATAGACCTCGGCTGCGACGAGCAACAGGCCCCACGCGGCGTCGAGCGGACGCTCCCAGTAGGTCGTCTCGGTCAGACGCCAGAACATGTAGCGTCCCGACGATACGACCGACAACATGATCATGACGAGCGTCGCGTACTGGCCTTGCAGACGCCGGAAGCCGAGCGCGCAGGCAAAGCAAACGGTTGCGAAAGCGAGCTGCTGACCGAACGCGAGCGGCACCGTCACCACGAAGTAGAGCGAGAACAGCGCGAACAGCGTGAGCAACACCGTGAGGATGCGGCTGCCCCAGATGCGCGCATCGACGAAACGTTCTAGCCGCGACGTGGCTACGCTGACTTCCGTTTCCTGCGAGGGAATCTTGACGGAGCTCATGCGACGTTCCTCGAAGCGGCCATGGAATCGACGGTGGCGAGAAGCCAGTCGCCGCACGCGCGCAAATCGGCGGCGGCTTGCGAGAGCGGGTCGTAGTGGATGAGTGTCGTGTCGCACGCAAGCGACTCGGATACGCCTTCGTCCTGATGGATCACGCCCGGAAAGAGCTTCGTGCCGAGCATGTTGCGCAAGACCTTGAGCACGTCCTTGCTCAACTGGCGCGATTGGTCAACCTGATTCACCACGTAGCCCTGTCCGCCGAAGTCCTGACGCGGCGCGGCGTAGGCGTCGATCATGCGCTCCATGCCGGGAATCGCGGCGTAGGAAGCGGCATCCGCGAGCACGACGTTGAGCGCGAAGTTCGCGGCGCACAGCGCGGTGCGCGTATAAACCGACGAGCCCGGAGGGGTATCGACGATAACGATGTCGTTGAGATCGAGCGCAAGCGATTCGAGCGAGCGCGCGAGCCACGCGGGGTCCTGGTCGACGAGCGCCTCGAAGCGGCGGCGATCGTCTTCCAGCACCGCGCCGTAGGGCAGCACGGTGACGCCGTCGACGCCATCGAACATCACGGTCTGCCACGGGTCGCCCGCGAGCGTTGCACGCGAAATGCCGTCGATGCTGTCGAGCGGAATGCCGAAGTGCAAGCGCAGCGCGTTTTGCGGATCGAGATCGACGACGATCACGCGGCGATGGCGCGCGGCGAGCACCGAGGCGAGGTTCGCGGCGAGTGTGGTCTTGCCGACGCCGCCTTTCGCGGAAACTACCGTGATGACTTTCATGAGCGTGTGAGGCGGGCAGCGAAGAGGGCGCGGTTCGGCTGCGCGGAATCGGTTGCGCCGGATGACGGGCTCGGTTGGCGCAGGCGGTCGAACATCGCGGTGAGCGAGCCTTCGGCGGCTTGCGGTGCTTGTGGCTCTTGTGGCTTGAAGAGCTTGCCGAGAATGGAAGGCGCGGTGCTTTCCTGTTCGCGCGGGCCGGTGCGGGTTTGCACAGCCGGGTCGAGCGCGGCGGGTATTTCGCGAGCGCGGAAGGTCGAGGCGCCTTCCCGAGCGAGGGAGTGTGAAGCGGTTTTGATGCTGCCGCTCGCTTCCGGCGCAAGAGTGGCCGGAGGCGTCACGGCACCAGCGTTCCCCTGTTCAGACGCGAAGGGCGACGCCGAAAACCGCGCCGGCGCGCTCGGACGCGCAAAGACAGGCGCTGGAGCGGAATCGGGAATCGGTGCCGCGCTCTCGGTCTTCGCCTCGACGGCAACCGGCGCGGCGTCGGCGAGCGCCGAAAAGCGCGAGGCGCTCAGCGAATCGAGCGCGGCGGGCGACGTGACGGGCGGAATCGTGCGGCGATGCGCACGCGCGAAAAGCGGCGGCTTGGCGCGATTGATCGGCATTGGCGTGGGCGCGGCCGTGGCACGGTCGGCATCCGCTTGTGCCGCAAACTCGCGCTTGTGCACCGGACTCGCCTGCACATCACGACGCGGCGCGATTTCCGGGATGGCCGGTTGCGCGAAATCGAGCGTGGCCAGGAGCGGCCAGCGCGTGCGGGCATTCCTGGCCTCGTTTTCGCGGCCGATTTCCTGGTAGTCGCCTGCATTGCCGCCGAAATGATCGAACAGCTTTTCGATGTCGCGTGATGTATTCATGTTGCCGCATCCTCGTCGTGCCTTGCGTCGAACTGGCCTGATGCAATATTTTTGGCGCTGTCCGTTGCATGGACAGTCGATATCGCCGTTGCCTTCATATATAACGGCGGTCGTTGAAATTGATTGAATCCTTGCAGCGCCGCTTCAGTTGCGTCGCTTATCTCGTTGCGGCGCGCGCGAGCCGGAACTCGACTGCACCATCACTGCTCAATTCGCTTGCCTGGGAAATAGCAAGCCCTTGCGCGCCCAAACCGCTCAACCAGTGCTGATAAGCGCCTTCAAGAAAAGCCGGTGTCCATGCAAGCGCGCTTTCTCCGAACGCCGGCAACGGCGCGCAGTAGTGAACGATGCTCAGATACTCGCGCTCGTCGGCTAATTCGACGAAGCCCCATTCCGAATCGCGCCACAAAACATTCAGCGCGTGTGCGAGGTCGGCGGTCGAATCGCATTGAGGAAGCGGCCGGGCATCGGCGAATCGGCTGCCGACTCGATGCATCAACTGTCGAAGTTCCGCACGACCGATCTGCGCTTCGAACTCCTCGGCAAGCGCGCCAAGAAATCCACGCCATTGCCTGGAAATCGTGTGGTCGAAGAGGTAATCGAAAGTAGCTGACATGGTTGCCGTTCAGAATGGCCTAAGGGAGTCTGCAAGAATTCTTGCAATGTCGTCGGTTCTTTTTACCTGGAACGCTGCGACTGTTTAACTGCGCGAGAGAGCACCGATCCGGTGGTTTGTCCAGTCGATAAAACACGTCTGAAGGTATCCCACTGGGTTTTTTTTCGCCAGTGGAAAGACTATCAGCGCATTTTTTTATCGCATTGAGCGAATAGGCATGCGATTGCGGCTCAGTTCGAGCATTCGAATAAACCTGCCCTTATCGACAAAATTTAGACAAGCTCGGGCGAAGGCCCGCCCGCTATGGCTCTGCGGTCGCGGACGCGAGAGTGTACCATCTTGTTAATATTATCAAACGACAAAAGTCAGGCCTGATTCATACGGATTGACAATCACAGGAAGTGGTTAATCCTCTTATTAATTGCGTTGAGACAAAATGCATCTTTTTGTCTGACATCCGTGTTTCGAGGCATTTAAAAATGTCTGTAGATTGAATCGATATCGGTCAATGTGACCGATATCCGGCGCGGTTCAAAGCAAGTCTCTAACGCTTGACAGGCGAAAAAAAACGCCCCGAGCGGGGCGTTTTTTTCTTGGCCAGTCAACGATCACGGATTTGCGCGCACTGCGTCTCGAACTGCATCCATGACGATGCCATAGTCGAGCGGAATGTCTAGCGCATCGGAGTAACCGTTTTCGTCGGCGGACTCTTCGGGCGTGGCACTGACCGGAAGCGACTCGTAGGCGGTTTCGCCAGACGGATTGTCGCGTCCTTCGATGGCACCCTGTAATTGCGGATTCTTCACGATTAACTCCTTCCGGTAATGGAGCGGCGAGGAAATGCAATATAAACCAATGACATGACAAATTGACGAATCGATGGAAGCTCTCGATGAGCGTGCTTCGCGCGGTGCGCCGATGACCGCTGCAGTTGCATGTTCCCAAGAGCACGGGGCCCTACAGTGTAAGGGCGACGCGCTCGTGTGAATGTGCGTTCTGATTATGACGAAGCATGTTCTGAATTGTCTTGCAAATCTGTTTTTCGGCTCGAAACTTGCGTCCTTTTTAGCGAGAAAAATGTAGCTAAACACGCGGCGAAAAACGAGATCGCCGTGTGACGCGACTATGATGAAGAATCGTTGCGAAACGCCTTGCGAATGAGCGATTTATTGCGAAGTGGGGTAAGTTAAACGCAGGCTCGATCGCCGGCGAAAGCGGTGTCACAAAGGAGAACCAACAATGAGCAAAATAGCGATCATTGGCGCGACCGGACATGCCGGCAGCAAGTTGCTGGAGGAAGCGTTGCGGCGCGGACACACGGTGACGGCGCTTGCACGCAACACGTCGGAGATCGCCAGGCGTCCTGAAGTCACCGCGAAGAATGTAGACGCATCGGATGCGGCCGCGCTAAGCGAAGCCGTCGCCGGTCACGATGCCGTCTTCAGCGCCGCGCATTTCGCTTCATTGTCGGAGAGTGCGATCACCGAGCCGCTTCGACGCGCGGGCGTCAGGCGCTTGCTCGTGGTGGGCGGCGCGGCGAGTCTTTATGTCGGGCCGGGCCAGCGCGTGTTGGATCTGCCCGATTTTCCAGAAATGTACCGCACGGAGGCAACCGCGGGCGCGGCATTTCTCGACGCGCTGCGTCGCGAGCGCGAACTCGAATGGACGTTCGTTTCGCCGTCGGCGGAATTCGTCGACGGTCCGCGCACGCGCAAATTCCGTATCGGCGTGGACGAATTGCTCGTCGATAACAATGGCCGAAGCTGGATCTCTTTCGCTGACTTTGCCATCGCGTTTCTCGATGAATTCGAGAGCGGAGCGCATATCAAGCAGCGTTTCACCGTCGGTTACTGACAGCAACCAATAGACGCAAGGCGGCGACGATCCCGACACCCACGGATGCCGGAACTCGTCGCCGTCGTCGCTGCGCGACCGAGCGGTCAGCTTAGTCGTGCACGTCGCATTCGACTTCCTCGCTGTTGGCCGGCATGGCTGCGGCGAGAATCATCGCGGAGGCATTCTGCGGTTTCGGATCGCGCTGTGACGGGCGATACACCTGATCGCCGCGATGAATCGGCAACCCCGAGAGCGAGCAGATGCCTTCGGCGCTCGCCGTCGTCGCGCGCCAACCTTGATAACCATAGTGGCACGTACCTGGGTCCGACCAGTAGACGAGCGCCGTCGCGCTGGACGGCCGCTCGATCACGCGCACGACTGCCTGTGGGAAAGGCAGGCGGTCATCCGACGGGCGCGGATGCGGGTGCGCGCGGTTCCAGTCGCGCGTCAGGCGGTCGAGGAAACTATCTTCGATACGCGCGGTTCTTTGCGAGGGGCTGGTGTGGGCGGCATCATGCGGCGCCGCCTCGAGCAGGTGAACCGTCTGTGACCACGGGTCTGCAATTTTCGAAAAAGCTGTCATGGCATTGTTCCAGGCTTTGACTCGACCTAGAACGTACGCTATTAAGCATATTCCGATAAATAGTGCATCGGTGAAAACACTGTCCCGTTGCCGCGAATAATCGCGCGCTGGCGAAGCGAAGGCTTGCTGGACATGGGTTTGAGCGTCGGACGCTTGCGATCGCGGACCGCCGGTATTGTACGATCGTTCTCCGAAGTGGCGGCCTTGGCGGCTTAATTGGCCGAAATAACAATGAGGCAAGCGGGTAAGCGGGCGCTTTACGCGTCCTTCTACCCGGAAGCGCCGATGCGCCGGGCACGCGCTTCCACACGTTGCGCTATATGCGAATCTGCCGGAAAGCGACGTCTTTATCTGACGGTCGGCGAAGCGTCAACACGCAGGAAGTGGCCATCCTTGGGTCTGTCGCGTGGCGCAATGAAGCCGGTGTGGGACGCAAGCAGTGCGTGCCGCGTCTCACGTTGCCGTTGTCGCTGTCGCACGACCATCGCGTCACATTTTCACGCGCGCTGTGCGTCAGTTGCCGCGCGATGAATGAAGTATCTACAAGCGGCGCCTCGGTGGAAAGGCGACTTCAGCGTTAGCAAACTGCATGTCGTTCAGGCGGTCGCGGGCCCAATCGAAGGCGCAGCCAGCAAGCGCCTCACGCCAACCGTGGGCACGCTTGCGGACTGGCGTAGCAGCGAAAACATTACGGATAAAGCGTCGACATTCATAGAAGCACACCGAACTCTCGCTTATCGCCGACCGAAACCTGAATATACGGAGCTCGGCGACATCGCATTGCAGTGCTTTTCGCAGCCGAGGCCCTACTCGAAGCCTCAGCCGGCAACGCTTTGTCTCGATCTGGCGAGCCATCTCGGACCGCTTGCAGATCATTACTCCGCAACCGCGCGCGCCGCCGCACGGCCCCGCAACCACTCCAGCGCCAGCAATAGGCTCGTCGAGAACACGATCAGAATCGTGGCCAACGCGGCGATCGTCGGGCTGATGTTCTCGCGGATGCCCGTGAACATCTGACGCGGTAGCGTCGTCTGATCGGCGCCCGCGAGAAACAGCGTGACGACCACTTCATCGAACGATGTCGCGAACGCGAACAGCGCACCCGAAATCACGCCCGGCGCAATGACGGGCAGCGTCACGCGAAAAAACGTCCGCAGCGGACTTGCGCCAAGCGACTGACTCGCCCGCACGAGATTCATGTTGAAGTTCTGCAAGGTCGCCGCAACCGTGGTCACGACGAACGGCACGCCCAACGCCGCGTGCGCCAGAATCAACCCGAAATATGTATTGGCGATGCCGAGCGGCGCAAAGAATAAATACACGCCCACGCCGACGACGATCACCGGCACGATCATCGGCGAAATGAGGACGGCCATGAGCACGCTCTTGCCGACGAAATTCGCCTTCGTCAATCCAACCGCCGCGAGCGTGCCGAGAATCGTGGCGACGAGCGTAGCCGAGGGCGCGACGATAAAGCTGTTCTTCGCCGCCATGCGCCACTCGTCCGACATAACGAGATTGTGATACCAGCGCATCGAATAGCCCGGAATGGGATAGACGAGAAACGTGCTCGACGAAAACGAAAGCGGCACGATGGCAAGTACCGGCAGAATTAGATAGAGCAACGTCAGCACGCAAATGATGCGCAATGCGAAATACCAGACGCGCTCGATAGCGGACGTATGCGGCGCGAACATCGGTTTGGCGAGTTTCATTGTCTTACCCCAGGCTTACGTTCGAGCGCGTGAATCGACCGTAGACGACATAAAGCACGAGCGTCGCGGCAAGCAGCAGCGCACCGAGCGCGCAAGCCATGCCCCAGTTGATCGTTACGTTCGTGAAATACGCGATGTAGTAGCTGACCATCTGGTCGTTCGGCCCGCCGAGAAGCGCCGGCGTGATGTAGTAACCAATCGCCAAGATAAACACCAGCAGCACGCCGGCCCCGATGCCCGGATAAGTCTGCGGCACATACACGCGCCAGAACGCCGCGAACGGATGACTGCCGAGCGAAACAGCCGCGCGCTGATAAGTCGGCGGCACGGACTTCATCACGCTATAGAGCGGCAAGATCATGAAGGGCAGAAGAATGTGCGTCATCGAGATATAAACGCCCACGCGATTGAACAGCAGCGCGAGCGGCGAACCAATCAGCCCGCTCGCGAGCAGCGCCTTATTGACGAGCCCTTCACTTTGCAACAGCACGATCCACGCGGCGACACGCACCAGCACGGAGGTCCAGAACGGAATCAGCACGAGCACCATCACGAGATTGGCACGGCGCGCGGGCAGCGTGGAAATCCAGTACGCGAGCGGATAACCGAGCAGCAGCGCGAAAAACGTCACCGCGACGCCGATCACGAACGTGCGTCCAAAGACGTTCAAATAGATGGATTGATCCGGACCTGCATGCTCGATGTCGCCGAAACCGTCCTGCCGGTGATCCAGCGAAGCGAGCAGATAAAACGGCGAATATCGACCGGCGTTTTTCGCGATTGCCTGCCAATACGCGGGATCGTTCCAGCGCTCGTCGAGTTCGACGATCTTCGCGCGAATCTGCGGCGCGGCGAGCGGCTTGCCGTCGTCCGCGGCGAGCGGCATCGCGCGGGCAGTTTTTGCAACCAGCGAGCGATAGCCCGGAATCTCGGTGTTGAGTCGGCGAGCGAGCGCCCCCATCGATTCGCCGTCCTGTATCGCGGTGAGATCTTGCGCGAGCGCGGCATAAGCGGCATCGGGCGGCGCGGTTTTGCGATCCCAGTTTGCGAGCGCCGCGCCCGTGTGCGGCAGCGCGTTCGCGACTTCGGGATTCTGCACGGCGCGCGTGAGCAGCGCACCGATTGGCACCACGAAGATCAGGAACAGAAAAATGGCGAGCGGCGCAATCAGCGCGAGCGCCATTGCGCGCTTTTTCGCATCGACGAGCTTCAGTTCGCGCTTGAGTCGCGCGCTCGATTCGCGCGTGTCGTCCGCGGCGATCGTCATGGTGTTCACGCTTTCTGTCTCCTATCCATGCAAAGGCTTGGCGTTGGCTGCGGTTCGCATTGCACGAAACGCAGCCGTGCTTTCACCAAAAAACGCTTACTTCGACGACCACGCCGTGAAGCGCTGTTCGAGCTCGTCGCCGTGATCGGTCCAGAACGCCATGTCCTGCAGCACGGCATTCTTCGCGTTGGCGGGCGAATTCGGCATGTCGGCCTGGATCTTCGGATCGAGCGCCGCAATGGCCGCCTTGTTCACCGGACCATAGGCGATGTTCTTCGCGTACGTTTCCTGCGGCTGCTGCGACACCGAATATGCGATGTACTGCGTCGCGACATCCTTGTTCGGCGATCCCTTCGGAATGGCCCAGTAATCGAGGTCATAAATGCTGCCGTTCCAGACGACCTTCAGATTCTTGCCTTCCTTGCGCGCGGCATCGATACGTCCGTTATAGGCCGTCGACATCACGACATCGCCCGCGACGAGGAATTGCGGCGGCTGCGCGCCCGCTTCCCACCACTGGATATTCGGCTTCAGTTCTTCGAGCTTCTTGAACGCACGATCGGCGCCGGCTTTCGTGCCGAGCACCTTGTAGACATCCTTCGGCGGGACGCCGTCGGCCATCAGCGCGAATTCGAGGTTGTAGCGCGCACCCTTGCGCATGCCGCGTTTGCCGGGGAATTTCTTCGTGTCCCAGAAGTCTGCCCAGCCGGCCGGCGCGCCCTTGAGCTTGTCGGCGTTATAGGCGAGCGCCGTCGACCAGACGAAGAAGCCGGCTCCGCAAGTTTGCGGCGATTCGGTGACGAGTTCCGACTTCTTCGCGATCTTCGACCAGTCCAGCTTTTCGTAGAGACCTTCGTCACAGCCGCGTCCCAGATCGCCCGATTCGACTTCGACGACATCCCAGTTGACGTGCTTCGCTTCGACCATCGCTTTGACCTTGGCCTGCTCGCCGTTGTATTCGACGGCCGTGACCTTGTTACTCGATGATTTTTCGTAAGGCTGATTGAATGCGGCCTTTTGCGCATCGCCGTTCGCGCCGCCGAAATTGACGACGGTCAGTTCCGCCGCGAATGCGGATGCGCCCGACATGCACACGAGCGCCGCCGACGCCATGGAGCACAGTGCGAATTTCTTCATGGTGGTTTCCTCTCTTCCTTTTTGGCTTGGTGTTAGCAGTGGACTTGCGAGTAGACAAAGCAAAAGCGATGAAGCGCGCCGCTTTAGGCAAATACGCGCAAATGCTCGGGAGCGAATTCAAGCGCGACGGGCGCGCCGGGCGTGAAGGTATCGAGCAACGCATTGCCGAGCGGCACTTTCACGAAGCATTCGTCCTGTTCGCGTACGCCGCAGCGCATGCGTACGTGATCGCCGAAATAGATGAGGCTCTTGGCCTCGCCAGCGAGCGCGTTATGTGTCGCATGGTTCTGTTCGCGGATGGCCGCGAGCTTCATGCGCTCCGGCCGGATGCAGGCAATAGCCGACGCACCCGCCTTCGCCTTCGCGACATTCAGCCCGGAAAGCCGCGTGCCGTCGGCTAGGCGGATATCGCAGAACTCGCCTTGTGTTTGCTCGATGGTGCCGCGCAAGCGGTTGCTATCGCCGATGAAGTTGGCGACGAACTCGTTGCACGGCGCTTCGTAGAGATGGTCCACGGTATCGAGTTGCTGCACGATGCCTTTGTCGAATACCGCGACGCGGTCCGACATGGTGAGCGCTTCGCCCTGATCGTGCGTGACATATACGAAGGTCACGCCGAGCTTCTCGTGCAACGACTTCAGTTCGTACTGCATGTGCTCGCGCAGTTGCTTGTCGAGCGCGCCGAGCGGCTCGTCCATCAGCACGAGCTTGGGCTCGAATACGAGCGCGCGCGCGAGCGCGATGCGCTGCTGCTGACCGCCCGACAATTGCGCCGGGTAACGTTTCGCGAAGCTCTCCATGCGCACCATCCTGAGTGCGTTGTCGACGCGATGCGCGCGTTCCTCGGTGGACATCTTGCGAACCGTAAGCGGATATTCCACGTTCTGCTGCACGGAAAGATGTGGAAACAAGGCGTAGTTCTGAAACACCATGCCGATGTCGCGCTTATGCGGCGGCACCTTGTTGAGCAACTTGCCGTCTAGCCAGATCTCGCCGCCAGTCGGGAATTCGAAGCCCGCGAGCATCATCAGGCAAGTGGTCTTGCCCGAACCGGACGGCCCGAGCAGCGTGAGGAATTCGCCTTGGTAGATATCGAGGTCGAGCGATTTGACGACTAGGGTTTCCCCGTCATAAGTCTTTCTAACGCCGCGAAAACTGACGATCACCTGATCGGATTTCATCTTCCGTGTCTCCTTCGGAAATCGATGCGTTGTAGCTGGGAGCGGCCTGTATCAAGCCTCTACGGCGCCTGACCGGCGCCTTTGCGGCGCTCGGAAATTTTTCCACTGCCTGCGATAACTATAGCCCGTGACGGTTCTACAATGTGGAGCCATTTCAATATTCAACTTGGAACCACTTTGCCTTCTGGCGAGGTTCCTGAGGGCTCGGGGAAATTCATGGATACCATCATCCTCGCGGACTGGCTGAGTACGCGACTCGTCGAACGCTCGCAGGCGGAGCCGATGTACCGGCAGATGCTGGAACTCATGCAGCAGGCCATCCTGACCGGTCAACTTGCGCCCGGCACCAAGCTGCCGAGTTCGCGCATGCTGGCAAGCGATCTCGGCATCGCGCGCAATACCGTGCTGCACGTGTACGACCAGTTGACGGCCGAAGGCTATGTTACGTCGACGACCGGCAGCGGCACCTATGTGGCCGATACGGCGCCGCGCGAACGCGCCGCTGCGAAGCCGGGCGCCAAGTCGAGCGCCGACGCCGCTCAGAAGCCCTGCGCGATTTCGCAACGCGGCGCGCGCTTGATCTCGCAGGCGGGGGTATCGCCGAAACAGTGGGGCGCGTTCATGCCCGGCGTGCCCGATGTACGCGAGTTTCCCGCGCAAACTTGGAGCCGCTTGCAAGCGCGGCTCTGGAAGCGCGCGAATCCCGATTTGCTGACCTATGCGCCCGGCGGCGGTTATCGGCCGCTGCGGCGCGCGTTGTCGGACTATTTGCGTGTCGCGCGCTCGGTCAAGTGCTCGCCCGATCAGATCATCATCACGACGGGCATCCATCAGTCGATCGATCTGACCGTGCGTCTGCTCACCGATTTCGGCGACCGCGCGTGGGTCGAAGAACCGTGTTACTGGGGCGTGCGAAGCGTCCTGCAGTCGTCCGGGCTGTTGCTCGTGCCCGTGCCCGTAGATGACGAAGGCTTGAATCCGAACGCGCGTGACATGGCCACGCCGCCGCGTATCGCGCTGGTTACGCCTTCGCATCAGTATCCGCTCGGCATGGTGATGAGCCTCGCGCGGCGTCGCGCTTTGCTGGAGTTCGCGCGGCAACATGGCACGTGGATCATCGAGGACGATTACGACAGCGAGTTTCGCTATGGCAGCCGGCCGCTTTCGTCGCTGCAGGGACTCGACGACGCCGGACAGGTGATCTATGTCGGCAGTCTCGGCAAGATGCTGTTCCCCGGTTTGCGCATGGGCTATATGGTGGTGCCGGAAAATCTCGTCGATACGTTTCGCACGGGCGTCGCGGAGCTGTATCGCGAAGGGCAACTGATGCAGCAGGCCGTGCTCACCGAATTCATTCTCGACGGGCATCTCACCTCGCACGTGCGGCGCATGCGCGGGCTATACGGCGAACGAAGGGAATTGCTCATCAACGCCATTCGCGCGCGGTTCGGCAATACGCTCGCGGTGCACGGCGATCAAGCCGGACTGCACTTCGTCCTGGGCATGCCGGAACACGTCGACGACCGCGAAATCACGCGTCACGCAATGACGGCGGGCGTGGTGACACGGCCGCTAGCCAATTACTACATGAACGCGGATGCCGCGCGTCCCGGTCTCATGCTCGGCTACGCGTGCGTGCCGAACGATGAGATCGCGCCCGCGTTTGCGAAGCTCGCCGAATCGATCGAGATGGCGCTCTCGCCGGCGATGCAGGTGTGATGACGGCTCGTTGGCACCATTGCGCCGCGTGACCGCGGCGGGGCGGTCAAGATAACTGCTGAAGCGCAATCGAAGCAGGCGAGCGCCTTGCATGCCGTCGGATGTTCGCTGACCAAAGTCACGTCGAACAGAGCTGCTGCTTGCGTCAGGCAGCATTTATCGCATCACTAACTATTCCCTGACAAATTAGGAAAAATCGAGTGCCGTTTCTCGACGGTCTCGATTATCGTTGCGCTTCGCATTTCAACCAGACGAGATAAACGTAGCGCGTAAGCGGATGTCTATCTGTAGCAAACCTGGAAGCCGAGATGCGGCATTTGGGCGTCAAGTTCGAGGAGTGTGCGACCGCCTTTCGCGGCCGAACATTCAGCTTGATCTGACGACCCATCCCTGTCAATTTTTATAAGCACATCCAAATGAAAAAATCCTTGATCTCGGCGATGGTCGCCGCAGCAATGGGCCTCGTAGCAAGCGCCGCGTTCGCGTCGGACGGCACCATCACGTTCAATGGCGCGCTGACGGCCACGACCTGCACGATCAACGGCAACGGCACCAGCAGCAAGGACTTCACGGTCACGCTGCCGACCGTTTCCACGTCGACCCTGACGGCATCGGGCCAGACGGCCGGCACGACTTCGTACAACATCGCGTTGACGGGTTGCGCGCCGGTTACGGCAACGAGCGAAGCGGGCGTGTTCTATGAAGCCGGTGCAACGGTCGATGCGAACGATGGCCGCCTGATCGTGGCCACGGGCGGCGCTGGCAACGTCAAGCTGCAACTCCTGAACTCCGATGGTTCGATGATCAAGGCAGGCTACTCGCGTGAGCTGCAGAACGTGAAGTCGGCCGACATCTCCAGCGGCGCAGCATCGCTCAGCTATCAAGTTCAGTATTACGCGACGGGCGCGACGACCGCTGGCGCAGCCAACTCGTCCGTGATCTACAGCATCGACTACATGTGATCTTGCGGTAGTGGAACGGGGTCTTCGGCGCGATCATCGGTTGAAGACCCGTACATATGCGGGCGCGAGCCCGCTTTATCTTTACACTCGCGCTCCGTTTCGGGCATTACGTCAACATGAAAGTGGCAAAGAGACTCATAACGACCGCGGCATTTATCGTCGCGATGCAAGGGTTCATTCCTTCCGCGAATGCGTCGGTGGTGATTGCCGGCACGCGGGTCGTCTTCAATCAAAGCGATTCCGAAGTCACGGTGAAGCTGACCAACAACGGCAAGCTTCCCGGCTTGACCAAGGTGTGGATGGACAAGGGCGATCCGAACATCAAGCCGGACGCCATCGACGTGCCGTTCACCATCACGCCGCCGATCATGCGTATCGATCCGAGTAAATCGCAGACCTTGCGGATCATGTCGACGGGCGAGCCTTTGCCTGCGGACAAGGAGAGCATCTTCTATTTGAACGTGCTCGAAGTGCCGCCGAAACCCACGGGCGACGAAGCGAGCGCGAACCAGCTGCAGCTTGCATTTCGCACGCGCATCAAGTTTTTCTATCGCCCGAGCGGCCTTAAAGGCCAGGCAACGGACGCGCCGGGACAGATCGTGTGGCATCTCAAACACGATGGCGGCAAGAACTCGATCGAGGCGAGTAACCCCACGCAGTATCACGTGTCGTTCGACCGCGTGCAGGTTAGCAACGGCGCGAGTGCATCGGAGTTCACTGACGGCGGCATGGTAGGCCCGGGCGAAAGCAGGGCTTTCCCGCTCAAGGGCGAGGTGCCCGCGAACAGCACGAAGATTCGCTATACCGCAATCAACGACTACGGCGGCCCGCAGGACGGCGATGCCAGTCTGGCGCCCTGAGTCATTCGCAGGCTTCTCGTCGGGCCTGCCCAGCAGGCCGATTCCCCGCGATAGCGCAGCGTTGCGCTGAACATCGCCATCACTCGTTAAGGATGAACTCGGAGCATGCCGCATAGCGTGCCGAGTCACGCTGTTGCTGTAATTTCGGAACACTAAATGAATATGCAATACCGAAGCGCTCATGTGTCCGGCATGCGCCTGAGACCCATCAGCCTGTTCACGCTTCAGGCATTGGCCGCAATGGGCGTGAGCGCTCACGCATGGGCCGATTCTACCCAGCAGATCGCGGCCGTCGAATTCAACGAACAATTCCTCGAAAACGGCAGCGGCGAAAAGCTGGACATATCGCGCTTCAACAAGGGACAAGAGATTCTGCCCGGCACGTATCGCGCGGATACCTACGTGAACGCCGTCTGGAAAGGCAAGTTCGATATCGATATCCGCGAGGCGGGCGCAGGCACGGGTGTTGTCGCCATGCAGCCTTGCGTGAATGCGGACCTGCTCGATCGCATGGGTGTCGATCTGCGCAAGCTGTCGCCGGAGGCATCGGCGAAGCTCGATAACGCGGGCGATGCCTGCCTTACGTTGCCCGATCTCATTGCTGGAGCAACCGCGTCGTTCGACAACGGCGAGCAGCGTCTCGACGTCTCCGTTCCGCAAATCGCGATGAATTCCCGCGCACGCGGCTACGTCGATCCGAAGTACTGGGACGACGGCATCAACGCGGGCACGCTGCAGTACAACGCGAACGTTTATCACAGCTCGTCCGGCGGATACAACAACGACTCGCAGTATCTCGGGCTGATCGGCGGCATCAATGCGGGACCGTGGCGCTTTCGCTATCAGGGCAACCTGACGCACAACACCATCGGCGGTCAGCACTATCAGAGCGTGCAGACTTACGTGCAGCGTTCGTTCAGGGACATCAAGAGCCAGCTTACCGCCGGCGATACCTTCACGGACGGCGCGCTGTTCGACAGCTACGGAGTGCGCGGCGTCACACTCGGCACCGACGACCGCATGTATCCCGAGTCGCAGCGCGGCTATGCGCCCGTGGTGCACGGCATTGCAAACAGCAACGCGCGGGTGCAGGTCAGGCAGAACGGCAACATCATCTACGAGACGACCGTCGCGCCCGGCGCATTCGAGATCAACGATCTTTATCCGACGGGTTACGGCGGCAATCTCGATGTCATCGTCACGGAAGCCGACGGCTCGCAGCACATTTCCACCGTGCCTTATGCGGCGGCGGTGAACGCGTTGCGACCCGGCGTCACCCGCTATAGCGCGACCATCGGTCAGTACCGCGATCCGAGCATCGATATTCATCCGTTCGTCTCGCAGGCAACGGTGCAGCACGGCGTCAACAATCTCGTGACGCTCTACGGCGGCATGATCGGCGGAGATATGTATTTCTCCGGCATGGTCGGCGCCGCGCTGAATACGAGCGTTGGCGCATTCGGCCTCGACGTGAGCCACGCCACCGCGAGCTTCAAGGGCTACGGCACGCACAATGGCGCGAGTGTGCGCTTGAGCTTCAGCCGTCTGTTCGAGCCGACGAATACGAATATCGCGGTCGCGGCCTATCGCTATTCGACCAATGGCTTTTACACGCTGCAGGATGCCGTCGCGCTGCGCCAGTTGTACGAAGACCATCAACCGGGTTTTCTCGATGCTCGCCAGAAGTCGCGCGTTCAGTTCGTTCTGAATCAGAGTCTGGGCGAGGGCGGCAAGTACGGCTCGGTGTATGCCGTGGGATCGATTCAAAACTACTG
The DNA here is from genome assembly GCF_023631025.1 of Caballeronia sp. GACF4. Lineage (NCBI taxonomy): Bacteria > Pseudomonadati > Pseudomonadota > Betaproteobacteria > Burkholderiales > Burkholderiaceae > Caballeronia > Caballeronia sp. GACF4. Next base: position 129,162 of record NZ_JALQDW010000018.1, read on the forward strand.
GAACCGGTCCGATCACGACACGCAATTTCAGATCGGCTACAGCAATAGCTGGCGACGCCTGACGTATGGCGTATCGGCGGTGCGTCAGTATCAAGTGAACACGAATCGCTGGGATAACCGCATCATGCTCAACCTCATGGTGCCGCTCGGCTTTGGCGCGCACGCACCGCAATCGTCCACGACCTTCCAGCACGATACGAGCGATAGAAGCTCCACGTTGCAGGAATCGGTGACAGGAACGCTCGGCGCGGACAACGCGTTCAGCTACGGCGTCAACGCCAACTACAGCGACGGCGGAAATGGCTCGGGCAGTTCGACGAGCGCGGGCGGCAACGTCGGCTACATGTCGCCGTTCGCGTTGATGACCGCAAACGCCAGTACCGGACGCCACTATTCGCAGGTCGGCGCGGGCATTTCCGGCGGAGTGGTCGCGTGGCGCGACGGCGTGGCGTTCACCCCGAATATGGGCGATACGGTCGCCGTGGTCGAAGCCAAGGACGCGGCAGGCGCGCGCCTCGCGAATGGTGCGGGCTTGCGCGTCGACCGTTGGGGGCATGCGGTCATCTCGGGCATGCAGCCTTATTCGAACAACGAGGTCGAAATCGACCCCAAGGGTCTGCCGCTCAACATCGCGCTGAAGTCGACGGTGCAGCGCACGGCGCCGACCGCCGGTGCGGTGGTCGCCCTGAAGTTCGAAACCGAAAACCTGGGCAAGCCAGCGGTCATGCGCGTGACGCAGGCCGATGGCACGCCGCTGCCATTCGGCGCCGAGGTATTCGACGGCGACGCCCACACCGTCGGCACCGTGGCGCAAGGCAGCCGCATCATCGCTACCGGGTTGAAGGCGGACGCGGGCGCGTTGAACGTGAAATGGGGCGACGGGGCCAGCCAGCGTTGCGTGGTGCGCTATCAGCTGCCGCAGTCCGTCGATGCAACCAAACCCAATTCGATCTCCATCGGCGATGGCGTGTGTCAGTGAGGAGAAGACGCGATGATTAATCAAGAAAACCATATGGGTACGATTGACAAGGTCGCCTCGGCGCTGGTGCGCGCTCTGCTGTGCTGGCTCGTCGCGTGGGCGCTGTTACCGGCGAATGCATATGCGGATTCCGCTACTTGCCGGTCCAACTACAGTGCGTTCACGCTTTCGATGCCCGGCGCCGTGGCCGTAGCGCGCGATCTGCCAAATGGGTCGATCTTGACCGCATGGTCACTGTCGCCATTGAAGAGCGACTATTACACGTGCACCGTGGTTGGCTCCGTGTACACGGGGACCGACTTCGAGACCGCGGGAGTGACGACGGACAGTCGAACCACATATACCGTGACCTACAACGGCGTTGCGTTCGCTGTGTACCCGACCACTGTGCCGGGTATAGGCATCGCGATGGGCGGTTACGTCGTCCCCGATGGCAGACAGACGAACCTTCGCTCGTTCGAAAAGATGGGTTCGCAGTGGAACTACCCCGGCACGATCTACAACGGCGGGCAATTGATCGTGGCTTTGGTGAAGATCGGAGACGTGACACCCGGCACACTTTCGGGAACGATCGCCCAGGCTTTCTCCTGGCAGACCTTGACACCACCGCCCGCTGGCAACGTGCTGTCCGCCGGGGTGATCGACTTCAACATCACGCCGGTCGTGATCACCGTTCTGACCTGCGAGACACCGGACGTGACCGTGCCGATGGGAACGCAGGGACCAGCCGACCTGCCATCCGTCGGAGCCGCGCCTAGCAAGGTCATCGGCTTCAATCTGAGCTTCAACAATTGCCCGGCCGGTGCGGCAGTGCCGAATACGTCGGCTGGATTGATCCACAGCGTGCAGTACCGGATCGATCCGACTAACGGAACCATTGCCGGCTTCACCGACGTGGCGGCGCTGAATGGCAGTCCGAGTGCGGGCGGCGTGGGCATCCAGCTGTATGACAGCACGGGCTCGGTATTCGGCTTTGGCGTCAACCGCACGTTGAGCGGATTCGACGGCACGCGCAATGGCAGTTACTCGCTTCCCATGACGGCCCGTTATTACCGCACCGGCGCGCTGAGTGCGGGACCCGCCAACGCCACGATGACCTTGACCGTGCTCTATCTGTGACAACGCGCGGCGAATTGCCTGAGATATCGCCGCGCATTGTCTGACCGCTCATCAACACAAAGGAGAAACTCGAATGAAGCTTTTGAAAACCGGCGTGGCCGCGCTTGCACTCGTTGCCGCGCATTCGTCATTTGCCGCCGATGCCACGCTCAATTTCACCGGAACGATCATCTTGCCGACATGCACGGTGGATACGGATTCCGTTAATCAGACAATCACGCTTCAACAGGCTAAAACGACCGACTTTGCAGCCGTTGGCGCAACCAACTCCGCGCAGGCGTTCAATGTCAAGCTGGTCAGTTGCGCGGCCGGCACGAATATAGGGATGACCGTCAATGGAACCATCGATACGGTGGCAAGCGTCCTGAAAAACACGGGTACTGCTGCGCAAGTGGGCGTGCAATTGCTCAAGGCCACGAATGTGGGTGACAGTACGGGTTCGCCTCTCGCGTTGAATAGCGCGCTCACGCTGGGCGCAGCGGACGCTTCGGGTTCGATGACCGTTCCGATGGTCGCCCAATACTATAGGCTCGGCACGATGACCGGCGGCACGGTGACGGCATCGGCTACGGTGAACTTCACTTATAACTAAGGTTTCAATCGCTTCGTTAAACATAGCTGGCAAAACTACTTATTTGATTCCGCGGAGTCTGTATGTAGTCTCTGATTGCCGGATAAAGCCGGCTCAAAGAAAACCCTCTACTTAGCAACAAGCAGGATCATATCTATGCACAAAATCGATCGAGAAGCGTTGAGCGAATGCTACGTCGCCGGTGGTGAAGTCAAGGCGTCGAGCAACTCCAGTTCAAATACTAACGTTTCCATTTCCATTACGTCTGGGAACCATAACGACAAGGCAAGAATCTCTGTTGCGGCCAACTAACGTTTCCAGTCTGTCCGAAGAAGCGATTGAACGACGGGGCCAGTGGCCCCGTTGTCGTTTGCCTTTAAAAAACAGTCCACGATGACAATGAAAGCTCAATTGAAGCAACCGATAAGGGCTTCTCGGCAATCACAAACTTTATTTGATTGCCTGTGGGCATGTATATACTCCTATGACCAGTTTTATTTTTCGGAATTATCGAAGTTTAAATTCGTTTCGGGATGCCGTATCATTCGCCTTCCTTTGATATTCAGCAAGATTCGGATATCAAAGGCAATGTAATTCGCAAGAACCTCATACTTGAATTCTTGCGCGTATCGTCAATCTAAAAATAGTTTCAAGGCAATCATGCAAAAAATCGAACGTAACGCACTCCAACACGCTGACATCGCAGGCGGCTGCAACAAGGGTTCGTCGGCTCAGTCGCAAACCGTGATCAACATCTACATCACGGGCTAAATCGAATATCCGCTTAGCACTTCCCGGACGGCGGTAAGTGGTGGCCAACAGGGTAGTGCTGGCGGTTGATCGCTTGGCTTTTGACCTCTCCTGGTTTGCTCTCCGCGAGAGGTCATCGCAAGGGTAAAGAACGGATTATCCGCGCTGTATCCAATCTCGCCGAAGAGTGCGAGATCCGCTTTCTCATTATCTGACAGAAAATACCATGGCATCGTTGCGCCCAATGCTGAGAAAGTGGCTCGCGGTGTGTCGACATCGCGTAAAGCGCGCGGTTATTGGACGTATTCCGATGACCAAAGCGGAACAGCTCGCGAATATCATGCTGCGCGTCAACGGTTTATTCAATGCCGTCTGCCGCGCGTACGGCAACATTCGCGCAGAGATCGCGCGCGATATCCTGCATTTGCCAGCCGCGCAAATAAAGCGTTCACGCGCGGCAGCGCAACTGGAAAAGTTGATCGACCAGCGCATTTATTTCGGCCGCGATATTCGCAAGCACGAAGCCCTGCCCGAGTTAGACGCAATCGCGGAGAAGTTGGCGGCGCGAATCAGGCAACTCAAACGCGATGTGCCGAATCAGCCCGTGTTTGTCTCGCCCTTTCACTATGTCTCGCAATACGCGAATATTTATATCGTCGAGCGGCTTGTCGCCTTGCTCGACCTGAAGTCGCTTTCGGTGGTTTCGGGCGTGCCAAGGAATCAATATGGCGACGATCACAAGCTCATTCCCGGCATTAAAGTGCTTTACACCTATGGTGATGCAAATCGCAATGGACTTGGCGTGCGCGTGGCGCGTGCGCTGAAACGCGATGGCGTCGTCGTGCTGTTCTCCGACGTGCCGCCATTCACCATGCATCGTTATCCCATGGAGACCGCCGAGGTCAGAATGTTCGGACGCAGCGCGCGTATTCATAACGGCGTGTTCCGCATGGGCGAGAGTTTCAATGCGCTGTTGCTGCCGTTTTATTTGCGCTTCGAGCGCGGACATTTCGAGGCGCATATCTTCGACCACATTCCGCTCGCCGCGCCCGACGCGCCCCAGCGGCTCGCAAATTACATCGAAAGCGCGCTGACCGATAACTATCAGCAGTGGACTCCGGGCGGTCATCCCGCCATGTATTCGTTCGCTCCCAATCGCTAATCAGCGCAACCGAATCTGCGCGTCACGCACCCGGTGCAGACCGGGCCAGACCACGCAGCGAAGCCAGCCTTCATTCTCATGCAGCCGACCGATCTTCCCGAATTCAAAGACGTCCCGTGGCGATGGATAGCCTACGCGACGTCCATTTTTACTGTCGCCGCCGTCGCTTTCGCGTTCTTCCATCAGGTCGAACTGAAGCAGGATGTCAGTGGCGAAGTCATGTCTCCGTCCGAGGTCAAGATTCAAGGCTTGAGTGGACTGGTGTCGGGCATCTACGCGCGCACGGACGAAAAGGTGCAGCCCGGCACGCCGCTCTTTCGGCTGCAGCGGGATTTCTCGCTGACGACAGACGGACGTCGCCGACAAGTATTCGACGAGCAAATGCGCGATGACCAGATTCGCTCCATCGACGCGCAGTACAACGAGCGCCGCATCCAGTTGAATGCGCAGCGCGAATCGGCGCGCCTGACAGCAGTAAGCCGCCGCGCCGAGCTTGGGGCGCTCAACGCGCAGATCGCGCAGAACAATCAACTGGTCGGCGAGTTCCAGCAGCGGCTGGCGCGTCTGGATTCGGTGGCGGATTACGTTGCCGCCGACAAGGTTGAACAGGCTCGCGCGGATGTTCATCAGGGCAAGGCGACGGCCGCGCAAAGCGTCGCGCGTCAGCAGCAACTGGCGGGCGAAGTCAGCGCGTCGAGCAGCACGCAAGCCGATCTCGAAGCGCAATTGCGCGGCCTCGACGCGCAACATGAGCGCGACGTGCAAGACGTGCGCACGCGCTTCGAACGCGAACGTCAGGACGCGACCGTGTCCGCGCCGAAGGGCGGCACGGTCACGTTTTCGGGCCTCGTCGCGGGCCGCATGTTGACGACGGCCGACGTGGCGATGGTCATCGCGACAGACGAGAGCGGGCCCTTGCGCGCCGCGTTGAGCATTCCTTCTCGGCGTCGCGGTTTCGTGCGCGAAGGCCAGATCGTGCGGCTCAAGTTCGATGCATTCCCGTACGCCAAATTTGGCACGTACGAGGCGCGCATCGACTCCATCTCCGGCACCACCGTGCTGCCGGCGAGCCCGCCCAGTCCACCCGGCACACCAGGCGCGCCCGATCCGACCGAACAGACGGATAGCTCGAAAGAAGGCGAAGGCGATTACCTCGCATGGGCCACGCTGCGCGGCAATACCTTCGACTTCGAGGGACAGCATTTCAAGATTTTGCCGGGGATGCGGGCGACGGCGAGCATCGTCGTCGAGCGAAGGACGATTGCCGAATGGGTGCTGGCGCCCTTGTTCCGAATGCTGAGAGGTTGATGGTGCGGGTTATTTATCAGAATGAAGTGGCCGAATGCGGCTATGCGTGTCTGGCCATGGTGCTGTCGCATCTCGGCCGGGCGACCGAAGTACGCGAGTTGTCGAGCTACAAGCCCATTTCGGCGAACGGGCTGAGCTTGATGGACCTGTACGATGTCGCCACCGATTTCGGCCTTGCGGTGCAGGCATACCGCTTCGATCCCAACGATCTCTCGCAGGTCAAGAGGGGCTCGCTCATGCATTTCGGCGGCTCGCACTTCGTGGTGTTCGAAAAGGCGAGTCACGGCTACGTGCGCGTGCTCGATCCGGCAAGCGGCCGCCGGCGTATCTCGATGGACACGTTCCGCTCCGCCGTCTCCGGCTTTCTGCTGGAGTTCGCGCCTACGCCGCAAATGCCGCGCATCCGCGCGAAATCGCGCGTGCCCGCAGCGTTGAAGCGCGTGCGCGCACTTAATCCGGACCTCACGGCGCTCATCGCCAAGGTGCTGTTCGTCGCGCTCGGCAGTCAGTTCGCCATTCTCGCCGCGCCGTACTTCGGCAATCTGGTACTCGACTATGTGGTCGCCGCGGACAATCGCAACTTGCTGAACGTGCTGATCATGACGTTCGCAAGCATCTTCGTGCTTGGCGCGCTGAGCGAATTCGTGCAGAAGTATCTGACCGAATTGCTCTATAACGTCACGCAGATCAACATGACCGAAGGGCTGATCGGCCATTTGCTGCGCAATCCCATGTCATGGTTCGAGAAGCGTCACGTCGGCGACGTCTTCGCGCGCGTGAAGGCGCAGGACGAGATCAGCGTGTTCGCCACGCGCTCCGCCATTTCCTTGCATATCGATCTGGCAGTCGGCGCACTCGCGCTCGTGCTCATGTTCATTCAGAGCCGCCAGCTTGCCGTGGTCGCGCTCGTCGTTTTCGCCGTGTATGTGGCGGTTGCGCTCAGCATGTTCGCGGCCATGCGCGACAATCACGCGCTCGTGCTCGAAACCTCGGCCCGTTGCGACGACTCGCTGATCGAGACCATCCGCGCGGCTTCGCTGCTCAAGCTCGCGCAAGGCGAGACCCGCCGCACGGCTATCTACATGACCGTCTACAAGGCTTACGCAGCGGCGCTTCTCAAGAGCAGCCGGCTGACCTGCACGCGCGACGGCATGCTCAAGCTCGTCAATTATGCCGATACCATCATCATCACGTATCTGGCGGCGCGTCTCATGCTGGGCGGCAAGGTGTCGGTCGGCGTGTTCTATTCGTTTCTGATCTACAAGTCGCTGATGTCGGAGCGCTTTGCGAGCGCCATCAACGCGATGTTCCAATACTTCATGCTGAGCGTGCCGACCGCGCGGGTGGACGATATCGCCGAGAACGAGAACGAACGCTATACGCCGCTCGCGGATGCGCAGCGTGCCACCGAAGTGCGTCATTTCGAGCGTATCGACGTGCGCGATGTGACGTTTAGCTATGGCATTTCGGACCAACCGGTTCTGAAGAACGCGAGCTTCGAAGTGCGCAAGGGTGACAAGATCGTCATCACGGGGCCGTCGGGTAGCGGCAAGTCCACGCTCTTCAAGTTACTGTCGGCGGCCGAGCCGTTGCAGGAAGGGCATATCGCGCTCAACGACATCGCCTGGCCGAATCTCGCCGTCGATGAAATCCGCCGGCATCAGGCGCATATGCGTCAGGGCGACATCATCCTGCACGGATCGATCGCGGACAACATCACGCTCTTCACGGGCCAGGCGGACGAGGAGCGCATCCACAAGCTGCTCGACGACGTCGGCTTGTTACCCGACATCATGCGTTTGCCAATGCGAACGCGCACTGTCATCAGCGACACCATCGCGAATATATCAGCGGGGCAGCGGCAGCGTCTGTTGCTGGCGCGCGCGCTCTATCAAAATCGCGAGCTATTGCTACTCGACGAACCGACCTCGAATCTCGATCCTGCATCGGTGAAGCATATCGCCGGGTTGTTGCGCAATCTCGATCGCACCGTCGTCGTGATTACGCACGATATGTCGCTGGCTTCGGCTTTCGATACGCGCTATCGCTTCGAGGATGGTGGACTCGTGCGCGAAGGCCAAGCGCCTGTGGTTGCGACGCCGGAAGAAGAAGCTCATGCATAAATCGTTGAAGCGCAGCTTGCTGCTCGGTATGTTGATACACGCGTCGTTCGCCCATGCCGACGATCTCATGGCGGTCGTTCAACAATCGCTCGGTCACGACGCCGAATTCGCGCAGGCGCGCGCAAGCTTCGAGGCCGCGAAGCAAGCGGTGCCGATCGCGCGCGCCGCATTGCTGCCGCAAGTCGGAGGCGGCTGGGGACGCGCGTATAACCGCATCGTCATGGACGGCTTTCCGCGTCAGGACTATTGGCAGAACGGCTGGATGGTGACCGTCTCGCAACCGCTCTTCGACTGGAGCAAGTGGACCGCGTATCGTCAGGCGGATTTCACGGTGGCGCAAGGCGCGGTGGACTTCGCGGGGGCGCAACAGGCGTCGATCCTTCGCGCGGTGCAGGCTTATTTCGATGAACTCGCCGCGGAAGACGAGCAGAAGCGCACGGCGGACTATCTCGCGGCCATCGACTTGCAGCTCGATCAGGTGCGTCGCAAGCGGGCGGCGGGTGAGGCCACGCTCATCGACCAGCGAGAAGCCGACACCGCGCGCGAACAAGCCCAATTGCAGCAGGCGGATGCGCAGGAAGATGTATCGACGAAACGCCGCGCGGTCGAGCAAGTCACCGGCCAGCCGTTCTCGGCGTTACTTGCGTTGCCCCCAGGCATGACCTTGCCCGCCCTTTCCGACGGCGAAGAGTCGTGGACCGAGCAGGCGAAGGCGTCCAACTATTCGGTACAGTCGAAGCAACTCGGCTGGGAGATCGCGAAGTTCGATACCGCGAAGGCGCGCGCCGCGCATTATCCCGTCGCAAGCATTACGGGCACTTATCAGCCTGCGGGCGCTGCATCCGGCTACTCACGGCCTACGACTACCACCACGGCCATGTTTCAGGTGCAGATACCGCTGTTCTCGGGCGGCGAGGTTCAGGCGCGCGTGAAGCAGACGCTCGCGCTCGCGGACAAGGAGGAGCAGGCGTATCTGCTGGCATCCAGGCAAGCAGAAGCGTCCGCGCGCGACAACTTTGCTCGCTATACGCGTCAACGGATTCGGGTGGATTCGCTCACGCATCTCGTGCAATCCTCGCGAGACACGCTGGATGCCACGCAGATCGGCTACAAGGTCGGCAGCCGTTCGGGCACGGATGTGCTTCGATCCATCGACGCGCTTTACACCGCGCGCCGTGATCTGCTGCGCTCTCGCTACGATGCCATCGTCGCGTTCCTGAAACTGAAGGCCGATGTCGCGACCTTGAGCACGAACGATATCGAGGCCATGAACGCGAAGTTGTGTTGCAGCGCGCAGACGGCGCTCACGGAATCGGCGAAAGCGAGCGGCGGGTCGTTCTAGTCCGCGCTCGCTCCGCGTTTCACCGCTCGCACCACGCGTGCGAGCGCCTTCAATGCATCGGCGGGGGAGTCGGCGAATTGCGCGGCGACTATGGCGCCATCCACGGCGAGCGCCAGCGCTTGTGCATCGGCCTTGGCTGTGCGCGATGCCGGCATGAGTGCGCGAATTGCCGCTGTCATATCCCGCTTGTGCCGCCGCGCGATATCCACGGCCGGCGGCAACGTGCCGCCCACTTCCACCACCGAATTGATGAACGCGCAGCCGCGATACGTGTCGCCGCCGAACCACTCGGCAAGCGCGGGCACGAGCGCTGAGAGCGAGCCGCCGTGACGCGCGAGCGCGTCGCGAAACCACGTCATCCAGTTCTCGTGACGGAACACCAGGAACGCGACGATCAGATCGTCCTTGCTCGGAAAATAACGGTAGAACGTTTTCTTCGCGACGCCCGATTCCGCGATCACCCGGTCAATGCCGGTCGCGCGAATGCCGTCGCGATAGAAGAGATCGTGAGCCGTTTGCAGGATGCGCGCGTCGGGCGTGAGTTCCGTGACTTCGTTATGCGTGTTCATGCAATCGATTGTAGACAGGTTCGTCTACCTGCGCTAGAGTAGGCCGCAGGTAGACAGACCTGTCTCCCTATATCGACTACACGTCAGAGCGCAAAGGAGAGTTCGCCATGGAAAGCAAACCGCCGTTCCCGCCGTTTACCGCCGAAACCGCCGTGCAGAAAGTCCGTGCCGCCGAAGATGGCTGGAACACGCGCGACCCGAAGAAAGTCGCACTGGCTTATAGCCAGGACACCCGCTGGCGCAATCGCGCGGAATTCGTCGACGGGCGCGCTGCCGTGGAAGCGTTCCTGCAGCGCAAGTGGGATCGCGAACTGGACTATCGACTCATCAAGGAACTGTGGGCGTTTACGGGGAATCGCATTGCCGTGCGTTTCGCTTATGAATGGCACGACGATTCCGGCCACTGGCATCGCAGTTATGGCAACGAGAACTGGGAATTCAACGAGGCGGGTCTCATGACGCACCGCCACGCGTCGATCAACGACTTGCCGATTCGGGAAGCGGATCGCAAATATCATTGGCCGCTCGGACGCCGGCCGGACGACCATCCCGGCCTGAGCGATCTCGGCTTTTAACACGCGCGTACGCTCACATGTTGCGACGGCGGCGAAACGCCCACCATCCCGCGAGCACGGTAAAGCTCGCGACGATCAACACGAGCAGCCAGAAGCCGTGATGATTTTCCGCGAGCGGAATGCCGCCCACGTTCATGCCGAAAAAACCCGCGACGATATTGATCGGCAACGCGAGCACGGTCACGAGCGTCAGTGTGAACAGCGTGCGATTGCTCTGCTCGTCCATGCGCGTCGCGATCTCTTCCTGCAAGAGCTTGATGCGCTCGACGAGTCCCGCGAGATCGTTGAGCACGAGCGAAAATTCCTCGGTGGCGTCGCGCAATTCCTGAATGTCCTGCGCGTGCAGCCAGCGCGGCGGACGCGCAAGCAGCCGGAATACCGAGCCCGGTTCCGGCGCGAGCAGGCGTTGCAGCCTGACGAGCACGCGTCGCAACGCGCCGAGATCCGAACGGCTCGTGGGCGAATGCAGCGACAGAAAGCGGTCTTCTATGCCGTCCACTTCCACGCTCGTGCGCCGCACGATCTGCACGAGCAATTCCGCCTGATCGCGCAGCAGATGCGCGAGTAATTCCGCGGGCGAACGAAACAGCTCGCCACGTCGCACCGATTCGCGCAGGGAGTCCACGGAACGCAGCGGCTTCATGCGCGCGGTGACGAGAATCTTGTGATGCGTGTACGCCCACAAGGTGGCGATCTCGGACGGCGTCAGTTCGAAGTTGAAGATCACATCGTTGATGACGGCGAACAACGCGCCTTCCTTATGCTCGATGCGCGTCGAGTGCGAGCCTTCGCTGAGCGTCTCGAAGAACGCGTCGGGAAGGCCGAGCCGCGTGCGCATCCAGCGTTCGCACGCGCTATTGGCGAGATCGAAGTGCAGCCAGATGAATTCCTTCGACGTATCGTCGCGGGCGAGCCAGGCGCTCGCGGTGTCGGCGTCGATGGCAACGCCCGGCTGGTCGAGATGAAACCGGAAGCCGCAGACGAGGCCGGAGAAGTCGGAGCCGTAGGACGGTCTATGCAGGGTAGCGGGATTCATGCGGGCGGTCGGTGGCAGTGGCTAAACGGCGTCATCGATATCGACTGGCGTGACAGGGCGGCAGGCGTTAGTGTGCCATTGCTCGCGCGTCTGTCGATTGGGGCGCGCGAGCCAGGTTCTTCATACCCGTGCAAATATGGCTGTCACAAAGCGGGCGTATCATGGCGCAACGCAAGAAGGGCGCGGCGCGCCCTCGCATCGGACGATATCGACGCGAATCATTTGCCCAAACCGGGGAGAGGCAAGAGTGGACGACCGTGATGAACTGGATGGCGATACGCAAACCACGGCAGCAGGCGTGGTCCGGCTGGCTTCGGTGATCGCTGTTCTCGTGCGCGAAGGCGCGGTGGATACGCGCTTTGGCGGCAAGCTTTTCAAGCGGATCGACAAGGAAGCCCGGCGCGTGGCGGAGAACGAAGAAGCGGAGCGGGACGCGGTTTTCGCCGCGCTCGGCGAACTCGATCTGGCCTTGCGTCAGCACGACGCCGCATCGCTCGTGGAAGCAAACGCGCGCCTGCGTGACCGCGAAGAAGTGGTCGCGGGCAAGCGTCGCAAAAGCAAAAAAGACTGACCGCGCACGCCAAGAAGCGGCGGCGCGCGTCTCTGGTCCGAAACCTGCTGGCTGTTCGGCAAAATGAATTTGCCGGATTGCCATGCCTCTGACTTCGCTGACCTCGTCTTCTCAACCGTGTTCGCTGTGGACCAACCGCAGCGTCGACGTCGACCGTAAGCAATGGCGCATTCTTATCGTGGATGACAACGCCACGAGCGCCGAGGCACTCTCCGCCGCCTTTCTCGCCGATGGCTTCGAGACGCGCGTCGCGCTCGGCGGCCTGGAGGCGCTGCACGCGGTGGATCGTTGGAGCCCGCATATCGTCATTCTCGATATCACCATGCCCGAGCACGACGGTTTCGCCACCGCCCGTGTCTTGCGCCGCGTGGCTCAGACGCGCGACGCCGGGATCATTGCGTTTACCGCGCTCGGTGAAGAACTCGTCAGGACGCAAGGGCTTCACGCCGGTTTCGACGGTTATTGCCAGAAGGGCAGTTCGCCGGCCGCGCTCGTGCGGCTCATCGAAAAGCTCGTGCAGGTGCATTGAGAGATAACGCCGGAAATCAGCCCGAGTTACCCGTCTATTGCACGCTCGTGCGATAAATAATCGTTTTGCCCCCGCTAAACAAAGCTCGCGCCGCTGCTGGACTGCATCGTCCGCAAACCCTTATCCGAAAAGGCTGCTCAGAACTTAAGCACAATCGTGCTGCCAGCGATTGTTGGTTCAGCGTGAAAAGTGTATTGAAAGATATCGAGATAAAAAAACGATAGTAGGGGTATACACTGCATTTCATCGACGTAGCAGACAGTTTCTCGCAAGACCGCTGCGGCGCTTTCTGATTGAACGTCAACCGTCTTTGGAGCTCACCATGAAACGCAATCTTATCGCTACTCTCTTGATCGCCGCTTCCGCCACGCTCGCAGCACCCGCATTTGCAAGCGGCTACGGCCCGGCTCCGTTCTACCGTCCGGCAGTCGGCGCGCCGAGCTCGCAACAAGGCCCGAGCGCACAAACCATTGCTGCTGAAGAAGCGGCTCATGGCGACAACCGCGCTTTCGGCGGTTCGCGTGACTCGCTGGCTCAATCGGGCAATCGTGCGCAAGCCAACGGCGACAACAACGCAAACTCGGTTTTCTTCGGTCACTGATCGAAGCAGTCCGGCCGGATTATCATTCGGCTAAACGGACTGACCAGTACGCAATAAGCAAAGAAAACGGCGCCCGGAGAAACAGACTCACAAGGTCTGTTATCTCGGGCGCCGATTTCGTTTGATCGCTCGGTTTTCAGGCCGCGTTGGCCAATGCGCCGCGCATGACGGTTGCGAGTTCGGAAGCCTCGAACTTTGACACATACGCATTCGCTCCGACTTTGCGAACGTGCTGCTCGTTCGCGGAACCCGAAAGCGACGAGTGGATCACCACCGGAATATGCTGCAAACCGGATTCCGCCTTGATCCGCCGCGTGAGCGTGAAGCCATCCATTTCCGGCATTTCCAGGTCCGTCAGCACGAGCGCGATCTGATCCGACACTTCCGTGCCGTCCTTCTGCGCCTTTCTGAGCGCCGATTCCAGCACGTCCCACGCTTCCTGACCGGTCTTGGTCATGACGAAGGGCACGCCCATCGCGGTGAGGCTCTGTCCGATGAGCGAGCGCGCCACGCCCGAGTCGTCCGCGGCGAGCACGCGCGCGCCGGGCTTGAGCCGCAGGCGGCCCGTGCTCTCCTCGGTGATATCCGATTCCTGCCCCGGCAGCACTTCCCGCACGATGCGCTCGACATCCAGCACTTGCGCAAGACGCGATCCGTCGACGTTGCCGTCCAGCCGCGCGAAGCTCGTTACCGTGCTGCCGCCCGAATGCGATTCCGCCGACAGCACCTGATTCCACTCCAGCCGCACGATGTCATCGACTTCCTCGACCGCGAAGCCCTGCGTGGTACGCGCGAACTCGGTGACGAGCAGGATCTTCGGACCGTTTTTCGGCCGGCATCCGGTGATGCGCGCCAGATCGATCACGGGAATGATCTGCCCGCGAATGTCGGCGACGCCGAGAATTTCCGCGCTCGATCCCGCGACAGCGGTGATCGTCGGCATCGCGAGAATCTCGCGCACCTTGAACACGTTGATGCCGTAGAGCTCGCGCTGTTCCGAACCCGGCGCCTCGCCGAGCCTGAACAGAAGCAGCTCGAACATGTTGCTGCCCGCGAGCCGCACGCGCTGCTCGATATCCTGTTGTGAACTGCTCACCTTTGTCATCTCCATGAGCGGCGCCTCATTGCGCCGCTTGATGCGCGCATCGCGGCGCGCGTGTCTGATTAGCGGCACGAATCGACAAAACTGAAGGCGACGCGCCATGCGCGCGCAAACGCAAGTCCAGCGGGCTTGCACAAACATGCGAGCGGACGGGCGCATATCCGCGAGCCGGGGTTGATCTATACTTTTTCCACGGTCGGACTTTCGCCGATGCAGCCGGTCACTTTTAAGCCCGCGCTACATGTCGCACGACGAGCTGCCTCGCCCGTTACGCGCAACATCGGTTCCGCACAACAAAAGCGCGTGTTCATCGGCCGGTGAGCCGCGCGAAGCCAGACGGAGGCGCTCGATGGCAACAGTCGCACAGGTACTCAGTTCCAAACCCGATCAGACGGTCATCACGATCGCGGCAACTGCATCGGTCTACGATGCAATCAGATTGATGGCCGACCGCCATATCGGCGCGGTGATCGTCACGGAGAACGAGGAGATCGTCGGGATCGTGACCGAGCGCGACTATGCGCGCAAGGTCGTGCTGATGGACCGTTCGTCCAAGCAGACGCCGGTGCGCGACATCATGACCTCGCACGTGCGTTACGTCCGCCCCGACCAGACCACGGACGACTGCATGGCGCTCATGACGGAAAAGCGCATGCGCCATTTGCCGGTGATCGACGACGGTAAGCTGACCGGCATGATTTCCATCGGGGACTTGGTGAAGAACATCATCTCCGAGCAGCAGTTCACCATTCAGCAGCTCGAGTACTACATTCGCGGCGGCGAACATACCTGATCTGCCTTGAGCGATGGCGCACGCTTGCGCGTGCGTCTCGTCATGCAGCTGTAAGCATTTTGTTATGATTCGGCAGATACTCGCCGGGCTTAGTTGCGTGCGTGTCGGCGGGACGTGGCGTCTTAAGCGCGCTTCCACGGCACGTCGGCGGCCAGGCGGGACGAATCGCACGATGCCAGGAGCGCTGCCGATGACCCCGACCGCCACACCCGTCATACCCGCCGAACCTGCTCGAGGCGCGGAACAAGGGCAGACACTTGCGCCGCACGCGCCGTTTTTTATCGTGATGAACGCGGGATCGGGCCGCAAGCAGGCCGACGAAACCCGCGCCGTGCTGGACCGCGAACTTGGCGCGGCGGGTCGGCGCTTCGAAATGTGCGTCGTCGATGACCCCGGCCGTCTGCCCGCCGCCGCGCGCGAGGCGGCACAACTGGCGTTCGATCAAGGCGGCGTGCTGGTCGGTGCCGGTGGCGACGGCACGCTATGCGCCGTGGCGGAAGCGGCGCTTACGCGCGGCGTGCCATTCGCGGTGCTGCCGCGCGGCACGTTCAATTACTTCAGTCGCGATCACGGTATTCCCGCCGATCTCGAGCTTTCCACCCGCCTGTTGCTCGAAGCGCGCGTATTTCCCGCGCAGGTGGGCTACGTGAACGGCCAGATGTTCATCGTCAATGCGAGTCTCGGGCTTTATCCCAAGCTGCTGGAAGATCGCGAAACCTACAAGCAGCAATTTGGCCGCAGCCGTCTGGTCGCGCTGTGGTCCGCGCTCAACACGCTATTGCGGCGGCATCGGCATTTGCGGCTGCATATCGAGCATGAAGGGCAAGTGCGCGACATCCGTTCATCGACGCTCTTCGTCGGCAACAACCGGCTGCAACTCGAACAGATCGGCATGGCCGAAGCCAGCGCACTGGAACATGGCTTGCTTGTGGCCATTGCGCCGCGTCCGGTCGGGCGGCTCGCACATCTGTTCCTGTCCTTGCGCGGCGCGGCAGGGCGGCTAGCCGACTCCGATCACGTGACGAGTTTCACATTCGAGCGCATTACGGTGACGCATCCGTCCGGACGACGCCGTCGCGTGAAGATCGCAACCGATGGCGAAGTGGCGTGGCTGCAGATGCCGCTGGAATTCCGCGTTTCCGACAAGCCATTGCTGCTGCTCAAACCCGAGCCGGTCGTGGCCGAAGCCAATCGCTCATGAACGTTTTGCTGCAAATATCCGATCCGCATTTCGGCACCGAACGCCCGACGGTGGTGGCGGCGCTCTTGCGGCTTTCCGATGCCATCTCGCCCGATCTAGTCGTCGTCTCGGGCGACATCACGCAGCGCGCGCGGCGGTATCAGTTCGCGCTGGCGGGCGCGTTCTTCGATGCCCTCGGCACGCGGCCCCGGCTCGTCATTCCCGGCAATCACGACATTCCGCTCTTCAATCCGCTCGCGCGGCTTTTTCGTCCGTATGCGAATCATCAGCGCGTGTTCGGCGCGGAGCTCGAGCCGTCGTTCGAATCGGACACGCTGCTCGTGCTCGGCGTGAACACCACGCGTCCGTTCCGTCACAAGGACGGCGAAATTTCGATGCAACAGGTCAAACGCGTTTCCGCGCGGCTCGAAGCCGCAAGCGCGAAGCAATTGCGCGTGGTGGTCACGCATCAGCCGGTTGCGGTCACGCGCGCGAAAGACGAGGCCAACCTTCTGCATGGACACGAGCGCGCCGTGCAGCGCTGGGCGCGCGCGGGCGCCGATCTCATTCTCGGCGGGCACATTCATCTGCCCTACGTGTTGCCGCTGCACGATACCTTCGCCGGCCTGCCGCGCAAGCTGTGGGCGGTGCAGGCGGGCACGGCGCTGTCCCGGCGCACGCGCGGGACCATCGACAATTCGGTGAACGTGATTCGCTACGACGGGTCATCGGGTACGCGCAGCACGACCGTCGAGCGCTGGGACTATGTGGAAAAGAGCGAGCGCTTCGAGCTAATCGCGCGTCACGATCTCGCGCTGGATAGCGCCGCCGCCGAACCGGCAACAGTCGCATCCGCCTGATCGACGCTCTTGGAGCGCTTCGTGCTGTTGCAACTCAGGAAGCTATGTACGCCGGATGACGAGTTCCGCGAAACCTGTCGCGGGATCGTGCTCACGCGTGTAGCGTTCGTCCGGCAACTTTGCGATCAGCACTTCCGCCGTCGTGCGCACGATGCATCCCGCCGTGACGTGGCCGCCGAAGACGCGGCCATCGGCATCGGAGATGCTCATGTGCAGATGCGGCCCATCCGCCGATAGCGATCCCGCCAGCGTCAAGATTTCGAGGTCGCCGCGCAGAACGGTTGCCTCGTCGCGCCCGGCATAGCGCAAGGCAGCCACGCTCAAGCTGCCAATGCCTTGCAGGACGAACGCCGCGCCCGCTTCTTGCGCGCTTTTTTGCGAGCGAACTGCGAGATCGAGCGCGAGGCGCAGGTCATCGCCGGGAGAAAGACGCAGGGTAAGCGTGTGCATGGAAGATTCGCCGCGAGCGTGAGCGTGAGAACGAGCGTAAGTAGAAGGAATGCCAACAAGCGTACACGTTCGCACGGCCCGATGGCATGATGGACCGTCGCTTGCATCGCCAACAAACCGATTGGAGACGCCATGAGTTTCGAACTGACGATGCTGGCCTGGACGCTCATCCTCGCTCTCGTGCAAGTGCTGTTGCCCGCGTTCTTGCGCAACAAGGAGACGGGCCTCAGATACAACGCCGGTCCGCGCGACGGCCCGGCGCCGCCGCCGCGCAAGCTCACCGGGCGTCTGATGCGAGCGCAATCGAACCTTTTCGAGACCTTGCCGATCTTCGCTGTCGCGGTGCTGATCGTGCATGTCGCCGGGCGCGAAAATGCGCTTACGCACTATGGCGCGCTCATGTATTTCGTCGCGCGCCTGTGCTACGTGCCGCTTTATGCGGGCGGTGTGCCGTTCGTGCGCTCGCTGGTGTGGCTCATTTCCATCGTGGGTATCGTGTTATTGCTCGTGCCCATCATCTGACGCGTGATTGAAACGTGATCGACCTCAAGGGAGTGATTGCATGTCCGCACAACCGTACGATCCATCGGTAGTGGAAGTCGAAACCGCGCCGGACCCCGAGTTCGCGGTGATCCTCATGCACGGACTCGGCGCGGATGCCAACGACTTCGTGCCGCTCGTGCCCGAACTGCGTCTGGCCGATGCCCCCGCCATGCGCTTCGTGTTTCCGAACGCGCCGGAGATTCCCGTAACCGCGAACAACGGCTACGTGATGCGCGCGTGGTACGACATCCTGTCGTTCGAAGGTATCAACCGGCGCGTGGACGAGGCGGGCATCGAGACGTCTGTGGCCTTCGTGCGCGAACTCGTCGCGCAGCAGAACGCGCGCGGCATCGCCTCCGAGCGCATCTTTCTCGCCGGCTTTTCGCAGGGCGGCGCAATGACCTATCAGGCGGGGCTCACGCATCCGGAAAAGCTCGCGGGGCTGATCGTGCTGTCGGGTTATATCCCGTCGAAAGGCTTGATCGATGCCTCGTTCAGCGATGCGAACCGCGACACGCCGATCTTCGCCGCGCACGGCAGCTTCGACGACGTACTCAACGTGCGGCTAGGCGAGGAAGCCGTGGAATTCGCGCGCGAGCAGGGCTGTACGGTGGAATGGAATACGTATCCGATGCCGCATTCGGTCTGCATGGAGGAAGTGGAAGCACTGCGCGAGTGGCTGGGTGCGCGCTTGCGCGAGGGTTGAAGCGCCGCGTTGGTATGCCCGCCGATCCGCTTCGGCGAGGTGGAAGCCGCAGCGCGTCGGCATTGCCGCGGCGCGCGCCGGTTGCATGAAAGAAGCGGCGCACTAGACAAGCACGTCAGCCGCGCAATGTCCGAGCAAAGAGTTCGAGCACCGCGTCCGCATTGACGCCGATACACGCGTCGCACGATGGCCGCGTGTCCCAATCCGGCGCGCTGGCACGCATCGACGTGGGCTTTTGCACAGTCAAACCCGCCGCGATACCTTCGGTCAGCACGCGCACCGGCCCGCTTCTCGTCGTGAACAGTTCGCGCGCGACGACGAAAGCGGCCGCCGAATAATCGTGTGCGTAGATGCCGCGCGTCTCGCCGTCGTTCGCGTGAAAGCGCTCGTAAAAGCGCGAGACGTTCCATACGAACCGGCCGGCATCGCCTGCGCTGTCCCGCACATCGGCGAGAAACGCGTTCGTCATCACGGTTTCATGCGTTACATCGAGCCCGACGATCGACACCTTCCACGGCGCGCCGAAGACGATATCGGCCGCTTCCGGGTCGCCATGGATGTTCGCCTCGGCGGCGGGCGTCACGTTGCCGAGCGCGCCGTTGTAACCGAACGCGCCGCCCATGACGACGACCTCGCGCACGAGCGATGCAATCTCCGGATCGTCTCTTAACGCGAGCGCGAGATTCGTGAGCGGCCCGACCGCGAGCAGCGTGATTTCGCCCGGCTCCGCGCGCACCTTCTCGATGATGAACCGATGTGCCGCGCGCCCGTCCTCCTTCACCGTGACGGCTTCCGTGCGCTCGACGTTGCCGAGCGCATCGTCGCCGTGGATATGCGGAATAGGTTCGGGCGCGGCGCGTTGCAAAGGCGCCGCCGCACCGCGCGCGACCGGCACATTCGGCGCGAAACGCGATGCAAGATAGAGCGCGTTGGCGGTCGTCGTATGGATATCCGCATTGCCGAACACGCTCGTGATGCCGATGAGTTCGATCCGCGGATGCAACGTCTGAAACACGAGCGCGATAGCGTCGTCGATACCGGGGTCAGTGTCGTAGATGACCTTGTGCACACTCATGCGATGGCTGCCTCGCAAGCGCTCTGGCCGGCGGCTGCGTTCGGCATCAACGCGACCATGCCGCGGCGCAATTCCGCCGGGCTCACGGGCTTGCTCAGCACGTCCTGCTCGCACGCGAGCGGCACGATGGTGGCCGACGGTTCGCCCGTCACGACCAGACACGGACACGGACGGCCGAGCCTTGCGGTGCCCAGCATGGCTACTTCGCGCGCGGTCTTGGAGTCGCGCAGGCGGTAGTCGGTGATGATGAGATCCGGGAAGCGCTCGATGTCCGCGAGAATGGTTTCGAACTCGTCGAAGGTCGCGGCGGAGTCGTAAAGCACGCCCCATTGCGAAAGCAGCGCCTCGGTGGATGCGCGCACGAGGCCGTCGTCTTCCACGAGCAGCACGTAGCGCCCGCTCAGCGCCGCCGCTTCGTTCGCCTCGGACAATGCAGGCGCGCGCGTGGACGGCTTGTCGAGCGTCGGTCCGCACTGCGGCATTTCCAGTGAGAAACGCGAACCGCGCCCTTCGGTGGACTTGAGCTCGATGCGGTGTTCGTCCAGCATCGAAATGACCGCATTGACGATAGACAGGCCGAGTCCCAGCCCCTTGTCGCGATCTTGCTCCGGGTTGTCGACCTGGAAGAAGGGCTGGAAGATGGCGTCGAAATAATCGGCCGGAATGCCGATGCCGTTATCCAGCACGTCGATGCGCGCCCGCGTCGGCGAGCGCACCACGCCGACGATCACGGTGGGCTTGGCGGTCTTGCTGGCGCTCTTGCTTTGATCGGCGTACTTGATGCCGTTCGAGATCAGATTGGCGATGGCGCGTCCGAGCCAGTGCGCGTCGCTTCGCACGCAGACGACTTCCGACTTCGGCAGCCGCAGCCGCAAGTCGACGCCACGGCTCATGGCGAACGGACGCAATTGTTCGACGGCTTCCTCGATGGTTCGCCGCACGTCGAACACGTGATAGCGCGGCACCACGCGGCCCGATTCGAGCCGCGAGAGATCGAGCACGGCATTCAAGAGCCGCGCCAGAATGATTGACGAGCGCCCGCATTCGTCGATGAGCCGTTCCGCCTGCTCGAACTCGCCGTTGCGGATGGCCTCGGCGGCGGCTTGCAGGAACAGGTTGAGCGCGTGCATTGGCTGGCGCAGATCGTGGGTCGCGGCGGCGAGGAAATTGGACTTCTCGCGGCTCGCGGTTTGCGCGGCGATCATCTGCTGTTCGCGCAACGCGAGCAATGCCGTGGTCTTGTTCTCCTGGTCCTTCCTGGAGATCTCCAACTCGTCGTTCTTGCGCGCGAGCGAGCCGTTCGCGGCGCGCAGTTCGTCGTTGAGCGAGGCGAGCGCGCGTTCGGCGGAAAAGCGTTCGCGCGAGACGCGTTCGGCGTGCACGCAGACGCCGTGGCCGACCACGATCACGTTGAACATATAGAACAGTCCGGCAAAGAAATTCTCCGGATTGAGCAGATGCGCGGTGAGCTGCAGCACCACGATCGACGCCATGGTGACGATGCCCGCCGTCAGCACGACCCGCGAGCGCAGATAGAAGAAACTGAACTGCACGAAGAGCGCGAGGCACAGCCCCGTGAAATGCTGCGTGTAGTTATAGGGCGAGGGCGTGATCGCGAAGAGCGCGAGGATCAGACACAAGAGCCCGTAGATGCCCGTGAGGATGACCTTCTCGGACATCGCGTGCGAGCGGAACGAGGGCCGCAGGACGAGACAGCATTCGAGAATCAGCAACACGATGCCCGCAAAGCGGATTGCCAGAATGTCGGACAGGCGCCCGTTCAGCGCGCTGTTGCCTTGCGAAAAACTGAAGTCCCACCAGAGGAAGCAGGTCCAGATGACGAGCGCGAGCAGCGCGGATGCGCGCCTGAACGCGCAGAAGCGCTGCGCGTGATCTTCGAGGAATTGCGCTTCCAGCGCGCGGTCGGCGAAAGCGGCCGGAATGGAAAGATTGCGAACGAGACTGAGCCCCGCTTCTCGCGCGGCGGAGAAAATCTCGGGAGTGCGCACACGTTCGGCGCGTTGAGGGACGGCCATCGCTTGTTCGAGTCGCGGTTTCGGGGATATCTACTGTAGGCCAACTTGGTCTTACCAATACGCCTTTTTTTAGGCATCAACCGTTAAAAACGGAAATTAATGCGAGCTTTTGGCGGGCGGACGCTGAAAAAAGATGGCTTTGGACGGCAGCGGCGGGGAAGGAGGAGAGAGTCGACGCGCAAAGCAACCGGTGCATCTCGGAACCGGATCAGTCGAACGGCGAGCCGGGCATGCCTGCTCGCCGTATCGAAGGACGGCCACGACAGATGCCCCCCGCGCGATGACGAGGGCTAACCGTACCGCGCGAGAGTGCGCGATACCGCGCCTCGCGCATTCACGATTTCGGTTTGGCCTTGGTGCTGCGTTTGGCGACCTGCGTTTCGTTGGCGCCCGCTGCCTTGGGCGGCGATGCCTTGGGACCGGCCGTTTTCTTGCGGCTCGACATTTCGGTTTCGGCGGGATTGCTCGCTTGAGCCTTGCGTGGGGATGGCATGATGACCTCCTTCAGTGTGTGTCCAGGACGAACACACTGATAACCATAGGACGCGCATAGCCGGGAATCAAGACGGCGCAAGGCTTTCGCGCCGTCTTTCGCAAAAAGCTTCTGAGAGCGAAGCAATTCGCGGTCTCGACGCGCCGCATCGACGCCAGTTCAGCCGATGAGCTTGAGCCCTGCCGGCAACGCCTCGCCGAACACGCGGCCTTCGTCGGCGCGATCGAGCGTGACGACTTCGCGGACCATGGCGATCCACGCTTCCGCCGCGCCCATCATCTCCAGGCGCTGCACGACGGCGGCGCGGATGTCGTCGGGAAGGTCGCGCGAACGGTCGCCCGTCATGCGCGCGATCTGCACGGCCGCGAACGCCGCCGGATCGACCTTCTTCCAGTCGAGCGCGAGGATCGCGCCGAGCCAGGCGGTCGCCGTCTCGGGCGGCACGACGCCATGCGCGCTGCCGTAGAACGGCTGCCGCGCGCCGATCCGCCCGACCGCCCACCAGCTCTGCACGTTCTCCGAAGGCTTCTTCAGCCGCGTGAGCAGCCATTCGCCGGTTTCGATCTTGCGCGCGACCGGCACGCGTTCGAGCGATGCCGCGAGCCGCACCATGTCTTCATAGCCCGCGCGCGCAGCGCCCGCCGCGCGCCGATAGCGGCTCGTGCCGGGCGGCTGAAGCACGAAGGCCATGTCGTCGAGCAGGCGCAGTTGCGCGGCTTCGGGCAGACCGCCTGCCGCGCGCCGCCATAGCGTCCACCATTCGGACCAGATCTGGCTTTCGTTGCCGTACTGGATGCCCTGGTCGAAGAGCGTCCACAATTGCTCGACGCGCCAGCCATCCAGCGGATGACCGAAGCCCGGCCGCAAGCAATAGCCCGTCAGGTTGAGCCACAGCCGTTCGTGATCGGCGGAACGGCGGCGGCGTTTCGCGCGGTCCCACAGCGCGCCGTAAAGCTCGCGCAAGAGCGCGAGATCCCAGCTATCGCGCGGGCCGAGCGCCTGTTCGAGCAGCGCGCGCAGGCGCTTGATCTCCTTCGGGCCGACGTCCTGCGAACGCGCGCCGAAAGTGCGGTCGATCAGATCGATGGCTTTTGGCAACGCAGGATGCGTTTCGCTTGCCGCCGCGTCGTTCGACGCATTCTCCCGGCGCAATTGAAATTCGAGCAGCCAGCGTTTGGCGGGATCGTCGGTGGCGATGCAGTGCATCTCCAGCGTGCCGACTTCAGTGAGCGAAGTCGTCAATTGCACGGGCGTCTCGTTGGGCTTGTGCGCGTGATTCGCCTCCTGGCCGCGCGGATCGACGACCGTGGCGATGGGCGGCAAGCGCACGAAGTCGCCGGCCGAGGCGCTGACATCGGCGATCTCGCCTGCCTTGAACGTCGCATCCGCCACCGATGACACCAGGTGAAAGCGCACCGGCGCGCCGAGCCGCAACGCGAAGGTGCGGTCCGCCAGATGGATGGCCTGACCTTCCTCGGTGCCGCGCGGCAGCACGCAGACGCCGCGCTCGCCAGCGTCGCTCGTGTCTTCGTCGAGCAGCAGGAAGTAGCTGCGTGCAGAGCCGCCGCCGATCTTCGGTGCGCGGCCCGCGCGCGCGAGCGCATAGGCGACCGCGCCGCGCGCCACGGCAACGTCCGGATCGTGATTGGCGAGCACGTGGACCGGCGCGCCGCGCCAAGAACCGAGCGCCTCGGCGATACGGCTCGCAAGCGGTTCGGCGCGAAACACGCCGCCGTTCAGGAGCAGCGTGTCGGGAACGGGCAAGCTGGCTTGGTCAGATGCCGCTTCGCCCAACGCCTCGCGCGCCTGCGTGGCATGTTGCGCGAGAAACGCCGCGACGTGCCGCGTGACGCCGGCATCGCTTGCATAAGGCAGCCCGAATTCGACGATACCCCCGCGCGCGCGACGCGGACGCTCGTCGGGCGCGACCATCGGAAAGAAGCCATCGACGATGATCCGCGCGATCTCCTCGCGCGTCACTTCCGTGGAGCGCGCGCCGCCGATCAGCTTCGAGCCCGCGCCGAGCAGCGTGATCGTGGCCTTGTCCGGCGCGTTGGCGCCGAGCAATTGCTCCTTGGCCGCGCGGCAACGTTCGACGAGTTGCGAAAGACGCGCGGCGGAGAGGCGCTCCTGATCGTTGCCGGCAAGGCGCCGCTCCACCAGATGCGCAAGCGCCAGGTCCATGTTGTCGCCGCCGAGCATCAGGTGGTTGCCCACGCCGATGCGCGTCAGGCGCGGCTCCGGGCCGTCCATCGCGACCTGGATCAGCGTGAGGTCGGTCGTGCCGCCGCCGACATCGCAGATGAGCACGAGCCGCGTGGCCGCGAGTTCATCGGCGAGCTTTTCGCGATGGTGAAACAGCCAGTCGTAGAACGCCGCCTGCGGTTCTTCCAGCAGGCGCAGCGCCGTAAGCCCGGCCATGCGCGCCGCTTCGAGCGTGAGGGCGCGCGCGCCTTCATCGAACGATGCGGGCACGGTGAGCACGAGGTCCTGCGCTTCGAGCGGCGAGCCCGGAAAGCGATGGTTCCACGCCGCGCGCACATGCGCGAGATAACTCGCGCTCGCGGCGACGGGCGAGATCTTTTCGATGTCGTCGCCCGCGCCCCACGGCAGAATTGGCGCGACGCGATCCACCGAAGCATGCGAGAGCCAGCTTTTCGCGCTCGAAACGAGCCGCCCCGGAACCTGCGCGCCCAGCACGCGCGCGAGCTGGCCGACCACTTCGGGCTCTGCCCCGGCGTTTGCGTCACGGGGCCACGGCAACTGCAAGTCGCTCGCGTTCAGTTCTCCCGCCGCCGCGTGATACCGCAAAGACGGCAGGAGCGGGCGCGCCGCCACTTCGCCCGGACTCACGAGCTGTTCCATCTCGAAGACGCGAATCTCGTCCGAGCCCGCTTCGGCATAGGCGACGACGGTATTGCTCGTCCCCAGATCGATACCGACGCGATAGCGCGCGCCCGCCGCCTTCTTACGCGCCGGCACTTACAGGCCCATGCCCGAGTCGGCGCTCACGCCGCCGCGCATGTCGAACTCGACCTTCCAGCGCTCGGACGATCCGCGCGGCACGGCTTCGAGTTCGAGCGTGCCTGCCTCGGTGATGCGCGCGTGCAGCTTGACCGGCACGACTTCGCCGGGCGTGCGCCCTTCCGATGGCAGCGATGCCTCGATCTCCTCGAGTTCCTGCAGTTCGTCCGGCTGCCAGTATTCGAGCAGCGTGCCCACCTCGTCCTGACGGCGCACCGACGAGCCGAAAAAGCGGAAATGCACCGGCTCTCCGACCACGAGCCCGAACTCCTGCGCGGGCAGCGCGGCCTCCGTGCCTTCCTCCATGCCGAAAGGCGCCACGCACAGTGCCTGCACGGGCGGTTCGAGTCCGGGCACGGCAGGCATTGCCGACTCGACCGCGACGTAGTATGCGCGTGCCGTGCCGCCACGAATGCGCACGCCCTTGCCGCGCCGAACATAGCCGTAATAGGCCGCGCCGCGTGCCACCGCCAGATCGAGGTCCGCGCCTTCGAGCAGACGCGCGGCGGGCGCGTTCTCGGCGGCGAGCCATGAATTGAGCGTGGACATGACGCGCTCGACCAGGAGCGGCGACTTGAACACGCCGCCGTTGAAGAGCACCGCGGTCGGATGCAGCAGCGTCGCGCCTTGCGGGGCTTCGTGCGGCAAGCCTTCGATTTCCGCGAGCGCGTTCACCTGACGGCCGAGGAACGCGGCGAGGTGACGCGTCACGGCGGCATCCTGCGCATAGGGCAGACCGAGTTGCGTGAGACCGGCGCGTGCGCGGCTGACCGGGCGCGCGCTGCCATCGACTTGCGGGAAGAAGCCTTCGAGCAAGATCTGCGTGAGTTCGGCGCGCGTGAGCTCGGTGCGCAGCGAGCCGCCGATCAGCTTCGAGCCACGGCTCGGCACGACGAGCGGCACGGTTTCCGTGTCCGGATGGGTGAGCAGCGTTTCCTTGGCCGAACGGCACGCATAAGTGAGCGCGCGCAGTTGCCACGGATCGGGTTGTGTGCCGGCGGCCGTGAGCTTGCGCGCGACGATATGCGCGAGCGCCAGGTCCATGTTGTCGCCGCCCAGCAGGATGTGTTCGCCGACCGCGACGCGATGCAGTTCGAGATTGCCTTCACGCTCAACCACGGCGATCAGCGAGAGATCGGTGGTGCCGCCGCCGACATCGACGACGAGAATCACATCGCCCACTTTCACTTGCTTGCGCCAGCCGCCCGTCGACTTCTGAATCCAGCTGTAGAGCGCGGCTTGCGGTTCTTCGAGCAGTGTCATGCGCGCATAGCCGGCCGCCGCCGCGGCTTCGGCGGTGAGTTCGCGGGCGGCGGGGTCGAAGGAAGCGGGAATCGTCACGGTGACGTCCTGCTGATCGAAAGGCGCGTCCGGATGCGCGTGATTCCATGCCTCGCGCAAGTGCGTGAGATAGCGCACCGAGCTTTCGAGCGGCGAGACGCGTTCGACTTCCTCGGGAGCATCGGCGGGAAGGATGGCCGCGCGACGATCCACGCCCGGATGGCAGAGCCAGCTTTTCGCGCTGGAGACGAGGCGGATGGGCGTGCCAGCGCCCCGGCTGCGCGCCAGCTCACCGACGATAAACGGCCGCTCCTGCGTCCACGGCAAGGTCAGATCGCCGGGCGCGAGTTCGCTCGGATGCGGCAGATACAGAAACGAAGGCAGCAACTCGCGCTCCTCGGCCGCGCCAGGCGCCGTCAATTGCGCGATGGACAGCACGCCTTGCGCGGTCTTCTCGCCGTCGCTTGCGGACAAGTCGACGTAGGACAGCGCGCAGTGCGTGGTGCCGAGATCGACGCCGATGGAATAGCGCGGCGCGTACTCTTCGTGATGATCGCTCATAGCTCCACCTCGGCCGGTGCGACGATGCTCGCGTCGTGTTGGTCCGCGAGCTTCGGCAGACGTGTTTCAGCGACCTTCCAGCCGCGATGGCTGAGATTGCCCGAGAACGGCGGCTTGCCGACGACGTTGCCGGTCACCCGCACGGCGCTGGCGTCGAAACCTTCGGGCAGCGTGATGCGGCTGCCTTCGGCTTCGTTGCGCACAGGCTGGATGGTGAAATGTTCGCGCAGCACCGAGCGGCAGCCGTCGTGCACGAGACGCGCGGCCGCGCCGATATCGGCGTCGCTGTAGTTGGCGATGTCTTCCTCGACGAAATCGATGAAGCGGGCGTCGCGCTGCAAAAGGCCGAGCAATTGCAAGGCGGCGACGGGGCTCGATTCCTTCAGCGGCGACGGCGCGGGCTTGGGCGCGACCGGCGCGGTTGCTACCGGCGCGGCGGCGGGCACGGGCGCTTCCGGCGCATGCGGGGCTTCGCGCAGGCGCTGCACGCGGCCGGCGAACGCGCCGTTGCCGAGCACGCCGAAGAACGCTCCGAAGGCAATGCCTATCCTGCCGAAGAAGGACGGATTCATGTCGGTCATGTGTTTGATGCTCCTTGTGGCTGCTTGCGAGGACGACCTATCCTCGGCGGCGCTGGTGGCCGGTGGCGGCGCGGTTCTGGTGTGCGGAAAACGGCAGCCGATGCCGCGAGCGGCGGCACGGCAGGCCGTTTGAGCGCGGTTGCGTGAGCCGAAGCACGCGACGAGAACGTCAGCGCGTTTCGATCCGTATCCCGATATTGTCCATGATGTTGGCGCCGGGGCGCTAAAACCCGCCCGCGAGGGTCGCGCGGCGGCGCCCATTCTCTTGATTTAGGCGCTTAAGTCAAGGCTTGGCGGGATCGAGACGGCTTGATCGTGGCGCGGAGGCCGAGTCGCCACTGAACATTGCGTTGGCTGGCGTGCTCACGACCGGGTCGAACCGACGTGCATGCAAGCTGGCGTACGGCGTGTCCTGGTCGCTTGCGACGTTTGCGCCTGGCCCTCGCGCCGGCCGATGCAGTTTCGCGAGACGAGACAACAGCCCGCGCTCAAGCCTTCACATCGAAGCCCGCGAGATAACCGGCCGTATCGCCGCCATCCCAAACGCGTCCATCGCACAAGGTCGCTTTTCGATACTCGTCCGGCACACTTACGCCTGCCGCCAGCGCCGCCTCGCGATACAACGCCGTCTGGTTCACTGCCGACGCAATGGCGGCATCGTCGTGTTCACCGGAAAGCATCCCCCAGCGCCGATACTGCGTGATGAACCACGAGCCATCCGACACGCGCGGAAAGTTCACCGCGCCCTTGTCGAAGAAGCGCACGGGAAGCGCGCGCGCGTCGCCGCCATCGGCAGCAGCCAGCCGGCTTTCGATGAGCGCCGCCGGGACGCCAAGCAACTCCGCCGAAGCCAGCGCCCGCGAAATCTCCACGCGATGCTCGCGCGCGTCGAGCCACGCGCATGCGTCGAGCAGCGTACGCACCAGCGCCCGCGCGCTATTCGGATACAGCGCGACGAAATCGCGCCGGCACGCAAGGACCTTCTCCGGATGATCCGGCCAGACTTCGCTCGTGTACGCAACCGTGCGTCCCACGCCGCGCGCTTCGGCCACCGCATGCCACGGCTCGCCCGCGCAGAAGCCGTCGAGCATGCCTTCGGCCATCGCATCGGCCATGCGCGGCGGCGGAATCACGACGCTTTGCACGTCGCGCAGCGGATGCACGCCATTCGCCGCCAGCCAGTAATACAGCCACATCGCATGCGTGCCGGTCGGGAAAGTCTGCGCAAGCACGGGCGGGCGGTCGAGCGACGCCAGCGCATCTTTCACGCTCGCGCCATTCCGAATGGCATCGGCGAGCGGGTTTGAAAAGGTGATCGCCTGACCGTTGCGGTTGAGGACCATCAGGACGCCCATGTCCGCCTGCGGCCCGCCGATGCCCAGTTGCACGCCATACACGAGCCCATATAGCGCGTGCGCGGCGTCGATCTCGCCGGAAAGCAGCTTGTCGCGCACGGCGGCCCACGAAGGCTGACGGCACAGTTCGATACGGATGCCGTGGCGCCGCCCCATCTCGTGGATGGCCGCGACGGCAAGCGGCGCGGCGTCGCTCAACGCGACGAAGCCGAGCCGCAAATGCGTGCGTTCGGGCAACGCGGACGGGGATGTATTCGTTTCGGGCAAGTTCATGGTCTGTGCAATGTGCTTGGTCAGGGCAGCAAATCCGCGACCGAGAGAAGCTGGCGCGCGATCTCCGCGACTTTCACGCCCTGGTCCATCGCGCGTTTGCGCAGCATGGCGTAGGCGTCGTTCTCGGACAGGCCGCGGCGATCCATCAGCAGCCGCTTCGCGCGGTCGATGATCTTGCGCTCCGCAAGCTCGTTCTCCACTTGCGCGAGCCGCTGCCGCAACTGCGCCTCGTGTGCGAAGCGAGCAAGCGCGACTTCGATGATCGGTGCAAGCCGCGCGGGCGCGAGCCCTTCCACGGAATACGCTGTCACGCCCGCGCCGACGGCGGCGCGAATGAACTGCTGATCGGCGTCGTTGCTGAACATGAGCACGGGACGCGGCGCGGCCTTGTTCATCACCGCGAGCTGTTCGAGTGTGTCGCGCGAAGGCGAATCGGTATCGATGATGACGACATCCGGCTTCTGGCTCTCCACGGCCGCATGCAGCGCGGAAGGCGCGGCGACCTCGGCGAGCATGTCGTAACCGAGACGCGCCAGCTGCTCGCGCAAGTCGCCGATGGGCTTGGCGGTGTCGGTGACGAGCAAGACGCGCAACATGGATGGAGCAGGAGTCATGCGGGAAACGGTCGGAACGAAGGCATACGCGATACGTTCGACTCTAACGCGCGCCAGGCCGCTTGAGAACCTGGCCGAATGGCATAGGCAATACGGCGTGCGAATGTGCGCGACCGGCGTCTTTCGTTGCGACGAACGCGCGGATTCAACGTTGCATCGCGAGCTATTCGTTCAAGCGGCATGCGCGAGACCTTGCCTGGAATGGCACGCGAATTCGACGGCTTCGCCTATCGCGCCGCCAATCAGAATGACGGCGGGGCTGCCGAGTCCGGCGGCGGTGGCGTCGGCGGCGAGACGATCGAGCGTGGTGACGAGGCGCTTCTCATCGGGCGATCCCGCGTGCTGCACGACCGCGGCCGGTGTATCGGCACGCAGCGCCAGGAGCAACGCCTGAGCGATGCTCGCAATGCGGCTCATGCCCATGTAGATGGCGAGCGTCGTGCCGGTGGCGGCGAGCGCGGCCCAGTCCGGTTGACTGTGATCCTGCATGTGCGCCGTGACGAAGGTCACGCCCTGACAATGATCCCGATGCGTCAGCGAAATGCCGAGCCCCGCTGCCGCCGCGAATCCCGACGACACGCCGTTCACGATATCCACAGCAATGCCTGCATGGCGTAGCGCCGAAATTTCCTCGCCCGCGCGGCCGAACAGCAGCGCATCGCCGCCCTTTACGCGCACCACGTGCAGGCCCTTTCTCGCATAACGCTGCATCAGACGTTCGATGAACGCCTGCGGTGTCGACCGGCAACCGCCGCGCTTGCCGACGCGAATCACGCGCGCGTTGGGCGCAAGCGTGACGATCTCTGGATTGGCGAGGTCGTCGAGCATGAGGATGTCGGCGGCGGCGAGCGCCTTGGCCGCGCGCAAGGTCAGCAAGTCGAGATCGCCGGGACCCGCGCTCAGGAGGGTGACTTTGCCTTCAACGTGATTCATCGTGTTCTCTTTCGTCTCGGGGCGAGATGACTCGCCTGTATCGGTGGGGCGCATCGGCGCGGCGGGACGAAATGCAAAAAGCGTCCGCCCGTGTCGTTGCACGAGGGGACGCCGTTGTCCTTGGGCCTTGGTCGATGCATGCATCGGTCGATGTATGCATGCTTTGCGCTGCTGCCAGCGCCGTTGCCGGCAGCGCTTCGAGCAATGCAATAAGCGGGCCATTTGCGCCGGGAACGCGCTTGCGTAGATGTCGCGAGGGCTTGCGCCTCGACGCGCGCATCACGTCGCACCGCAAGGAGGCACTGTCGATGTGCAGCCGGCACCCGAACAGCGCGCGCATGCCTCGATGCGTTGCCAAACGCATGGCGTGCATGGCGTCCCGCGTTCATTCGCACGATTAACCAGACGGTTCAAAAATAAGCGACGTTCGCACGCCATCAGTGCTGCGCCGCACCAGCGATGTGCCCGCGCGCATCAAAACGCGACGCGGAGCCAATGCGCGCTGCCGGTGCAGGATCGCTCGAACGCTTATTCCGCATGGTTGTGAGCTGCATGCGTTCAACATGGCATATCCCTTGCCTTATGTTCCGCCATCGGATCAACGGCGATCCGTCCTGATTACAGCGCCCGGCAGGTTAAAGCCATGCGGGCATCGGACAACGGCGTCCCCCGCATCGGCTTTCCGGCTGATGCGCGGGACGCCTTTCTTTTTTGGCGGAAAGACGATGGACAAAGCCACCCGGATCGATCTCTTCAGCATGCGCACGGCGCCGATGCGCGCCTTCCATCTCACATGGATGGCGTTCTTCGTATGCTTCTTCGCTTGGTTCGCTTGCGCGCCGCTGATGCCGCTCATCAAGCGCGAATACGGCCTCTCCAACGACCAGGTCGCCAACCTCAATATCGCGGCCGTGGCCGTGACCATTCTCGTACGTCTGATCGTGGGCCCGATGTGCGACCGCTTCGGCCCGCGCAAGGTCTATAGCGCGCTGTTGCTCGCAGGCGCGGTGCCGGTGTTCGGCGCGGCGCTTTCCACGGGCTACGACAGCTTCCTGTGGTGTCGTCTTGCCATCGGTGCAATCGGTGCGAGCTTCGTCATCACGCAATACCACACGTCGGTGATGTTCGCGCCGAACGTCGTCGGCACCGCGAACGCCACGACCGCGGGCTGGGGCAACGCAGGCGCAGGCGCGGCGCAAGCTCTCGTGCCGATGCTGGTTGCCGCCGCGATCGCGTTGGGCGCAGGCGCGGCATCGTCGTGGCGCATCGCGCTGATCGTGCCGGGTATCGCCATGCCTGTGATGGCGTACTTTTACTGGCGCTATACGCAAGACTGTCCGCAAGGCAACTTCACGCTACTGCGCGAACTGGGCGTTGCCATCGACGGCGGCAAGAAGGGCGGCTGGCAGAGTTTCGTGACCGCATGCTCGAACTATCGCGTGTGGATGCTGTTCGTGACCTACGGCGCGTGCTTCGGCGTGGAAGTGTTCATCCACAACATGGCGGCCGTGTATTACGTCGATCACTTCAAGCTCTCGCTCGGCGCGGCAGGACTGGCGGCAGGCAGCTTCGGTCTGCTCGCGCTCTTTGCCCGCGCGCTCGGCGGCTGGCTTTCCGATAAAGCGGCCGCGCGCCGCAGCCTCGATATTCGCGCGACCTTGCTGTTCGTACTGATCGCGGGCGAAGGCATCGGTCTTTATGCGTTCGCGCATGCCGAAGGCGTCGCGCTCGCCATCGTATCGATGCTCATCTTCGGTCTCTTCACGCATATGGCTTGCGGCGCGACCTACGCGCTCGTGCCGTTCATAGACCGCAAGGCGCTGGGCGGCGTGGCTGGCGTGATCGGCGCGGGCGGCAACGTCGGCGCGGTCGCGGCGGGCTTCCTCATGAAAGGCGTGGGCAATGCGCAAGCCACGCTCTCGATGCTCGGCGTGATGGTCGGAGGCGCTGCACTGTGCGCGCTGGCCGTGCGCTTTACCCCGGAACACAAGGCACGCGAAGCCGCGTTGCGTGAAAGCGCGCTCGCGGGCAACAACCGTGTAGCTGGTTAAGTCATCACTCAGGCAGAGTCCCCATGAAAATCGTCGTCATCGGCCACGGCATGGTCGGCCACAAGTTCCTCGAATGTCTCGCCGAAAGCGGGCATGACACGCTGCAAGTCACCGTGCTCTGCGAAGAACCGCGCGCGGCCTATGATCGCGTTCATCTGACCGAATTCTTTTCGGGCAAGTCGGCCGATGAGCTTTCGCTCGTGCAGGAAGGCTTCTTCGATCGCTCGGGCTATGCGCTTCAGCTCAATGCGAAAGCCGTCGCGATCGATCGCGCGGCGCGTACCGTGACCGCATCCACGGGCGAAGTGCTGCCCTACGACAAGCTGGTGCTCGCAACGGGTTCGTATCCCTTCGTGCCGCCCGTCGAAGGCAAAGAGCGCGCGGGATGCTTCGTGTATCGCACGATAGAAGATCTCGAAGCGATGCGTGCCTTCGGTGCGAAATCGAAAGTCGGTACGGTCGTCGGCGGCGGTTTGCTTGGTCTCGAAGCGGCGAAGGCGTTGCGCGATCTCGGGCTCATCACGCACGTCGTCGAATTCGCGCCGCGTCTGATGGCCGTGCAAGTGGACGACGGCGGCGGACGCGTGCTGCGCAGCAAGATCGAGGAACTGGGCGTGACGGTGCACACGGGCCGCAACACGCTTGCCATCGTCGATGGCGAGGGTGCTGCGAATCGCATGAATTTTGCCGATGGCGCGCATCTCGATACCGACATGATCGTGTTCTCCGCGGGCATTCGTCCGCGTGACGATATCGCGCGTGCGGCCGGTCTCGAGATCGGGCCGCGCGGTGGCATCGTGATCGACGACGCATGCCGCACGAGCGATGCGGATATCTACGCCATCGGCGAATGCGCGCTGTGGCAAGGGCAGTTGTTCGGCCTCGTCGCGCCGGGTTACGACATGGCGCGCATCGTCGCGAAGCAGGTCATTGGCGCGGACGACGCCATGTTCGCGGGCGCGGACATGAGCACCAAGCTCAAGCTGATGGGCGTGGACGTGGCGAGTATCGGCGACGCACATGG
The DNA here is from genome assembly GCF_023631025.1 of Caballeronia sp. GACF4. Taxonomy (NCBI): domain Bacteria; kingdom Pseudomonadati; phylum Pseudomonadota; class Betaproteobacteria; order Burkholderiales; family Burkholderiaceae; genus Caballeronia; species Caballeronia sp. GACF4. The sequence goes on from NZ_JALQDW010000018.1 coordinate 163,332, forward strand.
CAAGACGCCGGGCAGCCGCTCGTATCAGTTCAGCGACGAGCGCAAGCAGATCTACAAGAAGCTGGTCGTGTCCGATTGCGGCAAGTTCCTGCTGGGCGGCGTGATGGTCGGCGACGCCACTGAATACGGCACGCTTTTGCAGATGATGCTCAACAAGATCGAGCTGCCGGAAGCACCCGAATTCCTGATCTTGCCGCAAAGCGACGGCAAGGCGAAGCCCGGCCTGGGCGTCGAAGCCTTGCCCGATGCCGCGCAGATCTGTTCGTGCAACAACGTGAGCAAGGCGGAAATCTGCGCGGCGGTGTGCGCGGGCGCGACGAGCATCGGCGCGTTGAAGAGCGCATGCAAGGCGGGCGCATCGTGTGGCGGCTGCGTGCCGCTCGTCACGCAGGTGCTGAAGAGCGAGATGAAGCGCCAGGGGCTCGCGGTCAACAACCATATCTGCGAACACTTCCCGTATTCGCGCCAGGAGCTTTATCACATGGCGCGCGTGGAAGGACATCGCACGTTCGGCTCGATGCTCGCGAAGCATGGCAAGGGTCTGGGCTGCGATATCTGCAAGCCTGCCGTGGCCAGCATTCTCGCTTCGTGCTGGAACGAGTTCGTGCTGAAGAAGGAGCATGCGGGCCTGCAGGATTCGAACGACTACTACCTCGCCAACATTCAACGCGATGGCACGTATTCCGTCGTTCCGCGCATGCCGGGCGGCGAAGTCACGCCCGATGGTTTGATCGCGGTCGGACAAGTGGCGAAGAAGTACGGGCTCTATACGAAGATCACGGGCGGCCAGCGCGTCGACATGTTCGGGGCGCGCGTGGAGCAGTTGCCCTTCATCTGGGAAGAGCTGATCGCCGCGGGCTTCGAATCGGGACATGCCTATGGCAAGTCGCTGCGCACGGTGAAGTCGTGCGTCGGTTCGACATGGTGCCGCTATGGTGTCGGCGATTCGGTCGGTCTCGCCATCGCGCTGGAAAACCGCTACAAGGGGCTGCGCACGCCGCACAAGATCAAGTTCGGCGTCTCGGGTTGCACACGCGAATGCGCGGAAGCGCAGGGCAAGGATATCGGCGTCATCGCGACGGAGAAGGGCTGGAACCTTTACGTCTGCGGCAACGGCGGCATGAAGCCGCGTCACGCCGAACTGCTCGCATCCGATCTCGACGAAGTCACGCTCATTCGCTACGTCGACCGCTTCCTGATGTTCTACGTGCGTACGGCGGACCGCCTGCAACGCACGAGCGTGTGGCGCGACAACCTCGAAGGCGGCCTTGATTATCTCGTCGATATCGTCGTGAACGACAAGCTCGAACTCGCCGCCGAACTCGAAGCGGAGATGCAACTCGTCGTCGATACGTACGAAGACGAATGGAAGAAGGCCGTCACCGACCCCGAAACGCGCAAGCGCTTCCGTCACTTCGTCAACAGCGACAAGAGCGACGAGAACGTGACCTTCGTGGAAGAGCGCGGCCAGATTCGTCCCGCGACGCCCGAGGAACGCAAGCTGAAGCTGATCGACATTCCTGTCGTCGTCGAAACCGTTTGAGCGCTGGAGACCACCATGAATGACCGCATTGAACAGGACTGGACCGAGATCTGCGCACTCGATGACATCGTGCCCGACACCGGCGTCTGTGCGCTTTTCAAGGGCGCGCAGGTGGCCGTGTTTCATGTGGCGGGCGACGAGCAGAGCGTCTTCGCCATCGACAACTTCGATCCGCATTCGCAGGCGGCGGTGCTCTCGCGCGGTATCGTCGGCAGCTTGGGCGAGCGCATTGTCGTGGCATCGCCGATCTACAAGCAGCACTTCGATCTGCGTACCGGCGAATGCCTCGAAGCGCCGGAGCGCTCCGTGACCGCGTATCGCGCACGCGTGGCCGGCGGCAAAGTGTGGATTGCCGCATGAAGACGGAATATGCGGTTGCGGCTGGCGCGGCCGATGTACCGATGGTGCAGGCGCGTCAGCGTCTCGTCGTGATCGGCAACGGCATGGCGGGCATGCGCACGGTCGAGGAATTGCTGAAGATCGCGCCCGAGCTGTACGACATCACCGTGTTTGGCGCCGAGCCTTACGGCAACTACAACCGCATTCTGCTTTCGCCCGTGCTTGCAGGCGAGAAGAGCGTGGACGACATCATCCTCAATACGCGCGAATGGTATCGAGCCAATGACATCACGCTGCATGCAGGCGACGCCGTGGTCGGAATCGATCGCGTGCGGCGCATCGTGCGCTCGGCAAGCGGTATCGAGGCGCGCTACGACCGACTTCTGATAGCGACGGGTTCGAAGCCGTTCATCATTCCCGTGCCGGGTTGCGATCTTCCGGGCGTGATCGCGTTTCGCGACATTCAAGACGTGGAAAAGATGCTGGCGGCATCGCGCGATCATCGTCACGCGGTGGTGATCGGCGGCGGCTTGCTCGGTCTCGAAGCGGCCAACGGTTTGCAACGTCAGGGCATGTCGGTGACGGTCGTGCATTCGAGCGAAAGCCTGATGGACCGTCAACTCGATGCGAGCGCGTCCACGTTGCTCAAGCGTTCGCTGGAAGCCAAGGGTCTGCGTTTCGCGATGGCCGCGAGGACGACGGAGATCGTGGGCGATGAACGCGTGACGGCGGTGCGCTTTGCCGATGGCCGCGAGATCGAAGCTGATCTCGTCGTGATGACCGCGGGCGTGCGTCCCAACATCGCGCTCGCGAAGGAAGCGGGACTGCACTGCGAGCGCGCGATCGTCGTCGACGACACCTTGCAGACTTACGATCCGCGCGTCTATGCAGTGGGCGAATGCGTGCAGCATCGCTCGGCTACGTTCGGTCTCGTGGCGCCGATCTGGGATCAGGCGCGTGTGGCCGGCGCGCATCTCGCGGGCGCGGGACATCGCCGTTATGTGCAGCGCGCGACCGCGACCAAGCTGAAAGTCACGGGCGTCGATCTTTACTCGGCGGGCGATTTCATCGGCGACGATTCGTCCGAAGACCTCGTGCTGCGCGATCCGCGTCGCGGCGTCTACAAGCGTCTCGTGTTGCAGGCGGGCTGTGTGATCGGCGCGGTGCTGTATGGCGACGTGAAAGACGGCGCATGGTATTTCGAGCTGATTCAGAACCGCACGGATGTCTCGCATCTGCGCGGACGTTTGTTGTTCGGCAAGACGCTTTGCGAAGCGCAAGCATAGATATGAACGCGAGAATCCCCATCATTCCGGTTCAGGCGGCTGCCGTTCGCACGACATGTCCTTATTGCGGCGTGGGTTGCGGCGTTGTGGCGACACCGCGCACGGCTATCGACGTGGCGATTGCTGGCGACGAAACACATCCGGCCAACTTCGGCCGCTTGTGCGTGAAAGGCTCGGCACTCGGCGACACGGTGAGCCTCGAAGGACGTCTGCTCAAACCGAAGCTGCGCGACGGTCAAACCGGCGCGCTCGCCGATGTCTCCTGGAGCGATGCCATCGGCACCGTGGCGAGCGGATTCGCTCGCATCGTCGAACGTCACGGTCCGGATGCGGTCGCCTTCTACGTATCGGGGCAATTGCTCACGGAGGACTATTACGTCGCCAACAAGCTGATGAAGGGCTATATCGGCAGCGCGAACATCGATACGAACTCGCGGCTTTGCATGTCGTCGTCGGTGGCGGGACACAAGCGCGCGTTCGGCGAAGACCTCGTGCCGCTGAATTACGAAGACCTCGAACTCGCCGATACCATCGTGCTCGTCGGATCGAATACGGCATGGTGTCATCCAATCCTGTTTCAGCGCATCGTGAAGATGAAGGAAGCGCGGCCGGACGTGAAGATCGTCGTGATCGATCCGCGCCACACGGCAACGTGCGAGATGGCCGATCTGCATCTGCCGCTCAAGCCCGGCAGCGATGTGCGGCTGTTCAACGGCCTGTTCGCGTTTCTGGCGGAGCATGGCGCATCCGATTCCGCTTTCGTCGATGCACACACCAACGGCTTCGATGCCGCGCTCGCGGCAGCAGGACCGCCCGATCTCGCGCAGACCGCGAAGGACTGCAAGCTCGATGCGCACGATCTGATGACCTTCTATCGGCTCTTTGCGCGCACCGAACGCGTGGTGACGGTTTATTCGCAAGGCGTGAATCAATCGAGCGCGGGGACGGACAAAGTCAACAGCATCATCAACTGTCATCTGTTGACAGGACGCATTGGCAAGCCAGGCATGGGACCGTTTTCCTTCACGGGACAACCGAACGCGATGGGCGGGCGCGAAGTGGGCGGCCTTGCCAACACGCTGGCGGCGCATCTCGAACTGGATAGCCCGTTGCATCGCGAGATCGTGCAGACGTTCTGGGCGTCGCCTGCGATTCCCGAACGCGCCGGATTGAAGGCCGTCGATCTGTTCGACGCCATCGAAGCCGGCCGCGTGAAAGCACTATGGATCATGGGCACGAATCCGGTCGTGAGTCTGCCGGACGGCGACCGCGTGAAGCGCGCGCTTGCAAAGTGTGAACTGGTGGTGAGCTCGGACATCATCGAGCATACGGATACCAACGCTTGCGCCGATGTGTTGCTGCCCGCGCTCGGCTGGGGCGAGAAGGACGGCACCGTGACCAACTCGGAGCGCCGTATCTCGCGGCAGCGCGCGTTTCTGCCGGCACCGGGCGAAGCGCGCGCCGACTGGCGGATCATGTGCGATGTCGCGCGTCGCATGGGCTTTGCGGGCTTCGACTTCCAGGCGCCGCATGAAATTTTCGATGAACACGCGCGTTTGAGCGCGTATCGCAACGACACGGAGACGGGCGTTTATCGCGCATTCGACATCGGCGGACTAACGCAACTTGGAGAGCAAGACTACGACCTGCTCGAACCCGTGCAATGGCCGCTGCGCTCGAAAGACGACACCGGCAGCGCGCGACTTTTCGAGGAACGACGCTTCAGTCATGCCGATGGGCGCGCGCGTTTCATCGCAACGCCGCCGCGCGATCCGGTCAACGCGCCCGATGCCGACTATCCTCTTATTCTCAACACGGGCCGCGTGCGCGACCAATGGCACACGATGACGCGCACCGGGCGTTCGGCGAAGCTCGCCGGGCATATCAGCGAATCGTTCATCGACATGCATCCGCAGGACGCGCTTGCATACGGCGTGCGCGAAGGAGAGCTCGCGCGCGTGACGAGCCGCTGGGGTTCGATGATCGCGCGTGTTCAATTCGGCGGCGGCATGTCGCGCGGCAGCGTGTTCGTGCCGATCCACTGGAACGATCAGGTTGCCTCGGATGCGCGCGTCGGCGCGGTGGTGAATCCGGTCGTCGATCCGGTATCGGGCGAGCCCGAGTTCAAGCACACGCCTGTGTCGATCGAGCAATTCCACGTGACATGGCACGGCTTCGCGCTTTCGCGACGCGCGCCCGCGCTCGATTCCGTTACGCACTGGACGCGCGTGCACGGCGCGCGTTTCGTGCGCCATGAACTGGCGGGACGCAATCGTTTCGATGCCGCGCATGACGATCATCACGACTGGGCGCGCGCGCTCTTTCGCATTGACGATCCGCATGCGGACTGGATCGAATACGAGGACAAAAGTGCGGGCGTGTATCGCGCGGCGCATGTGGTGAACGATCGCATCGAGAGTTGCGTGTTCGTTTCCGAGCGCCCCGACTTGCCTGCACGCGCTTGGCTTGCGAGTCTCTTCGAGAAAGAGCGTCTCGACGATGAAGACCGCGCGAGCCTTTTGCTCGGCCAGCCGATAGGCAAGGGCGAGGACACAGGACCGACAGTCTGCTCGTGCTTCGGCGTCGGGCGCAACACGATCTGCAAGGCGATTCAGGACAAGGGTCTGAAGACGGCTGCGGAGGTCACCGCTTGCGTGAAGGCCGGCGGCAACTGCGGATCGTGCGTGCCGGAGTTGAAGAAGCTGATCGTCGAAACGGAGATGGCTCGGTTGAGCACGGTTTGATTTGTCATTTGACGGCTGCGGCAAGAAGCGGGCGCCTCGGCGCCCGTTTTTACTTCATGCAGTCTTCCAATAAGCGCCCTGTGAGCGCTGTCGAACCAAACATCTGATGAATCAGCGCGATTTCAGCGCAAATGTTGGTTCCCCCGCCAATTCCTTTCGCGATTCTCCTTACAGTCCTTTCCCACAGGCGCATCGACAAAAATGAGCGTCAGCGGGCATCGTCGAATGGCTATAGGGATTGAAACGAAGGCACGGTTATTTCGGATGGCGAATGAGTTTCTTGGTGACGCTTCCACGCTATAGGGCACACGAAGCGAAGCTTGCCGCCATTGCAATAGCCATTGCAATAGCCGTTGCCATTGCCGCGACGAAACCGACGTCGCAAACCGCTCGGTAACACCGTTGGAACTCCGGAGGCAACCAGGCAAGGTGGCGTTTCTGGAGCATGGAGATGTGCTTCACAGCCGTCTCTTCTTTTTGGGTTGGCTCGGATGTGGATACATCGGAAGGGCCAACCCTTTTTTTTGACATCGCGGGAAAGCACCGCGAGAACAATCAGCCCGTGGAATGCCGTTCCGAAAGGCCCATCGCAATGCGCGCCTGCTGCGCATGCTCGGCGGATAACGGCGCCCCGGCCGATGCTCCGCCTTCGCTCATGGGCCGATGCTCATTGCCGAATCGCGCCACCGAGAACGCGAACGTGTTGATGCCCTTGGCACTCGTCGCCGATACCGTGCCGCGATGCATTTCCGCCACGGCCTTCACGATAGCCAGTCCCAGCCCGTGATTCTCCCGGCTGTTGGTGCGCGAGCTTTCGGCGCGATAGAAACGATCGAACAGATGCTCCATGACAGGCGGCGCGATCTGCTCGCCGGGATTAGCCACCGCGATCCGCACGCGCCCATGCTCGCGCGCGATGTTGACCGAGATAGTCGCGCCCGGCGCGCAATGCTGAATGGCGTTCATCACGAGATTGGAAAGCGCGCGGCCGAATAGCGACGTGTTGACGAAGGCGCGTGCATCGCCGCTTGCCGTCGCGCGCACTTGCGCTTCTTCGAGCGGTATCTCCAGAAACTCCAGCGTGCGGCTCACTTCCGCCGCGAGCGACACTTCGACGAGCCCCGTTGCGCGTTCGCCCTGATCGGCACGCGCGAGGAACAGCATGTCGTTGATGATCGCGCGCACGCGCTCGAACTCTTCGAGATTCGACTGCAACGTATGACGCAATTCTTCGATCGGCCGGTCGCGCGTGAGCGCCACTTCCGTCTGGCCGATGAGAATGGTGACGGGCGTGCGCAACTCGTGCGCGACATCCGCATTGAACGATTCGAGCCGTCCATACGCGTGATCGAGCCGTTCTAGCGCGCCGTTGAATGACTTCGCGAGGTCTTCGAGTTCAAAGGGCAACGAGCGCGTGTTGAGCCGCTGCGAGCGATTGTTCGGACTTACGTTCTGCGCGTCGCGTGTCAGACGCGTCAAGGGCGCAAGGCCCAGTCGCGCCACCGAATAGCTGAGGAACAACACGGCGACCGTGGCGAGCGCCGTCAATGCGGCAAGCGCAAGCCCGAAGGCGCGCATGGTCCGCACGTTCGGCGAACAGTCCACGGCCACGAAAAGCTGCAACGGCGGACGGTCCATATACGGCGGAATGGTCAGCGTGGTCATGAGCATTTCATACGCGCGGCCTTCGGGCTGGAAGTGCCCGTAATGGTCCTGCACGCGCTTGATCTGATCGCGCAAGGGCGGTGCGCCGTAGTTATAAAGGCCGTCGTTGCTGGCCACGGCGAACATCGTGGAGCCGTCACGCGGCGTGATGTCCGCGAGCTTCTCCTTGGCCATCTTCCACTTGTCGGGGTTCGATACGTGCGAGACGATCAGCCGTGCGATCTCCGCGCGATTGTCGAGCGAGTCGCGCAGATGCTGTTCGAGCTGCACACGCAGCACGAGAAAAAGCCCGGTGCCCACGAGCGCGAACACGAACAACGCGACGACCGCGAACATGACCGCAAGCCGCCGCGCAATGGATCGCTGCGAGCGCGGTTCGCCGTCGCCGGATTTGGCCCACTGCACGTTCATGATGTTCTCGCGTCTTCCCTGGTTTCCCGCGTGTCGCGTGCTTCGCGCACTTCGAGCACGTAGCCCATGCCGCGCACGGTATGCAGGAGTTTGGTGCGAAACGGCCCGTCGAGCTTGGCACGCAGCCGCTTGATGGCGGTTTCCACCACGTTGGTATGACTTTCGAAATCCACTTCCCAGACGAGTTCGGTGATGGCCGTCTTCGACAGGATATCCCCATGACGGCGCGCGAGCACGCTCAGCAGCTGAAATTCCTTCGCGGTGAGATCGAGGCGCACGCCGTCACGCGTGGCGCGTCTGCCGATCAGATCGACGTAAAGATCGCCCACGGAAATGAGCGTGGATTCCTGCGCGCGCGTGCGCCGTGCGAGCGCGTGCAGTCGCTCGACGAGTTCGAGAAACGAAAAAGGCTTGGTGAGATAGTCGTCCGCGCCCTCGCGCAGACCGCGCACACGGTCATTGATATGATCGCGCGCCGTGAGCATGATGACCGGCGTCGACTTCTGCAGACGCAGCGCCTTCAGCACCGCGAAGCCATCGCGGCGCGGCAGCATGACATCGAGCACGACCACGTCGTAATCGTATTCGATGGCCAGATGCGTGCCTTCCTCGCCGTCCATCGCGACATCGACGACCCAGCCTTGCTCGGTCAGTCCGGAGCGCAGGTAATCGACTACCTTGTGTTCGTCTTCCACTATCAGGACTTTCATGCCTGCCTCTTCAAGGGGTTTGCTTACCGCTCGCTTGCTTATTGTTATAGGTGATTACTATACGATCCTCACGTCTAACATGCTTGCATCGAACCGCCATTCAACGCGATGATTCCTCGACGCTCTGATTCGATGCACCCTGTTCCTGCGCCGCGTCATGCACGTCCCATCCGCCGCCCAGCGCCTTGACGAGCGCGACAGACGTGGTGTGTTGCTGGCCACGTATCTGCACATCCTGGCGCTCGCTCGTGAGCAATTGCTGCTGTGCGGTGATCACGTCGAGATAAGCGACGAGGCCGCCCGAATATCGATCATTGGCAAGCGAAAGCAGACGCTGCGAGTCGACCACGGCTGCATGCGATTGCTTCGCCGCGCCATCCAGCACCGATAACCCGACGATACCGTCCTGCACCTGCTGGAACGCGCCGAGAACGGTCTGACGATAATTCGCCTCAGCCGCCACGTAGCCTTCGCTCGCGAAGTCGACGGCAGCGGAACGCCGGCCGCCATCGAACACGACCTGGCTCGCCATGGTGCCGATGGTCCACAAGAGGCTTGGCGCGGAGATGAGACTCGAGAACGCGGTGCTCTCCCAGCCGACGTTACCGTTCAAGGTCAGGCTCGGAAAGAATGCAGCCTTGGCGACGCCGATTTGCGCATTCGCCGACGCCATCGAACGCTCCGCCGATGCCACATCCGGCCGGCGTTGCAGCACGTCACTCGGCAGGCCGAGCGGTATCGACGGCACCGGACGATCCTTGATGTCCGCCGCGATGGAGAACTGCGGCGCGGGCGTGCCGACGAGCGCCGCAATGGCGTGTTCGTATTGCGCGCGCTGGTTCAGCAGCAGTTGCGCCTGCACGCGTGTCGAGTCGAGTTGCGACTGCTGTTGCAGCACGTCGAGACCGGATACCGCGCCCAGATCGTGCTGCGAGGTCACGTAATCGAGCGCTTTCTTCTGCAGCCCCACGGAGCGATTCAGCACGTCGATCTCGGCATCGAGTTCGCGCATCGAGAAATAGCTGCTCGCGAGTTCCGTGGTGAGAACGAGCCGCGCGTTGGCGAGGTCGTCGCGCGATTGTTCCGCCGTTGCCTGTGCGCCTTCCACTTCGCGGCGAATGCGTCCGAACAGATCGAGGTCATAGCTCACGGAAGGCGCGAGCTTGATGTCGTTCTGAACCGTGCTCATGACCGGCGTGTTGTAGCTCGTGACCGGACGATTCTTCGATACGCGCAGACGGTCGGCCTGTGCGCCGAGATCCACCTCGGGCAGCGCGAGCGATGAGGTTTGCGCGAGCGTTGCGCGGGCCTGTTCGTAATGCGCGACGGCGGCCGCGAGCGTCTGATTCTGCGCGAGTGCTTGCGTCTCCAGCGTGTTCAGCGTGGCGTCGTCATAGCTCGTCCACCAGTCGAGCGCGAGCGGCGCGTGCGAAGGTTCGCCGACTCGCCAGTACGAGTCGGTTTGCCAGTCGGGCGGCGTCTCGGCGACGGGGCGCTTGTAATCGGGGCCGACGGTGCATGCCGCGAGCATCGTCAACAAGCCGATGGCAACGATGCCTCTCATGACGCGGCCTTCTGATTCGGAGTCTGCGGATCGTGCTGATTCTGCTGCTTCTGCGGCTGGACCACGACATGATCGCCGTCCGCAATGGAATCGCTCGGATTGATGATGATCTTGTCGGTCGGCTCGATACCGCTCTCGAGTTCGAGCGACTGCCCGAGATCCTGCGCGATCACGATCTTGTTCAGATGCACATGGCCGTTCGAGTCGACCACCGCGACGCGCGGTCCTTCCGCACGGAAGAGCAACGCATTGCCCGGCACGAGCAGGCGTGCATGGACGACGGCTGGCACGGCGACCTGCACATAGGCGCCGGGACGCAGGCGCTGATCGGCGTTGGGCAGCGTGACTTCGACTTGCAGCGAACGCGTGGGCACGTCGATCGCGCCGGAGATATGCGTGATCTTGCCGTGGAACTGCTGACCGGGAAGCTCGGCCTGCATCACGACCACCGACTGACCGACCGACACGTTCTGCGCATACGCCTGCGGCAACTGCACGAACACGCGCAGCGGGTCCGACTGCGCGAGCGCAAAGAGCGCGCGGCTCGCGCCACTGCCCGCGTCGATGAGATCGCCGACATCGACGTTGCGCTGCGTGACCACGCCTGCAAACGGCGCGACGATGCGCTTGAACGATTCGAGCTGACGCAGACGCTTCACGTTGGCGTCCGCGGCGGCGAGATTGGCCACGTCCTGGTTATACGTGCTCTGACGTTCGTCGAGTTCCTGCTGCGAGACGGCATCGCGCTGACGCAGTTGTTGCCAGCGTTGCAGCGAGCTTTTCGCAAGGCCCAGGCTCGATGCTGTCTGATCGCGTTGCGCGACCGCCTGCGCGAGCTCCTGATCGATTTCAGGGGTATCGAGATCGGCGAGCAACTGGCCTTGCTTCACGCGTGTGCCGATATCCGCGTACCAGTGCAGCAGATAACCCGTCGCGCGCGCATAAATCGGCGATTCGACGAAGCCGCGCAGCGTACCCGGCAAGGTCGTGTTGCCGCCGCCATCGGTCTGCGTCGGCGCGACCACGTTGACGTATTGCTGGGCGTTCTGTTGCGTGCGCGTGACGACCGAGCGGTTGTGGATCATGTCGCTGATCACGGTGCGCGCCGCGCCGAGCGCGAGCAGCGCAAGCACGATCACGAGCGCGATCTTCGCGCGTTTCCATTCGACATGGCGCGGTGGCAGCGCGGGTCCTTCATTCGGATCACGCGCGGGAATCGCGAGCGAGGCGTGGTTCTTTTCAGTCATGTTCGTCGGAGTGCCTGGATTGAATTCAGTGCTGCGTGTTCGTGTCGTCGGACTGCGCTTCGCCGTGCGGTTTCTGGCCTTTGCGTTCCGCGCGTTTAGCAAGGCGCGCGTGAATACCCGCGAAGACGAGCGGCACGAAGAACAGCGTGGAAACCGTGGCAAACAGCAAGCCGCCGATCACCGCGCGGCCGAGCGGCGCGTTCTGTTCGGCGCCTTCGCCGAGACCGAGCGCCATTGGAATCATGCCGATGATCATCGCGAAGGCCGTCATCAGCACCGGGCGAATACGGCTTGCGCCTGCTTCGAGCGCGGAGGCGAGCGGCGGCACGCCCGCTGTCAGACGTTGCCGCGCGAACGACACCATCAAGATACTGTTGGCGGTGGCGACGCCCATCGTCATGATCGCGCCCGTGAGTGCGGGCACGGACAGATGCGTGCCGGTGAGAAATAGCATCCAGACGATACCCGCGAGCGCCGCCGGCAACGCGCTCACGATGATGAGCGGATCGACCCACGACTGGAAGTTGACGACGATAAGCAAATACACCAGCACGATCGCCATGGCCACGCCAACGCCCAGCCCGAAGAACGATGTACGCATGGTCTCGACCTGACCACGCACATTGATCTGCGTGCCGCGCGGAAGCGTGCGGCGCGCTTCATCGACGAGATGATTCACCTGACGCGCCACGCTGCCGAGATCGTTTCCTTCCACGCTCACGAAGAGATCGATCACGGGACGGATGTTGTAGTGCGAGACTTCCGCGAACTGATTCTGCGGCGAGACACGCACGAGGTTGCCGAGCAACTGCGTCGGTCCCGTGAGCGAGGCAGACACAGGCGTGCGCAAGAGTTCGTCGACCGATGAAACCTGATACTGCGGCGTCTGTACCGCGAGGTTGTATTCCACGCCATTCTTCGGGTTGAACCAGAATCCCGGCGACGTTTGCGAACTGCCCGATAGTGAAACGAGCACGTTCTGCGCGACATTGCTTGCCGAGAGATTGAGCTGCTGCAGACGCGTGCGGTCCATGGTCAGGTTGATGACGGGTTCGTCGAGCTTCTGCTGGATGTGCGTATCCACGTTGCCGGGAATCATGCGGATCTGCTTCATCAGCTTGGCCGCGACCTGAAAGTTAGCTTGCTGATTTTGGCCTTGAATCTGCACGTCTACGGCGGCGGGCAAGCCGAAGTTCAGAATCTGCGTGACGATATCCGCGGGCTGAAAGAAGAACTCCACGCCGGGGAATTTCTGCGGCAAGAGCGCGCGCAGTTCATCGATATATTTTTCGGTCGGCGCGTGATCTTCTTTCAACGCGACCTGTATCTCGCCGTCGAGCGTACCGATGGTGCCCGAGTTGCTGTACGAGAGATTGATACCGCTATAGGGCAGGCCGAGATTGTCGAGGATGGTATCGAGCTCATCGGCGGGCACGACCTGACGCACGACCTTCTCGACTTCATCGGCGAGACGCGCGGTTTCCTCGATACGCGTGCCCGTTGGAGCACGCATGTGCATGCGGATGTCGCCGGCATCGACCGTGGGAAAGAAGTCCTGGCCGAGCACGAACACCAGCGCGGTGGAGATGAGACAGAAGCCGAGAAAGAGCGAACCGTAGAGCCGCCGCTTCACGAGCAGGCTGCTCAGAATCACGATGTATGCGGCGCGCATGCGCTCGAAGCCGTGATCGAACCGGCGATGCAGCCGCATGAAGAGATTCGGCTTCTTCTTGGCATCGGGTGCATGCGCGTGGCCCATCAGCAGCATGGCGAGCGTCGGCACGAGCGTCCGAGAAAGAATGTACGACGCGATCATGGCGAACACCACGGCTTCCGCGAGCGGCACGAACAGGAACTTCGCCACGCCGGTCAGGAAGAACATCGGCACGAACACGATACAAATACACAGCGTCGAGACGAGCGCGGGCACGGCAATTTCGCCCGCGCCTTCGAGAATCGCTTCGTGCAGATCGGTGCCCATGTGCAGATGGCGTTCGATGTTCTCGATGGTGACGGTGGCGTCGTCGACGAGAATGCCCACCGCGAGCGCGAGCCCGCCCAACGTCATGATGTTGATGGTTTGCCCGAGCGCATGCAGCACGATCAACGACGACAGAATGGACAACGGAATCGAGATCGCGATGATGCAGGTGCTGCGCCAGTTGCCGAGGAAGAGCAGGATCATGGCGGCCGTGAGCGCGGCGGCGATCAGCGCTTCGCGCACCACGCCCTGCACGGCGGCTTTCACGAACACCGATTGATCGAAGAGCGCGGTGATCTTGATGTCTTCCGACAACGACGAACGCGCTTGCGGCAGGAGACCCTTCAACGTGTTGACGATAGAGAGCGTCGATGAATCGCCGTTCTTCAGCACCGAGATCAGCACGCCGCGCCGGCCATCCTGACGCACGACGTTGGTCTGCGGCGAGAAGCCATCGCGCACGTGCGCCACTTCACGCAGATAAGTCGTCGCGCCGTTCACGGTTCGCACGGGCAGGTCGTTGAGGCCTTCCACGGTGGTCGGTGAACCGTTCATGTTGATGGTGAATTCTTTCGGCCCGATCTTCGCCGTGCCGGTCGGCAGAATCAGGTTCTGCGCGTTGACGGCGCTGACCACATCGGTTGGCGTCAAGCCTTTGGCGAGCAGCGCGCGCGTATCGAGGTCGATGGAGATGAGACGCGACTTCCCGCCATACGGATACGGCACCGATGCGCCCGGAATGGTCACGAGCTGTGGGCGCAGGAAGTTGAGCGCCGTATCGTTGAGCGACTGCTCCGACTCCTTGGGACTCGACAATCCAAGCTGGATCACAGGAATGCTCGACGCCGAATAACTGATGACGAGCGGCGGCGTTGCGCCGGGCGGCATCTGCTTGAGCTGCGCCTGTTCGACGGCCACCGTCTGCGCGATCGCCGTCTGAATGTTCGCGGTTGGCTGCAAAAACAGCTTGATGATGGCGATACCCGGCAACGACTGCGACTCGATATGCTCGATGTTGTTGACGGTGGTCGTGAGACTGCGTTCGTTCACGGACGTGATGCGGTTGGCCATGTCCTCGGACGAGAGGCCCGTGTACGTCCAGATGATGCTGACAACCGGAATGTTGATCTCCGGAAGTACGTCCACCGGCGTCGTCAGAATGACGAATGGCGTGGCCAGCAGGATCATGATGGCCATTACGATGAACGTATAAGGCCGCTTCAGCGCTACGTTGACAATCCACATTGAGGCGTTCGGAAGAGCGAGGGAGGGACGCAGGTGCTTTCACGCGCGGGACGAGTCTCGAAGGCGGGTCGGTGAGTCGCCTTCGGTGCCCTATGGTAGTGGCAACGTACCAACGAGATAATGACGCGAAAATGGCGATTTCGTCATCTTGCGTGAAATGAAAGGCGTGTGTAATCCTAAGCGCTCGAAAGGAAAGCCGGCAGCGCGCAATGGAAGGTGAACGTAATCGGAAAGTACGTCGATGCATCGCGCGAAAGGCAATGCGAGTACCGCAGTGAGACGGCGCGGGATCGCTTCAATTCAGCGGAAGCCGCGCTGGCCTCGTTCGGAATGGCGTGACTGTTGAATGACGTTATTGCGGAGTCTGGCCGAGCGGCGTGGTCGTCATGGTCGGTTGTCCCGACGCGGACGAGCCTTCCGACGATGCGCCATACGACGGGTTCGAGACCTTCTGTTCGGCGGCCTGGATATCGTTCGGGTAAAACGCATCGCGCTCCGACGGGTTGTAGCCGGCTTGTTCGACCTTGACGAGATCCTGTGTGACCTGTGCACGGGTGAGTCCTTCGCTTTGAGCAAAGGCGGCAAGTGGCGCTGCGGCCAACGTAACGATAGCGATGCGAGCGAGTAGTTTCATGGCGAACTCCCTGAAAAGTTAAGGACGATTCGCGGCGTGCGGTTTCGTGGTTTCGAGCGTCATGAAGCTCGTTACACCCACCACCGCCACGGCACCGATTCTATGTCTCGCACCGTGACGAGATGCTGGCGGTCAAATGGCGCTTTGGTCAGATTGAAGCGGGCGCTGTCACAAACGTTTTCGCCTGTGGCGGCAAGCGCCCGATGATAGACTCGCGAGCTTCGAGCGTCCTGTAAGACAAAGGCATGGTTCGTTTCAGTGACGCTCGCTTTCGTTCAAACATCTTTCGTTCAAACATCGACACCGGGACCGTCAATTGCCGTTCAAGCTGCCGACCACGGCCACCGCGCCATTCTGTCCGTCTGAAGTCAAAGGCTCCGTCGCCGTCGCGCCTGGCGCGTCGTTCTGGAAAAAGCTGCTGCAGTTCGCGGGGCCGGGGCTGCTCATCTCCATCGGTTATATGGACCCGGGCAATTGGGCCACCGATATCGAAGCCGGATCGCGCTATGGCTACGACCTGCTTTTCGTGGTCGTGCTTTCGAGCCTTGCGGCGATGGTGCTGCAATGTCTGTCGATGCGCCTCGGCATTGTCACCGGACGCGATCTCGCGCAGCTATCACGCGAACGCTACGCAAAGCCCGTCGCTCATGCGCAATGGGCGCTCGCCGAACTCTCGATCATCGCGTGCGATCTCGCCGAAGTGCTCGGCGGTGCGCTCGCGTTTCACTTGCTATTCGGCTGCTCGCTGATGTGGGGCGTGATCTTCACCGCGTTCGATACGCTCATCGTGCTCGGTCTCAAGGGCAAGAACTTTCGCGATCTCGAAGCCATCATGCTGGGTTTGATTGCGACCATCGGGCTTGGCTATATTGTCGAACTCGTGCTCGTGAAGCCGCATTGGGCTTCGGTCGCCGCAGGTCTCGTGCCTTCGATCAGCCTCTTCTCGCAGCGCGAGCCGCTGTATCTCGCCATCGGCATTCTCGGCGCAACCGTGATGCCGCATAACCTCTATCTGCATTCGTCGATCGTGCAAACGCGCGTGGTTCAGCGCGATAAGAAGAGCCTGGCGTCGGCCATCGGCTTGTCGCGCATCGACACTATCGTCGCGCTCGTGCTTGCGTTGCTCATCAACGCGGCAATTCTGATTCTCGCGGCATCGGCGTTTCATGCGACAGGGCATACGCAAGTCACCGAGATCGAAGATGCCTACAAGCTGCTGGCGCCTATCGTCGGCACCGGGCTGGCCGCGGTTCTCTTCGCGGTGACGCTATTCGCTTCGGGACAAAGCTCGACGTTTACCGGCACCATCGCGGGCCAGGTCATCATGGAAGGCTTCCTGCACTTGAAGATTCCGTGCTATCAGCGGCGTTTCATCACGCGTGCGCTCGCGCTCGTGCCCGCGCTGATCGGCGTGTATGCGATGGGCAACGGCGCGGTCGGCAAGCTGCTGGTCGCGAGTCAGGTCGTGCTGAGCCTGCAATTGCCGTTTGCATTGTGGCCGCTCATTCGCATGACGAGCGATCGGACGCTGATGGGCGAGTTCGCCAATGCCATGACCACGAAGCTGCTGGCGTGGCTCTTGTTCGTCGTGATCAGCGTGGCGAATGTGTGGCTCGTCGTGCAGACCGTGAGCGACTGGCTTTCCTGAGCGCATGAAAGAAAGCGCCATGCACGCGTGATTTGTGCATGGCGCATCTGTCGATGTAGCCTGGAGGTTACTTGACCACCGCTGCCGGCGCGGTCGATTTCGCCGCCACGGCCGCCGGAATCGCGGTTTCGGGAGGCAAGGTCTGATCCACCGTCGTGCGGCCGCCATCGCGGAAGAATGCCTGTTCCGCAGCCTTGTTCAGCACGAGAATACTGATACGGCGATTGGTCGGTTCGTCGGCAACGTCCTTATTGAGCGGCAGCGCATCGGCGAGACCGCGCACCTGAAGAATCTTGCTTTCCTTCATGCCGCCGCTGACCAGCGCCCGGCGCGCGGAGTTGGCACGCTCGCTCGACAGCTCCCAGTTCGAGTAGCCCGTCTGATTGCCGGAGTAGGGCACGGCGTCCGTGTGACCGGCGATAGACACGCGGTTATCGACGTCATTCAACGACGCGCCGATATTCGTGAGAATCGTCGTCACATAGCTTTCGAGCTTGAAGCTGCCCGACGCGAACATGGGCCGCTTGAGCGAATCGACAATCTCGATACGCAAGCCTTCGCTCGTGATCGCGATCCGAATCTGATCCTTGAACGCTTTCAGTGCAGGCGTCTGTTCGATCAGCGCTTGCAGCTTCTGCTTCAGTTGCTGCAGGCGCTGCATGTCGTCCGCGGCGACGGCGGCACGCGCGATTTGCGGCGGCACTGGCTGAGTCTGGCTCTTCTTGCCTTCGCCGGGACGCGTGCTCGACAGATCGCGTCCGCCGCCTGGAATCACGCTCGTGTGCGCGGATGCGCCGCCGTCGTTGCCGAAGAGCGCGGAAAGCGGTGTGTTGAAGTAATCCTCGATGCCTTCCTTGTCGTACTTCGACGTGGAGCCCAGCAGCCACATCAAGAGAAAGAAGGCCATCATCGCGGTGACGAAGTCGGCGTAGGCAATCTTCCATGCGCCGCCATGATGACCGTGTCCGTGCGCCTTCTTCTTGCGGCGCACGATGATGGTCGGCGCGAGCACGGATTGCAGCGGATCGCGTGAAGGTTTCTCAGCCATGAACGTGTTTTCCGGTAATGAGCGCGAGCGGCTTTAAGCGGACTTCGGCATCTTGGTGGCGCGCACGGCGTCGTCCAGTTCCTTGAAACTCGGACGGTCCGCCGTGAAGAGCACCTTGCGGCCAAACTCGACGGCGATGGTCGGCGCGTAGCCGTTCATCGACGCGAGCAACACGGACTTCACGCACTGGAACGGCTTGGCTTCGGCCGCGCCCTTTGCGTTGAGCAAGTCAGCGAGCGGTCCGAAGAAACCGTATGCGAGCAGAATGCCGAGGAAGGTTCCGACGAGCGCACCCGCGATCATCTCGCCCAGCACGGCGGGCGCGGCGCCGACCGAGCCCATGGTGTGCACCACGCCCATAACCGCCGCGACGATACCGAACGCCGGCAAGCCGTCCGCCATCTTCTGAATTGCGTTACCGGCAATCGCGCTTTCGGTGTGATGCGTTTCGAGTTCTTCGTCCATCAGGTCCTGCATTTCCATCGCGTTGACGTTGCCTGCGGACATCATGCGCAGATAGTCGACGATGAATTCGAGCAGATGATGATCGTTCATCACGTGTTCGTACTTCTGGAACACGGGGCTGGCTTCGGGAGCATCGACGTCGGCTTCGAGCGCCATCATCCCTTCCTTGCGGGCCTTTTGCAGCAGCTCATAGAGCAGCGCGATCAGCGCAAGGTATTTCTCTTTCGTGTAGGCGCCGCCCTTAAAGGCCTTCGGCAGACCTTGCAAGGTCTTCTTGAGCGTTGCGGTCGGATTGGACACGACGAACGCGCCGATTGCCGCCCCGAAAATACACAGCAACTCGAACGGCTGAACCAGCGCCGCCAGATGCCCGCCGACGCCGATAAAACTCCCGATCACCGAACCGATGACCACTACCCAACCGATAATGACAAACATGATCTCTCCGCAAGAAGTCAGGGCGTCGCGAGCACTGCGAGCTCGACATGAGACACGCACGGCACGCGAAACTTTATTGGCTTGTTGATGGCTTTTAACGGCGCGGACCACCCGAGATTTAGGGTTACGCGCGCAAAGATTTCTGCGCAATGGTTTGCGAGGTAAATGTTACGACGGCATTCGACGCAACTTTGACCGGTCATTACGCGTCAGGTAATGGATCGCGGATGGACGAATCGACTAACATCGGCGGCATGAATTCGACTTTTGCGTTCGTTGCATCGAGTGTTGCGCCGCCCGCGACGGTCGGCGCGCTGTTGCGTGAATGGCGCCAGAAACGGCGCATGAGCCAGCTCGACCTGGCTGGCGACGCCGATGTATCGACGCGTCATTTGAGCTTCATCGAATCAGGGCGATCGTTGCCGAGCCGCGAGATGCTCATGCGCCTGGCCGAGCAACTCGATGTGCCGCTGCGCGAGCGCAATACGCTCCTGATGGCGGCGGGTTATGCGCCGCTATATCGCGAACGCCCGTTCGCCGATCCGCAACTCGATGCCGCGCGCCGTGCCGTCGAACTCGTGCTCAAGGGACACGAGCCGTATCCGGCGTTGGCCGTCGATCGTCACTGGACGATGATCGCTGGCAACGCCGCCGTGTCGGCGCTGGTTGCGCTCGCGGCGGATGCGTCGCTACTCGCGCCGCCTGTGAACGTGCTGCGCTTGTCGCTGCATCCGCAAGGCTTGGCTCACGCAACCGAGAACTGGCACGAATGGCGCGCGCATCTACTGGCGCGTGTGCGTCGGCAGATCGAGGTTTCTGGAGACGCCACGCTCGCTGCGCTGCTCGTGGAACTCGAGGCTTATCCAACGCTGCCGCATGCCGGCAAGGCGAGGAGTGCCGAACTCGATCCCGTGGTCGTGCCGCTGCGCCTTTTGACGCCACACGGCACACTGTCGTTTCTGAGCACGACGACGGTATTCGGCACGCCGGTGGACATCACGCTATCCGAGTTGGCAATCGAGGCCTTTTTTCCCGCCGATGAATTTACGGCTACCGCGCTCGCGGAGATGTCGTTGCGCTCACGGCCATCAGCTTACAAAATTGAACCTGACGACGCGGCGCGAATCAATGAATGAGCACGCGGCGTTTTAGCGAAGCGGCTAACCATGGCTTTTGTCCAACCAACGCGGAAGACAGCGATGATTCAAACATTCGAACAAGTAATCGGCGGGCAAAGCATGCAGTTCTGCGCGAGTATCGCGGACGGCGGCGGTCCCCGGCGCGTCATCATCAGCCGGGCGGATTCGGCGGAATCGCTCGTGATCGTGGAGGCGGGCGGCATTATCGGTGCCATCAAAGCGGAAGTCGAGGCGCCGGATACGTTCGTCGCGGATGCCGTGAAGCGGGCGCAGGAGGAAGGCTTGATCGAGCGCGCCCTGCAGACGGGTGCCGTGCAAACTACGAATTTGTAATTCTGGTTTAGACGGCAACAACGCCCGCGTGGCGATCTTCGGTCGCGCGGGCGTTGTGCTTTCTGTGTTTGGAAGATAGTGCGAGCCACATAGCGCGCTGCTTAGGCTCTCGGCCTGCCGTCTCTGCGGTCAGTTAGGCGTGACCTCGACCGGCGCCGGAATTCAGCGGAGCCGCGCGGTCCGTTTCACGAAAGCAGCGCCGCTCGAACAACGCGCGCCTTCAAAGGCGCGGCTGCCCATTCCTCGGATCGGCGGGAACGAGTGGCGTCGCTGAATCCGGGCCATCGGGCATGTCCGGATCATCGGGATTCGGCGCCGCGTCGGGGTCGAGCAGCTTGTCCGGGTCTGGTTCCATCGGCTCTTCGGGTGAGCGGGGCATCGTCGACATGATGGGGTGTTCTCCAGAGTATGCAGTTCGTGTGTGACCGGCACGGTTTCGTCGATGCCGGGCGTCCCTCATGCGTCTGCAACGCGCGTTCCTGAGTCTCGTCGCATTATTCCGTCGCCTGCCGTGCCGCGCTCATCGGGCGATTGCCACGCGCATCGCGCACGAGAAACCCGCTGAAGCAAGCGCAGACTAGAAGCGCCACGGATATGCCCGCCGACCAGCGCACCGCATCGACGATCTGCGCCGTTGCCGCGCCGCCTTCGCCATGTCCCGCGAGCGCGCCGAATGCCGCCACGCCGATTGCGCCCGCCGCCTGCCGCGCCGTATTCAATACTGCGGACGCCGTGCCCGCGCGCTCCTGACCGACCGTGCCGAGAAGCGCGGTGGTCATTGCCGGAACCGCGACGCCCATGCCGGTTGGAATCAGGAGGAACGGCACGATGAGCGCGAGCGTGGGCGTGTGGGCATCGACGAAAACGAGCGCCGCGAAACCGGCGGCGTCGATAAGCGCGCCGGCGATCATCGGCGCACGCGAGCCGAAACGCGCGACGACCGGCCCGCTCGCCAGATTCGACAGCAGAAAGCCGCCCGTCAGCGGCAGAAAAGCGAGACCGGTCTGCAACGGCGTATGTCCGAGCACGCGCTGCAAGTACAGACTCAGCACGAACACCATCCCATAGTAGGTAAGATTCACGCCGATACCGAACACCACCGCCGCGCTGAAGGTGCGCTCCTTGAAGAGCGCGAGCGGAAGCATCGGCGAGCGTGTGCGGCCTTCGATCACGACGAACGACGCGCCCGCCAGCAACGCCAGCGCAACCCCGCCGAGCACGAGCGGATGCGTGAGTCCGAGCGGCCGCATCTCGATGACCGCGCCGACGAGCGCCGTGAGCGCGATCACGGCAAGCGCCTGACCGGGCAGGTCGATACCGCGCGCGCCACGACCGGTTCCAGGTTGCGCGGGTGTTTCGCGGACCCACGCGAACGTCGCCGCTATGCCCGCCGCACAGATCGGCACGTTGACCCAGAAGATGCTGCGCCAGCCGAACGCCGCGATCAGCACACCGCCGACGATCGGCCCGGCCGCGATCGAAATCGAGCCCGCAGCCGTCCACAGACCCACCGCGCGCGCCCGCAAACGCGGATCGTGACCGCAGGCTGCGTTGAGCAGCGCGAGCGAACTGGGCAGCATCGCCGCCGCGCCGATTCCTTGCAGCGCGCGGGCCGCGATCAACTGCGGGGCATCGCGCGAGAACGCGCACGCGAGCGACGCCAGCGCGAACAAGGCGAGCCCGCCCGCGAAAAGCCGCCGCGCGCCGATGCGATCGCCGAGCGAGCCGGCGGAAAGCATCAGCGCGGAAAAGGCGAGCGCGTAGCTGTCGATGGTCCATTGCAGACTCGCGACGTTCGCGTGCAGGTCGTGACCGATGCTCGCCAGCGCCACATTGACGATGGATACATCGAGTTGCGAGACGACGAAGCCGACGCTGGTGGCGGCAACGATGAGCACCTGACGCGCGCTCAGGCGCGCCGTTTTGGGATCGAGATCGAGGTTCGAGTTCATGCCCTCAATGCTAGACGCGGCGCGCGCTCGATGTTTCAGGCACGGGTGAAACGTGGCGGTTCAGGTCGTAAAAAGCGCACTCACGGGGAGTGCGCGTTGCGTGATCGGATCAGGCCCGCCGTTCAGGCCTCGATCGCCGCTTCCCGGATAAACAGCGTAGTCACCGCGCCCACCGCGCACAGCGCGCAGACGTAGATCACGGGTGCCATCGGACTGGATTTCATCATCAGCGAAACGACGATCGGCGTGAGTCCGCCGAAAACGGCATATGCGACGTTGTACGAAAACGAGATGCCCGAAAAGCGAATGGCGGGCGGAAACGCTTTCACCATGACGAACGGAATTGCGCCGATCACGCCAACCGTGAAGCCCGCGCACGCGTACCACGGCAAGAGCACGGAAGTATCGAGCGAAACTTGCCGGAACAGCAGGTAATACGACACGCCGAGCGCAATCGCGCCGATGAAAATCGTCCTGCCCGCGCCGATGCGCCCCGCAATCGCGCCCGCCAGCACGCAACCGATGGTCAAGAACAGCGTCGCCACGCAATTGGCCGCGAGCACGGTCGCCGGCGCGATGTGGAATTGCTTCTGCAGAAGCGTCGGCGTCATCAGAATGACCACGACGATAGCCGCGGAAAGCATCCACGTGAGCAGCATCGACACGATCACGGCGCGGCCATGATCGCGCAGCACGGCTTTGAGCGGAATCTCGGCGGCAAGCGACTTGCGCTTTTGCAGTTCGGCGAACACGGGCGTTTCATGCAGCCAGCGTCGCAGATACACCGAGCACAACCCGAACAATCCGCCGAGCAGGAACGGCAGACGCCACGCGAAGTCCGCGACTTGCGCCGGCGCGAAGCTCTTGTTGATCGCGGTCGCGACCAGCGAACCGAGCAGAATGCCGGCCGTCAGTCCCGCCGTGAGCGTGCCGCACGCGTAGCCGACATGACGACTCGGCACGTGCTCCGACACGAAAACCCACGCGCCAGGCACTTCGCCGCCGACGGCCGCGCCTTGCATCACGCGAAAGAGGAGCAGCAGAACGGGCGCCATCATGCCAATCGAAGCGTAAGTGGGCAGCAGGCCCATCAGGAGCGTCGGCACCGACATCAGCAGCACGGAGAGCGTGAACATGCGCTTGCGGCCGAGCAGATCGCCGAAATGCGCCATGACGATACCGCCCAGCGGCCGGGCAAGATAACCCGCCGCGAAGATGCCGAAAGTCTGCAGTTGCCGCAGCCAGTCAGGAATCGTGGCGGGAAAGAACAGCTGGCCGATCACGGGCGCGAAGAACACGAAAATGATGAAGTCGTAGAACTCGAGAGCGCCGCCAAGTGCGGCGAGGGTGAGCGTTTTATAGTCGCCGCGCGTGAGACGGCGGCCCGCGGCGCTCGTGGTGTCCGAGGCGCCGGGCAGAGGTGTTGCGTGCATCGAAAAAAGAACCCGTAAATGAAAAGAGCCGCGCACGTGTCGGGACGTGCCGCGCAAGAAGAGGCGTTGTCCTGCGGCTTTTCAAGACGCGCCGGGTGAGCGCGAATCAAGGACCGGATGATGAGCCCGACGGACGCATTATCGTATCGCGCCCGGCGGCCGCGCTGCGCGAACGACTCGGAGTCGCGCGGCAGCGTTCCTTTGCGAGACATCGGTAAGAGCTCGCAAACGGGGACGTTCAAGCCAGACGCGCGATGTTACAGGATGAAAGGCCACCTCCGGCAGAACGGCCGATCTATTTTCGAGATGGTTGTGCGTGCGACACGGTGTCGAAATCGTCACATGCGTTGACAAATTCGGATGAGTCCGATGGGAAAGGGAAACAGGTCTGCCCAGAATGCCGCCTGTATTTAACCGTCTCAGTCTGTAACGAGACGTCCTGCGGTGCCCGTTCGACAAGGCATCTGCTTATTGCCCCTCAGACTCATCAGGCCAGACCCTATGCGCGTCGCCGTTTTGCAAACCGACCCAAGTTATAGAAATCTCATCAGCGACGTCGTCAAGCGGCTTGGTCACGCGTGCGTGACCTTTGGCGACGGCCTTCAGTTGTCCAAGGCGCTCTCGCGTTCCACGGTCGATCTGCTCATTCTCGACTGGAATTCATCCGGTCTGTGCGGTCTCGACCTGCTCAAATCCGTGCGCTCCAGTTTCGGCGAGCGCGTGCCGGTCATGTTCGCCACGCCCGACGGCGCCGAACACAACGTCGTTTGCGCGTTGACGGCAGGCGCGGACGATTACGTCGTTTATCCGGTGCGCCCGGGCGAATTCGGCGCGCGCATCGAAGCGCTGATCCGCCGGGCGTATCCAACCACGTCGAGCGCTTGCCTCGAAGTCGGGCCGTATCGCTTCGACTCGCGTCAGCAAGCCGTCACGGTGCGCGGCCGTCCGGTGCAGTTGAGCGGCACGCAATTCCGCCTCGCCCAGTTGTTCTTCTCGAATATCGGTCGCGTGCTGTCGCGCGATCATATTTTCGCGATGGTCTGGGGTCGCGAGTTCCGCGAAACCACGCGCACTATCGACAGTCACGTGTCGCGTCTGCGTCTGGCGCTGGAAATCGAGCCGGTCAATCACTTCCGCCTGCAGCCGGTGTACAAGAGCGGTTATCGCCTGTTGCATCTGTATGGCGATGGCGAGGAAACCGGCGACGAGCGGGTTGAACCCGAGCATGCCCGTATTGCTCCTTAAGAGCACCAAGTAAAAATGCCGTCGCGAGACGGCATTTTTGCGTTTGCCTTGAAAGACTCACGCTTTCACATATGGATTCCGTCGCGAGACGGCATCGCTTTGTTCGGCGAAATCAGAGCCGCGGCAATTCAGGCCGCGTTTCGATACTTCGCCGGATCAGCGCTTCGATCTCCTTGCGTTCGTCGCCGGCAAGCGGAAGTCGCGGCGGGCGTACCGGCTCCGTGCCAAGGCCGACGATCGTTTCCGCGAGCTTGATGTTCTGCACGAGCTTGTGCGACACGTCGAGCGCGAGCAGTGGCGCGAACCAGCGGTAAATCGCGCGCGCTTCCTCCATGCGTCCCGCCTGCAAAAGCTTGTAGATCGCCACGGTCTCGCGCGGAAACGCGCACACGAGGCCAGCCACCCAACCGTGCGCGCCCATCAGCATGGCTTCCATCGCCAGATTGTCGACGCCGCAAAAGAGCGCGTAGCGGTCGCCGACTTCGTTGATCAGGTCGGTAATGCGCCGTACGTCGCCGCTGGATTCCTTGATCGCCGCGAATTTGCTGTCTTCGGCCAGTTCCGCGAACATGCGCGGCGTGACATCGACGCCATACGCGAGCGGATTGTTGTAGACCATGATCGGCAGCGGACTTGCATCCGCGACCATGCGGAAATGGTTGAGCGTCTCGCGCCGATCCGACATATAACGCAGACCCGGCAGCATCATGTAGCCCTTCGCGCCCCGGCTCGCCGCGCGCGCCGCCTGGCGGCAGCCGTCGAGCGTGCTGTTTTCCGCGATGGTCAGCAGTACCGGCACGCGTTCGCGCGCCGCGTCCACGGCGATATCGAGAACGTCGAGCTTTTCGTCGAGCGAAAGCGTCGAAGCTTCGCCGAGCGAGCCGCACACGATGATGCCGTCCACGCCAGCCTCGATCTGCGCTTCGATGTTCTTCTTCGTCCACGCGCGGTCTATGCTGAAATCGGCGTTGAACTTGGTGGTGACGGCGGGCATCACGCCTTCCCAGATATGCGACACGGCGGCTCTCCGAAAATGTTTGAACGCTGTGCAGTTTAAGCACGGCAAAACAAGGCGTCTTGCGCGTTTCGCGCGCGGCGCGTGCCGATTTCGGCACAGCGCGCGCGGGCTCCGGCGAGCGTCGTCGGGCGAGGGCGGGTTATGCCGATATCGTCATCGAAATCGCGTAGCCGCTCCAAGACGCCTGCCGCGCGCATTTTTAGGATAGGCAGCATGAAAACCATCGACATCATCGATTCGCATACGGGCGGCGAGCCGACCCGCCTCGTCACCGCGGGCGGTCCGGACTTGGGCGACGGCACACTCGCGCAACGGCTGGAGACGTTTCGCACGCGTTTCGACGACTGGCGCCGCGCCATCGTCACCGAGCCGCGCGGCTCCGACGTCATGGTCGGCGCGCTTCTTTGCGCGCCCGACGACCCCACCGCGACTGCGGGCGTCGTCTTCTTCAACAACGTCGGCTATCTCGGCATGTGCGGGCACGGGACCATCGGGCTCGTGGCGTCGCTGGCGCATGCGGGACGGATAGCGGCGGGGCGGCATCGTATCGATACGCCCGTCGGTCCCGTCGATGCCACGCTCAATCCGAACGGCAGCGTCAGCGTGCGCAATGTGCCGGCATACCGGCATCGGCGCGCGGTGACGGTGGATGTGCCCGGCTACGGTCCGCTCACGGGCGATGTCGCGTGGGGCGGCAACTGGTTTTTCCTCGTCGCGGACCACGGACGCACGCTCGACGGCGCGCGTATCGCGGAGTTGACGGCATTTTCCGATGCGATTCGCGAAGCGCTGCAGGCGCAGGGCATAACGGGCGCGGCGGGAGCGTACATCGACCATATCGAACTGTTCGCGGATTCGCCTTCGACGGGCATCGACAGCCGCAGCTTCGTGCTGTGCCCAGGCAGCGCGTACGACCGGTCGCCGTGCGGCACCGGCACGAGCGCGAAGCTCGCGTGTCTCGCGGCGGACGGATTGCTCGCGCCGGGCGAAATCTGGCGGCAGGAAAGCATCATCGGCAGCGTGTTCGAGGCGAGTTACGAGCACGCGCAAGGCGAGATCGTGCCGACGATCACCGGCTTTGCGCACGTCATGGGCGAAGGGCGGCTCGTGTTCGACGAGCGCGATCCGTTCGCGCGCGGCATTCCGGCGAGCGTTGCCGCGTGACGCACATGTCGGCGGATGTGATCGTCGTCGGCGCGGGCATCGTCGGCGCGGCGTGCGCGGCGGAACTGGCTGCGCGCGGGCTTGTGGTCGATGTCGTGGATGCGCGGGGTATCGGCGGCGGCGCGACGGCGGCGGGCATGGGGCATATCGTCGTGATGAACGATTCCGCCGCCGAATTCGCGCTGACCCGCGCGTCGCGCGACTTGTGGCTGGCGCTCGCGCCGCATTTGCGCGAACGCGACGCCTTCGTGCGATGCGGCACCGTCTGGGCCGCCGAAGACGACGAGGAACTCGACGCGGCGCAAACCATGCGCGATGCCTTCGCGGCAGGCGGCGTGCGCGCGCATTTGCTCGATGCGACCGGCTTGCGCGAGGCGGAGCCATCGCTGAGTCACGCGCTGCGAGGCGGCGTTCTCGTCGATGACGACGCCATCGTCTATGCGCCTGCAGCCGCGCAATGGCTGCTGACGCGCTCCGAAGGCGCCGCGCGCATTCGCGTCGTCACCGGCTGCGCGGTCGCTGGCGTCGCCGCCACCGACAGCGCCGCGAGCATCACGCTTCGCGGCGGCGAGCGGCGTCACGCGGCGCATGTGGTCGTCGCCAACGGGATCGCGGCGGCGGAGTTGATCGATGGTGTGTCACTCGAAGCCAAGAAGGGACATCTGCTGATCACGGATCGTTATCCGGGCACGATCAGGCATCAGGTGGCGGAACTCGGGTATATCAAGAGCGCGCATCACGCGCGCGGCGTGTCGGTGGCGTTCAACGCGCAGCCGCGGCCGACGGGACAGATTTTGATCGGCTCTTCGCGGCAGTTCGGCAAAGTCGATCCGGCCATCGATGCCCGCGTGCTCGCGCTCATGCTCAGACGCGCGTCGCGGTTTTTGCCGGGCATCGGCGCGCTCAACGCGATTCGCGCGTGGACCGGTTTGCGCGCGGCGACGCCGGACGGCATGCCGCTGATCGGCCCGGCGCGGTATGCGGGCGATCGGTTGTGGCTTGCGGCCGGGCATGAAGGGCTGGGCGTCACGACTTCGCTCGGCACTGCCGCGTTGCTGGCGGATCAGATTCTCGGCGCGATGCAAGCGCCTTACGCGGCTGCGTTTTCGCCGCAGCGGTTTGCGCGGGAGCCGGTCGATGGTTGAGATTGCGCGCTTGCCGCTCGCGTGGCCGCTTTGGCTTTCCAAGCTTGCAAGCAGGAATGCCTCGACGATTGCTGCCGGGCGTGGCGCCATCGACGGCGAAGCGCCGGGTCCGCTCGCGCTCTTACAAGATCGTCCAGATGGCTGAAACCGTCCGCATCTTCATCGACGGTGAAGCGCTCGACGTCGCCGCTTTCACCACCATCGCCGCCGCGCTCGCGATGCGCTCGATCGCAGGCACGCGCCGCTCCGTTTCGGGCGAGCCGCGCGCCGCGCTCTGCGGCATGGGCGTCTGTCAGGAGTGCCGCGTCATCGTGACGGGCCGCGCGCATGTGCTCGGCTGTCAGACGTTGTGTGACGAAGGCCTCGTCATCCAGACGATGGCGACGCCGCGATGACGCCCGAAATGTTCGATCTCGCGATCGTCGGCGCGGGGCCGGCGGGGCTCGCGGCGGCGCAGGAAGCCGCGCGCGCGGGCGCGCGGGTCGCGCTCATCGACGATAACCCGCGTCCCGGCGGTCAGATCTGGCGGCAGGGTCCGCAGGCAGCGCTCGCCGATCCACTTCGTCACTGGCTCGCCGATACCGCCACGCGCCCGAATCTCACACGCTTGAGCTCGACCAAAGTGGCCGCCGTCTCCGGCGACAAGCGGCTCCTGCTGGAGCAGCAGACGGCATCGCTCGAAATCGCATGGTCGAAGCTGATTCTCGCGACCGGCGCGCGCGAGCGTCTGTTGCCGTTCGAGGGCTGGACGTTGCCCGGCGTCACGGGCGCGGGCGGCTTGCAGGCGCTCATCAAGAGCGGGATGCCGGTGCGCGGGCAGCGCGTCGTGGTGGCGGGAAGCGGTCCGCTACTGCTCGCCGCCGCCGATACCGCGCGCCGTCACGGCGCCGAAGTTCTCGCGGTCATCGAGCAGGCGCGTTTTGGGCGCATCGCGCGTTTTGTCGCGTCACTTGCGGTGACGCCCGCGAAGCTCGCGCAGGCCATGGCGCTTGGGACGGCTGGCTATCGGACGGGCGGTGTCGTCGTGAAGGCGCACGGGCGTGAGCGCGTTGAAGCCGTCACGATCCGCACTGGCAGTCGGGAGCGAGTCATCGAAGCCGATCGCATCGCGTGCGGTTACGGGCTCGTGCCGAATACGACGCTCGCGCAGGCGCTAGGCTGCGCATTCGCCGATACCGCCGCCCTTTGCGTCGACGACACTCAGCGCACTTCGCTCGATGCGGTGTTCGCCGCCGGAGAATGCACGGGCATCGGCGGCATGGAGCTGGCGCGCGTCGAAGGATTGATTGCGGCGCGCGCGGCGCTGGGGCTCGCCATCGACATGCGTCTCGTGCGCGAACGCGGGCGCTGGCGTGCGTTTGCTGGGCGCGTCGAGCGCGCTTTCGAGCTGGGTGCCGCCGCACGCACGCCGCCATCCGCCGACACGCTCATATGCCGCTGCGAGGACGTGCGCTTTGGCGACGTCGCGGCGCATGCCAATTGGCGCGATGCGAAGCTGCAGACGCGCTGCGGCATGGGCGCGTGCCAGGGACGCATTTGCGGCGAGGCGGCGTCGGTGTATTTCGGCTGGGAACGCCCGATGACGCGTCCACCGTTCGCGCCAGTTCGCATCGATACATTGATGGCGGAACTCGACGAAGGCGCGGTGGATTGAGGTCTTGGCGGCCGATGAACCGCGTACTAGCGTGATGAAGCCGTGCCGCGATACGCTTCACGCCAACGCCAACGCCAACGCCAACGCCAACGCCAACGCCAACGCCAACGCCAACTTCAAGAACCGACGCCCGCTCACGCATGAGCCGCCATGCAAGGCAGACGCCACGCTCAATTTTGTCCTGATGCACTCGCTCCTATAATCACCCGCATCGCGTTCAAAGTCAGCCCAACCGAAAACGCATGCCAACCTCGCCCGGCCTTCCCGACGAAGAACCCGCAGCCGATGCCTCGCCTGCATCGACGCTCGGCGCCATGCTCGCGCACTTCGCGCTGCTCGCGCCGGTGTTCGACGCGATGCCCGATATCGTGTTCTTCGTGAAAGATCGCCACGCGCGCTACGCGATGGTCAACCGCACCCTCGCGCGCCGCTGCGGCCACAAGGACGACAAGTCCGCGCTGCTCGGCCGAACCGCCGAGGACGTTTTTCCGAGCCGCTTCGGGCGCATCTATACGGCGCAGGATCAGGCGATCATCGCGCAGGGCACTCAGCTCATCGATCAACTCGAATTGCATCTGTATCCCGGCCGCGAGCCCGGCTGGTGCATGACCTGCAAACAGCCGCTGCACGATGCGACGGGCAAAATCGTGGGTCTCGCGGGTATTTCGCGCGATCTGCAAGCGGCCGAAGGCACGCATCCGGCCTACAGCAGGCTCGCGGCGGTCGTGCAGCACATTCAGGAAAATTTCGTGCAGCCGCTCAACATGCGGCAACTCGCGCAGATGGCGAACATGTCGATCGCGCAGCTCGAACGATATTTTCACAAGGTCTTTCACCTGACACCGCGCCAGGTATTGCTGAAGACGCGGCTCGATGCCGCCACCGCACTGCTCGTCTCAAACGACAACAAGGTGACGGACGTGGCAGCGTTATGCGGCTACACCGATCACAGCGCCTTCACGCGGCAGTTCAAGGCGACGATCGGAATTACGCCGACGGAATATCGCGCGCTGTTGCAGACGTCGCAGGCGCCGCAGCCGTCTTCCACGCGCCCCGATTCCGCCGCGAACCTAAATGTCTGATGAGAAATCGGGGCATGGCTGCGGTTTTAATTACACGGTCGTGCGGCTTTACCGGCCGGTGCGCCACTAAAAAAACGCTGAAAGCGCCGCCAGTCAAGGGTCTGCGGGCGACGCCGGAGACCGGTCCGGTTCTTGCTCGATTTCGGTGCGCCGAGACCGGCATTACCCCCGTTGTCCCGGCGCGAGACATACTGCGCGGCATTCCGCACCGGTGCACGCGCAGCATAGAACACGGTGCGTTCGGAATTCCCGCCGCGTTTTCTTGTCAACGTATGCTTGGTGCGCGCAGTCGACGCGAGGTTGCCCAGGCAGTCAGGAGCGGCGAGCCGTGGAGACCGTGCGCGAGAATTCCGTTTTAGGCAGTCGAAAAGAACATCATGAACGAAGTAGCAAGATTGGGGCACACGCGGATCGTGCTGGTCGAAGACGATCCCGAAAGCAGGGCATCACTGCAAATTTTGCTGGAAGAAGAAGGCGCCGATGTGATCGCCGTAGCCGACGCCGAAGACGGCGCGGAAGCCGCGATCCGGAATCTTCCCGATGCGGTGATATGCGATCTCGACCTTCCCGGAATGGACGGTTTCTACCTCGTGCAACGTTTGCGCGACCACGAAATACGGGGCAATCTCCCGCCTTCCGTGGCCATCGCGCTGACAGGACACGACGGCGACGAATACCGATTACGAAGTATCGGCGAAGGATTCCAGCATTTCATGACGAAGCCCGCGCATCCCGATGAACTGGTGGCGCTGATTCAAGACGCGCTGTCGGCACGTGTGGTGACTTGAATTCGCGTTTGTCTTGCGCGAGCGGCGTCGGCTGCAAGCGCAAGACAGCGGGAAAAGGCAGGCGATAAGCGGCTACGAGCGGTCGCGATTGCGGGCGCGCGTTGCGCCGGTAATGACGGCGATGCCGAGCAGGATGACGGCTACGATGGCGATCGTATGTTGCGACACGTGCATGGCAACGAGCCCCCACGCTACGCCGCCGATGAAAATCAGCCAGCCCACCAGATAAATGATCAGCGTCACGGTTTCTCCTGTTGTCCCTGTGTGCGTGTGAAAGAGATGCGCCCTCGGGCGCGCGGACATTATCCTTCGACGTATGCTCGCGTGGTGTCGGCTTGCAAGTCGCATACCAACGCTCACGATAACAATACGAGGCAACAGCGTGCTCACCGTCCATCACCTCAATAATTCCCGCTCGCAACGCGTCCTCTGGATGCTCGAAGAACTCGGCGTCCCGTACGAGTTGAAGCGTTACGAGCGCGATCGCAACACCATGCTCGCGCCGCCCGAATTACGCGCCGTGCATCCGCTCGGCAAGTCGCCGGTCATCACGGATGGCGCGCAGACCATTGCGGAATCGGGCGCCATTCTCGAGTATCTCGTCGATCGCTACGGCGAAGGGCGTTTCTCGCCGCCGCATGGCGCATCGCCGGAACGCGTGCGCTTCAATTACTGGATGCATTACGCCGAAGGCTCGGCCATGCCGCCGTTGCTGCTCAAGCTCGTGGCCTTGCGCATCGGCAGCGCGAAGATGCCGTTCTTCGTGAAGCCGATCGGCCGCCGGATCGCGCAGACCATGCAGACCAGTTTCATCGATCCGCAATTGAAGCTGCACTTCGGTTATATCGAAAGCGAACTCGCGAAGTCCGAATGGTTCGCGGGCGACACTTTCAGCGCCGCCGACGTGCAAATGAGCTTTCCGCTCGAAGCCGGCAGTCAGCGCGCGGGCGCGAAGAGCTTGCCGCATGTGCGCGCGTTTCTCGAACGCATTCACGCGCGGCCTGCATATCAGCGTGCGCTCGAGCGCGGCGGCCGTTACGATCTCGCGGGATAGCGTCGGATAGCGCCCGACGCTTCGGCGCGCGCCGTTGCGTACAATGAAGCGCGACTTCATCGCAGATGCAACCAAGCTCCAAGGCAAGCATGGCTCGAATCGTTCCCGACGACTGGAAGAACCTGGAAGCAACCGGCGCAGCGGCCCGCGAGCTCGAAACGCTCGCGCTGCTGGAAAAGCTGCCCGAGGACTACACGGTGTATCACGGCGTACACTGGACGCGCGTCAACGAAGGCTTCTCCGTCTTCGGCGAAGCGGATTTCGTGGTGGTCGCGCCATCGGGCCGCGTGCTGATGATCGAGCAGAAAGCCGGTTTCCTGCGCGAAACCAGCGCGGGGCTCGTGAAGGTCTACTTGCAGAAGGAACGCAACGTCGCCATTCAACTCGCGCGCACGCTGGAAAATCTGCATCGGCGCTTTACGGCGGCGTTCGGCGCGGGAACGTATCGCATAGAGGAACTGCTGTATTGCCCCGACTACACGGTGAAGGACGCGGCCATTGCCGGCGTGCCGCCCGGACGTATCGTCGATGCAAGCCGCAAGGCGCAACTGCCGAAAGTCGTGCTGGAGATTCTGCCGCCCGACGAGCCGCGCTTCGAGTCGGCCGCGCGCATCCATCACTTTCTCGCCGATGAACTCTCGCTCACGCCCGATACCAACGCGCTCGTCGGCGCAGCCAACACGCTCGTCACGCGCCTTTCAGGCGGTTTGGCGACATGGGCGCGCCGGCTGGAGTTTTCGCCGTTTCGCTTGCGCGTGATCGCAACCGCCGGCGCGGGCAAGACGCAACTCGCCGTGCGCGTCATGCGCGACTCGCTCGCGGCGGGCAAGAGCGTGCTGTACGTATGCTTCAACCGGCCGCTCGCGGATCATATCCGCGCGATTGCGCCGAAAGAGGCGAGGATCGCGAATTATCATCAGCTGAGCGCCTCGGTGGCGCGCGATGCCGGCAGTCCGCCCGACTTCTCCCAGCCCGATGTCTTCGCGACGCTCGAAGAACGCTTCGCCGCCGTGCCCGTGCCCGAGCACTGGAAGACGGATGTGTTGATCGTTGACGAGGGACAGGATTTTCAGCCGGGATGGGTCGAACCGCTGGAACGGTTGCTGAATCCGGACGGCGCGTGGTGGTGGCTCGAAGATCCGATGCAGAACCTGTATCTGCGCGAGCCCGTGCCGCTGCCCGGCTGGACCATTCTGCGCGAGACGACCAATTACCGCAGTCCGCGCGATCTTCTGGGCTTCATCCGCAAGATCGTCGGTCCGGGCGCGCGGCTGGATGCGGGCAGTCCGTTCGATGGCTCGGACGTGACTATCGCCACCTACGAGAACGGCCATTCCGACGAAGTGATCGAGGCGACCAAGCGCGCCATCACGCAGGCGCTCTCGCTCGGCTTTCGCAAGCAGGACATCGCGGTGCTGTCGTTTCGCGGGCGCGAGGGTTCGGCGCTCACGCCCGTCGATCATCTCGGGCCGCATCGGTTGCGCGCGTTCACCGGCACGTACGATCTGTTCGGCAATCCGGAGTATCGCGAGGGCGACGTGCTGCTCGAATCGATCTATCGCTTCAAGGGACAATCCGCGCCGTGCGTGATCCTCACCGAAGTCGACTTCGACGTGCTCGATGAACAAGCCGCGCGCAAAGTCTTCGTCGGCGCGACGCGCGCGACCATGAAGCTGATCGTGGTCGCGTCGGAGCGGGCGGCAGCCGCCATCGAAGCGCTGCCATAAAGCAATGTCCGTCATAGCCGCCAAACCTGCCGCGCCCGGCATGCCCGGAAGGCCGTGGTTTCGCCGTTTCTGGTACGCGGCGCTGATCGTGCTCGCGGTAGCACCGCCTATCGGCGCGGTCGGCTACATGCTGTATTCGGGGCTGTTGGCGCGCGATTCGCATCGCTTCGCGCTGCCTTACGACGGTCTCTATTGGGACGCGGCGCAATTTCAGATCGACTACGAGCGTTTCGAGAGCCAGGTGCTGCTGTTCCGTGGCGGAATCGATGAAGACGCGGATGCCGTGCGCGCAAGCTACCGGCAGCTACGCGCGCGGCTGAAGCAGGTCGCGGAATCGAACGATCTGCTCGCCGGACACGACACGCTGCGCAATCGTCAGCAGGAAATTCTCCGGCAGATCGACACCGCGCTCGGCTCGGTCGAAACCGATGTCGAGGCATTGCGCGCCGACCATCAACGCACGCTGCGCACCATCGGCGTGTTGCGGCAGAATGCGCCCGCCGTCGCGGAACTCGCGAGCGGCCGGCGTCTGATGGAAATCGTCGGGCGCGATTCCGTGGTGCGCGACTTCGAAAAGAAGCGCACGTATCTGATCTACGGTGGCATTCTGCTTGGGCTTTTATCGGCGGCGGCCACGGCGCTATTGCTGTTCAACGGCTACCGGCGCACGCGTCTCATCGAGCAGCAACGCGCCGCGCTCAGCGCCGAGCATCAGGCGACCCGCGCCGCGCGCGAGGCGGGCGTCGCGAAAGACACGTTCCTCGGCATGATCAGCCACGAACTGCGCACGCCGCTGCACGCCATCGTCTCGTCGGTCGAGCTTCTCGGGCTGAATCTGCGCGCCGAGGCGGATCGCAAGATCATTCAGCGGCTCGAAGCAGGCGCGCGCCATCTCGAAGCGCAGATGCGCGATCTCACCGACTACGCGCGTCTCGGCGCGGGCAAGCTCGAACTGCGCATGGCCGTGTTCGATCCCGCGGAACTGCTCGATTCAATCGTCGATGCCAACACGCCCGCGGCTAACGCGAAAGGTCTTGCGTTACGCGGCGGATTCGAAGGCGCGCGCGGGCCGCTCGAATCGGACCCGCATCGCGTGCGGCAGATCGTGACCAACCTTGTGACCAACGCCGTCAAATACACGGAGGCAGGTTCCATCGACGTGCATTTCGTGCGCGCCGACAAGCGCCTCGACATCTCCGTGGTGGATACCGGACCCGGCATCTCTCGCGAACAATTGCCGCTCATCTTTCAGGAGTTCACGCAACTGGATTCGTCCAGCACGCGGCGCTTCGACGGCGCGGGCATGGGTCTCGCGGTCGTGCGCGGCCTGGTGAATTTGCTGGGCGGGACGATCGAGGTATCGAGCGAAGTCGGGCAGGGCGCGGCGTTTCGCGTGAGTCTGCCGGCGGTATCGGTGGACTACTTGCCGGAGCCGCGCGATGAAGCGATGGAAACGCCCGCCAGCGGCAGATCGCGCGTCCTCGTGATCGACGACCACGAAGCGATCCGCGATTCATTGACGGAAATGCTCACGCACCTGGGTTATTGGACAGTCGCAATGCCCGATGTGGACAGCGCACTCGCATGGCTGCGCGCCAACGACGCCGATGTGATCCTCGCCGACCTGCACATGCCGGGCAAGGACGGCTACTCGTTCGCCAACGAATATCGCGCGCGCCTTTCGCCGGGCGCGAGCGTGCCGATCATCGCGGTGAGCGCCTACGCGCCGGAACTCGTCGACCCGCGCGCGGCGATTCTCTTCTTCGATTATTTGCTGAAGCCCGTGCGCTATGACGTGCTGAAAGGCGCCGTGCACCGCGCCGTGACGGTGCGGCGGCGCGCGGCGTGAGCGGACTCAACTACGCAAAAGCCGCTTGGAAAGATCCGCGACGAGAATGCCGAGCCGCGCCGGTTTTTCGAAACACGTCACGTTGTAGTCGCGAATCACCTGGCTGATTTCGGACTCGCTCGCCTTGCCGGTGGTTAATTCGCCTGTCAGCACGAAGATGGGCGCATCCGGATTGTCCGACTCGCGCACGTCGCGGATGGCGCCGGCTGACGTGTGTACGCCGAACAGCCAGTCGATCACCACGGCATCGAACACCTGCACTTGCAGCGCTTCGTGGAACGCGTCGAGCCCGTAGTAAGCCATAGCCGTGAAGCCGCTGAATTCCAGATAGTCGTGCAGATTGTCGGCGGAAGCGTGATCGTCGTCGACTACGGCGATGATCGGCTTCTCGATATCCGCGCGGCGCGGCAGGATCTCGATCTTGTGGACGTCGAACGCTTCGTGAAGCAGCACGCCTTCGTGACGCGAGACGATCCAGCGGTTATTCAGCTTCTGCGCGATGAAGTCGGGCCGGCTGCCCGCGTCCAGCGCATTTCCGACCCACGTCATGCAGGGAATTTCCAGCGAGCCGATCTTGAGCACCGCGTCGTGCGCCGTGCCTTCACTTTCGTCGGCGCGCGTGTCGATGGGTTCGAAGAGCTTGAGCGCGGCTTCGTCGAACGCGTCCGCGACCTTGCGAATTTGCGCGAGCGTCCACGGGCTGTTACCGCGCAGTTTGCGGTGCCCTTGCGAAAAACTCAGGTCGAGGATGCGGCACAGTTCCGCGGTTTGCTGCCGCTTGCCAATACCGTGGCGGGCCATGAGCTCACGCACGCGCTCAGCGACGGCGAGCGATTCCGATGAAGACGTTTCAGTGACCATACAGCCAAATGCGTAGAGGGGTGTCGACAAGGAAGCGGTTCGCGCGAGGCAAGACGCCTGAGTGCCACATTGTAAAGGGCGCGGCTAAGCGAACTCAAAACGGACCGGCGGACGATCGACAATGAGCTTGCATTTTACTTTCGTGCGATTGCTGCCGTCGTTCGTTGGCGCTCATTGAAGATCGTGGTTTACGAGGCGTGCGTAAGTGTTGCCGATCGACCCGCCAGGGACGTCGGATCGGCGTCGCGAGCCGCGACGCTCGATTGCGCAACAGGCATCGGTTGCGGCGGTTTCAGGCAAATGCGGGCGCGGTTTGGCGCGCGGATTTTTGCACGACGGGCATTTCGTCGAGCAGCGTGGAAAGCTGGCTTTCGGCGTCGCGTCCACTGAATTCGCGCAAGGTGGCAAGCAGCGTGCGCCACGGCGCGGGCCAGCGCGTCTCGCGGACGCAGTGTCCGGTTGCGTCGGTGATGCGCAGTAGCGTGGTGTCGGGGAAGTACGTGAGCGTGACGGGCATTCCGTCGAGTACGCAAGTGGCAGTACAGGCTTTCGGTGTGAACATGCTTTCTTATGTGAGTAATGTTCGGGCGCGGCCCGATTTATCGTCTGGTCAATGCGACCGTGAAGAGCTAGAGCAACGCGCGTTCCCGACGATGGCTGCGAACGCTACTTGAATATTCGGAATCGGCTCCATCTTAAAAAGTCGCTTCGATAGTTAAACGGCGTTTTGCGAAGTTGGGGATAAGTTGACCGAGATTATCGCTTTATACTGCGATGCAGCCAGTTTAAGGAGTTTCTCGTGTTCGTCGCCATTCTTTTCTTTAGCCCAATCGGCATCGCCGCTTTATTTGCCTTTGCCATGTTCGCCGACCGCGCCTTTCACGACCAGCACTTGGAAAGGTCTGGGACTGCGGTCCACCCCGAGACACCTCGGCGCATGTTCAAACTTCGCTCACGCGACGCAAAACCTGCTCGTCGATAAGCCAGCCGATCCGCTTTCGCTATCGAACGATTGCCCTTTCGAATTGTTGCGCTATTGCCGTGGGACTATAGTGCGTCTCACGGCATTCATTTCTTGCATGAATGACGCAACAACAAGGAGACGAAAGGATGAACCGGATCGATCTGGCGGGCCGCACGGTGGTTGTAACAGGCGGCGCGCGCGGCATTGGCCTCGCGGTGGCGCAACGGGCGCTCGAATCGGGCGCGGATGTCGTGCTGTGGGACGTCGACGGCGAACGGCTGCAACGCACGACTGCGGAACTCTCCGCCAAGCACGAAGACCGCAAGGTGAGCGACGCAGTCGTCGAACTCACCGATGAAGCCTCCATCGAGGCGGCCGTCCAGAAAGCGCTCGCCGCGCACGGCCATATCGATGTCCTCGTGAACAACGCAGGCATCACCGGCGGCAACGGCACGACCTGGGAACTCGCTCCCGATGTCTGGCGCCGCGTCGTCGATGTCAATCTGATCGGGCCGTATCTCACTTGCCGCGCCGTCGTTCCGCACATGCTGAAGGCGGGTTACGGGCGCATCGTCAACGTGTCGTCCATCGCGGGCAAGGAAGGCAACCCTAACGCCTCGCACTACAGCGCGTCGAAGGCCGGGCTGATCGGACTCACCAAGTCGCTCGGCAAGGAACTCGCGGGCAAGGGCATTCTCGTCAACGCGGTCACGCCGGCCGCCGCCAAAACCGAAATCTTCGATTCGATGTCGCAGCAGCACATCGACTACATGCTGTCCAAAATCCCGATGAACCGCTTTCTTCAGCCGCAGGAAGCCGCGTCGCTGATTCTCTGGCTCTCGTCGGAAGACTGCGCGTTCAGCACGGGCTCGGTGTTCGATCTGTCGGGCGGACGCGCGACTTATTGATATCGCCGTGATTGCTCGATCGCCATCATAAAAAAGCAAGGCGACCTGGAGAGAGACATGAATGACTCCGTTAGCGCGGAAGGCGCCGTCACGTCCCGCGTGATGCGCCGGCTGCTGCCGTTTCTGCTGCTCATGTATGTGCTCGCATTTCTGGACCGCGCGAACATCGGTTTCGCGCAGAAGGCGCTGCAGCAGGACACCGGCCTCACCAATGCCGCGTTCGCGTTCGGCGCGGGCGTGTTCTTCGTCGGCTACGCAATCTTCGAGGTGCCGAGCAATCTGCTCTTGCATCGCGTGGGCGCGAAGCTGTGGATGTGCCGCATCATGGTGACGTGGGGTCTTGTTTCGGCGGCGATGTCCTTCGCGCACAACGCCACGACCTTCTACACGTTGCGCTTTCTGCTCGGCGTGGCGGAAGCCGGATTCTTTCCCGGCATCGTCTATTACCTGACGCGCTGGTTCCCGCAAAGCGCTCGGGCGCGTGCGCTCGGCGTGTTTTACTTCGGCGCGCCGCTCGCGTTCATCTTCGGTGCGCCTTTGTCCGGATTGCTGCTGGACTTGCACGGCGCGCTCGGCTTCTCGGGCTGGCAATGGCTTTTTCTGGTCGAAGGCCTGCTCGCGTCGATCGTTGGTGTCTGGGCGTTCTGGTATCTCGACGACGACCCCGCCCGCGCACGCTGGCTCACTCAGGATCAACGCGCGCTGCTCGTCGCGCGTCTCGATGACGACGCCCGCAACGCGTCATCGCACGGACCGCGTGGCGTGCTGGCGGCGCTCATCGATCCGCGCGTGCTGGTCTTGTGCTGCGCGTATTTCCTGATCCAGGCAGCCGTCTATGGCGTGGTGTTCTATCTGCCGCAACAAGTGTCCGCGCTGCTCGGAACCAAGGTCGGCTTTCGTGTCGGACTCGTGACCGCGTTGCCGTGGGTGGCGGCCGTCGTCGTCACGTGGATCGTGCCGCGTTATGCGGATCGCACCGGCAAGCATCGCGTGTGCGCTATCGCGTTGCTCGTTATGTCGGGCGTCGCGATCGTCGTGTCGGGCATTGCGGGAACGCCGGTGGTATCGCTTTTCGCGCTGTGTTGCGCCGCGAGCGGATTCATCGCCGCCCAGCCGCTCTTCTGGACGTTCCCGACGCGTTATCTCACTGGCGCGGCCGCGGCGGCCGGCATCGCGCTCATCAACTCGTTGGGCGGCCTCGGCGGATTCTTTGCACCGATGGCCCGCACCGCCGCCGAAGCCGCATTTCATTCGACCAGCGCCGGACTCATGGTGCTCGGCGCGGCGAGCGTCCTGGCCGCGCTCGTGATCGTCGCCTTCGTGCGCGTGCCGCAGCGCGACGCCTCGCGCGATGCCCGCGCCAAACCCGCCAGCGCATCCTGAACAACAACGCCTTCAAACGGAGACAGACACTCATGTCCATGCCCACCATTCGCCAAGTGCGCGCTTTCACCGTTCGCGGCGGCGGCGCCGATTATCACGACCAGGGCGCTAACCACTGGATCGACGATCACATCTCGACGCCGATGGCGCGTTATCCCGAGTATCGCCAGAGCCGTCAGTCGTTCGGACTGAACGTGCTCGGCTCGCTCGTCGTGGAGATCGAGGCAAGCGACGGCACGGTCGGCTTCGCGGTGACGACGGGCGGCGAGATCGGCGCATTCATCGTCGAGAAGCATCTGGCGCGCTTCCTAGAAGGGCAGCGCGTGACGGATATCGAAAAGATGTGGGATCAGATGTATTTCGCGACGCTGTACTACGGGCGCAAGGGTATCGTGCTCAACGCAATATCGGGTGTCGATCTGGCGTTGTGGGACCTGCTCGCGAAGGTGCGCCAGGAACCCGTCTTCCAGTTGCTCGGCGGCCCGGTGCGAGATGAACTCCAGTTCTATGCAACCGGCGCGCGGCCGGATCTCGCCAAGGAGATGGGTTTCATCGGCGGCAAGATGCCTTTGCAGCATGGACCGGCCGAAGGCGAGGAAGGGCTCGCGAAGAACATCGCCAAATTGGCCGACATGCGCTCGAAAGTCGGTGACGACTTCTGGCTCATGTTCGACTGCTGGATGAGCCTCGACCTCAACTACGCGAAGCGCCTCGCGAACGCGGCGCGCGAGTATGGCCTGAAATGGATCGAAGAGGCGCTGCCGCCCGACGATTACTGGGGCTATGCCGAACTGCGCCGCGCGGTGCCAGGCGGCATGATGGTGACGACGGGCGAACACGAAGCCACGCGCTGGGGTTTTCGCATGCTCTTCGAGATGGGCTGCGCGGACCTCGTGCAGCCG
The DNA here is from genome assembly GCF_023631025.1 of Caballeronia sp. GACF4. NCBI lineage: Bacteria > Pseudomonadati > Pseudomonadota > Betaproteobacteria > Burkholderiales > Burkholderiaceae > Caballeronia > Caballeronia sp. GACF4. The sequence continues at coordinate 204,901 of NZ_JALQDW010000018.1, forward strand.
GATGTCGGCTGGTGCGGCGGCATCACGGAGCTCATCAAGATATCGGCGCTCGCGGATGCGCATAACGTGCTCGTGGTGCCGCACGGTTCGTCGGTGTATAGCTATCACTTCGTGGTGACGCGTCACAACTCGCCGTTCGCCGAGTTCCTCATGATGGCCGAGAAAGCCGATCAGGTCGTGCCGATGTTCACGCCCTTGCTGCTCGACGAACCCGTTCCGGTGAACGGCCGCATGAAGGTGCCGGAGACGCCGGGCTTCGGCGTGCGGCTGAATCCCGAATGCGCGTTGACGCGTCCGTACACTCATTGAAGGAAACGTTCATGCTGTTGAAAGACAAAGTGGTGATCGTGACGGGCGGCTCGCGCGGCATCGGCCGGGCGATCGCGCTGGCGAGCGCGCGCGAAGGCGCGAACGTCGCGATCAACTATTGGGGCGACAACGACAAGTCGTACGGCAAGGGCTACGCCGTCGAGTCGATCCTGCGCGAGATCGAGGCGCTCGGCCGTCGCGCGATTGCGGTCGAAGGCAATGTCGCCGAACACGAGACCGGCCGCGAACTCGTGCGCCGCACGGTGGACGCCTTCGGGCGCGTCGACGTGCTGTCGAGCAACGCGGGCATCTGTCCGTTCCATGCGTTTCTCGACATGCCGCCATCGGTCTATGAAACCACGGTCGCGGTGAACCTGAACGGCGCGTTCTACGTGACGCAGGCCGCGGCGAATCAGATGAAGGATCAGGGCACGGGCGGCGCGATCATCGCGACGAGTTCGATCAGCGCGCTCGTCGGCGGCGGCATGCAGACGCATTACACGCCGACCAAGGCGGGTGTGCATTCGCTGATGCAATCGTGCGCCATCGCGCTCGGCCCCTACGGCATCCGCTGCAATTCGGTGATGCCGGGCACCATCGCCACCGACCTCAACGCCGAAGACTTGTCCGATACGGAAAAGCGCGCCTATATGGAAAAGCGCATTCCGCTCGGAAGACTCGGTGAACCGGACGATGTGGCGCAGTGCGTCGTGTTTCTGGCATCGGATCGCGCGCGTTACGTGACGGGCGCGTCGCTGCTCGTGGATGGCGGTCTCTTCGTCAACCTGCAGTGACCGCGAGCGACGACGCCGAATACTTGCGCAACAGCGCGATGAAGTATTCGGCGGGTTCGGAGAGCGTCTCGAACTTGCGGCGCAGCAAGCCGAAGCCCGACAGACTCTTGCCGATTTCAATGGGCAGTTCCACCAGCAATTGCGCGCGCAGATAATCGCGCACGACGGATTCCGGCAGCATTGCGACGGCGTCGCTGTTTTGCAGCAGTTGCAGCGTCGCGAAGATAGACGCGCATTCCACGATATCGGCAGGCGTGGTGAGCCCGGCACGCGCGAGTTCATCCTCGAAGAGATGACGCGCGGGACTCGTGATCGGCTGGAGGATCCACGGCCAGCCGACGAGTGTATCGAGCGCGAGCGTCGTCTTCGAAACGAGTGGATGTCTGGCGCGCACGACGAGCCGCATGGCTTCGCGCGCAAGCGGTTCGAAATCGAAGTCGTTGTGCTGCAAAGGCGTGGTGAGACGGCCGAGCGCGAGATCGACTTCGCGGCGATGCAGCAGTTGCACGACCTGGTCGCTGGTTTCGCCGAGGATGCGCACGTTGAGCAGCGGCCGCTCCGACTTGAGTTCGGTGACGGCCATGGCGAGCACGTCGGGCGCGGCGCCCATGATCGCGCCGACCGTGAGTTGGCCATGTCCGCCACGGCGTTTGTTGTCGAGGTCGTCGGCGAAGCGGGTGAGGTCGGCGAGCGAGCGGCGCGCGTAGGCGAGCGCGGACATGCCGAGCGGCGTCGGCTGCATGCCGCGCGCGTTGCGCTCGAAGAGCAGGAAGCCGAACGCTTCCTCGATATCGGCGAGCATGCGGCTCGCGCTCGGCTGCGCGACGTTGATGGCGTCGGCGGCCTGGTGCAGATTGCGCGCGTCGTCGAGCGCGACGAGCAGCGCCAGATGCTTGAATTTCAGGCGATTGACGAGCGCCACCTGTGAGACGTTCTGATTCATTGTCGGTCCGCGGTGATGCAACGCAGTAGCTTCAAACCGATACGCATTTGCGATCGGCCAATCCTTCTTTCGGATTGTCGTGTTATCGGTCGGCGAATTATAGTCGCAGCACAACGAGCCGCGAACATTCGGGCTCACTAAACAAAATCAGGCGGTCTGCCATGGAGACAATGGCATTTCGCATGACCCTGAAGCCGGGCATGCGCGAGGAATACGAGAAGCGCCATCGCGAGATATGGCCCGAACTGGCCGATGCGCTCGTTGCAGCGGGCATCCGCGACTACTGGATTTTTCTCGACGAAGCGACCGGACATCTGTTCGCGACCTACAAACGCACCGGCACGCATTCGACCGACGCGTTGCCGCACTTGCCCATCATGCGCAAATGGTGGGACTACATGGCCGAGCTGATGGAAACGCATGCGGACAACGCGCCTGTTGCCGTGCCGCTTGCGCCCGTCTTTCATCTTCCGTAATCGCGCATTTCCAAGCTCGTGAGGAACACCATCATGCAGGTCGTCGATCCGCATATCCACTTGTGGGATTTGTCCACGCATCACTATCCGTGGCTGGCGAATCCGCAGACATCGTTTGTCGGCGACGCGCGCGATTTGAAGCATGACTATCTGCTCGCCGATCTGTTGCGCGATGCCGGCGACATCGAAGTGCTGAAGATCGTGCACGTCGATGCGAACCACGATCCCGCCGATCCTGTCGAGGAAACGCGCTGGCTGCAAGGACTCGCCGACGACACCGGCCGCGGCATGCCGAACGGCATCGTGGCGGGCGCGGATTTGTCGGCCGACGATGCGCCCGCCGTGCTCGAAGCGCACGCGGCCATCGCCAACACGCGCGGCATCCGACAGATTCTCAACGTGCACGAAAATCCGTTGTATGACTACGTCGGGCGGCACTTCATGCACGAGCCTCGGTGGCGCCGGAACTTCGCGTTGCTCGAGCGCTTCGGCATGTCGTTCGACTTGCAGCTTTATCCGTCGCAGATGAACGATGCCGCGCAACTCGCGCGCGAACATGCAAACACGCAGTTCATCGTCAATCATGCGGGGATGTTCGTGGACCGGTCTTCGGTCGAAGGATATCGCGCGTGGCGCGACGGCATGCGTGCGCTCGCGGCTTGTCCGAACGTCGCGGTGAAGCTGAGCGGCTTCGCCATGCTCGATCACGAATGGACAGTGGAGAGCTTCCGGCCGTATGTGCTCGAAACCATCGATACCTTCGGCGTCGGCCGCGCGATGTTCGCATCGAACTTCCCGGTCGACAGGCTTTTCGGTACTTACAAACAGTTGTGGAACGCCTACGCGCAGATCGTGAGCGACGCGAGCGACAGCGAAAAGCAAGCACTATTCGTGCGTAATGCGGAGCGGATTTACTGTATTTGATAGCAACGTTCGAAGACCGGAACTGGCGTCGGACTTGATCGAAGCGTCGCGTGAAACCTGCGTAAGTGCTCAGGCGCAACGCCAAGGTCCACGGCGTTGCACAGGCCGGAGCGAGCGCCAGCTTCGGCCGACAAACAGGAGACAGCGCATGACAACCAACAAGCCGGCAAGACTCGAATTGCGGCACGCGAGCAAGGCGTTCGGCCGCGTGCGCGCATTGGGCGACGGCAGCCTGCAACTCTTCGCGGGCGAAGTCCACGCGTTGCTCGGCGAAAACGGCGCGGGTAAATCCACGCTCGTCAAACTGCTCGCCGGCGTGTATCAGCCGGATGCAGGCGAGATTCTGGTCGATGGCGAACCGCGCCGCTTCGCCAATCCCGCCGAGGCACGCGATGCCGGTCTCGCCGTCATCTATCAGGAGCCGACGCTGTTCGCGGACCTTTCCATCGCGGAGAACATCTACATGGGCCGGCAGCCGCGCGACCGGCTCGGACGCATACGCTACGACGAAATGCATCGCGAAGTCGATGCGTTGCTCGCGTCGCTCGGCGTGAACCTGCGCGCGCAACGGCTCGTGCGAGGCTTGTCGATCGCGGACCAGCAAGTGGTCGAGATCGCCAAGGCGCTTTCGCTCGACGCCAACGTGCTCATCATGGACGAGCCCACCGCCGCGCTCTCGCTAACGGAAGTGGAGCGGCTCTTCGCCATCGTGCGTGCGCTGCGTGAGCGCGATGTCGCGATCCTCTTCATCACGCACAGGCTCGACGAAGTCTTCGCGCTGACGCAGCGCATGACCATCATGCGCGACGGCATGAAGGTCTACGACGCGCTCACCAGCGACATGACCATCGATGCCATCGTGAGCAAGATGGTCGGCCGCGATCTCGACACGTTCTATCCGAAGGCGGACGTGCAGCCCGGCGACGTGCGTCTCTCGGTCCGCAACCTGACGCGCGAAGGCGTATTCAAGAACATTTCCTTCGATGTCCGCGCAGGCGAGATCGTCGCGCTCGCGGGCCTCGTCGGCGCGGGACGTAGCGAAGTCGCGCGCGCCATCTTCGGCATCGATCCGGTCGATGGCGGCGAAGTGAAGATCGCGGGGAAGGCGCTCGCCCTCGGCCATCCGGCGGCAGCGGTGCGCGCGGGCCTCGCACTCGTGCCGGAGGATCGCCGCGCGCAAGGGCTCGCGCTGGAACTGAGCATCGCGCGCAATGCATCGCTCACCGTGCTCGGCCGCTTGATGCGGCACGGGCTCATCTCCGCGAAAAGCGAATCGACGCTCGCCGCCGACTGGGGCAAGCGCCTGCGCCTCAAGGCCGGCGATCTCGATGCGCCCGTCGGCACGCTGTCGGGCGGCAATCAGCAGAAGGTCGTGCTCGGCAAGTGGCTCGCGACGAATCCGAAGGTGCTCATTATCGATGAACCGACGCGCGGTATCGACGTGGGCGCGAAAGCCGAGGTGTATCGCACGCTCGCCGAACTCGTGAAAGAGGGCATGGCCGTGCTGATGATTTCAAGCGAGCTGCCCGAAGTGCTCGGCATGGCGGACCGCGTGCTCGTCATGCACGAAGGCCGTATCAGCGCCGACATTGCTCGCGCCGATGCAAACGAAGAACGAGTGATGAGCGCCGCGTTGGGCGCATCGCCGCAAACCCTGGGACGCGCCGCATGATGACACGACACTCTCCCACCATGCCCGCGCTGCCTGCCGCCGAAACGAAACGCGAGAGTCTCGCGGGTTCGATCGCGAAGAGTCGCGAGCTCACGCTCTTCATCGTGCTGCTCGTGCTGATTGGCGCGACCGCTGCGGTGAAGCCGGACTTCCTGAATCTGCAGAATCTGCGTGACGTGCTGCTGAATGTGTCGATCATCGGCTTGCTGACGGCGGGCATGACGATCGTCATGCTGATGCGGCATATCGATCTGTCGGTGGCGTCGATCGTCGGCGTGAGCGCATATGCGGTCGGCAGCCTCTTCGTGATGAACCCGCACATGCCGGTGATCGTCGCGATGTGCGCGGGCATGGGCGTCGGGCTCGTGATCGGCGCGGTGAACGGCGCGCTCGTCACCTTCGGGCGCGTGCCGTCGCTCGTCGCCACGCTCTCGACGCTGTATATCGTGCGCGGCGCGGACTACGCGTGGGTCCACGGCGGCCAGATCAACGCGACGAGTCTGCCGGATAGCTTCGCCACGATCGCAACCGGATCGCTGCTCGGCGTGCCGAATCTCGTGTTGATCGCGCTCGTCGTGCTGATCGCGTTGTCGGTGTATCTGAAGCAGTATCGCGGCGGCCGCGAGCATTACGCCATCGGCTCGAACCCCGAAGCCGCGCGTCTCGCGGGCATTCGCGTGGACCGCCGCGTGATGATCGGCTTCCTGCTGTCCGGCGCGATCGCCGGCCTTGCGGGCGTGCTGTGGCTTGCGCGTTTCGGCACCGTCGATGCCAGCACGGCGAAGGGCATCGAGCTGCAGGTGGTCGCGGCGGCGGTGGTCGGCAGCGTTGCGATCACGGGCGGCGTCGGCACGGTGGCGGGCGCGACGCTTGGCGCGCTGGTGCTGGGCGTCATCAACATCGCGCTCGTGGTGTTGCGCGTGTCGCCGTTCTGGCAGCAGGCCATTCAAGGCGCGCTGATCGTCGCGGCGATCGCGCTGGATACGTTGCTCGCGCGCTCGGTCGCGCGCCGCATGATGAGGAAACGCGATCATGGCTAAACCCGACTCGGCTCTTTCCACGGCAAAACGCCGTCATCTGCAATGGGAGGCGATGCTCGCCATCGTGCTGGTCGTCTCGCTGATCGGCGGACGCGTGCTTTCGCCGATGTTCCTTTCCGGCGCGAACCTCTCGAACATGCTCGCCGATTTCACCGAGATCGCGCTGATCGCCTTGCCGATGACGCTCATCATCGTCGCGGCGGAAATCGATTTGTCGGTGGCGTCGGTGCTGGGCGTGTCGAGCGCGTTGATGGGCGTGCTTTGGCACATGGGCTTGCCGATGCCGCTCGTCATCGCCATCGTGCTCGTCGCGGGCACGATGGCCGGGCTGCTCAACGGGCTCGTGATCGTGCGCTTCAATCTGCCATCGCTTGCTGTCACCATCGGCACGCTAGCGCTGTTTCGGGGTCTCGCTTACGTGTTGCTCGGCGATCAGGCCATCGCGGACTTTCCGGCGTCGTACACGTCGTTTGGCATCGATACCATCGCGGATACCTTCCTGCCGATGCCCTTCGTTCTCGTGATCGCGGGCGCGCTCGTCTTCACGGTGCTGTTGCAGGCGACGCCGTTCGGCCGCAGCCTCTTTGCCATCGGCGCGAACCCCACGGCCGCGCAGTTTTCGGGCATCGACGTGGCGAAGACCAAGATCAGGCTCTTCATGCTGTCCGGCGCGATGGCGGCGCTCGCGGGCATCGTCTATACGCTGCGTTTCACCAGTGCGCGCGGCGACAACGGCGAAGGCTTCGAGTTGTCCGTGATCGCGGCGGTGCTGTTTGGCGGCGTGAGCATCTTCGGCGGACGCGGGTCGATGATCGGCGTGCTGCTGTCGCTCGTGATCATCGGCGTGCTGCGCAATGCGCTGACCCTCGCGGATGTATCGAGCGAAACACTGACTATCGTGACCGGGGCGCTGCTGCTGTCCTCGGTGCTAATTCCCAATCTGGTCGCGCGCTGGCGGGCCGCGCGTGAAAGACGCTTCATGGCGCAGACGTCGTAGGTGTTGAGGGCTGGTCGAGGGTGCATTGAAGAACGTTGATAACCAGCGCAACGGTTTGTCCAAAGGCAAAACTCGCGCGCAATGACAGGAGACATACATGAAAAAACCGTATCGATTCTCACGCGGGCCGGTGCTCGCGGCGGCTTTGCTGGCCGCGACCGTGGCGCTTGCCGCAAGTGCCGCCGAGCTGAAGAGCGGGCTGAAGATCGCTTTCCTGCCCAAGCAGATCAACAACCCGTACGAAGTCATTGCCGATGACGGCGGCATGGCCGCGATCAAGGAATTCAAGGGCGATGGCAAGGTCGTCGGCCCGTCGGATGCGGGCGCGTCGTCACAGGTGAGCTATATCAACACGTTGATCACGCAGCGGCAGAACGCCATCGTGATCGCCGCCAACGACGCCAACGCGGTCGTGCCGTATCTGAAAAAAGCGATGTCGCAGGGCATCAAGGTCGTGACTTTCGACTCGGACACCGCGCCCGACGGACGGCAGATTTTCGTGAATCAGGCCGAATCGGAAGCGATCGGACGTGGACAGATCCAGTTGCTGTCGAAGCTGATTGGCGGTGAAGGCGAATTCGCGATTCTCTCCGCGACGCCCAACGCGACCAATCAAAACACCTGGATCAAATGGATGCAGGACGAACTGAAGAAGCCGGAGTATTCGAAGATCAAACTCGTGAAGATCGCCTACGGCAACGATGACGATCAAAAATCATTCGTGGAGACGCAGGGCCTGCTGCAGGCTTATCCGAACCTGAAGGGCATCGTGGCGCCGACATCGGTGGGCATCGCGGCGGCGGCGCGTTATATCTCGAGTTCGCCGGCCAAGGGCAAGGTCACGGTGACGGGTCTCGGCACGCCGAACCAGATGCGCGCGTTCGTGAAGAACGGCACGGTCAAGGCGTTCCAGTTGTGGGACCCGGGTCAGTTGGGTTATCTCGCGGCGTACGCGGCGGCCAGTCTTGCGTCGGGCACGATCACGGGCAAGGAAGGCGATTCCTTCGAAGCCGGCAAGCTGGGCAAGCGGACCGTGGGAAAGAGCGGGGAAGTGATTCTCGGGCCGCCTACGACGTTCGATTCGGCGAATATCGATAACTTCAATTTCTGAGGTCGAAAGGGTGGTGGGAATCTGAGAGGTTGGCCCCGCGGTCGCGGGGCTTTTTTATTCGCGTATGCAAATGGGTCATCCACGAAACTATCCACAGTTTCTGTTGAAAGCCCTGTGGATAGCCGCTGCGTGACCCATCCAACGCATTGATCCGCAAAGGCTTTCCGGAGCGTGGCGATTGCGCGTCAAGATCAGCGTAAGGGCTGCCCGTCCCTGAGCACTTGAATGGCCGTCGCCGATTCGAATTGCGCATGCACCATATCGCCGGACTTCAAGCCGTCAAGCGATAAGTCCGGCGCGACCGCAAGCGTCACCGTGTGGGTCGGGCCGCGTAGCGTGATCTCGCGCTTTTTCTTGTCGATGTGCTGAATCGTCGCCAGTATCTCCACCGTGCGCGCCTGCGCCGTCACGCCGTTCGTCGCCGGAACGGTCGCTTGCGTGTCGACGCGCTCACGAATCGCACCCGGCTTCGCCTTGACCGCGCGCATCAGCACGGCGTTGCGATACTCGATGTTCACCGTGTCGCCTATCTTGAGCTTCTTGACATCGGCGACCTGCGGATTGACGGCAACTTCCACGACGCGCCCCGCCGGCCCTTTTAGCGCGACGCTGTTCGTCACCGGGTCGATGCCAACCACATGCGCCTGCACTTGCGCCACCGCCGCCCCGGCTCGCGCTTGCGGTTCCGACGCGGCATCCTGCGCCGCAGCCGGCAAAGCCGAGCCACAAGCAAGCGCGACGAGTGCGCATCCGATCCATGAACTGCCTGCACGACGCGAAGTTCGAAGCATGGTCATCTCCTTTGATATGTGAACATCACCGGCATCAGCGTCGCGACTTCGACAGCAGATGCCCAAGCCCGAGATTGGTCGCGATCTGCCACACATAGACGCGCGAATAACGCACGCCGAAGCGCCGCTCGATCAGTTCGCGCAGACGCGAGTTGGTCCACGCGTCGCTCGCAAAACCATGCACGCGCGCCGGGCCCTGCAAGGCGGCCGCGATCCATTCGAGCGCCTCGCGGTCCAGCACCGATACCCGTCCGCCCACGCCCATTTTCGCGAGCTCGTCGAGCCCGCCATCGGACACGATTGCCTTGTAACGCTTCACCGTCTGCAAGGACAGATGCAGATGCTCCGCCACGGCCTGCACCGATGCCCCTTCGAGCAACATGCGCCCGGCTGTCATACGCCGCTCGACGCTCGGCAGGGTAGTGGGCCGGGGCAACATGGCGCTCCTCGTTCGATACGCGTTTCGCGGACGCTATACGTCAGCCGCGATGCAAGGCGAGGTCTGAGCGCGTGCTCCGCTTCCTCGTCTGTCGATGCAGCTGCCAATCAGTTTCGGTTTCGGTATCGTGGCGCGCGAGGCGTCGGTAAGCGTTCATGCGTTCCCCCTGTCGAGCAAAGACTGCGGGACCTGTTCGGCGTACTTGCGGTGTACTAACGGTGTGCTGGATGTAACGATGAAGTGTTCGCGAAACGGCGGCGGTTTCAGGAAAGCCGGGTACTGGTCACCACCAATAAACGTTTTCCGCCGCGAAAGGGAACCATCGTCGAAATTTTTTAGGCTTGATTATTCGCGATGAATTGCCTATGCGCGAGGCTTCGCACGCACTGCGCTCCGCAATTGCATGCGTGTGCGTTTCGAATATGCACGGCCGGTCGGCAAATGCGGGCGCGATTAACCACGCCGTCTTTGCGAAAAAACGGCGCGCGCAGAAGCACGCGGAGCATTCCGCTTGCATGGCCTGAGGTGAGAATGACGAAGGCGAAACGCCCATGCCTTACGAATCGCGCTTAATGACTACGCATAATGATGGCGTTTATTGGCCACCGTGCATGCGTATCCGAAAGGCGGGGAAACGAGGAAGGGCGTTACACGCGATAAAACTCGATATCCTGACCGGCATGCACGGCGCGCTTCAGCCATTCAGGCATGTCGCCCAGGCCGTCCCACGTGTCGCCGCTGGCGTTACGGAAAATCGGCGCTGCGCCGTCTCCGGATTGCGGCAGTGACGGCAATTGCGGCATGGCCCGAGCTGGCTTCGCCGTACCGTTGGCGCCGTTGGTCTTGGTAAAGGTAGGCGGCGGTTCGGCCGCTGGTGCGTCGGCCAATGCTTCGGCCAGCGCGCCTTCCGTAATGCCGAACTCGACCATCCGGCTGCGTAAATACGCGATGATGCTGTCTCGCTTTCTTTCGTCCACGGCTTTCCTGATTCAGCTTTTTGATTTGCGAAAGACGAACCGATGCCCCGCGCGGACCGGGGCGGCTCGATGACTAGGTTTGATATGTTTTTTCCAGCGTGACGCACAGTGAAACGTGCGTCAATTAGTGTATTTACCGCAGACCGCGCTTATCCCATCACACGCGCCGCCCACACCGATTAATGTCCCCGCTGTGTCGGCTATATAACAGTAATACCGGCTTCGGACATTGGCTCGTGCGGGAATCGCCATGACGGACGCACGACTATAGTGCGCGCGGGAGGTCACGTCGGGAGGCTACGAACTGCGGGAAAGCGACACTCTAACCGCCCGGTTTCCCGAACGGCTGATGCGTCGCCTGAACGCTATTGTATGCTGCTTGCGCCAACTATTAAATTGTTTTAACGACTATGTTGTTCACCCGGCAATTCCGCACCGTGCGCGCGAATTGCCGCAATCAGTTCGGCGGGCGTAATTTCATAACGAACTTCACGATGAATACCCGGCTTGCGCTCGTCGATCTCGATCAGCAGAACAGCCTTGCCGTCGGATGCGGGTTCAAGACGCAGCGAACGCACTTCCTGGCCGCTCGATTCATCGTATTCCGTCAGGAGCGTCATGGCGCCCGTGGCGGCGCTTTTCGGCATCGACATTCTTCCTCCCGTCTTGCGACGTATTTGTTGTTGTCTTGCCGCGCCTCCTCTCTCATGCACGAATTTCGGGCGCACGACGAAGGCCGACACGGCGAATAAGCAGATGCGAAGCGCGCACGCGCCCCGCCTGTCTCATTATTGCCTGTCAAAAGCGCGCGCGTAAAGCGTAGGGGCTTTCCCGAATGTCGTGCGGCCTTCGTCGTTGCGCCGATTCAACCGCCGGCGGCAATCGAATCGCGTACTTCCGCCGTGATCTCGAACGAGCGCAGACGCGCCCGATGATCGAAGATCTGCGCCGTGACGATCAACTCGTCGGCCTGAGTCTGCTCGATCACCGAGCGCAAACCCGCTTCGACATCCGCACGCGCGCCGACCACCGAACACGCGAGCGACCGCTCGACGCCTGCGCGCTCGCCCTCGCTCCACGCGATCTGGTCGACGGGCGGCGGCAACTGGCCGGGCGTGCCGCGCCGCAAATTGATGAACTGCTGCTGCAGCGAGGTAAATAGAAAGAGGGCTTCATCGACGGTATCAGCGGCGAAGACGTTCACGCCGACCATCGCGTGAGGCTTCTTGAGCGTCGCCGATGGCCGGAACTGCGTGCGATACACCTCCAGCGCGGTCAGCAGATAATCCGGCGCGAAATGCGACGCGAACGCGAACGGCAGCCCGAGCGCCGCCGCCAGTTGTGCGCTGAAGAGCGACGAGCCGAGCAGCCAGATGGGCACATGAAGACCGGCGCCGGGCACTGCGCGCACGCGCTGTCCCTCGACGGGATCGGCGAAAAAACGCTGCAGTTCGACGACGTCGTCGGGGAAGGAGTCGGCGCTGCCTTGCAAGTCGCGACGCAGCGCGCGAGCCGTGGTCTGGTCAGTGCCGGGCGCGCGTCCGAGGCCCAAGTCGATACGTCCCGGAAACAGCGACGCGAGCGTGCCGAACTGTTCGGCGATGACGAGCGGCGCGTGATTCGGCAGCATGATGCCGCCCGAGCCGACGCGAATGGTCTTGGTGCCCGCCGCGATATGGCCGATCACGACCGCCGTCGCCGCGCTGGCGATGCCCGTCATGTTGTGATGCTCAGCGAGCCAGTAGCGGTTATAGCCCCAGCTTTCCGCGTGACGGGCGAGGTCGAGCGAATGCGCGAAGGCGTCGGAGGCGGTCGAGCCGAGCGGAATCGGTGAGAGGTCGAGAAGCGAGAAGGGGATCATTGCGACGTTCCGGATGCGTGGGACGGCGAGAAGCGTGGCCGTCAGCGTTCAGGCCCGGCTGGCAGACAAGCCGCGCCGATGCCTCGCGTTTAAAAGTCGATTGTGCCGAATGTGCGGGATTCTTGCCGAAGCGATCAGGCGAGCCGCGGATAGCCTTGCGCGATGGCATCGCGTTCGAGGTCGAGAATCGGCGCGTAGTCGGCGCGCGTGGGGCGCACGAAGCCGTCGAGCCGCAGCCGTTGCGCAAGCGCGGGATGGTCGCGTACTGAATCCGCGAGCGCGGCGGCGAGCCGCTCGATGCCGTCTTGCGGAACCCGCTTCGAGGCGATAAAAGGCAGCGCGGGCGAACTCGCCGTCACGCCGATTTCCCTGACGCCTTCGGCTAGTTCCGGCACATGTTCGCGCACGTAAGCAAAGGTCACGCAGTCGATGGCGGCGACATCCGCGCTTCGGTCCGTCGCGAGCGCTTGAAGCGAAGCCAGATGCCCGCCGCTTCGCTCGACCGATGCGAAGAAGCGGCCCTCGCGGGCCAGCGGCGCGACCGCGTGACGCAGTAAGTTCATGCCGCTGTTGGAGTCGTCGCTGTTGTAGATGGCTCTGAGGCCGCGACAGTCGGCGAGCGTCGTCGCTTGCGTGTGCTTTCCGGCGACGATCGCGCTGCGATAGCTGCCATTCGCGCAGCCGGGGACATCGAAATTGGGCGTGGCGACGAGTTGCACGCGGCCTTCGAGCGCGTGAACGAGCGGATAACCGCAGGTTTGCGACAGGAGCAGATCGTCGCGTTGCCAGAAAGTGGTGAGATCCGCGCCCGGATCGACGATGTCGAGCGTGTCAGCGCGTTCGTCCAGCCAGTCTGTCACCCGTGCTTCCACGTCCGTCAGCAGCGCGCGCCAGTCGGTAGCCAGCGCGGGCGTGACGTTATACATCGGAAGCGCGGTGATCCATTGCATGGGTGAGCTTTGCGAGAAGCGAGAGCGCTCTATCGTACAGGGCGGCTCGACCGCAGGCCGAGCTACGAAACCTTCGCCGAGCGCGAATCACGCGTGGACGCCGCAGCCCTGACCAGCACCGGCTGCCCGAAGCGCTTGGCCGCGCCGCGTTGCATCGCGTTCGTGCGCGTCGTGACGGAGGTATCGGCGATCCATTCCACCGGCGCGCGCGTCCCGCCCGCGAACGGATGCACCGGTGAAACCGCGCGCGCGAACGCATGCTTTTTGATCCACTCGCCGTACCCGCGCACGACAAATCCGCCATTGCTCGCGCCGTACGCTTCGCGCCGCTGCCGATACACCGCGCCCAGCGCAAACCACGGCACGCCGGGCAAGTCGTGATGCACCGAATGATAATTGTTGTTCAGAAACAGCAGTCGCCAAGGCCACGCGGCCTCGTTCAGAACGGTGCGTTCGCGGGCATCGCCTTCCGCCCGATGCTCCTGAAACGATCGCACCGAAGCCAGCGCCAGCGATGCATAGCCGACGCCGAACAGAAACGCGCGCCACGGAATGCCGCAACGGGCATCGAGCCACCATGCAAGCGCGGCAAGCGACGCTGCGTGCACGAGCCAGCTCGCGACGATCCGCCATTGACCCAGCGCGACCGCCTGCGCGGCTTCGCGCCACGAGGCGGCGATCGAGAACCATGGACCGATCAGCACGCGGCCCAAGAACGTATTGCGGGCAGCGAGGGCCGCGCGCAATACGACGCCCGCATTGGCCCACTGCTCCGGCGTGACGTAATAGCTTTCCGGGTCGCGGCCGGGCTCGGTCAGATGCGCGTCGTCGTGATGACGCAGATGCGAGTCGCGATACACCGCATACGGAAACCACACGGCGAGCGGCGCCAGGCCGAAAAGCATGTTGACGAGCGGCCAGCGCGTGGGATGTCCATGCAGCAGTTCGTGCTGCAGCGACATATACCAGCACGAGAGCACCGCGAGCAGCGTGAGCGTGACCGGCAAGCCGAGCGTGCGCGCATGGAGCGCCACGCTGAACCAGCCGCTGTACACCGCGACGATCACGAGCCACGTCGGCCACGCGCTGCGCCAGCGCCACGTCGCGCGTTGTTCCTGGAGTTGCTCGCGTTGCGCGTCGTCGAGATAGCGGGGCATGGCGAAAGTCGGGATAAGCGAAGTGCCATCCTAGCTGCGCGCTTCGATGCGCCCAACCAATGAATCCGCCTATGTTTTCCCCGCTCAGCGAATAGGAATAGGCAAAAAGTCATATATGCGGCAGGTCACGTGATTGCCGGTGAACGCGCCGAACGCGCGGGAGTGGCCGCGCCGATTATTGGCCGCCCATCGAAGCGCGGTATCCTTTGACCCTTTGTGGCCCCAAATCCACCGACATGTCCCGATTTCACGACAGAGACGCTAACCCGAGTCACAGCGCGGGCATCGAGACTGCCGGGCGAATGGGCGCTTTCAGTCTGCGACGCAAGTCGACGCGCATGTTTGCCGGGCTCATCGTCTTCAATGTGCTCGCGTGGCTCTGGGCGCTCGTCGCGTTCCGGCACTATCCGGTGCTGCTCGGCACGTCGCTGCTGGCGTATTCGCTCGGACTGCGCCATGCCGTGGATGCCGATCACATCGCCGCCATCGATAACGTCACGCGCAAAATGATGCAGCAGGGTAAGCGTCCGCTTGGCGTCGGCATCTTCTTCTCGCTCGGCCATTCGACGGTCGTCGTGGTGGCGAGCGCGCTCATTGCCGCGACCGCGTTCGCCGTGCAGGGCCGCTTTGCGCAGTATCGTGAGATCGGCGCGGTGATCGGGACGTCCGTCTCCGCGCTTTTTCTCTTCGCCATCGCGGCGATGAATCTGTTCGTGCTGGGCGGCGTCTGGCGCGCATTCAGGCGCGTGCGTCGCGGCGAAGCATGGCGCGACGACGACGCCGATCTGCTGATGGCGGGCGGCGGACCGATCGCGCGCATCGCCCGGCCGCTTTTCCGCCTCATCAGCCGAAGCTGGCATATGTATCCGCTCGGCTTTCTCTTCGGACTCGGTTTCGACACGGCGACCGAGATCGGCCTCATGGGTATCGCCGCCGCGGAAGCCGCGCGCGGCATGCCGGTGTGGTCGATCCTCGTGTTTCCGGTGCTTTTCACCGCGGGCATGTCGCTCATCGATACCGCCGACAGCATGCTCATGGTCGGCGCCTATGGCTGGGCTTTCATGAAGCCGATCCGCAAGCTCTACTACAACCTCACGGTCACGCTGGTCTCGGTGCTGATCGCGGTGCTGATAGGCGGCATCGAAGCGCTCGGGTTGATCGCCGACCGGTTGCAACTGAAGGGCGGACTGTGGGACGCGGTCGCCGTGCTTTCCGAACACTTCGGCGCGTTTGGTTATGCAATCGTCGGTCTCTTCGCCGCGTGCTGGCTTATCTCAGCGCTGATCTACAAGTGGCGCGGCTATGATTCGCTCGATGGCGGCATCGTCCGCTAGAAAATGTCTTCAAACTGACTCGTCGGGCATTCTTTCTGCTTGAAAGCTTCGCCGCCGCTCATCCGATCCCTGCATCGAGCGGCTTTCAGGGAGAAAAACATGTCACAGCCGAAACCCGGCGCGCAGCAAGAAGAAACATCCACCGAAGCTTCTCCCAAGGAAAGTTCCGCTGGCGCACAGTCGCCCAACCTCGATAACGCCGAGCGTGAACAGGCGGCCGAGCATTCGACGCCGCATGCGCTCGTCGTCCATGAAATCGTCCGCGAAGAAGGCGAGGCGGCGATGGAGCGGACCTTCGGCGCGCTGATGTGGTCGGCGCTTGCCGCCGGCCTTTCGATGGGTTTCTCGTTTCTCGTCCAGGCAATTCTCGAAAGCTCTTTACCGGAGACGAGTTGGCGTTCGCTCGTATCGAGCTTCGGCTATACGATCGGTTTCGTGTTCGTCGTGCTCGGACGCCAGCAGTTGTTCACCGAGAGCACGCTGACCGCTGTGTTGCCGGTGCTCACGCGCCGCGATATGAAGACGCTGTTCAAGACACTGCGGCTTTGGGCGATCGTGCTCGTCTTCAACCTTGTCGGCACGGCAATTTTCGCGGGCATTCTGCAGATCAAGGGCGTCTTCTCGCCGGAAGTCACCGAAGCGCTCGCCCACGTCGCCGAGATGCCGTTTTCCGCCGACTTCGGCGTGACGCTCGTGCGCGGCGTGTTTTCAGGATGGCTGATCGCGTTGATGGTCTGGCTGCTGCCGAGCGCGCGCTCGGCGCGGCTGCTGACCATTTTGATCGTGACTTATACGGTTGCCGTGAGCAAGCTGACGCACGTGATCGCGGGATCGGTGGAAGCGGCCTATGCGGTGATGATCGGCGCGGCGAGTATCGGCGATTACTTTCTGGTCTTTATGATTCCGACCGTGATCGGCAATATGCTCGGCGGGATATCGCTCGTGGCGATCGTGAATCACGCGGCCATTGCGCCGGAAATCGAGGGAACGCCGCAAGGCGAGAAGTAACGGATAGGCGGCACAGGGCGTCGGGTAACCGGCAACGCCCTGATCGCTATCCGACCACACGCCTTATTTATTGTTGCCAGCTCCCGTGCCGTATAGGCCGTTGTTGAACCCGCCCGCGCCATCGGTCTTGTGATCCTTGCCGGCGCTGGGGCCTCGCGCCGCGCCCGCCGCATCCTTCGATTGCGGCTTTTGCGACTCATGCACCGTCACGCCCGCCGGATTCGCACGCGAAGTCGAATCAGAGGCGCGACTGTCTTGCGAGTCGGAGCCGGAGCCCTGGACGATCTGCGCAAAGCCGTAAGTGCTGAACACCGTCGTGCCGATGGCAACAATAGCAGCGACCATCTTCGAGGTGCGGTGTGATGTGTTGGACATGGCGTTCCCTGTATGAATCGATGACCTTTCATCGAGCAGGAACGATGCCCGGCAGTGAGCACCGAGAACCCCTCGCGCAGCTTTCGCGCGAACAAATACGACAATAGCGCGCGCTGAAGCGCGGAATTTCGCGCCGCCCGGCGCGAGTGGCGAAAGCGGTTTTTAGGCCGCTTTCGCCCACAGCCTGTTCGTGGATTTCTTGCGGCTTCCCGGGCCGCTCGGCCCTTTGCTGCTCACGGAATCGAGCGCCGTCGAAAGCGCTTCGATGCGCTGCTTCTGCGCCGGCACGAGCGCGAATCCCGCCGATACCGCCGCAAGCCGCTCGCGCCAATAGTCGACATTGAGCGTGCCGGAAGACTGGTTGTTCATCGTGCGAAGCTGCGCGACTGCGCGCTCGATATGCTGAAGTTCGAGATCCGCCATGGCCGAGGGCAAGAGACTGCCCTTGGTCTCACTTTTCTTTTTTTTCATTTGTGGTCTTCCTCTCGGCAGGCAAGCACCCGATGAAATCGCTCATCGTCGCGCTACGCCGTAGCCGCTTCACCCCGTACCCCGATCACCCACGCCGGCTCTGGTCGAACCGTCGTGAGCGCCCCTTACTCGTCTTTGTTTTCACGACGCGTGCGGCGACGACATCCCCATGTCAACGCCTTGCGAATCGTTAAAAAATAGTCGCAAACGGCGAGGCGGCGCTCCGTCTGGCATCGCACATTCAAGCAGGCGCGGTGCGGCGCTATGTGCGCTGCGCCGCGCAAAGGGCTGATGAGATTCGGAAGGATGCGGGACTACCCGCGACGACGAAACTGCTACTCGGACGCGCGCTTGCCGCTGCGGCTGATCTGCGCTTCGAGCGCCTCGTCGAGCTTGCTGACCTTGCGCGGCTTGCCGGGCTCGCGCGCGTTGACGAAGGCGACGAAATCGTCCATTGGCATTGGCTCGGAGATCTTGCGCGAGCCTTCCGCCGATCGTTCGACCAGATAGAAGTAGCCGCCGGGCATGGAGACGGCCGCATAGTGCGCGTTGCCGCTACGCGTTTTAAGCCGTTCGACGGCGTTGATGGCTTTGGTCGAGCGCATTTGAACTCAGGGCGCGCACTTCTTGCCAGCGCCTTCGATCCAAAGATTCGATGCGTGGCGCTCGCCGGGATAAAAGCGGTACGTGGTCTCGCCGTTGTCGTAGCGGACCTTGACGACGTTCGAATCGCCGAATTCGAGCATGGTGCCTTGCGGGATTGGCGTCGACTTGTATTTGGTGTCGTGCTTCTTTGCTTCGTCGGTGATGCACTGGACGATTTCGCCGACCCGGTTATCCGTGGATGCGGCTTCGACTTCGGGTTGCCCGGCATCGGCATTATGAAAACGGCCGCACGCGGTAATGAGCAAAGGCAGCGCTAGCGCCGCGACAAATTTCTTCATGAGTCTCCCGAATGACCGTTGTTCTCTGCGAACCCGCATTAGAGCACAGGGCCTTTACAGTTCGATAAGGCGGCCATGCGGCAAGGTTCGCGCTCGATGAATGGGCAGCAATGTGCGCGCCCGCTCAAGCATCCGGCGGCACGCCCAGCAATGGCAACGTCGCGCCGACGATGCCAGAGAACACCGGCCCCGCCACTGTCCCGCCGTAATACGTCGTGCCCGACGGCTCGTCGATCATTACCGCGACGATCACGCGTGGATCGCTCATCGGCGCGATGCCGACGAACGACGCGCGATACTTGTTCGCCGCATACGACCGCCCGATCTGCTTCCTCGCCGTGCCGGTCTTGCCGCCCACGCGATAGCCTTCGACCGCGGCGGCGCGGCCGGTGCCGTTCGGTCCCATCGCCATTTCCAGCATGTTGCGCACGGCCTTCGCGGTGGCGGGCTTCGTGACCTGCAACGGGTCGCGGCGCGTTTCGCCCTGAATCAGCGTGGCTGCGTGAAAGCGCCCGTCGCCAGCATAGGCCGTATAGATCTGCGCAATCTGCACGAGCGACAGCGACATGCCGTAGCCATAAGCCATGGTCGCCTGCTCGATCGGCTTCCAGCGCTCGGGCGCGCGCAACCTGCCGACCGCCGCGCCCGGAAAAGTCAGCTCCGGCGCGCGGCCGATGCCGTAATCGCGGTACTTGTCCCAGATGGTCTGCGCGGGAATCTGCAGCGCGAGCTTCGTGAGCGCGACGTTGCTCGACATCTGCACCGCCTCCGACACGGTGATGACGCCGTGATTCGACGTATCGTGGATCACGTTCGGGCCGATCTTGAGCGTGCCGGGCGACGTATCGATGCGCGTCTCCGGCCGCGTCTTGCCAAGGTCGATGGACAACGCGGCGACCAGCGGCTTGATGGTGGAGCCGGGCTCGAAGGTATCGGTGAGCGCGCGATTGCGCAGTTGCTCTCCGGTCAAATGGCTGCGGTCGTTCGGATCGAAGGTCGGATAGTTGGCGAGCGCGAGCACTTCGCCGGTCTTGGCGTCGAGCACGACGACACTGCCCGCGCGCGCCCGATGCTTCGCAATCGCCGCCTTCAGATGCGTATGCGCAAGCTGCTGAATGCGCCGGTCGATGGTGAGCGCAATGGTCTCGCCGTTTTGCGGCAAGTCGGGCTCGCCGATCTGCGAGATCACGCGCCCGAGCCTGTCGCGAATCACTTCGCGCTGACCCGCTTCGCCTGTCAGACGCGCGTTCGCCGCGAGTTCGACGCCTTCCTGACCGTTGTCCTCGTTGTCGGTGAAGCCGACGATATGCGCCGCCGATTCGCCTTCCGGATAAAAGCGCTTGGTGTCCGGCACGAGCGTGATGCCCGCGCGCCCAATCTGCGCGATCTTCTCCGCTGTCTCGGCCTCCACTTGCCGCCGGAGCAACACGAAGCTGCGGCCGGTTTCGACGCGTCTTTGCAAATCGCGCGCGGGCATGCCGAGCAGTTGGGCGATGTCGTCGCCGCGCGTGCCGTCGAAGAGTTTCGGGCTTGCCCAGACTTCATACGTCGACAGGCTGACGGCGAGCATGGCGCCGTGACGGTCCACTATCTTGCCGCGCGTCGCCTGCAAGGAGAGCGTGCGCTGATAGCGCTTCTGACCTTCGCCGATATAGAACTCGCGGTCGACCACCTGCACCCACGCCGCTCGTCCGGCGAGCGCGAAAAAAGCCGCGGCAAGGCCGATCACCACGAGTTGCGAACGCCACGCGGGCAACTGCCGCGCGAGCATCGTACTGCGATGATGAGTCTGAAAATCGCTGCCGCCGCGCGTCTTTTTCTTAAGCATCGTGGTCTCGTGCGTGTGCTGGGAGTGGGATCGGCGTTGCGCTCGATACGTTACGGGAGCCGCGCGAGCGCGCCATCGAGATCGGCGGCATCCGGCAGACGAATGGCGAACTCTTCCGACAGCACACGCCTTAGTTCTTCTATCGTCTTCAGTTCGCGATGACTGGTGCCTTCGCGGTCGTCATGCACGCTCAGGCGCCGGTTGAAAAGCCCGTAACGCTTGCCGGGCGCAAGACGTGCCGCGAGCAGGTTGTTCACGAAGACGGAACTCGGGTAAGTCGACACGAAATGGTTCGACATCTCGTAGTCGACGTCGTATTGCGGATCGAGGTCGAAGCGATAGACCGGCTTCCAGTCGCCGTCGATATAGGCGTTCAGGATGTAGCCCGGCAGCATGGTTCCGGTTTCGATGCCGTCGAGCCGGAACGCGCCATGCGGCGTGATCTGTTCAAGCCCGGACTTGAGCGCGAGCGGCGCGGAGAGCGTCATGCCGCCGAAACCGACATCCGTGAGGAAGGGACCTTCGTCGAGATCGACGATCAGCAGCATGTGGGCACGCGGCGGCATGGCGGGATCGTCGCGGCCCCACAGCACACGTCCCGCGTAACCTCGCGCGCGAAAACCGAGCGCTTCTAGTACCCTGCGGAACAGCAGATTGTGTTCATAGCAATAGCCGCCGCGCGCATTGGTCACGAGCTTGCGCTGAACCGAGGCAAGATCTAGGCGAACGGGACGGCCGAGCAGGACATCGAGATTTTCGAACGGGATGGCTTGCGGGTGCAGCGCATGCAAGGCGCGCAGTGTTTCGAGCGTGGCCGCCGTATGCTGCGTTTGTTCGTAGCCGATGCGTTTGTAATAGGCGGGCAGGTCGATCTTGGTATCGTCGGCATTCATGTGAGGTCCGTGTCGCATTGATGGTTGATGATGACGCATGCCCCGCACCGCCCGTACCCACGCCGCTGGCGCGCATATTTTACGACACGTAAGGTTGCGAATTACAAAAACCATACGTCTTTATTGCTTCTACCGCAAAGCACTGCAAGCTTTTGAACTGTGCCGCGTCGCTCGGGGTCTGTCCTGAGTACTGCACAAAACGATCAAGGGGCGAACGAGTCATGCCGAACGAGAACAACGAAGCACAGCAATCGAATCCAACGCAATTGAGCGGGCAAAAGCCGGAACAGGCCACGCCGCTTGCCGGCAAGCATCCCGCGCCGCCTTGCACGCTGGTCATCTTCGGCGCGGGCGGCGATCTCACCAAGCGGCTCCTGATGCCCGCGCTCTACAACCTCGCATCGGATGGCCTGCTCGACGACGGCATGCAGATCATCGGCGTCAATCATGGCGAGCGCGAAACCGCCGACTGGCGCGATGAGCTGACGCAGTCGCTACGCAAGTTCGCCGCCGACAAAGCGAGCACGTTCCACACGTCGCAACTCAACGAAAAAGCGTGGAGCTGGGTCACCGAGCGGCTCGAATACTTCGCGGGCGAATTCACCGAAGACGAAACCTTCGAGCGCCTCAAAAGCCGGCTCGCAAAGGCCAAGGGCGGCAACGTCGTGTTCTATCTGGCGGTGAGCTCGCGGTTCTTCGGGCCTATCGTCGAGCATCTCGGCAGCGCGGGCCTGCTGGAAGAGAAGGACGGCAACTTCCGCCGCCTCGTCATCGAGAAGCCGTTCGGTACCGACCTGGCCACGGCGCAGGAGCTCAATCGCTGCATTCTTTCGTATGCGTCGGAGTCGCAGGTTTATCGCATCGACCATTTTCTCGGCAAGGACACGGTGCAGAGCATTCTCGCCGTGCGCTTCGCCAACGCCATGTTCGAGCCGATGTGGCGGCGCGAGTACATCGATCACGTGCAGATCACGGCGGCGGAAACCATCGGAGTGGAAGGGCGCGGCAGCTTCTACGAACAGACCGGCGCATTTCGCGACATGCTGCCGAACCATTTGTTCCAGTTGCTCGGCATGGTGGCAATGGAGCCGCCCAATTCCTTCGACGCCGAAACCGTGCGCGACAAGAAAGCCGAGGTGTTCGATGCAATCGTGCCGCTGCATCCTAAAGACGTCGTATTCGGCCAGTACGAGGCCGGTCCAGCGGGCAAGGGTTACAAGGAAGAAGACGGCGTCGCGAAAGACAGCCGCACCGAAACTTATGCCGCGGCG
This sequence comes from Caballeronia sp. GACF4, assembly GCF_023631025.1. Lineage (NCBI taxonomy): Bacteria > Pseudomonadati > Pseudomonadota > Betaproteobacteria > Burkholderiales > Burkholderiaceae > Caballeronia > Caballeronia sp. GACF4. Next base: position 227,466 of record NZ_JALQDW010000018.1, read on the forward strand.
CGCGTCTATGTGGACAACTGGCGCTGGGCGGGCGTGCCGTTTTACTTGCGCACCGGCAAGCGCTTGACCGAGCGCCGCACGGAGATTTCGATCTATCTCAAGGCCGTGCCGTTTCGCCTGTTCCGCGACACGCCCGTCGATGAACTCACGCCCAACGTCTTCACGCTGCGTATCGATCCGGCGCACGGCACGAGTTTCGACTTCAACGTGAAGGTGCCGGGACCGATCATGCAGATCGGCGCGGTGCGCTCGGCGTTCAATTACGGCGATTTCTTCGCGGAGCGCGCCAACGTCGGTTACGAAACGCTGCTCTACGACTGCATGCTCGGCGACGAGACGCTGTTTCAGCGCGCGGACAGCATCGAGACGGCATGGGCCGCGGTGGACGACGTACTGCATCCGCATGACGGCGAGGTCGAGGTGCACGGGTATCCGGCCGGTAGCGCGGGGCCCGAGGCATCCGACAAGCTGCTCGCAGCCGATGGCCGCGCGTGGCGCTCGCTTACCGACACCATCAAGAAAACCGACTGATCAAGGGGACGAAAAGCGTGAGCACGACATCCGTAGCGAAAAAAACCAAGAGCCGCACGACCATCGACAAAGGCGCCGCGCGCGCCGAGCGCATTCTCGCCATCGACGTGGGCGGCACGGGCTTGAAAGCCGCGATCATCTCGGAAGAAGGCGAGATGAAGAGCGATCGCCTGCGCGTGGCCACGCCGCATCCGGCGACGCCCGAAGTGCTCGTCGATACGCTCATCAAGCTGGTCGAGCCGCTCGTTGCCGAACCGCCGACGCATATTTCCATCGGCTTTCCGGGCGTGGTGCGCAACAACGTCGTCCTGACCGCGCCCAATCTCGGCAACGAATACTGGAACGGCATCCCGCTCGCGGATTTGATCTCGCAGCGCGTCGGCGGCGTGCCCGTGCGCATGATCAACGATGCCGAAATGCAGGGGCTCGCGGCTATCGAAGGGCGCGGCCTGGAGTTCGTGCTGACGCTTGGCACCGGCGCCGGCACCGCGCTCTTTCGCGACGGCGAACTCATGCCGCATCTGGAACTCGCGCATCATCCAGTGTCGAAGAAGGGCGACGCGTATGACCAATACATCGGCGCGGCGGCGCGCGAGAAGGCGGGCAATAAACGCTGGAACAAGCGCGTTCAGAAGGTCATCGGCATTCTGTCGTCGCTCGTGAATTACGACAAGCTGTGGATCGGCGGCGGCAATGCCGCGAATCTGAAGTTCGAGTTACCGCCGAACGTGGCGGTGGTGTCGAACGCGGCGGGCATCGAAGGCGGCGCGAAGCTCTGGCATCCGCGTTCCGTGCGGGAAACGCGTCAGTTGCCGCATTTCAATACGCAGCACGCGGAGAAGGAAAAGGGAGCGCAAGCATGAGCGCCGCCGATATCCGCTACGGCCTCCATAGCGCAACCGGCGACGGCGCCGCCGCGTTCGAGGCGCTCGCCACGGTCGAACTCGTCGTCACCGATTGCGACGGCACGCTGCTCTACACCGACAAGACGCTCGGCGACAAAGCCGTCGACGCCGTGCGGCGCCTGCGCGAAGCGGGCGTGCAGTTCACGGTGGCGAGCAGCCGGCCGGGCAAGGGCATGCGTCATATCGTGAAGACGCTCGGCGTGGATTTGCCGTTTGGGTCCTACAACGGCGGCAGTCTGGTTCAGCCGGGAACGTGGGAAACGTTCGCCGCGCACAAACTGCCGCGCGATGCCGTGCAGACCGCGCTGGACACGCTTGCCGAAACGGGCGTGGATGCCTGGGTGTTCATCGACGATAACTGGTACTTGACCAATCCCGATGGCGAATACGTGCCGCTCGAAACGCGCACCGTGGGCTACGAAGGCGTGCGCGTACAGCGCTTCGACGAACTCGATCTGTCGGCGGTGGACAAGATCGTCGGTTCGACTTCGAATGCGACGCTGATCGAACAGGTCGAGAAACGGTTGGAGGAGCGGCTGAAGGATCGCGCACACGCGGCGCGTTCGCAAACCTATTACCTCGATGTCACGAGCCTCGAAGCTAATAAGGGCGACGCCGTGCGCGAGCTGGCGAAGCGCGCGAATGTGCCGCTGGATCGTGTGGCCGTGCTCGGCGACATGGGCAACGATGTCGCCATGTTCGAGATCGCGGGTGTGTCGATTGCCATGGGGCAAGCGTCGGAGGCCGTGCAACGGCGCGCGAGCCTGGTTTCGGCAAGCAATGACGAAGACGGTTTCGCTATCGGCCTCAACGCCATATTGGCGATGCGGGCCGCTCGATAGCTCGATTAAGCGAAATGTACAGACATCGACGCGTGGCGCAGCCGTGGCGGTTTGCCCGACCGGGCTGGCTAGCGGCCGCGTCGAAGTTGTGAAGATCCGCTCAAGGTAATGCACGCGTTTGCCGCGGATCGGGCGGGCGCGTTCCTGATCAAACCGTTACCGCATGTACGACGTTCCTGCTTAACGACGGCGCATCGGCGCACGCGGGCCGCCGCTGCCTGCGCGTTCGTCCTTGTGCCGGAAGTTGATGCGGCCCTTGGTCAGGTCGTACACCGACAATTCCAGCGTCACGCGGTCGCCCGCGAGAATACGAATGTGGTTTTTGCGCATGCGGCCCGAGGCGTATGCGCCCACGACGACGCCATTGTCCAGCGTCACGCGGTAGCGACTGTCGGGAAGCACTTCATCAACGATACCGTCGAGTTCGAGTAGTTCTTCTTTCGCCATATGGAGCTCCTGTTGAAGTAGTAATCATGGGTGCCGCGCCATTGCCACAGTGCCTCGCCGCGGAAGTCGCCAAAAAGGCGGGCGGCGCTGCACGGGCGTGGTCGCTGCAGGGCGGCGTGCATCGCAAACAAAGCGCGAAAGCGGTGCCCGACGCGCCCCTGACGATGAGCGCGCCGCGTCTCAATTCAGGCCCGAGAGCTTGACGGACAGAGGCCGGAACGACATGGCGGCTCGGAAGTGAGCGCCTGGCCGGCATGACCGGGACGGCGACATCGGCGTGGCCAAGACCGTGCAAGGACCTTGAATTTTTGCCGACGTGCGGTTGGTGCGGTACAGGTAAAGCTTAGAGTGAACGTGTCGAATGCGCGCTGGCAACAGTCTGGAGGAGATATGAGGCCGTTTCGCGTCAATTCAAGCTACCAGCTCAGAACCGGTGAGCCTGCCGACAGACCCTGAAGCGCCTCGCGCCGACACGTTCTGTTAGACAAATGAAATCGCGTTTTGGTTCCGTCTTGGCGCCAGGCGCGAGCTCTGCAAGACAGCATTATAGCCAACCTGCCTTCTTGAAGCGCCAATATAGTACTAAATCCACCGCTAGCATGACAGCGAGACACGCAGGATAGCCGTAAGCCCAGTCCAGCTCGGGTATGCGATGGAAGTTCATCCCATAGATGCCGGCGATCATGGTCGGTACGGCAAAGAGCGCGGCGAACGAACCGAGACGCTTGGTTACTTCGCTTTCCGAGAGCGCGATCAAGCCGAGATTCACCTGTATCGCGGTAACGATCATTTCGCGACGTCCTTCGATGGTCTTCACGATTCGCAACAAGTGATCGTACACATCGCGGAAATATTCCTGCATGCCCGCGCACACCCCCGGAGAGCGTCCGCCATACAGTTTGCTGACTGCTTCGAGCAACGGCGCCGTGTGATGTTGCAAGATCGTCATGCGGCGCTTGAGCGAATAGAGATCTTCGATGATCTCGCGCGAAGCCGTCGAGCCGTTCTGTTCGAAGATGCGCTCCTCGACTTCATCGAGTTCCGAGCCGAGCGATTCCAGCACGGGAAAGTAACGATCGACCACCGCGTCGAGCAGCGCGTACATCACGAACGCCGGACCGTGCTTGAGCAAATGCGGCTCGCGCTCGCAGCGCTTTCTGACTTCCTGAAAGCCTTGCGTTGTCCGGTTACGCACCGAGAGCACATAGTTCTTGCCGACGAATACGTTCATCTCGCCAACGAGCACTTCGCCTTCTTCATCGAACTCGACAGTGTGGAACACGGCGAATAGCGAATCGCCGTATTCCTCGATCTTCGGACGTTGATGGCCGTTTTGCGCGTCTTCAACCGCGAGTTCGTGCAAGCCGAACTGATGCGTCATGTGGGCGAGTTCGCCGGGACCAGGTTCCTTCAATGCAACCCAGATGAAAGAATCGGGCAGATCGCGATAAGCGTTGATATCGTCGATATGCACGTCCGCGAGCTTCCGGCCGTTTTGATAAGCCGCGCAATTGACCAGCATGGGGCGCCCTTGTTGTGTCGATGTCACGGGCCACGCGTCGATGGGCGCTCGGGCCGCGTCATGTACGAGCGACATGCGAGGGCGCGAGCGCGTGGCCTCTTCATCTCTCGAATCTTAGCGGAAATGCCTCGCCTTGCATGCTCGCTGTTTCCCTTGCTGCAAGAACGCGACGCCTTATTTCGCCGAGTAATCGAGTACGGGAATGGGTTCGGGCGCGGGCAACGTGGCGACGAGGCCGCCTTGCATCGAATCGAGCCGAGTCAGCTTGCCTTCTACGGTCGCGCCGACATCCATGCGCAACTTTTGATAGTAGATGTTGCCGTGCACGTGAGCGTTGGACTGAAGCTCGACGAAATTCGCGACGGTGACGTCGCCGACCACGCGTCCGTTGATGATCACATCGTGCGCGACGACGTTGCCGTGAATCGCGCCCTGATCGCTCACGACGAGCAGCGACTCGTCGCCCATGCGGCCCGTCACGTTGCCAGTGACCTGACCGTCCATGCGCAGGCCCTCGCTGAATTCGAGGTCGCCCGAGATATGAACGTTATGCGCGATGAGCGTGGCAAGCTTGGCTTGCTTCACGCCTTGAGTGTCTTTCTTCGATGAAAACATATCGAGTCCTTGCAATGCTGTTTGGATGTGACGAGCGACGCCGGCGGCGCGGCGAGAAGCGCATCAACGCTGTTTCTTGAGGAAGGCGAGATCGGTCTGTAATTTCTCGATCTGCGCGGTGGCCTGCGCCGCGCGTTGTTCGAGCGCCGTGCGCGTCGCGGCTTCCTGTTCGAGCGCGAATTGCGCATGCTGAAGTTGATCGCGCAACGTCTGTTCGGGGGCGGGCGGCGCGCACAGCACGTCGAGCTTGCGCGCCTGTTCGTGCGAAGTCTTGAGCGAATAGCCGGCAGCGCCGAGCGCGGCGATGGCGCAGACCGCGGCGATGACGCCCGGTACGAACGCGAGACTGCGCTTGGGCGTGAGCGAGTAGGTGTGGCGCGCGAGTTGCATCGACGCCCGTTTGGAATCAGCCTTGCGCATGAGCGATGCCCCTGAAAAGCATGAGATAGGGCTTCGGATTGATCTGCGCGCCATCGAGGATCACCTCGAAGTGCAGATGCGGTCCGGTCGAACGCCCCGTGGAACCGACTTCGGCGATCTCTTGTCCCGGCATCACGTACTCGCCCTGATGCACGAGCAGTTTCGATGCATGGCCGTAACGCGTGACGACGCCGTTGCTGTGACGGATATCCACCGCATTGCCATAGCCGGAATGCTCGCCGGCCTGGACCACGCGACCGCCCGCACTCGCGAGAATGGGCGTGCCCGTGGGCGCGACCAGATCCATGCCGGGATGGAAACTGAGCCTGCCGGTGAACGGGTCGAAGCGATTGCCGTAAGGCGAGCCGAAGTGCGAGCCCGGCGCGGGATCGCGGCCGGGGTAGGCCATGTAGGCAGCGTAGTGTGCAAAGGTCTTGTCCTGGAGCAGCGAGAGTTTGTCGCCGATACAGTCGATGATCTGCTCGGCGCGCTTCATGCGCTGCCGGGGCGAGCCGGTCGCGCTGCTGTTCATATCGCAAAGATGCGGCGGCAATTCGGGGCCGCCCGCGCCATCGAGTGCGGGGCCGCCTTCGTCGCTATCGGGCAGCGGCGGGACGTCGTGGACACCGGGTGCTCCGCCCTCGCCGCCGTTCGCGGCCTTGAGGTGAGCGTCGAAATCGTGCAGTTCGCCGACTTGCGCGGCAAGACTTTCCACGCGCGGCGCGAGTTCGATCAGCGAGGCATTGAGACGGCCGAGTTGTTCGATCTCGTAGGAATTGCGCGAGACGAGCGCGTGTTCCTCGCCGAGATGACTACGCCCGAAGATCGTGCCGATGGCAATGCCGAGCGCGAGCGCCGCGATGAGCAGCGCGATCAGCGCGACGACGGCGATTGCACGCGCGGTACGCGCTTCGACGAAGCGAATGCGCTTGCTCGATACCGATCGCCGTGACCAGATGACGAAAGCCATTAGCGAGACGCGCGAGCAGAACAGGCGTCGTGAGCCCGTGCGGATGGAAGCAGGATGGAACTAGGCGAAAGCATGAGGATAGGAGGATCGCGGCGCGGATCGAACATGGAAACCGGCCGGCGATTATGCCGCACGAATGCGCGTATTTGAGGTCTCGAATCAAAATGCTACGAATTCCGCTTTTTGCCTTATTTCTCTCGGAATTAATCAGGATGCCTTGACGTCGACCCACGTCATGTTCGAGTCGCTGCCCATGAGAAACGCGCGATTGGCGTCCGCTGCTTCGCGCAAGTAATCCCACACTGTCGTGATGCGTCTGAGCTTGCGCAAGTCCTCGCGGCAAGAAAGATAGAACGCCCGCGTCACTTCGACTTGCTCCGGCAACACCGCCACGAGTCGCGCATCCGGCGCGGCCATGAAGCACGGCAGGATGGCGAGCGCGCGGCCCTGCAACGCGGCGAAGTACTGCCCGATCACGCTCGTGCTGCGAAAACGCGAAACCGCGCCCGGCACCGCGCGCTCCAGATAGAGCAGCTCGTAGCTGAAGGCGAGATCGTCGATATAACTCGCGAAACGATGACGCGGCAGATCGTCCTTCGTCTGAATGCGCGGATGCGCGTCGAGATATTCGGCGGTGGCGTAGAGCTTGAGCCGGTAATCGCAGAGCTTCGTGTAGACGTACTGGCCTTGCTCCGGGCGTTCGAGTGTGACGGCGATATCCGCTTCGCGTTTCGAGAGACTCACGAAATGCGGCACGGGCAGCAGATCGATGGAGATGTTCGGATGCGCATCTTGAAAGCGCGCGAGTTGCGGCGCGAGAAAGAAGCAGCCGAAACCTTCCGTCGAGCCGACACGCACGTGGCCGGACAGCGCGTGGCCCGTGTTGGCGATCTGCTCGGTGGCGGACTGTACCGTGGTCTCGATCGAATCGACGAAACCGAGCAGATGTTGTCCTTCCGCCGTGAGGACGAAACCGCCACTGCGCGATTTATCGAAGAGCAGCGCGCCGAGTGCGTCTTCCAGCACGCGAATACGCCGCGCGACCGTCGTGTAATCCACGCCCAGCCGCTTGGCGGCGTGGCTCGCGCGCTGCGTGCGGGCAACTTCGAGGAAATAGCGCAGGTCGTCCCAGTTGAGTTTGCTTAGATCGAAGTTCGTGTGTTTTTGCATATCGATCGGGTGTTTTTATGGCGCGTCGATGGACTTTTGCATAACTATACTCAAGGGTACGAGTGCGCTGCATGACGGCGCGCCGATAACGATTCCGGAGACGACATGCTGATTCCCTTGCCGCTGGCCTTCTGGCGCGTCCCGTCGCTTCCGTTCGTCCTTTCTGCATGACATTCCAACAAGGAGACATTCGTGAATATTGCTGCTGAACATCCGGCTCAAGGCGCGGCTCGCGCAGACACGTCGACTCGCACGGCCAAATTGCTGATCGACGGCAAATTCATCGACTCGAAGACTGCGGATTGGCGTGATATCGTCAATCCGGCGACGCAGGAAGTCGTCGGCCGCGTGCCGTTCGCGACCAAGGAAGAAGTCGATGACGCCGTCACTGCCGCGCACAAGGCGTTTCAGACCTGGCGCACCACACCGCTCGGCGTGCGCATGCGCCTCATGCTGCGCTTTCAGGATTTGGTGCGGCAGAACCTGAAACGGGTGGCGCAGACGCTGACCGCCGAGCAAGGCAAGACGCTGGCCGATGCCGAAGGCGATATCTTCCGCGGCCTCGAAGTCGTCGAACATGCGTGTTCCATCAGCACGCTGCAACAGGGCGAGTTTTCGGAGAACGTCGCGGGCGGCGTGGATACCTACACGCTGCGCCAGCCGATTGGCGTCTGCGCGGGCATCACGCCTTTCAACTTTCCGGCCATGATCCCGCTCTGGATGTTCCCGATGGCGATCGTCTGCGGCAACACTTTCGTGCTGAAGCCATCGGAACAAGATCCGCTTTCGACCATGGAACTGGTCGAACTCGCGGTCGAAGCGGGCATTCCGCCGGGCGTGCTCAACGTTGTGCACGGCGGCAAGGAAGTGGTGGATGCCATCTGCACGCATCCGCTGATCCGCGCGATTTCCTTCGTCGGCTCGACGGCGGTCGGCACGCACGTGTACAACCTCGCAAGCCAGCACGGCAAGCGCGTCCAGTCGATGATGGGCGCCAAGAATCACGCCGTCGTCCTGCCCGACGCCAACAAGGAGCAGACGCTCAACGCGCTCGCGGGCGCGGGCTTCGGCGCGGCGGGACAACGCTGCATGGCGACCTCGGTCGCGGTGTTCGTGGGCGCGGCCAAGGACTGGGTGCCGGAACTCGTCGAACGCGCGCGCTCGCTCAAAGTCAACGGCGGGACGGAGCCGAATACGGATGTCGGGCCGGTTGTATCGAAGGCAGCGAAGGAACGCATCCTCGGGCTGATCGGCCAAGGCGTGGAAGAGGGCGCGACGCTCGCGCTCGACGGACGCGACGTGTCGATCGAAGGCTACGAGAGCGGTAACTTCATCGCGCCGACCATTTTCACGGGCGTCACCACCGAGATGACCATCTATAAGCAGGAGATATTCGGGCCGGTGCTATGCGTGCTGGAAGCGGCGACGCTCGAAGACGCGATCGAACTCGTGAACCGCAATCCGATGGGCAACGGCGTCGGCCTCTTCACGCAAAGCGGCGCGGCGGCGCGCAAGTTCCAGAGCGAGATCGATATCGGTCAAGTCGGCATCAACATTCCGATTCCGGTGCCGGTGCCCGCGTTCAGCTTCACGGGATCGCGCGGCTCGAAGCTCGGCGATCTCGGTCCGTACGGCAAGCAGGTCGTGCAGTTCTATACGCAGACTAAAACCGTGACCGCGCGCTGGTTCGACGACGCCACCGTCAACGACGGCGTCAACACGACCATCGCGTTGCGTTAAACAGGAGACAGCGATGCATATCGGCTTTATCGGACTCGGGCACATGGGTGGCCCGATGGCGGCGAATCTCCTCAAGGCCGGTCACGCGGTGACGGCGTTCGATCTTTCCGCGCCCGCGCTCGATGCGGCGAAAGCGGCAGGCGCGACGCTCGCCGCGCGCCCGAGCGACGCGGTGCGGGACGCGGAAGTGGTCATCACCATGCTGCCCGCCGCCGCGCACGTGAAGGCGGTCTATCTCGGCGATGACGGCGTGCTCGCGGGCGTCAAGGCAGGCGTTCCGCTCGTGGACAGCAGCACGATCGACCCGGCGACCGCGAAGTTCATCGGCGCGGCGGCGGCGAAGCACGGCAATCCGTTCGCGGACGCGCCGGTGTCCGGCGGCGTGGTCGGCGCGCAGGCCGGCACGCTCACCTTCATGGTCGGCGCGGAAGAAGCGCTTTTCGAAACCTTGCGTCCCGTGTTGGCGGGCATGGGTAAAAACATGGTGCGTTGCGGCGAAACCGGAACGGGCCAGATTGCGAAGATCTGCAATAACCTGCTGCTTGGTATTTCGATGATCGGCGTAGCCGAAGCAATGAAACTCGGAGAAACGCTCGGTATCGATCCTTCGAAACTGGCGAGTATCGTCAATACATCGACGGGGCGTTGCTGGAGTTCGGATACGTGTAATCCCTATCCGGGTATTGTCGAAACCGCGCCGGCTTCGCGCGGATATAGCGGGGGCTTCGGCGCGGATCTTATGCTCAAGGATCTCGGCCTCGCCGTCGATGCCGCGCGCGGCGCAAAACAGCCCGTCTTCATGGGCGCTCTGGCACAACAGTTGTATCAGTCGATGAGCCAGCAGGGATTAGGCGGACTCGACTTTTCGGGCATTATCAAGTTATACGGAAAAACCCAGGAGCGGTAACGCAGATTAAGCAATAGGTTAATTAGGCACGCACGTGCGTGCCTAATTCGTCTTAACGTAATAATCGCTTTATTAAGCTGCACTGCACCATGTCGCTTTAAACCCCTTACTGGGTGGAATCATCGGGATAACGATGATTCGCTTTCTCGAAAATTGTCCTATTCTGAAAGCACGACGCCCTTGTACTGTTAAAACACGGCTGCAATGGCGTTACTGGATGCAGGCGATTAGCCCGGCCTGTCGGGCGCTCAGACGAGGAGTACGCGATGCAAGTAACACGACACTTAAATATGGAACTGCGGCACGCCACACTGCCGACTTATGTAGCCAGCTACTTTTTCCCGTTGCTATTATTGGCATACGAAATCTGGCGAGTAGGGTCTTACGTTGCGGTCAATGGCTTTAATTTCATGAACTTCAACGCGATGGGCTATGAGTTCGCGCTGATGATCGCCGTGTTCGCCATGCAGGTCATCGTTGAAATTGCTTTCCTGGCGGGCGCGGTTTTGACGAAGCATAAGGACGTGGGGCATCGCGTTGCGAATTTGTCGCTGGGGCTGTTCTGTTCGCTCGTCGTGCTCGGTTTTGACCTTGCACTGCAATATGGCTTGAGCCAAAGCTAAATCACGCGTTCTTGCTCTGAGTCAAAAAGGGCCGGCTGCTTTTGCAGCCGGCCTTTCTCGTTTCAGGCGTTCAATAACCTGCGGCGCTGGGCAATCCCGGTGGCGTCTCCGAGCGTTCTTCATAGCACTTTCTATTCGCATCTTTTAACGCGGTGCGCAATCCTTCTTCGACAACCGGGTGATAGAAAGGCAGCTTCAGCGTTTCGTCCAGCGTCAAGTCGAGTTGCAATGCCCAGGCGAGTAAATGCCCGAGATGTTCCATCGCCGGGCCGCAGCCTTGCGCGCCGCGCAGCTTGCCGGTTTTGGCATCGGCGTAGATATGGAGAAGGCCGCGATTCTGCCGCATTACCCGACTGCGTCCTTGCGTCTCGAACGATACTTCGCCCGTCACCGTCATCTGCTTGTCGAGATCGTCGTAGGCTGCGCCGACGATCGCCACCTGCGGCTCGCAGAACACGATGGAAAAGGGCACCTTGCGCTTGACCGGCTTCACGTCCGGGAAGCGCGCGGCATTGTCGCCTGCGAGCTTGCCTTCGTCGGCGGCATCCTGTAGCCAGGGACGGGTGCCGTCGCAATCGCCTGCATTGAAAATCGCGCTCTTGCCGCATTGCATAGTGTTTTCGTCGAAGAGCGGAGCGCCCTTGTCGTTCAGCTCGATGCCCGTTTTGCCGAGGTCGAGCGGCTGCAGATTCGGCGCGCGTCCGGTCGCGGCGAGCACGAGATCGAAGCGCTCGATGCGCTCGTCGCCTTGGGGCGTCTTGAAGCGCAGCGTCGGTTGCCCGTCCATGAGCGACATTTCGTCGATCTTCGCATCCGCATCCAGATAGAACTCGTCGGCGAGCGCGGCGGCGAGCGCATCGCGCACGGGCGTGTCGCTGATCGCGCCGACGCCGCCGCCTTTCGCGAACATGAATATTTCGACGCCCAGCCGCGACAGCGCCTGTCCGAGTTCCAGCGCGATCGGTCCCGCGCCGAAGATGGCCATGCGCTTTGGGAACGTGTGCAGTTCGAACAGATCGTCGCTCGTGATGAGTTTGTCCTCGAAGACCTTCAACTCGTCGGGAATCACGGGCGCCGCGCCCGTCGCGATCACGATACTTTTCGCCTCGATGCGCGTCTCGTCGCTAACGACGAGCGTCGTCGGCCCGTCGAAGCGGGCGTGGCCGCGCAGGATCGACCCGTCGGGAAACGACTTCGTTTCCTCGATCACGCTATTCACGAAGTGATCGCGCTCGTGCCGCACATAGTCGAGCACGTGCGCGAAATTGGCATCGAGCGCATGCGTGCCTTCGATACCGCGCGGAGCCAGCGCGTGCGCGTCGTGCAGGCCATTCGCGGCGGCGAGCAAGAGCTTCGACGGCATGCAGCCGATGCGCGCGCACGTCGTTCCCAGTTCGCCGCTTTCGATCACGACGGCCTTCGCGCCAGCCTCGCTTGCCGCGCGAAACGCGGCGAGACCGGCCGTGCCCGCCCCGATCACGGCGACGTCTACTGTGATTGTCTTCATCGTATGTCCCGTTGGTTATGTGGTTGCGGCCCGCTGGCCTTCGTTTGTTGTCGGGACGAACACATCATCCGTTGTCGGCGAAACCGGGGCAAAGCGTCATGCCGCCGTCGACGAAGAGCGTCGTGCCGATGACGTAATCGCTGTCGTCGGAGGCGAGCCAGACCGCCGCGCGCCCGATGTCTTCCACTTCGCCGACGCGCCCATAAGGCACGAGCGTGAGCAGCCGGTCGAGCGCTTCCTGCGTGTCCCACGCGTCCTTGTTGATCGGCGTGCGGATGGCACCGGGCGCGATGGAATTGACGCGGATGCGCAGCGGCGCGACTTCCTGCGCGAGCGACTTCATCATCATCTGAATGCCGCCTTTCGACGATGCGTAGTTCACGTGCCCTGCCCACGGAATGATCTCGTGAACCGAACTCATGCAAATGATCTTGCCGAGCGCCTTCGACACCGGCCGCGGCCCGCGCCGCTGAAACTCGCGTACCGCGCGCTGCGCGGTGAGAAATTGCCCGGTCAGGTTCGTGTCGATAACCCGGCGCCAGTCGTCGAGCGTGAGTTCGGTGAACCTCGCGTCCTTTTGCAGGCCGGAGTTCGCCACGACGATATCCACCGTGCCATAGCGCTTGACGACGGCATCGAACATGGCGTCGGTTTCGTGTTCGTCGGAGACGTCGGCGGCGACGGCGAAGGCATCGCCGCCATTCGCCGTAATCTCGGCGGCGAGCTTTTCGGCGGGTTCCGCGTGCGAGTGATAGTTGATGGCGACTTTCGCGCCGGCATCGGCGAGCGACTGGGCGACACCCGCGCCGATGCCGGAACTCGCGCCCGTGACGAGCGCGATCTGGCCTTCGAGGGATCGTTGCATGAGCGTTTCCGTGTGATTTGCGTCACGTGGCGGCAAGCAAGGTGCGCGCCCGGCACGTTCACGCGCCGAGCACGCCCTGATAGACCTCCGCGTAGCGCAATGCCGCCGTCTCCCAGCCGAAGTTCTGCGTCATTGCGCGTTTGACGACGGTCTTCCACTCCGTGCGACGCGCTTTCAACGCGAACGCGCGCCGGATTGCACCGACGATCCCCGCGCGGTCGAAGACATCGAAGGTAAAGCCGGTCGCGAGTTCATCCGCGAGATTTTCCAGCGAGCAATCGACAACCGTATCCGCAAGCCCGCCCACGCGATGCACGAGCGGCGGCGCGCCATACGACAGCGCATAAAGCTGCGTGAGTCCGCAAGGCTCGAAACGCGACGGCACCATGACGACATCGCTGCCCGCGATGATCGAATGCGAGAGCGTTTCGTCGAAACCCAGTTCGACGGCCACCGCGCCCGGATGCGCGAGCGCCGCGTTCTTCATGCCGGTTTCGAGCGCCGGGTCGCCCGTGCCGAGCACGACGAGCTGGCCGCCGCGCTGCACGATATCCGGCACGGCGGAAAGCAGCAGGTCGAGACCCTTCTGCTCGGTCAGGCGGCTGACGACACCGAAGAGCAGGGCGTCGTCATCGCGCGTGAGGCCCATGCGCTCCTGCAAGGCGGCTTTGCATTTGCTTTTCGCCGATGGCTTCGCGGCCGTGTAGCGCGACGCGATGGAGTCATCGACGGCAGGGCTCCAGATCGAATAATCGACGCCGTTCAGAATCCCGGTGATGTCGTGGGTACGCGACTGCAACAGGCCATGCAGACCCGCGCCGTGGGCTTGCGTCTGGATCTCGCGGGCGTAAGTCGGACTCACCGTGGTGATGCGGTCCGCGTAGTAAAGCCCGGCCTTCAGAAACGAGACATGGCTGTAGAACTCGACGCCATCGACCGCGAAAAAGTCGCCCGGCAATTGCAGCGCGCCGAACTCGGACGCGGGAAAGACGCCCTGATACGCAAGGTTGTGCACCGTCATCACCGTGGCGACGCGCGGCGCGCCTTCACGCTCGAACGCGCGCATGTAGGCGGGCGCGAGGCCCGCATGCCAGTCGTGCGCGTGCACGATCTGCGGCTGCCAAGCGGGATCGGCGCCGCCAGCGATACGTGCCGCGCTCCAGCCGAGCAGCGCGAAGCGCCGGTCGTTGTCCGCATACGGGCGATGCGCGGCATCGAGATAAGGATTGCCCGGACGGTCGTAAAACTGGTCGGCCCGCACGACGTAGACGATTACGCCATGCGGCTGCAACACACCGCGTTCGAGCCGCACATTGCCGGCACCGAACGCAGCGCCCAGATCCGCGACGGGCTCGATGCCGGTGAGACCTTCGAGCACGGCGGGAAAGCCCGGCAGCACCACGCGCGCGTTCGTGCCCAGTTGCGATTGCGCCGGCGGCAGCGCCCCGACTACGTCGGCGAGGCCGCCGGTTTTCAACAGCGGAAACATTTCTGCTGCAACATGCAGCACGCACACGGTCATCGGCGCTCCCGTAGGTTGAGTTGACTACTTTGTGGCTTCAACGATCCGCGAGCCGCTGCAACGCTTCGCGCGTGACGAGCGTGACGCCGGACTCCGTGCGGAAAAAGCGCGCGGCATCGTCGTCCGGATCTTCGCCGATCACGAGACCTTCCGGTACCGTGCAACCGCGATCGATCACCACGCGCTGCAATCGGCAGCTCGGTCCTATCGTCACCTGAGGCAACAAGACTGCCTCATTGATGTTACAGAACGAGTGCACCCGCACCGCCGACGAGAACACCGACTTCGAAACTTGCGATCCTGAGATCACGCAGCCGCCGCAGACGAGCAGATTGGTGATCGCGCCTTGCTGGCCGTTGAGATCGCGCACGAACTTGCCTGGTGGCAACTGTTCCTGATTGGTCCAGATCGGCCATTTGCGGTCGTACAAATCTAGCTCGGGGATGGTCGATGCAAGGTCGAGGTTTGCGGCCCAGTAGGCATCCACGGTGCCGACATCGCGCCAGTAAGCGGGCGCTTCGGGATCGGCGCTGGAGGTCACGCACGACATGCTGAACGGATGCGCGATGGCCGTGCCGCTCGTCACCACGCGCGGAATGATGTCCTTGCCGAAGTCGTGATCCGTGTTCGACGCGGCGATGTTCTCTTCGAGCAGGTGATAAAGATACTTCGCGCTGAACACGTAGATGCCCATGCTCGCGAGCGCCACGTCGGGCTTGCCGGGCATGGCGGGCGGATCGGCGGGCTTCTCCAGGAAGTCCGTCACGCGGCGATTTTCATCGACATGCATCACGCCGAAGGCGGTCGCGTCCATGCGCGGCACTTCGATGCAGCCGACGGTGCAATCCGCGCCGCTCTCCACGTGGTCGAGCACCATGCGCGTGTAATCCATCTTGTAGATGTGATCGCCCGCCAGCACGATGATGAACTCCGGCGCAATCGACCGGATGATGTCGAGGTTCTGGAACACGGCGTCGGCCGTGCCGCGATACCAGCTCGAATCGACGCGCTGCTGCGCCGGCCAGATATCGATGAACTCGTTGAACTCGCCGCGAAGGAAACCCCAGCCGCGCTGAAGATGGCGCAACAGCGAGTGAGCCTTGTATTGCGTGACGACGGCGATACGGCGGATGCCCGAGTTGAGGCAGTTCGATAAAGCGAAATCGACGATGCGGTACTTGCCGCCGAAATGCACGGCAGGTTTGACGCGCCTGTCGGTAAGCGGTCCGAGACGAGTGCCGCGCCCTCCGGCGAGGACGATTGCCAGGGTCGACTTTTGCAAATCGGTGCGATTCTTTGACGACGTCTCCATGTCAGCTCCTGATTTGACCTGCGACTAGTGAATTGATGCTGCTCTCTTGTTCGTCCTCGTATGCTGGCGGCGCGCGAGCTCGCTGGCTCGGGGTAGGTCCATGAGTTCGCGCGCACGAACAGGGTGGAAGCATTATCCGGTGCGCGTCGGCATTCGTGTACCGATGTCGCTCTTTTTTTGTTCCACCGATCCGCGCTGCCGCGCGCAGTGCACGGAAATGCTGGCGGCATTTTCGAGCAAACAGCGTGCCGAACGCCCGTGCGGCGGCCTTCTCGGGTGTTGCAGTTGCGCAATTTATCGTGCGTGGACGATGCCGCGGTGCGTTAAGGCACGGCACAATACGGCTATGCAAGCTTCGCGATCAACACGCAAACGCTTGCGAGCACGAAGAGAAGCCGCATGCCATGCGGCATTCTCCTGACCGAACAAGCCGCACCCGGGAATCAAAAACATGAACAACGTCCTGAGTATCCAGTCGCATGTGGTGTTCGGCCACGCCGGCAATAGCGCGGCGGTTTTCCCAATGCGCCGTCTCGGCGTCAACGTCTGGCCGCTCAACACGGTGCAGTTCTCCAATCACACGCAATATGGCCGCTGGACCGGAAGCGTGGTCGACGCCGACGAGCTTCAGAGCGTGATCGAAGGTATCGGCGCGATCGGCGTGCTCGGTCGCTGCAACGCCGTGCTGTCGGGCTTTCTCGGCGCGACCGAGCAAGGCCGCGCGGTGGTCGAGATCGTGAAGATGGTGAAGGCGGTGAATCCGCGCGCGCTCTTCTTTTGCGATCCGGTCATGGGCGTGACGGGCGGCTGCACGGTGGCGCCGGGCATCGAAGACTTCCTCGTGACGACCATGCCCGAAGTCGCCGATGCCATGATGCCCAATCACCTCGAACTCGAAAAGCTCGCGGGCCGGCCGATCGAGACGGTGGAAGAAGCCGTCGATGCCTGCCGCGAAGTCATCGCGCGCGGGCCGCGCACGCTGCTCGTCAAGCATCTGCTCGACCGCAACAGTCGCGCCGATACCTTCAACATGCTGGCCGTGAACGCGCACGAAGCGTGGTTCGCGCAGCGTCCGCTGTATCCGTTCGCGCGTCAGCCAGTGGGCGTCGGCGATCTGACGAGCGGTGTGTTCGTCGCGCGCACCTTGCAGGGCGATTCCTTGCGCCACGCGCTCGAACACACGCTCGCGGCCGTCAACGCGGTGGTGAAGACGACTTACGATGCAGGGCGTTACGAGCTGGAGATCGTCGCCTCGCAGGACGAGATCGCAAAGCCCACCGACTGGTTTCCGGCCATTCGCGTGTCGGGCACCGAGATGGCGCGGCGATAGTCCGGCCACGCGCCCCGTATTTACCCTTGGTTGGCTGACAGGACGCGCGGTTGCTTTTGACAAGCCGCCAGATGGGCGTCGATGATTCACCGACCCTCACTCATGGAAGCGCGACATGGCAAAGGCTTTCGCATCCCAGGCGGACCTGGAAGAGAAGAAGATCACCTTCACGCAGCTCTCCGAGAACGCCTGGGCCTATACGGCAGAAGGCGATCCGAACTCGGGCGTGATCGTCGGCGACGACGCCGTGCTGATCGTCGATACGACCGCGACGCCCTCAATGGCGCAGGATCTGATCGCGAAGATTCGCAGCGTCACCGACAAGCCGATCAAGTACGTCGTGCTGTCGCACTATCACGCGGTGCGCGTGCTGGGCGCATCGGCGTATTTCGCGGAAGGCGCGCAGCAGGTCATCGCGAGCCGTGGCACGTACGAGATGATCGTCGAGCGCGGCGAGGCGGACATGAAGTCGGAGATCGAGCGCTTTCCGCGCCTCTTCGCAGGCGTCGAGACGGTGCCGGGCCTGACATGGCCCACGCTCGTGTTCGATCGCGAGATCACGCTCTGGCTAGGCAAGCTTGAAGTGCGCATCGCGCATCTCGGCGCGGGTCACACGAAGGGCGATACGGTCGTATGGCTGCCATCGCAGGACGTGCTGTTTTCGGGCGATCTGGTCGAATACGACGCCGCGTGTTATTGCGGCGATGCCCAGCTCGCGCAATGGCCCACGACGCTCGAAGCCTTGCGCGCGCTGAATGCGCGGAAGCTCGTGCCGGGCCGTGGCCCCGCGTTGCTCACGCCTCAAGATGTGCACAAGGGTCTCGACTACACGAAGGACTTCGTCACGATACTGCTTGCCGCCGGGCGCGAAGCCGTTGCGCAACGACTCGACCTCAAGGGCGCGATGGCGCTCGCACGCAAGTCGATGGACCCGAAGTTCGGCCACGTCTTCATCTACGAGCATTGCCTGCCTTTCGATGTCTCGCGCGCCTTCGACGAAGCGAGCGGGATCACGCATCCGCGTATCTGGACCGCCGAGCGCGACAAGGAAATGTGGACCGCGTTGCAGGAATGATGCGCGCGGCCGTTCGCGTTTGGTCGTCAATCACGCGGTCGCGGCGGCTGCGGCCATTGCCTTGAAGTTCTCCGGCGTGGCGAATGCGAGGTACTGCGCCTGCATGTCGGGCGTGAGGAATTCGAGCATCGTCGAGTTTTCGATCCATAGTTCGATCACGTCGAAGAAATTGCGGCCGCGCATGCAGCGCACCGCGCGCCAGCCTTCGCGTTCGCCGATGGCGATCACTTGCGCCGCGTCCATCTGCGTGGCAATCGCCATATGAAACGCGCTGTATTGCGGACGGTCGACCTTGCCCGCGCCAAAACTCACGCTGGTTTCCGCGCCGCCGCCGGGCCTGATGACGCGATCGCCCGGATAGACTTCGATGATGCTGCCGCGGTCATCGCCGGCGACGGCCATCCACGAGTCGGGAAACGATGGAAACGGCGCGGCGAAACCGTTCCAGAGTTCGGCGAGCACGTTGGCGACGTGTTGTGGATCGCGGGCGGGAATGGATGCGTGGTAGATCATCGCGAAGGTCTCCGGTGGCTTTGAGGAAGATCGACGGCGATGCTTTCATGCTTCGCAAGTGGCTGTCAATTGGCACTGCTACGAAGCGCGGATGAGTGCTTAATTTTGGCGTTATCTTGTCACTAAGCGCTGATAGAAAACGCTTGAAGTGTCTGAGGAAAATCCGTCGATTAGTTAGCAAGACAGACGGATAAAAAAATGCCGCCCGGGGTAGGCGGCGAGAGCGCGTCCAGTTGAAATCCCGTTAGGGTGAACGCGTGAGGAGACAACATTGAGGAGTATGGCAAACGCCCGGGCGGCGCTCAACCTCGATTCGGAAGCACACCATTTCATGGTCGCCGTGATTCCGTTCAAGCTGAAACCTCGTCGTCGCCGGGTTCATTGCTTGAGTAAGCGCTTCGGAACGATGTGCATCATCGTTGCGCTTTCAAACATATCTTTGCGTTTCTGAACGCGCGCAACGCCATGCGTTGGCTACACTGATAATCCGCTTCGTTTCCACGCTTCATTCATGCCTTGTCTGCTCGTTGATTCATTCGATTTCAAGCAGTATCCCGACGCGAACCACGCACTCAAGCACGCTTTGGAAATACGTGATTCCGGCGATTGGGCGTTGCTCGAGCACTTCTGTGCAAACGCGCTGCAGTGCTTTCCTGGCGATGTCGAACTGTCCTGGCAACTCAGTCATAGTCACTGGATGCGGCATGACTGCATGAAGGCCGAAGCGGTCATGCGCGATGCCGCAAGGCTGCATCCGGACAACGGTCTCGTCACGGGCGCGATCGCGATGTATCTGAACGAAGAGGCGCGTTATGAGGAAGCGGAAGCGCTTTACCGCCAGGCTATCGCGCAGAGTCCAAATGCGCCGCATCTCCCGATTGATCTAGCCGATCTCGAATTGCGTCGCGGCGCGTGGCGTGACGGCTGGACGCGCTTCGAACATCGTTTGACTAACCCGCATCATGGCGACAAAAGCGTCGTCACCCGCTTGGAACGTGAAGCGCCGCGCTGGCGCGGTGAATCGCTCGCGGGAAGGCGCGTGGTTGTGTATAGCGAGATCGGTCATGGCGACGATATCCAGTTCGTGCGTCTATATCCGCGATTCGCAGAGTTGGTGCGCGCGCACGGCGGCGAGCCGATGCTGGCCGTGCGCCACGTCCTTCACTCGCTCATCGAGCGTGTCGTGCCTGATTGCGTGCTGGTCGCGGAACATGCATTCAGCGGCTGCGATTACTCCATACCCATGATGAGCATGCCGTTCTGGCTAGGCTTGATGCCGGCGGAAATCGAGGGCCGCGCGTATCTGCATGCCGATGCGGAACGCGTTGCGGCGTGGCGCTGCTTGCTCGAAGAAGAAGGCGCCGATAACTTGCGTGTCGGCATCGTCTGGGCGGGCAGTCCGACGCATCGGCGCGATGGTCAACGCAGCATTCCCGTCGATGCGCTTGCGCCGCTTTGGCGTCTGTCGAACGTGACGTTTTATCCGGTTGCTCCCGGCCGCGATGGCGATATCGCAAAGATGCGCGCGGCAGGTGCGTGTGTCGTCGAGGTTGCGCAGCGCTATCGAGACAATTTTCATGACTCCGCTGCATTGCTCACGGCGCTGGACGTATTGGTGACTATCGATAGTTCGCCCTTGCATCTCGGTGGCGCGCTTGGGCGGCCGGTGCTGGCGATGATCGATCTTGCATCGCACTGGTGTTGGGGAACCGGCGAGACGCAGCCGTGGTACGACTCGGTGCAACTGCTGCGTCAGCATGCGGCGGGCGACTGGCGGCCCGTTGTGGAACGCGTTGCGGATGAACTGGCGCAACGCGTCCGCATCCATCAAAGGACGGCGGGCAAATGAGTCGACCCGCCGTTGCCGCTCATGAGCACTCGTGGGCAGGCATGGGCCGCGCATAGCCGCGCTGGGCGGAATGGATGGTGGTCACGCACTGACCGTCTTGCGGTTCAAGCGCGCTGTCGATATCGCGCTTGGCGCCGTCGTGCGTCTTCATGCTGTAGCGACTCTCGCGGTGCGCTTCGGGCTGCTGTCGAAGAGGCCGTTGAGATCGGCACGCGCTTCGGAAGGAAGCGAATGCGCGGCCGTCAAAGTGCAGTAAGGATCATGGAATCAAAACCGGAAGCCTTTATTCGGCTGGCGCGGCCTCAGCGCTTCAACAGATAGTCCAAGATTTTGTCGCACACGCGCCCGAACATTTGCGTGCCGGTGACGGTGCGGCAACCTTGCGCGCGCGCCGCTTCGATGAACGGCGTAAGCGGCGGCTTCGTGACGACATCGCCGACGAAAGTCTTTGCATCGAGCTTCGATACATCGATTGGCAGCGGATCGCCTTCGCGCATTCCGGCAGGCGAGGCATTCACGACGATGTCGAAGTTCTCCGCGCCCGAGTCGCTATCGACGCTCACGGCGCCGCGACCCAGACTCGCTAAACGCGAGGCGAGGGATTTGGTGCGCGCGGCATCGAAATCGCGGACAGCGAGCGATGCGACGCCCGCATTAACCAACGCATGACCGATTGCCGATCCCGCTCCGCCCGCGCCGATTAGAAGCGCGCGTTTTCCTTGCGGATCGCAGCCTGCGTCGCCAAGGGCCGCGACCATCGCGGCGCCGTCGGACATGCCGCCGTGCCAGGAGCCGTCCGCGTTGCGTCTTAGCATGTTGGCCGCTCCGAGGAACGCGGATTCTTCCGCGAGCGACGCGCAAAAGCCAGCGGCGCTGAACTTGTGCGGCACGGTGATGATGACGCCATCGACGTTTTGCATTGGCGTGACGCCGGCGAAGAAAGCGGCGAGGTCGGCAGGTGCGACGTGAGCCGGGATCACGATTGCATCGTGTCCTGCCTTGCGCAAGGCGGCGGTCACGCCGGAGGGCGAACGTACCTGCGCAATGGGATCGCCGACGATGAAGTAGAGGCGAGTTGCGCCGCTTAAGCCCGCATCGAGCGATGCGGAGAAGGATGTGTCCTGCGCCATGCTTTGAATGTCTCCTTTGTGCGCTTCGGTCGGGGGACGTTGCGCGGATGGGTGTCTTAGCTCAAAAGCGTTGATGAACTGTAGTCTAAATTAGAATTGGATTCAATCTTCTGTCTGCGTTGGCAACTAACGGTCTTCGATTTTGGCTTACTTGGAATCCGCAAGGTGAGTGGTCGGAGGAAGTGCCTAATGGCTCTCAGCGCCAGCGTGGACAAAGTGCATGCAGTATGCAACTTGCGGGTGCCTAAAATACAAAATCCAATGCAAAACGAGTGTGAAAGTGCTGAAACCGAAACCGAAGCCGAGCGCCGAGCGCCGAATGCCGAATGCCGAATGCCGAATGCCGAATGCCGCAGCCGCAGCCGCAGTCGCAGCCAGATGCTGAAGCCGAACCCCGAGCCCTGAGTCCTATGTGCCGAACGCGCCGCACCTCAAAGCGCCCCTGCTTCATGCGCCTCGGCACTCACCCCCGCAGCCGCAAGCGCCTCGTGCAGCGTCGCGAATACATTGGACTTGCCGATCACTTCCGTTAGTCCATGCCGATCCATGTCGAGCCGAAGAAACGGATTCACTCGTCCAAAGATCATCGCGATATCGTGATGCCGCACGCTTGCGACTAAATCGCTCAACGTGCGCGCGGCCGAGTAGTCCAGATCGGTGATCGCGCCGGCATCGACGACAAAATGACGTAGTTCAAGAGGCGCCGCATCGATCAACTGCTTCACTTCCGCCGCGAAGAGATGATCGTTCGCATAAAACAGATCGGCGCCGAACCGATACACGATCAAGCCAGGCGCGGTGACGACGCCGGGACGCGTCGGTACGAACTGCCATCGGCGGTCCGGCGCGACGGGCGCGAGTACCATCGTATGCGGACGATAGCTGTGCCGCACATGCCGCATCAGCGACAACGCCACGGCAAGCAAGATGCCATGCTCGACCCCGATCAGAACGACCGCCGCCGCCGTGATCAGCGCCAGCGTGAACTCTCCCGGACTCTCGCGCCGAATGGCCTGCAGGCTTTGCACATTGACGAGCCCGACGGCGATGGTGAAGACAATCGCGGCAAGCACGCAATGCGGCAGGTACTGCAAAAAGCCGCTCAAAAACATCAAGACGACGACCACCACCGCCGCGAAGGTGAGTTGCGCGATCTGGCTGCGTGCGCCGGCGCGATCGGCCATCGCTGTCTGCGTCGGGCTGCCGTTGACCACGAAGGCGCCGCTGAACGCGGCAGCCGCATTCGCGGCGGCGAGGCCGAGCAAGTCGCCGTTGGTATCGGCGGACTCGTGGTGCTGCTGTGCGAAGACGCGCGCCGCGGCCGCGCTTTGCGCCACGATCATCACGAAGCACGACGCCGCCACGGGCACGAGATCGAGAAACTGCTGCCACGTGACGTGTGGCACGCGCAGCGGCGGCAATCCGCCTGCGACCGGGCCAAGTACCGCGATGCCGTGGGCCGCGAACCCGAACGTCTTGCTCGCGAGGATGCTGCCGATGACCGCGACGAGCGGTATCGGC
Organism: Caballeronia sp. GACF4; assembly: GCF_023631025.1. Taxonomy (NCBI): domain Bacteria; kingdom Pseudomonadati; phylum Pseudomonadota; class Betaproteobacteria; order Burkholderiales; family Burkholderiaceae; genus Caballeronia; species Caballeronia sp. GACF4. The sequence goes on from NZ_JALQDW010000018.1 coordinate 250,782, forward strand.
ACGCGCGGCCAGATACGTCTGAAGCCGAGTATCGCGACGATCACGAGTAACGAGAGAGCGAGCGTCGGCAAGTTCGCTTCGACGATATGGTCGACAACATACCAAAGCTGCGCAAGACTGCGCGACGACGGCACCGGCACGGTCATGCCGAGGATATCGCCGAGCATGGCGATCGACACCTGTATGCCGACGCCCGCCAGGAAACCGGCCAGCACCGTGCGCGAAAGGAAATCGGCGAGAAAGCCGAGCCTGAAGAGCCGTGCGAGCAGCAACAACGCGGCAGTCAGCAGCGCGACCATGCTTGCCAGTTCGACATATTCGGCGCTCGCCATCGGCGCGATGGTCGATACGCGGCTCGCGAAAATCGTGGCGGTGGCGGAATCCGCGGCCACCACGAGATGGCGCGATGCCCCGAACAACGCGAACGCGGCGAGCGGAATGAATGCGGTATACAAACCTGTAACCGCAGGCATGCCGGCAATGCGCGCATAGCCCAAGACTTGCGGGATATCCATCGATGCGAGCGAAAGCCCCGCAAGAATGTCGCGTCCCGCAGCGAGCCGGTCGATCGGCAAGATGCCTTTCAGGAAACGCGGCGGCACGGGAGGTCGCGGAGTTGAATCTTGCATGCGTTATACCGGTCGCGGGAAGAGCGCATCGTGCCCCATGACGGCCGCAATGCCAAGCGGCTTGATCACTCACGCCAAGCAATCTAAAAAGGTCTTTGCGCGCGATCGGAAAATGGAATAGGATTCCAATATCAAAGACAGTTCTACAGCTAAAGGCAGCTTCGAGTCGCGTATAACTGCGATCCGAATCGGAAGGAGCGAGACAAAAATGATGGAGACGCTGGTTAGATCGAATACAAGCGGCCGTATGCGCGAGCTTGTCTCTCGGCTGTCTACGCGACATCGAACGTCACCAGACAGCATGCGTTTGCTGCACGAGGACTCGTCGCCGCGTGCGCCGGCAAGCAATAGGCATCAACCCAGGCCTAGCGATGAAGCCTGACCCGGTACTGGAATGCGACGTCCTCGTGCTCGGTTCCGGTGCGGGCGGACTATCGACGGCCGTGACAGCGGCCACGCGAGGACTCTCCGTTTTGGTCTGCGAGAAGGAAGACGTCTTCGGCGGCACGACCGCGTGGTCGGGCGGCTGGATGTGGGTTCCGCGCAGTCCGCTTGCGACGCGCGCAGGAATGATCGAGGAAGCAGACGCGCCGCGAACATATCTGAAGGCCGAACTTGGCGCGCAATACGACGCGGCTAAAGTCGACGCGCTCATCGAACACGGTCCGCGCATGGTCGAGTTCTTCGAGACAAATACGTCGATGCGTTTCATCGATGGCAACCGCATTCCGGACTTTCATACCTCGCAAGGCGCGGGCATGGGTGGCCGCTCCGTGTGCGCCATGCCTTTCGATGGTCGCGAACTCGGGGCGCTCATCGACAAGCTGCGGCCACCGCTTCTCGATACGACGATCAACGGCATGGCGATTTCTCCTGGACAAGAGCTCACGCACTTTCTGAACGCCACGCGCTCGGTGCGCTCCGCGTGGCATGTCACCAAACGCTTCGCCAAGTTCGCGCACGACAAGCTTCGCTACGGCAGATCGATGCATCTATTGAACGGCAATGCGCTCATTGCAAGACTCTTGAAGTCGGCGGCGGATCGTGGCGTCGATCTGCGCACGCGCGCTAAAGCGGTCGGTCTCTTGCGCGATGGCTATCGTGTGATCGGCGCTCATGTCGAGATCGAAGGCGTAAAGCATGAGGTCCATGCGCGACGCGGCGTGGTGCTCGCGTGCGGTGGTTATCCGCACGATGAAGCACGTCGCGCGGCTACGTTCGCTTATACGCCGACGGGCCGCGAACATTGGTCCGCGGCGCCGCGTTCCAACACCGGCGACGGCATTCGCATGGGCGAGGCCGCAGGCGCACACTTCAATGCAGCGCTCGAAAACCCCGCGGCTTGGGCGCCCGTTTCGCTCGTTCCGAAGCGCGATGGTCCGCATGTCGCGTTCGCGCATCTGATCGAACGCGGCAAGCCTGGTCTGATCGCGGTGACGCGTGCGGGGAGGCGCTTTGTGAACGAGGCGTCGTCATACTACGACTTCATGTCCGCGTTGATGGACATCACACCCGCAGGCGATGAAGTGTGCGCGTGGCTCGTCTGCGATCATCGTTTTCTGCGACGCTATGGCCTTGGTGCCGCGAAGCCGTTTCCATTCCCGTTGCGCGCGCACGAACGCTCGGGCTATCTAAAAAGCGCGCCCACGCTCGAAGCGCTCGCGCGAGTTTGCGGCATCGAGCCAACTGGCTTCATCGAAACCATCGCGGCCTATAACCACTACGCTCGCGACGGCTTCGATCCGCAATTTCATCGAGGCTCGACACCCTACAACCGCATGCAGGGCGATGCATCGCATAAGCCGAATCCATGCGTTGCACCTATTGCCGATGGCCCGTATCACGCAGTGAAAGTGCTGCCCGGCAGCCTCGGTACATTCGCCGGCCTCGCTACCGATTCGACCGCCCGCGTGCTGGACGAAGCGCACATGCCGATTGCCGGCCTCTACGCAGTTGGCAACGATGCCGCGAGCATGATGGGCGGCCACTATCCCGCAGGCGGCATCACGCTCGGTCCGGCGATGACCTTCGGCTATCTCGCGGGCCACGCACTTGCAGATCAAGGCGATGACAGCAGTGAACGCGAAGCGCATCGCATCGAAACCATGACCACTCTCTCTCAATTCAATCAGGCAAGGACATTTCAATGACCCTGTACGACACAGTCACACTCACCGTGAAGATCGGCACGAATGCGCAGGTCTTCGAAAACATCAAGTCGAGCGGCGAGCAAGCAGGCGCGCGCTTGCTCGGATGCTGGTATTCCGATATCGGTGCCTTGGGCAAGGTGATGGTCTTGCGCGGCTACGCTTCCGAAGCGGCACTGATCGATGAACGCAGGCGCCTTCTGCTCGAAGGCAATCCGTTCGGTTGCGGCGAATTCATTACGGATGTCGAAATAAATAGCTATGCGCTCTTTCCATTCCTGCCGCCGATCGAGCCTGCCGAACACAACGGCATCTATGAGATGCGCGTTTACGGCACGAAGCTCGCGAGCCTGCAGCACACCATCGACGCGTGGCAGAACGCCTTGCCCGAACGCACGAAGCGTTCGCCGTTGATCGGTGCAATGTACGCGCTCGATGGCACCGTGCCGCGTTTTCTGAACATCTGGCCGTACAAGAGCGTGGATGAACGCTCGCGTATTCGCGCGGAATCGGTGAAGGATGGCGTATGGCCGCCGAAGGGCGGACCCGCGCATCTGACGACGATGGAATCGACCATCTATGTGCCCGCACCGTTCTCGCCACTGCGCTAAGGAAAACCATATGTCCACACGAAAACTTTCGCTCTCAGCTTTGACCGTGCTCGAATTGACGCCGCCGCAGATGGTCGAATGCGCGGCGAACGCCGGCTATGACTATGTCGGCCTGCGCCTTCTTCCGGCGACCGATACCGAAGTGCGGCACGACATCATCGGCGATACACCGCTCGTGCGCGAGACGCTCGCGGCGTTGAAGGACACCGGCATTGGCGTGCTCGACACGGAAATTCTCCGCCTCAAACCCGACACCGATGTGACCGCATACGAGCCGATGCTTGCGACCGCCGCCGAACTTGGCGCGCGCTATGTGCTCGTCGCGGGCAACGATCCCGACGAGTCGCGCACCGCCGAGCGTCTCGCGCAGTTGTGCGATCTGGCGCGTCCCTATGGCCTCTCGCCATCGCTTGAACCGATGCCGTGGACCGACGCGAAGGACATCGTGCAAGCCGCGCGCATCGTGAAGGCGGCGGAACGCAACAACACTGGGCTGATCATCGATCCGCTTCACTTCGACCGCGCGGGGTCGTCGACCCAGACGCTGAGTGAGTTGCCGCGCGAGTATTTCGGCTATGTGCAGTTCTGCGACGCGCCCGCCGAGCGCCCGACCGACCTCGAAACACTACTTTTCCAGGCGCGCTGCGAGCGGATGATTCCGGGTGAAGGAGGTATCGACTTGGCTGGCATTTTGCATGCACTGCCAGAAGACTTGCCGCTTTCACTCGAAATACCGACGCAACAGTGGGCCAAGACCACCAACGCGCTCGAGCGCGCGAAGCGCATGCGCGAAGCGACGCTTGCCTTGCTCGACGAGGTTTATGCCGGGCATTGAACGATGGCGGTTGAATTCCGAGGTGGAATCATGTTCAAATTCCGAATCGGAACTTCGAGGTAACGAAACATGGCAGGAAATCTTGAGCGCGCGTTGTCCATCATCGAACTGCTGGCGAAGAACGGCGGACGCATGCCGCTTGCCGCCATCGCGGATACCTTGAGCATTCCCCGCAGCGGCACGCATCGTCTGCTCGCGATGTTGATCGACGAAGGCTACGTGCGCCAGGACGAGGATCACGGCGAGTACATGCTCGCGCTGAAGCTCGTGTCGCTTGCGCTGATCTATCTTTCGACGGGCGGCGTGCTCGATGTGTCGCAACCGGTGCTCGACCGCCTCGCGGCGGCGTCGGGCGAACTGGCGCGGCTTGGCGTGGTGGAGGACGATCACATCACCTTCGTCGGCAAGGCGCAGGGCGCGAAGTCCGGGCTGCGCTACGACCCGGACATGGGCAGCCAGCCGCCCTTGCATTGCACGGCAAGCGGACAGGCGTGGTTGTCGTCGCTGACCGATGAGGAAGCGCTCGAACTCGTGTCGAAGCAAGGCGGACTCGGCAAGCCCGGACAAGGCGGTCCGAAGGCGCCGAAGACGATTCAGCAGTTCCTGACCGACTTGCGCGCGGCGCGCGAACGCGGTTACGGCATCGCGAGCGAAACCTACGAAGCCGGCATGACGTCGATGGCCGCGCCGATTCATCATCCTATGACGGGCGTGGTCGTGGGTGTCGTCAGTCTCGCGGGCCCGACGAGCCGTTTGCCGGAAACGCGTCTGAAAGAGCTCGCGCCCGCGCTGCTCGAAGCGGCATCCGATATGAGCGCGGCAACATTGAGCTCGCCTTATTTCAAGCGGCCGCTGACTCAAGCTCCGGTCGTTGCCGAAGCACCGGCGCCTGCTGGCAGGAAGCGGGCAAAAAGCGCTCTCGTTCAATAAGCGTAACGGCCGTCGCGCGCGTCGCGCTTGCACTATGCTGTGCACATCAGCGCTTGCGAGGCCGATCATGAATGCCGCGTCCGTCACAGCTTCTTTGCGCGAAATCGACGACTTGCCTTCGCCGCGCGGCTTGCCGCTCGCGGGCAATCTCTTTCAATTGCCGCCGTCGACTCATCATCTGACGCTCGAGCGATGGGCGAAGGAACTGGGCACGCCGTATCGCTTCAAGCTCGGCCGCGTGCCTATTGTCGTGTGGTCGGATTTCGAGCTGTCGCAAGCGGTTTTGCGTGAACGTCCGCATCGTTATCGGCGTTACGGTCCGCTCGAAACCTTGTTCGATGAAGTCGGCTGCAACGGTCTCTTTTCCATCGAAGGCGAAGCGTGGGCGCCGCAGCGTCGACTCGTGATGCAGGCGCTGTCCGTGCCGCATATCAAGGCGTTTTATCCGACGCTGGCCGCGATCACCGAGCGTTTGCGGCGGCGCTGGGAGTCGGCCGCGCGCGAGGGACGTATCGTCGAGATGAACGACGATTTGAAGCGCTATACCGTCGATGTCACGAGCGCGCTCGCATTCGGCGAAGACCCGAACACGCTGGAAAAAGAACGCGGCGTCATCCAGGAGCATCTCTCGCAGCTTCTGCCGATGATCATGACGCGCCTCTCCACGCCGTTTCCCTACTGGCGCTATATGCGGCTGCCGCGCGACCGCCGATTCGATCGTGCGATGGCCGAAGTGCATCGCTATGTGCGTGGCTTGATGTCGAGATCGCGCGAGCGCATGCGTGACGAGGCATCTGCACGCGAGCCGCGCAATTTGCTCGAAGCGATGCTCGCGCTGCGTGACGCGCCCGAGTCCGGCCTCACCGATGACGAAGTCGCCGCCAACGTCATGACGATGCTCGTCGCGGGCGAAGACACGACGGTGGCATCGCTCGCATGGGGACTCCTGTTTCTCGGCGGCGATGAAGCCTTGCAGACGCGCATCGCGACGCATGCAAAATGCACGTTCGGCGACGCGCGCGTTTGTCCGAGTTATCAGGCAATGCGCGAACTCGATCTATGCGAGGCCGTCTGCACGGAGGCGAGCCGACTGCATCCGGTGGCGCCGTATTTGTCGCTGGAACCGTTGGAGGAAGTGGAGTTGCAGGGCGTACGGCTACCCGCGGGCACCAAGCTCTTTTTTCTAAATCGTCCCGCGATGCTTGACGAAAGCCACTTCAGCGATCCCGCGCGCTACGATCCGGATCGCTGGCTGCGCGAGCATCGGCTGCAGGCGGGCGAGCACGCAAATCAGGGAACGCACGATCCACGTGCTTATCTGCAATTCGGCGCGGGGCCGCGCGTGTGTCCGGGACGGCATCTGGCAGCGGTCGAAATACGGCTCGTCATTTCGATGCTCACGGCGAATTTCACGGCGCGCCTGGCTCAGGATGCCGCCGATATTCACGAAGTCTGCAACTTCACGGTGGTGCCGAATCGTATGCCGATGCGGCTCGCTTTGCGGCCCGCTTGAACCGCGTCATCGTTCATTGAACGTCGGTGGCACCGGTTGCCATCCACAGAACTTCGGCATCTTCCGCGCTGGTCGATATCGCCGCGTGGCCCGTGCGGCTGTCGAAATAGATGCTGTCGCCCGCATTCAGATGCGTCGGCGCATAGAGTTCCGAGTAGAGGCACACGCTGCCGCTGATCACGTACAAAAACTCTTCGCCTTCGTGACGGCCCCAGTCGTCGAAGGCATCCAGTGTATGCGCCGAGATGCGGATGCGAAACGGCAGCATCGCCTTGTGCGCGAGTTCAGTCGCCAGCAATTCCATCTGATAACCGCGATACGCGTGCCTTTGCCCCTCGTCGCGTCGCGTGAGTGCGCGCCGGCCGCTTGCGCTGGCAGCGGGCGCGCTGCCGAACAGTTCCGCGAGATCGATCTGCAGGCCGCGTACTATCTTCTGCAAGACATCGAAAGTCGGCGACATCAAGCCGTTCTCGATCTTCGACAACGCCGAGCGCGACACGCCGCATAGCCGGCTCGCGGTTTCCAGCGTGAGATTCTGAGCGGTGCGAGCGTGCTTTACCCGTCGTCCGAGATCGGCTGCGGATTGCTCAGTCGAATTTTTGGCGGGCAAAGTAGACATGAGAGGTCGAAGGTGGTTTGTTTCCGATAATACCATCGACTTTTCGGGCGTTTGCATTCGGTATGCAAACTGAGACTGGTGAGAACCCCAATATTGACAGCGTTGTGAGCATGCGACGCTGGGCGTATAGTTTCCGAACTTGACCGTTGTTTCGCATCGGAAACAGCGAGGCTAATCTTGCATGCAAAAGGAATTCACTGTGGACGCCAAGACCATTCTCTCCGACCTCGGTATCGCAGGCATCGCGAACGAGGGCGACATGACTGTCACTTCGCCCATCAGCGGCGAAATCATCGGACGCGTGAAACGCCATACTTCCGCCCATGTCGATACCGCGCTTGCGCAAGCCCGCAGCGCATTTGCCGTATGGCGCAACGTTCCGGCGCCGCGACGTGGCGAACTGGTGCGTTTGCTCGGCAATCGCCTGCGCGAAAAGAAGGCTGCGCTCGGCCGGCTCGTCGCGCTCGAAGCGGGCAAGATCCTGCAAGAGGGCCTGGGCGAAGTGCAGGAAATGATCGACATTTGCGACTTCGCCGTCGGCCTTTCGCGGCAACTGTATGGCCTGACGATCGCCTCCGAGCGGCCCGGTCATCGAATGGCGGAAACGTGGCATCCGTTCGGCGTCTGCACGATCATTTCTGCATTCAATTTTCCGGTCGCGGTGTGGTCGTGGAACGCGGCGCTTGCGCTCGTGTGCGGCAATGCGGTCGTGTGGAAGCCGTCGGAAAAGACGCCGCTTACCGCGCTCGCCGTCGATCGCATCATGCGCGATGTACTCGACGAGTTCGGCACCGCGCCGGCCGGCCTGGCATCGGTTCTGATCGGCGACCGTGAAGTGGGCGCGAAGCTCGTCGCGGACAAACGCTCCGATATCGTCAGCGCGACCGGCAGCACGGAAATGGGCCGCGCGGTGGGCGTGGAAGTGGCGCGCCGTTTCGGGCGCTCCATTCTCGAACTCGGCGGCAACAACGCGGGCATCGTTTCGCAGACGGCCAATCGTGACCTCGCGCTGCGCGGCATTCTGTTTTCGGCGGTCGGCACGGCGGGGCAGCGCTGCACGTCGCTGCGGCGTCTTTTCGTCCATGAGAGCATCTATGACGAAACCGTCGCTCGCCTCAAGGATTTGTATGCAAAAGTCCCGGTCGGCAATCCGTTGAACGACGGCGTGTTGATGGGACCGCTCATCGACGTGCAGGCTTTCGCGCGCATGCAGGACGCGCTGGAGCAGGCGAAGGGCGAGGGCGGCAAGGTGTTCGGCGGCGAACGCGTGAGCGTGACGGGTAACGAGAATGGCTATTACGTGCGTCCCGCGCTCGTCGAAATGCCCGCACAAAGCGAAGTCGTGCTGAAGGAAACCTTCGCGCCCATTCTTTACGTGATGCGCTACACCGATTTCGATGACGCCATCGCCGCGAACAACGCCGCCGCGCACGGCTTGTCCTCATGCGCCTTCACGACGGATCTGCGCGAGGCGGAGCGCTTTCTGTCGGCATCGGGCAGCGATTGCGGCATCGCCAATATCAACATCGGGCCGAGTGGCGCGGAGATCGGCGGCGCGTTCGGCGGCGAAAAGGAAACCGGCGGCGGACGCGAATCCGGCTCGGACGCATGGAAGGCCTACATGCGGCGCGCGACCAACACGATCAACTATTCGTCGGAATTGCCGCTTGCACAGGGCATCGACTTCAATCTCGGCTAGTCCTTAAACGGAGGCGGCGTGGTGTCCAAGGTTGTGATCGTTGGCGGCGGCGTGATCGGCAGTTCGACCGCGTACTTTCTTCGCATGATGGATCCAGGCGTGCAAGTCACGGTGATCGAGCGCGATCCGACTTACGCGCGCTCGTCGTCGGCGTTGTCGGCGGCGTCGATCCGACAGCAATTTTCGACGCCGCTTTCCGTGCGTATGTCGTTGTTCGGTATCGAGTTCTTGCGGTCGATTGGCGAGCGCCTCGAAGTGAACGGCGAACGGCCCTCGGTCGATCTGCACGAAGGCGGCTATCTCTTTCTAGCGACGCCGCCGGGCCTGTCCACGCTGCAAGAGAACCATGCGCTGCAACGCGAACTCGGCGCGGATATCACCTTGCTCGATCCCGCTTCCCTGCGCGCGCGCTTCCCCTGGTTGAATACAAAAGACCTTGCGGCGGGTGCGTTCGGCGAGACCGGCGAAGGCTGGTTCGACGGCTATGGTCTCGTCCAGGCGCTACGACGCAAGGCGCAGGCGCTGGGCGCGCGTTACGTGGCCGCCGAAGTGACGGATATTGAATGCCAAGGCGGCCAGGCGAAGCGCGTGCTTGCCTCGAACGGCGAAGCGTTCGCATGCGATGTCGTCGTCAACGCGGCGGGCGCTTGGTCGCGCCGGATTGCGGCAATGCTCGACATCGATATTCCGGTGTACGCGCGGCGGCGCAGCATTTTCAACGTATCGTCGCCAGCGGTGCTCGAAGACTGCCCATTGTTGATTGATCCGAGTGGCGTCTACTTTCGCCCTGAGGGACGCACGTTTATCTGCGGCACATCGCCTTCGGCGGACAACGATCCGGACGACCTGCCGCTCGATGAAGTCGATCACGCGCTTTTTGACGATGTCATTTGGCCGACGCTTGCGCACCGCGTTCCGGGATTCGAAGCGCTGCGCGTGGAACGATGCTGGTCTGGGTATTATGAATACAACGTGTTTGACCAGAATGCGATCATTGGGGCCCACCCGCACATCGAGAATTGCCTTTTTGCCAATGGGTTTAGCGGACACGGCTTGCAACAAGGACCCGCAACGGGACGGGGCTTGAGCGAACTTATCTTGCATGGAAAATACATCACGCTGGATTTATCTTCGCTCGATTGGGCGCGCGTGTTGACCGGCCGGCCGATCATTGAAAAAAACGTGGTTTGAAAAAGCTATATGCAGTCCAGTTGCATAAACCAGTATGGCTGCATTACCGTCTGCAAAAGCAGGCGCTAATATGGCCGTCAGAGAAATTAGCAGATTGCTGTCAACGACATGGGCACGCGATAAATAGCAATTTTTTCGAGCAAGTCACAAAAATGCCGTTCGTCCATTAATGAAATCCACTAGGGCCAATAGACGCCGATAAGCGCATGCTTAAACCGTCAGACGCAACTTGCGTTTTTAGTACGGAGACAAGACATGGAAGCCTATATGAGCGCCCGGCTCGCACAATGGCTGGAAGACGAAGCCGACACCGCGTCGGCAACAACTGCCCCGGTGTGTCACAAGTCCAGCCAGGTCAGCGGCGCACCACAGTACGTTGCGGAAATCTGCGGTCGTTTTGCAGGCGAGAAAACCGAAGAGGAACAAAAATCCTGCGTGATTCGCGGGTATAACTGATCATTTTCTTTTCCGATTCGTTGCGCGTGCGACACGCTTTACGGCACGCGTAGCGCAACTCTGCCCGATAGAAAAAGCCATTCACGCGAGAAAAGGATTTTGCTTATGATCGCTTCAGGTCATTAAGCTTCCACGATTCACGCGCATCAATCGGCGCTGGAAAATTATTTCCATTGCAAGCTAAAAAAACGCGGTTGACGCATTTTGGCAATGTGGCGTCGCGTGAGAACGTGGAGCGAGTTTTTTTGATCGCCTACGCTGACGCTTGTGAATGGAGAATTCCAATGAAAGATATCGGGGAGCGGCAAGATTTGACCGCTCGGCAACCGCATGTTTTGCGAGCGTGTCATGAGCGGCGGTGACGATCCCGGGCCACTGGAACTGATGTCGCCGCCCGCCCCGCGCATGCGCGACAGACCAGCCGACTTGCCGCCGGTCGCGTTCGAGCTGCCTGTCACGCCCCCGTTCGAACCGCCGTCAGGCAAGCGCTCGCTTCAAGATCTCGTGGCGGACGCGGATCGTCTGCGCCGTGCGGTTGCAGCGTCGGCGTGTGTAGTCGTTGCATGGTCGATATTCGAGGCGCCTTGGGAAATCGACGCCAACAGCAGCACGGAGGAGATTGCCGGTGTCATCTTTTCGAAGGCGATGCTCGGCGCTATCGCAGCCTTTGCGCTTGCCGGACGCAAGTCGGCGCGCTATCTACTGCTCTTTGTATGCTTGACGAGCGTGCTGGCCATCGTACCTGACTTGCCCGCCGAATTCATTCACGCGCCATGGCTGGCGTTCTTATCGAGCGTCGAGTCTTTGGCAAAGCTCGCGACTTTTGCCATGCTCGCGTGGTATCTCAAGCTCGTCAGCCGAATCGACGCTTTGCGCGCAGTTGCGCCGACCAAATGAAGGCCTAAGACTAGAACGACCTCTTCAAAACCCGCCTCGCGCGGGTTTTTTGATGTGCGCGAGAAACCCAACGTGGCGGCACGTTGCGCGCCTCGATGGCACAATCGAATGCAATATTCCAAACCCGCGCAGCACCCACAAGCATCGACGATGCAAGGAGATCCGCAAACGTGGCGAACCTGGATCTGGACAATCCGTTTCTCGAAGCGCTTGGCGCGACCCTTACGGCATGGCGCGCCGGGTATGCAGAATTCAATATGCCAATTCACGCGGGGCATTTGAACCGTCAACGTATTCTTCAGGGCGGCGCGATCGCTACCTTGCTCGACGCCGCCTGCGGTTACGCGGGTCTTTTCACGAGCGGTTCCACGCCCATCCACGGGTTCACGCTTTCGCTCACGGTCAACTATCTGGATCGAGGTATTGGCGACAAGGTGGTCGCCAAAGGATTCCTTGAGCGACAGGGACGCTCGGTTTACTTTGCGCGCGGCGAAGCGTGGATAGACGAGCGCGTGATGATTGCGAGCGCGCAAGGCACGTTCAAGTACGCGCGCTGAAGCACCATGCCATGACCTCTCGCAACCTGCTCCGGCGCCTCGACCTCACCACGCTGCAACTCTTTCTCGCGGTTTTCGAGGAAGGCACGCTCACACGCGCGGCGGAACGTGAAGCGATCGCGGTATCGGCGGCGAGCAAGCGGTTGCTGGAACTCGAGCAAGCGGTCGGCGCCGTGTTGTTCGAGCGCAAGGCGCGTGGAATGGAGCTCACGCCCGCGGGCGAAACGCTTCTGCACCATGCGCGCCGCGTGTTGCGCGATGTCGAGAATATCGGCATCGAACTGGCGGAACATGCGAGCGGCGTGCGCGGTTATGTGCGGATGATGGCGAATCTTTCCGCCATCGTCGAATTCCTTCCGGAAGATTTGCGCGCGTTCATCACCGTGCACGATCAGATCAAGATCGATCTGGAGGAGCGGCCGAGCGGCGGCATCGTGGAAGGCGTGCTGGATAGTCTCGTCGATCTCGGCATTTGTTCGGGCGATGCCGACACGCGCGGACTTCAATCCACGCATTACCGCCATGACCGTCTCGTGATCGTGACGCCGGGCGATCATCCGCTGAGCCAACGCGAGCACGTCACTTTCGCCGATACCCTCGACTTCGACCATATTGGCCTGCATTCGGCCAGTTCCATCAATATGCGCACGCATCTGGCCGCGCGGCAAGCTGGCAAGGCGTTGCGGCTGCGCATTCATGTGCCGGGCTTCGATGCCGTGTGCCGCATGGTTCAGGCGGGCATGGGCGTGGGCGTGTTGCCGCATCGCGTATTCGAGGCGATGGGGCGACAGCTTGGACTCGCTGCCGTCGCGCTCGACGAGGAGTGGGCCGCGCGCAGCCTCGTGATCGTCGTGCGCGATACGGGCGCCTTGTCGCCAGTGAGCCGTCTTTTGTTCGATCATTTGCGATCGGTGGAAGCGGGCACATAAGCGAGCGTTCGTCATTCGCGAACGATGCTTGCCAAAATGCGGTTGGACGCGGTCGAGCGTTCGCCAATAAGCTTGTCTCAAGCAAATCATAAATGGAGACAAGCACCATGAGCGGACCCCTCAAGGGCATTCGCGTCATCGAGATCGGCACTCTCATCGCGGCGCCCTTCGCGGCGCGCATGCTGGCCGAATTCGGCGCCGAAGTCATCAAGATCGAAACCCCCAACGGCGGCGATCCCTTGCGCAAATGGCGCAAGCTCCATGAAGGCACGTCACTCTGGTGGTATCTACAGTCGCGCAACAAGAAATCCGTGTGCGTGAATCTCAAGTCGCCGGAAGGCGCGGACGTCATCAAGCGTCTTGCGGCGGATGCGGACGTCGTCATCGAAAATATGCGGCCGGGCGCGCTCGAAAAGCTTGGCCTTGGCTGGGACGTTTTGCATGCAATCAACCCGAAGCTCACGATGGTACGCATTTCCGGCTACGGTCAGACGGGCCCGTATCGTGACCGGCCGGGCTTCGGTGCAATCGGCGAAGCGATGGGTGGCATTCGGTATACAACCGGCGATGCCGATGGCCTGCCCGCGCGCGTCGGTGTCAGTCTTGGCGACTCACTCGCGTCGCTGCATGGCGTGATCGGCGCGTTGATGTCCCTGTTGCGCGTCAAGACCGGACAAGGCGACGGTCAGGTGGTCGATGTCTCGCTCGTGGAAAGTGTTTTCAACCTGATGGAGAGCCTCGTACCCGAATACGATTTGCTCGGGCATGTACGCGAGCGCAGCGGCGGCGCGCTGCCGGGAATCGCGCCATCGAACACCTATCGGACCGAGGACGGCGGCTTCGTCGTGATCGCAGGCAACAGCGACCCGATCTACAAGCGTCTGATGAACGTGATAGACCGCCCCGATCTCGCCGACGATCCCGCGCTCGCGCACAACGATGGTCGTGTGCGGCAGAGTGCGATGCTCGACGAAGCCATCACGGCGTGGACCACGCATCATGCAATGGACGATGTGCTCGACACACTCGCCGTTGCGGAAGTCCCTGCGGGACGCATCTATTCCGTTGCGGACATCATCGACGATGCGCATTACCAGGCGCGCGATATGTTGCTGCAGGCCGACTTGCCGGGCGGTGCATCGGTGAAGATGCCGGGAATCGTGCCGAAACTGTCGGATACGCCAGGCGAAGTGCGCTGGCAAGGACCGACGCTTGGCGAACATACGCAATCGGTGCTGGAATCGCTCGGCTTCGATGCAAGCGAAGTGCAAAGGCTTCGTGCCGAAGGAGCGGTTCAATGAACGATGATCGTTTGCTCGTTCAGGAAGTCGCGCCGCGCGACGGCTTGCAGATCGAATCGAACTGGGTCGAGACTGCCGACAAGATTGCATTGATCGATGGTCTCTCGGCGTGCGGCTTCACGCGCGTCGAAGCGGGCTCGTTTGTATCGCCGAAAGCCATTCCTGCGTTGCGTGATGGCGAGGCCGTGTTCAAGGGCATCGAGCGTCAAGAAGGCGTGATCTATGTCGCGCTGGTGCCGAACGTGAAGGGCGCGCAGCGTGCGCTCGATGCGAACGCCGACGAACTGAACCTCGTGATGTCTGCAAGCCAGACGCACAATCGCGCCAACATGCGCATGAGTTGCGAGGCATCGCTTGAGGGCTTCGGGGATATCGTCGCGCTCGCGCAAGGTACGAAGGCCATGCTCAATGCAACGGTTGCCACCGCGTTCGGCTGTCCGTTCGAAGGGCATATCGATGAAGACCGAGTGGTGTCGATCGTGCGGGCATATCGCGAGTTGGGTATCGATGGCATCACGCTTGCCGATACGACGGGCATGGCGAATCCGCGACAGGTCGCGCGGCTCGTTACGCGCGTGCTGGAGCAAGTGCCGGCCGCTGCGTTGACGTTGCATTTTCATAATACGCGAGGGCTAGGCCTTGCCAACGTACTTGCCGCATACAACGCAGGCGCACGCCGGTTCGATGCCGCGCTCGGCGGCCTGGGTGGCTGTCCATTTGCGCCGGGTGCATCGGGAAACATATGTAGCGAAGACCTCGTGAACATGTGCGACGAGATGGGCATACCCACAGGCGTCGATTTGCAGAAGCTCATCACGTTGTCACGCACTTTGCCTGCGCTCGTCGGCCATGACGTGCCGGGACAAGTCGCGAAGGCAGGACGCAACTGCGACCTGCATCCCGTTCCCGATTACGTGCGCGCAATCTGAAATCATCGACGACAAACCATACGACCGGATATCACAAAACAATCCGGCCACTTTGCTTCGAGCAAGGAGACAAACATGAGTGACTTGAGCGTAGGTGCGCCGCGTGAGCAAGCGCTAGGCAATACCGCGGACATCATCCGCAAGGTGGCATGGCGTCTCATGCCGCTCATCATGCTGTGTTATCTGTTCGCGTTCTTCGACCGCATCAATATCAGCTTCGCGAAGTTTCAACTGCAAAGCACGTTGGGTTTCTCCGATACCGCCTACGGTCTCGGCGCGAGTCTCTTCGTGATCGGCTATGTGCTTTTCGAAGTGCCGAGCAACTTGCTGCTCTACAAAGTCGGTGCGCGTCGATGGATAGCGCGCATCATGATTTCATGGGGTATCGCAACGGCGCTGATGGTTTTCGTGCAGACCGAGTGGCAGTTCTATGGCTTGCGCTTCATCATCGGCGCGATGGAAGCGGGCTTTGCGCCAGGCGTGCTTTACTACCTGACGCTGTGGTTTCCGGCGAGCTATCGCGGACGTATCACGTCGCTGCTGTTTCTTGCATCGGCGTTCTCGGGTTTGTTTGGCGCCCCGTTGTCCGGGCTCGTGCTGGGGCATATGAACGGCGTGTTCGGTATCGCCGGATGGCATTGGCTCTTTCTGCTTGGCGGCCTGCCTTGCGTGCTGCTTGGCATCCTCGTTTTGAAGGTGCTGAAAGATCGTATCGACGATGCCGCGTGGCTCACGGGCGCCGAGAAGACTTACCTGAAAAGCCAAATCGCGACGCAGAGCCAGCACACGGACTCCGGGCACTCGCTCTTCGGCGCGATCAAGACCCCCGGTTTTCTGATGCTCGGACTGATCTACTTTCTGATTCAAGTCGGATCGTACGGTCTCAACTTCTGGGCGCCGCATTTGATTCGCGCCGCCGGGACGGAGAATCCGACGATCATCGGTCTGTTGACGGCGGTGCCTTATATCTGCGGGGCGATCTGCATGGTCGTGGTAGGGCGCATGTCGGATCGCTCCGGCGAGCGGCGCAAGTTCGTTTGTGTATTGCTTCTGATGGCGGCTGCAGGCTTCTTCGCGGCCGGCGTGTTCGACAAGCAGACGGCCTTGTTGATCGCCGCGCTCGGTGTGATGGGTGCGGGCGTAATTGCATCTATTCCGGCGTTCTGGGCGTTGCCGCCCAAGCTATTGACGGGAGCAGGCGCGGCGGGCGGGATCGCGCTTATCAATACGCTTGGACAGCTTGGAGGCATCGTGAGCCCGGTGATGGTCGGACGTATTCGTGATGTCACCGGCAGCACGACGCCTGCGCTGTATGCCATCGGTGCGATGAGCCTGATTTGCGCGCTGCTGCTCTTGTATGGGCTGCCGCAGTCGTTGCGGCAAAGGGATCATTCGGAGAAATAGGACCAAGGTGGTCCGAGGAAGGTTGAAAAAGCGCCCGGCGATGGTTGTTCACCGGGCGCTTTGCCTATTGCATGCTGCATTCGGTACGTTGAATGCAGAATGGGATTTGTCGACACGTGGCCGTTCTTCACGCTTGGTGCTTTCACGTTGTGCAGCCTTTTGCATGCAAAAGTCAAAGAAACTCGGCGTGCAATCGGATCGTGGTTAGCGCGTTGCGTTGCTTGTACGAGTGCACGCAACGTAAAGATCTACGTCTTGTCCGCTGCACTCTGCATGCAAAATGCCGCCGACCATCCGACGGCACACTGCATGCAAAATGCAACCAGTCACGCATCAAGCAACCGCCGACAATGCCTTGCAATCTGCCGTTCCTCCTCGGTCTCCACCACCCGATGCGAAGCCCCAAGAAACGAAAGCCCATCGAGAACCTGCGCACGAACCGCCTCGCTATGCTCGCCAATTCCTCCGCTGAACACGATCTCATCCAGCCCGCCGAGCAAAGCCGCATACCCGCCGATAGTCTTCCGTATCGCCGTGCAAAACACGTCGATGGCAAGCGTTGCGTTCGCATCGCCGTGATCGCGGCGTTCGATCAGCGTTTGCATATCGTCGTCCGATTCCGATAACGCTTTGAGACCGCTTTGCCGATTCACGAGCGTCTCCAGCGCATCCGCGTCGAGCGACTCCTGGCGCAAGAGATGAATCAGCAAACCGGGATCGAGGTCGCCGCTGCGCGTCGCCATCGGAATGCCGCCGGTGGGCGTCATCCCCATCGACGTATCGATTGAATGGCCATTCTGCAACGCGCACAGGCTCGCGCCGCTGCCAAGATGCGCGATGACCGTGCGCGGCTTCAGTTTCGCGCCAAGCGCGTTGACGATGGATTCATACGACAGCCCGTGGAATCCATAACGCGTGACACCACGCTCGGCAAACTCTCGCGGTAACGCATAACGCGTCGCGCGCTCCGGCATCGTGCGATGGAATACCGTATCGAAGCATGCAAAATGCGGTATGCCAGTGAAGATGCCCTGCGCTTCGTCGATGAGGGCAAGCGATTGCGGTAGATGTAGCGGCGCAAACGGCACGGCGTCGCGCAACGTGTCCTTGAGCGCGGAAGTAATCTCGCGATGCTCCCGCACATCCGGCCCGCCATGCACCACGCGATGCCCGACCGCTGCAAGCGGTTCGCGCATATGCTCGCGCAGGGCATCGGCGACACGCTGCAACGCGTCGTGCTGCGACTCCATCAGATGGTCCTGCGCGACATCGATCTGCTTGTCGGAAGAACGCATCGTCAAGGAACCGTTGTCGCGGCCGATGCCCTTCGCGCTGCCCGTGAGCCACGCCTCATCGTCGCCGTCGTTCGCCATGAACACGCCGAACTTGAGCGAAGACGAGCCGCTGTTCAACACGAGAATGCCCTGTGTCATGGTGTCAGTCCTTCCATGTCCACTCGCGGATCTCGTCGCGGTCGATACCTTCCGCATGGGCATACTGCACGCTCTCGATGATCTGATTCTTGAGCCATTCCTTCGTATGCGCGGCGGTATCGGAGATACGTTCCACGCGGTCGATCACGTCGATGGCAAGCGAGAAGCGATCGACGCCATTGATGATCGCAAGCTCGAACGGCGTGTTGATGTTGCCGCGCTCGCAGTAACCATGCACGTGCAGATTGTCGTGATTCGTGCGGTTGTACGTGAGTTTGTGCACGAGCGACGCATAGGAATGGAAGTTGAAGATGACCGGTTTATCACGCGTGAAAATGGAGTCGAAGTCGCGATCGGAAAGACCATGCGGATGGTCCGTATCCGGCATCAGCCTGAAAAGATCGACGACATTGACGAAGCGTATCTTCAGATCGGGGCATTGCGCCTTCAAAATCTCGACGGCGGCGAGCGCTTCCATGGTCGCGATATCGCCCGCGCTGGCAATCACCACGTCGGGCTCGTGGCCCTTATCCGTCGATGCCCAATCCCAGATGCCAATGCCCTTCGCGCAATGCACGATGGCATCTTCCATGTTCAGATACTGCAGATGCGGCTGCTTGTCCGCGACGATCACGTTCACGTAATCGTGCGAGCGCAAGCAATGATTCGCGACGCTCAACAGGCAATTCGCGTCGGGCGGCAGATAAATTCGCACGACACCCGGGCTTTTGTTCGTGACGACATCGAGAAAGCCAGGATCCTGATGCGTGAAGCCGTTATGGTCCTGCCGCCATACCAGTGACGTGATCAACAAATTGATCGATGGCACCGGCGCGCGCCACGCAATCTCATTCTTTGCTTTTTCGAGCCACTTTGCGTGCTGATTGAACATGGAGTCGATCACGTGCACGAAGGCTTCGTAGGTCGCGAAAAGACCGTGGCGACCGGTCAACACATAGCCTTCGAACCAGCCTTCGAGCGTGTGTTCGGAGAGCATCTCCATCACGCGGCCATCGACGGAAAGGAAGCCGCCGTCTGCATCTTCGGGCAGCGTTTCCGCAAGCCAGCGCTTGCCCGAAACTTCATAGACGCCGTCGAGTTTATTGCTCGCGGTTTCGTCCGGACCGAATAGACGAAAGCGCGTCATGTTGCGACGGATCACTTCGCGCAGATAAATGGCGAGCACGGCCGTTGGCGACTGATACGTGCCGGCCGCGCTTTTGAATTCGAATGCAAAATCACGAATGTCGGGTAGATCGAGCGATTGCCGCAACACGCCGCCGTTTGCATGCGGATTTGCGCTGATGCGGCGCGCGCCTTCCGGCGCAAGTTCGCGCAGCGGCTCGATCAGCCGGCCGTTCTCGTCGAACAACTCCTCGGGCTTGTAACTGCGCATCCAGGTTTCGAGTACCTGCAGATTTTTGCGACTGGTCGCCGGATCGGCCACCGGCACCTGATGCGAGCGCCAGAAATTTTCGACCTTGTGACCATCCACTTCTTTCGGACCGGTCCAGCCTTTCGGCGAACGCAGCACGATCATCGGCCAGCGCGGACGCTCCACCTTTTCCTTGCTCGCGCGCGCACGCTCTTGAATTGCGCGAATCTCGCCGATGCAATGTTCCAGCGTCGCCGCCATCTTCTGATGCATGGTGTCGGGGTCGTCGCCCTCGACGAAATATGGCGTGTAGCCGTAGCCCTTGAAGAGCGCTTCGAGCTCCTCATGTGGAATGCGCGCAAGGATGGTCGGATTGGCGATCTTGTAGCCGTTCAGATGCAAGACCGGCAGCACGGCGCCGTCGGTGATCGGATTGAGGAACTTGTTCGAATGCCAGGACGTGGCGAGCGGTCCGGTTTCGGCTTCGCCGTCGCCGACCATCGTGGCGACGATCAGATCGGGATTGTCGAAGGCTGCGCCGAACGAATGCGACAAGCTATAGCCGAGCTCGCCGCCTTCGTGAATCGATCCTGGTGTTTCTGGCGTGCAATGCGAGCCGATGCCGCCCGGCGAAGAGAAGGCGCGAAAAAGCCGCTGCATGCCGTGTTCATCGGCGCTGCGATCGGGATAGATTTCCGAGTAATGGCCTTCGAGGTAAGAGTTGGAAAGCGTGGCGGGCGCGCCGTGTCCAGGGCCCGAGACGAACATGACGTTGAGATCGTCGCGCTTGATGAGACGGTTTAAATGCACCCATACGAACGATTGCCCCGGGTCCGAGCCCCAGTGGCCGAGCAAACGCCGTTTGATGTGTTCGGGCTTGAGGGGTTCGAGCAGCAACGGATTCGCGCGCAAATAAATCATGCCGACCGAAAGATAATTGCAGGCTCGCCAATATGCGTCGAGCTTACGCAGGAGGTCGGTGGAAAGAGGCGTCTCGGTTGCTGTCCTGCCTTGGACGTCGTCGTTCAATTGCATCTCC
Source organism: Caballeronia sp. GACF4 (assembly GCF_023631025.1). NCBI lineage: Bacteria > Pseudomonadati > Pseudomonadota > Betaproteobacteria > Burkholderiales > Burkholderiaceae > Caballeronia > Caballeronia sp. GACF4. Next base: position 271,276 of record NZ_JALQDW010000018.1, read on the forward strand.
TTGCGGTGAAGTGAGAAATCGAGCGTCGGGATACGGCCTGGCGCGTGTACTTGCCATGTTCGAGCTTTATTGTTGCGCTTTAGTTGCAGCGCCGTGCGGGAGTGTGACGCGATGCCGCGAACATCATACTTGGGTTCGCCAGATGATGTCCGCAAGCATGCAGAGGCAGGTTAATCGCGGGCGGATTGCCTGAGATCTTAGTCCATCAGCAGCGCTTTATGGGTTTCCCATATGCCGATGTAATGCACCATGAAGCTGGTCGGCCGCTGATAAATCCAGGGTGTGTTGAAGTCGATAAGACTGGCTACCTGCGTTGCGTCGAAGTCGGGGCGCGTGGAAAATTCGGCGTTGAAATAATATTGATCGCCCTTTTGTTCGGCGTGTATAGCGTCACTATCGCGACCGACCGATTCGGCTGTCGAATACTGACGGCGGATGTATCGGTAATGCCGGTGTCGTTTAGCGAAAGCAGTGGCAGGCCGCGCGTCTGGCAGTCGTTGATATGTTCGAGGAGCGCATTGCGGAATCGCCGATGATGCTTCTGGTCACAAATCTTGACCGAGAAAGCAGACCAGTGCGCCCAGACGCTCTCGACGTTGGTGGAGGCGGGCACGACAGCCATGACATCACCAACGCGATACCGCGACGGACAATACGCAAATGCCTGCAAGAGGAGCGCTTCTTCCTTCGGAAGCACGACGCCATTGCGGCATCGCGTGACTATCTCGAACAACTCACGCATGACGTGCTCGGTCTTGCGCCAAATTTGCATGTCGAGTTGCGGCAGATCGGACTCGATGCAGGTTAGAAGCCAGTCGCGGCCCTGCATGAGTTCCGGCAGAGCGAGCGGCCTGAGAATCGCGGCATTCTCGTTCAACAGCAAGACGAGTTCGTCCTCATTCGCCAAGCCGAAGCTGATGCAGCAGCGTTTCGTATTTGATGATCCAGCGTGTTTCGTCGCTGCAGCCGCTGATTTCGGACATATCGATTTCGATGTGCCGATAACCATGCCCGCGCGCATAACGCCGATGATTGGCAAGCGCGGCAGGCGCATGGTCGAAAAGCAGACTGATGACGATCATAAGACGTAGAAATGGCCAGAAGCGCGGAGCCGTAAGGATCAGTGACAGCCTACCTTTCTCGCATGGGATTCGTCCGAAAAAGCCTGATAAACGCAGTTTCAAAACCCCTCATACAATGACTGCATGACCCGCACCGACGCCCTGAAGGGCTTTCATCCCGCCGTCGTCAACTGGTTTCGCGCGCATTTCGAAACGCCGACCGCCGCGCAGGCGCGCGCGTGGCCGCTCATCCACGCGCGCCGTTCCACGCTCGTGGCTGCGCCAACTGGCTCGGGCAAGACGCTGACGGCCTTTCTCGCCGCGCTCGATGAACTCGTGCGCGAAGGCGTGGAAAGCGCGGCAAGCGGCAAAGTGCTGCCCGACGAGACGCGCGTGGTGTATGTGTCGCCGCTCAAGGCCTTGTCCAACGACATTCGCGTAAATCTGGAAGAGCCGCTTGCGGGCATTGCGCGCGAGCTTGGCCCCGACGCGCCGCTGATACGCGCCGCCGTGCGCACGGGCGACACGACCCAGCAGGAACGCAGCGCCATGCGAAAGCGCGCGCCGCATATTCTCGTGACGACGCCTGAATCGCTTTACTTGCTGCTGTCGTCCGATTCCGGCCGGGCGATGCTGTCGACCACGCGCACGGTGATTGTCGATGAAATCCATGCCGTGGCGGGCAGCAAGCGCGGCTCGCACCTGAGTCTGAGCCTCGAACGGCTGGATGCGTTGTGCGAGGCGCGCGGCGCGGCGCGGCCGGTGCGCGTCGGTTTGTCGGCGACGCAAAAGCCGATCGAGCTCGTCGCGAAGTTTCTCGCGGGCGTCGGAAAGCCGTGCGAGATCGTGGATGTCGGTCACGTCCGTGCCCGCGATCTCGCCCTCGAAATGCCGCCGATGCCGCTCGAAGCGATCATGTCGAACGACATGTGGGAGCGCGTCTATGACCGGCTGGCCGAGCTTTCCGGCATGCATCGCACGACGCTCGTGTTCGTCAATACGCGACGCATGGCCGAGCGCGCGGCGCGGCATCTGACCGAGCGCCTTGGCCGGGACGCGGTCGCGGCGCATCACGGCAGCCTTGCGCGCGAGCAGCGGCTTTCCGCCGAACAGCGCCTGAAGCGCGGCGAATTGCGTGTGTTGATCGCGACGGCATCGCTGGAATTGGGTATCGATATCGGCGATGTCGATCTCGTCTGCCAACTCGGCTCGCCAGGATCGATCGGCGCATTCTTGCAGCGCGTCGGGCGCTCGGGGCATCACGTCGGCGGCGTGCCGAAAGGGCGGCTCTTTCCGACTTCGCGCGACGACCTGATCGAGTGCGCGGCCTTGCTCGATTGCGTGAGGCGTGGCGAACTCGACGCGCTTTCCATTCCGCGCGCGCCGCTCGACGTGCTCGCACAGCAAATCACGGCGGAGGTCGCCTGTCGCGAATGGGGCGAGGATGAATTGTTCGAGCTGATCGGGCGTGCGTATCCGTACGCGACGCTCGAGCGCGCCCGCTTCGACGAAGTGGTGCGCACGCTCGCCGAGGGCTATACGGGGCGGCAGGGCGTGCGCGCGTCGTATGTTCATCGGGATGCGGTGAGCCGCACGTTGCGCGGACGGCGCGGCGGCAAGTTGACGGCCGTGACTTCCGGCGGCGCGATTCCCGACAACGCCGACTTCGCCGTGCTGCTGGAGCCGCAGGGCTTGCAGATCGGCACGGTGAACGAGGACTTCGCGGTCGAGAGTCTGGCTGGAGACATCTTTCAGTTGGGTAATACGTCGTACAGGATCATGCGGATCGAAGGTGGCCGGGTGCGAGTGGAGAACGCGAATGGTCAGCCGCCGAACATTCCGTTCTGGCTTGGAGAGGCGCCGGGGCGCAGCAGTGAGCTTTCCTTCGCGATCGCGCGGTTGCGGGCGGGGGTGGATGCGCGGTTGGCGGGTGTCGGGGCCAAGGGCGCGAAGGATTTAAGCCTCGCGCATGGCGCCAATGACGCGTACGCGGCGAACGCGGCGAAGGACGCGCGCAACGCCGACAGCGCGAAAGACGCACTTAGCGACTCGCTAGCTCCCACCATCGCATGGCTCGCCGATGAAACCGAAGGCATCGGCGCCAATGCCGCGCGTCAGATCGTCGAATATCTCGCACGCGCACGCGCCGCGCTGACCGTGCTTCCGACCCAGGACACGCTCGTCATGGAGCGCTTCTTCGACGAATCCGGCGGCATGCAACTCGTGATTCACGCGCCGTTCGGCAGCCGCGTCAATCGCGCGTGGGGTCTCGCGTTGCGCAAGCGTTTCTGCCGCACCTTCAATTTCGAACTGCAGGCGGCGGCGACGGAGGATGCCATCGTCCTGTCGCTCACGGGCAGCCACAGCTTCGCGCTCGATGAAGTCTGGCGGTATCTGAAATCGGCAAGCGCGGAACATGTGCTGATCCAGGCGTTGCTCGACGCACCGCTTTTCGGCGTGCGCTGGCGCTGGAACGCGACCAACGCGCTCGCCTTGCCGCGCTATTCGGGCGGCCGCAAAGTCGCACCGCAGTTGCAGCGCATGCGAAGCGAGGACTTGCTCGCCGCCGTTTTCCCGGATCAGGTCGCGTGCGCGGAAAACATCGCGGGCGAGCGTGAGGTTCCGCAGCATCCGCTGGTCGAGCAGACTCTCGACGACTGTCTGCACGAAGCGATGGACAGCGAGACTTGGCTTGCACTTTTGCGTCGTATCGAAACGGGCGATGTGCGGCTCGTCACGCGCGAGTTGCCCGCGCCGTCGCCGCTTGCCGCCGAGATTTTGTCGGCGCGGCCGTATGCTTTTCTCGACGACGCCCCGCTCGAAGAGCGCCGCACGCAGGCTGTCTTGGCGCGCCGCTGGACCGATCCGCAATCGACCGATGATCTCGGCGCGCTCGATGCCGACGCTATCGAAAGCGTGCGCGCGGAAGCCTGGCCCGCGGTGACGAGCGCCGATGAAATGCACGAAGCGCTGACCGGTCTCGCGTGCATCGCGCATGGCGAGGCGGCGCGTTGCGACGGCTGGCCAGCGTGGCTCGACGCGCTCGCACGCGCCGGGCGTGCGACGCGCTTGCAGATTGCGGAGCACGACGCGCTGTGGATCGCCGTGGAGCGGCTTGCCTGCCTGCGCGCGGTCTATACGCATGCGCCGATGCATCCCGCACTGCAGCCGCCGCCCGGTTTCGACCATGCCTGGACTGAAGATGACGCGCTCGTCGAGATCGTCCGCGCGCGGCTCTCGGGGTTCGGTCCGCTGACGGTGCCGGAAATTGCGCGTCCGCTTGCGTTGCCTGCGTCGAGCGTGGCTTCGGCGTTGACGCGTCTGGAAGCCGAAGGCTATGTAATGCGTGGCTGCTTCACGCCCACGGCTAAAGACGAGGAATGGTGCGAGCGGCATCTGCTGGCGCGGATTCATCGCTACACGGTGCGGCGTTTGCGTCGCGAAATCGAACCCGTGGAGCGGCAGGATTTCATGCGTTTCCTGTTCGAATGGCAACGCGTCGCGCCGGATTCTCACGGCGAAGGCCGCGATGCGCTTCTCGGCGTGCTCGAACAGCTCGAAGGCTTCGAGGCGCCCGCCGTGGCGTGGGAGGATGAAATCCTGCCGGCGCGCATCGCCGATTACTCGGGCATGTGGCTCGACGAGGCTTGCCGTGCGGGCAAGATCGTGTGGACGCGTCCGGCCGGCCGTGCGCGCGCGACGGGTGGCCCGGTGCGCGGCACGCCGATCGTGCTGCTGCCGCGTCGCCATCTGGGGGCATGGAATACGCTGATGCGCCCCGACGAAGCGCCGCAGTTGTCGTCGCGCGCGCAACGCGTGTTCGAGGCCCTGAGCACGCACGGCGCGATGTTCTTCGACGAACTTCTCGCCGATGTACGGCTCCTGCGCACGGAACTCGAAGATGGGCTCGGCGAACTGGTCGCGCTGGGCCTCGTCAACGCGGACAGTTTTGCGGGCTTGCGCGCGCTTCTGGCGCCGGCCGCCAAGCGCAATGTGTTCGCGCGGCGGCAGCGGCGCGGCGGGCTTTTCATCGGCGGGATGGACGATGCGGGCCGCTGGGCGCTCTTGCGTCGAGCCAATTCCAACGATGATGCGGACATCGAGCACGTCGCGCTTGCGCTGTTGCGCCGGTATGGTGTCGTGTTCTGGCGACTGCTCGAACGCGAAGCGCAGTGGCTGCCGCCGTGGCGCGATTTGCTGCGTGTCTATCATCGGCTCGAAGCGCGTGGCGAGATTCGCGGCGGGCGCTTTGTTGCGGGACTCGCGGGTGAGCAGTTTGCATTGCCGGATGCGGTGCCGCTGTTGCGCGACGTGCGCAGGCGGGCGAAAGAGGGCGCGCTCGTCGCGCTTGGCGCGGTCGATCCGCTGAACCTCGTGGGCACGTTGCTGCCAGGCGAGAAAGTGCCGGCGATTGCGGGCAATCGCGTGTTGTTTCTGGATGGCTTGCCGGTTGGGGCGGTCGTGGCCGGTAAGACGCGATATCTCGGCGATTTCGATGGCGATACACGCGAACGTATCAGGCTTGCGCTTGTGAAGCGGAGCGGGCGGTCGATCGGTACGCCATTGACGGGCGGAATGGGCACGATCGGGATGACGGTGCGTAGTTGACGCACCGCTCGTTGGCGTTTTGCATGCATGACGCAGCGCGGTGGCATTTTGTATTACGACCACCGTGCCTCGCGTTTGCTGCTTGCTTCAATGCATAAGCAGCACGCTAATCGTTCACCCCGCGAACATCGACGGACGTAAGCGTCGTGTCCTCAAACGCTACTTCTTCGACACGATCTTGGTCGTGAATGGCCCAGGCTTTTCAGCGGGCACATCGTTCACCGGCACGCCTGGATAATCGACCACGCGATTCGCGTTCGCTTTCGGCCTGATACGAAAGAGCGGACGGGCACCGCTGCGTGCGCCGCCCGTGATCGCGGTCATTGCCTGACGGTCCAACTCGATGCTGTCCGCGAGATCCTTGATTTTGACGATGGCCATGACTGTGTCCTCCAAAAAAGTGAGAAGCCTGAAGCCGCGCCGATCCCGGTCAGATGCGGCGCGTCGAACTTACCTTGCATGCAGCATGCACATTCGACCAACGCAGAACGCATTAAGTATATGCATTTCGTCTGACGCTGCCACGCAAGGCTACTCGTGCCGCCGCGACCGTTTCATTCTGACCGGATGTGCCAAGCGGCAAGACGGCGGAGGGGTGTCACCCTTGGCCGTTTGTATGATGCATGCGTGATTCACTGAATGCACCATGCCTGATCGAGAGTGCAACGTCGTACCCTTTCCGGTCATGTCATGCATCAGGTATGCCAGTCGAACGCCTTGGCATGAACGAATCGACGGACCCCATGTGTGACGTGCTTTACGCAGCGACGAGCCGCTTGGCCAACCGCGCGCAATAAGACGCAAAAGCCTGTACCTGACTTAACCGAACCAACACCCGAACCAAACATGTCGGTATCCGAACGACATGTGCGCGATGCCGCGCATCATCGAAAACGCCATTTGCGTAAGGCGCATGCGGAGGCTAGTATCAAGCGATTACTGGGTATTTGTTACGACAAGTGAATTGTCGGTCGATTTGGAGCCGCGTCGCGTCGCACAGATGACAAGCTTTGCGCAGGCGATTCGTACATATCGGGGCGACGGCGGGTCGCGCGACGAGTTCTTTGCCGGGGTCGATGGCGCGCTCGCCATCGAACGAACTCCGGCCAAGCGGCTCATGGAGATCCTCGACGAGGAGCACGCGGCTCGGCCTCTACCACCCGATATCTACGTTGCCATTCGACGCCGCATCGAACATGTGGCGCTCGCTCATCCCGAAACAGAGTTCGGCACCGGCTTCGCGCCCGGCCGCGACGAGACGCGCGTGCAGACCACGCCGGGTTTCCCGGCGCCTTTGCCGCCGCGCGCATCGGGCGACGCGAGCGCATCGACGTCCGGCCACGCCACGCAGGTGCTCACGGAAGTCGTTCAGGTCAAGGGTGTCGGCGACACGCTGAACAATCGCTTCGTGCTGGAGGAATGTCTCGGCATCGGCGGGATGGGAACGGTCTACAAAGCGCTCGACTTGCGCAAGCTGGAAGCGTCGGATCGACGGCCGTACGTGGCGATCAAGGTTCTCAATCTTCAATTTCGCGGCAACCCGAAATCGTTGATCGCACTGCAGCGCGAGGCGCGCAAGGCGCAGCAGCTCGCGCATCGCAACATCGTGACCGTGTACGATTTCGATCGCGATGGCTCGATCGTCTATCTGACGATGGAATATCTTTCCGGCCAGCCGCTTTCGAGAATGCTTCGGAACCCGAACTTCAAGGGTCTGCCGTTTGCCGAAATGTTTCCGATCTTCAAGGGCATGGCGAACGCGCTCGCATACGCGCACGAGCGAGGCTTCGTCCATTGCGATTTCAAGCCGCCGAACGTTTTTCTCACCGATACGGCGGAAGTGAAGGTGATCGACTTTGGCATTTCGCGTGCAATCACGCGCCCCGAGGACGAAAGCGAGGCCACGGTCTTCGATCCCGGCAGCCTGGGCGCGCTCACGCCTGCGTATGCAAGTCCGGAGATGCTCGAGCATCGCGAGCCCGATCCGCGTGACGATATCTACGCGCTTGGCTGTATAGCGTACGAATTGCTGGCGGGGAAGCATCCGTTCGAGCGCGTTCCCGCGCTGCAGGCAAAGAGCGCCAACATGAAGCCGCAGCGGCCCGAGAATCTGGGCAACAAGCAGTGGAAGGCGCTCAAGGGCGCGCTGGCGTTCGAACGCGAGGCGCGAACGCCGAGCGTCACGCAGTTCCTGGATGAGCTTAGCGAACCGCCTGCCGCTGCGCCCGCAAGCAATAAACCGAAGCGCGAAGTCGGCCCCAGGATTGCGATCGGAGCCGTGGCGGTTGCGGCGATCATTGCTGCGGGCGCGAGCTATTACTTCTTCGAGCGGTCAAAAAACAGCGAACAAGCGCCACCCTCGAACGCGAGCGCAAGTCCGGTCGAACCAGTAAGACCGTCGAGCGCCGAACCGCAAGCGAGCGCGTCGGTGGTCGCGATAACGCCTGCCGTTCCCGTCGCCGCCGCACCGCAGCTTACGATGGCCGCAGTCACGCCGGTGCTGGCGAGCGCGCCGTGTTCGGCGCTCGTCGCATCGGTTCACGATCAGACGGTCGATGTGCAGGGTTTCATATCGGAGAAATACGGGCTCGCGCGTTTGAAGGACACGCTTGGACGCGTGCCCGGCGTGAAGACCACCAACTTCGGCGTGCAGCAAGTCGTCGACGACAAATGCGATCTGCTCAAAGTCTTCGCGCCTTACTGGACGGCGAACCGGCAGTTGGGACATCCGGCATCGGTCCATACGCGGTCGAACCAGTTGCGCCTGACCGAAGGCGATCCGCTGATCGTCGATCTGATGACGCCCGCGTTCGAGTCCTACGTCACAGTCGATTACTTCATGCTCGACGGCAGCGTGGTGCATTTGCTGCCGACCGAAAGATCCCGCGACAACCAGGCGCCTGCAAACTACGCGGCCACACTCGGCTCGATGGGCGATTGGGTCGTCGGCAAGCCGTTCGGCTCGGAGATGATCGTATTGACCGTGACGCCCGCGCCGCTTTTCGATGCCATCCGCCCGGACAGTGAAGCGAAGAGCGAATATCTGCGCGCACTCGACAAGCGTCTTACGGCGCTCACCGGCAAATACGGACGCGATAAAGTCGTCGTGGACATGTTCCAAATCACGACGCAGGCGAAGAAGTGAGCGTCGCCACGTAAGCGACGGCTCACCGGAACGTTGGCTGATCTCGCGCGATCAAGCTTGTGGTTTGTTGACCGACGCCTTCAGTTCCTGCAACGCGTCCTCCATGCGCTTCGTGACGAGCGCATAGGCTTCGGCCTGCGTCTGCTGCGTGGTGCGGGCGATGTCCTGCATATCGGCGAGCGCATTGTGCAATGCCCGTTGCACGACTTCGTTGGCGTTGAACGGCGGTTTCGCGGCCGACGATGCCATTTGCTTGGCGATATCCTCCAGATCGCCCAGCGTGCGCCGCAAGATTTCAAGTTGCTTGTCGCGCAAGGCCTCGATGCCGCCGAACGCAACGCGATTGGTGGCCGCGAGCGCCTCGACGTCTTTGCGTCGCGATTCCATGATCGCGGTGACATCGAAACCGGGAAGCTGATACTGCTGAAACATGGCGGCAAACTGGCTGAACGGATCGCTGAATTTCTGATTCATCTTGCCTCCCAGGTCGTTCGGTGGAGCGCGTTCTCATGCATGGAGCCATTCGATCGCGCGGCAACGTGCGCCGTGTGCCACGTCTTCTCGACGCGCGGCCCGGCCCCTGATACTACCAATTTAACCGTGCTAAATGGGGCAAGGGAAAACACCAGAGCGATTGCATTCAAACGACCAACTGTCGGGATGCTTAATGCAAATCAAGGCGCGTCGCGTCGCAGCGAGCACGCAATAGAGCAACGGCTGACAGGCCGCGCGACTGGCGGCCAGGATCGGAGGCGAGGGGGCGTTACGACGGTCCGCGTGGTCTTCGTTTCGTTGGCCGGCGCGGCACGGGCATGGTGTTCGACCGCCGCGCAGTTTCCAATTACCGCGCGATAGCGATTCCGATTTGCACGACAGTCTTCGTCATGGCGCTCATGCCGCTACCGAACGGCGACCCATTATCTTCGAGATGTCGTGCCTGCCCGCTTCAGAGCGCGGTCCAGTTGACCTCCTCGCCAGCGAATACGCCGTGCTCCGCCTTGATCTGCGCGCGGTCGATACATTGCACATGCCAGCGTCCCTCGCTCTGTGCGCCGGATTGATCGGTGTACCAGAGCGCGCGTCCGGCGAGCCCTTCGGGCGGACCGCCCGGTACGTCGAAATCGAGTTGTTCGAGCACGCAGATCGGTTGCGGCGCATCCTGCCCGCAGATCACGGTGTCGCCCGCACCTTTGGTCAGACCGCCCCAATCAGGCACGTCCATCGATTGGTGACCTTCGCGTGACCAGCGGCTGGATTCTCTGTCGAGCCACAAAATGGCGTAGGCGGCCGATTGAGCGCCTTCGAATCCATCCAGCTTGACGGTGATACGCATGACTTCCTCCATTACATCGATTTGGCGGACGGGACGCTCGAGCGCTTATTCGCGCTGGCCATGAGCGTCTTCGATTTGAACGGTGGCGTCGCGCGCCACGCTGTAATACGTGTCTTTAGTTATTTTTGTATTCGGTATGCACTTAAACACTCGCGGGTTTAGGCGCAATGTCTGGTTCGAGCGCGATACTGGCGATCGGTTCGATAAGCCGAAAGAAATCGCAAATCGGTCGGTGCTGTATGGCTCCACGCCATGAGTGCTGCGGCGCACAACAACGCGGTCAACTTAAAGCAAGTGCGATGCCGACCTCAGCTCCTGCACGATGGTGAAGCTTAGTACGCCAATCTGACGCTTCGGAGGCATGGCGGTACTTTTGCGTTGTCGATGAATGCACTACCTCGTCAGCCCGCGCCCCAACAGCATGCCTGCGTGCCCCATACCGGACCTACACGCCGAACACGCTCATTGCACTGCAGCAACTCAGATTCGCTATGGGTATTCGGTCGACGATATGCGCGGTCCATCTATTCAGATTGATAGCGTCTTCAAGTTGGAGCGTCGATGGCAACCGGCTGACGATTTTTGATTCAAGGGATGTGGGCGCGAGCCACAGGCACCGCAGGCAGTTTGATATTTCGTCCTGCTGCGCGACCGTTTCATCTTACGAGAACAGTATGGGCTCACCGGGGAACGAATGCAAAATACTGTTGAGCCGCGCATGAATTCTAAATACCAAGCGGCAAGACAATGCACGCCTCAGCGCCACCACCATCGCGTGCCCGCAAAACTAGCGTTCCGCCGTGCTGCCGAGCGATGCGCTCTACGATCGCCAGACCCAATCCCGTGCCTTTTGGCTGCGCTTCGCCGCCGCCGCGCTTGAACGGCTGTTTGAGCGCTTCCGGGTCCTCACCGCCAAGCCCCTTTCCGCGATCCGCGATCACAATGCATGCAGCATGCAATCGCGTATCGGTCCAGCTACGCACTTCGAGTCCGACGACGCCATAGAGTATGGCGTTCTGCATCAGATTCATCAGTACGCGCATCATGCCGATGGGACGGAAGGCGAACGGCTCTATGGGCCCGAGCGTAAGCGCGAACTCCTGGCCAAGGCCCGCAAAATCCGCTGCCAGATTCGAGATCAATGCGTTTATGTCTCCCACGACCGGCGCTTCCTTGGCACCGCTCCCTGCATAGTCCATGAACTGCTGGAGGATGCTGTCGATCCGATCCAGATAACCTTCCGCCGATGCCGTGAAGTGAGCGTCCGCCGCACTCGCCGAGGACATCGCCATCGCAAGGCGCAGCTTCGTCATCGGGGTGCGAATGTCATGCGAAATACCAGCGAGCATCAGTGCTCGCGTGGCGTCCGCTTCGCTCAGGGCAGCGCTCATTTGGTTGAACGCGCGACTAACCTGGGCAATCTCGGTGGGGCCGTCTATCGGCAAGACGCCGGGTTCATCGCCGGCAGAGAGGCGCCGCGCGGCATCGGCGAGGTGTTCGAGCGGGCGATTCAAATGCCGCTGGATCAAATACGCGGTCGCGATTGCAAGCGCCCCAAGGCCGAGCGATAGCAGCAGGGCCGTGGCGAGGCCGTCGTCGTGCGCGGCTTCCGGCACGGGCAGGGCGACCCAGCGTGGCTCGCCGGACAGATGCGCACGTATCCAGAGGCGCTGCTGGCCATCCGCCGCCGTCGCGCCGCTTTCCCAGCGCACTAGCATGTCTGGCGGCAGATGCGCTCGCAAACTATCGATGAAAGTCTGACGCTGATACGTGCGATAGAAGCGCAAGCGCGACTCTTCGGGCGTCTCGCGCGCGTCCTCGGGCAGGGCGGCGCGCACTTCGAGATGAGCGGCGATGGAATTCGATGCTTGCGGCGGGCTTGCTTTCAGAAGGGTATCGAGCGTCTCGATGTAGGCCGCGAATGTGGTCGCCGCCCGTTCGATGCGCGGCGTCTGAATGAAATGGAGCAGCACGGCGAGCGCGCATACCTGACTCACCGCCACCAGCGCCACGAGCAAAAGAATATTGCGTGCAAAAAGGGACCGCGGCGCGAGGCTCACGTTTCCACGTCCGCAAGCAACATATAGCCGACGCCCCATACCGTCTTGATGAAACGCGGCTTGCCCGGATCTTCCTCGATGAGCTGGCGAAGACGCAGCACCTGGACATCGATGCTGCGATCGAGTGCATCGTGATCGCGTCCGCGCGTGCGGGCGATGAGGTTGTCACGACTCACGGCGCGGTTCGGTGACGATCCAAGTGCATGCAATAACTGCATCTGCGCGGAATGCATTTCGAATGCATTACCGCTGCGCGTAATCTGCTGCTTGCCGAGATCGAGCCGAAACTCGCCGAAACGCAGTACTTGCGAGGTGAGCGTGGGATCGCCCGCTGCAATCTTCTGACGGCGCAGCAGCGCTCGCACGCGCGCCACCAGTTCCTGCGGCAGGAAGGGCTTGGCGAGATAGTCGTCGGCGCCTGTCTCCAGGCCGACGACCTTGTCCACCGGATCGCCCTTGGCCGTCAGCATGAGAATGGGCAGCGTGTGTCCTTCGGTGCGCAGACGCCGGCATACCGACAATCCGTCTTCCGGCTCCATCATCCAGTCGAGCACGAGCAGGTCGTATGGTTCGCGTTGCAGATAGCGGTCGAGCCGCTTGCCGTTTTCCACGACCCGCACCTCGAAGCCTTGCGATGTGAGGAAACGTTGCAGCATGTTGCGCAGTTCGGCTTCGTCGTCGAGCACGATGATTTTCGGAAGTGCTTCCATCGGCGATCTCCGTTAGCGTTGCGCGGCATGCTGATGCATAAAGGCTTCGATCTGCGGCAGCGTCACGTAGCCGGCTTTTTGCGTGTCGATTTCGTCGAAATGTCGAGCCACCATCGGCATGCTGGACGATGCTTGCGCGCGCGTGAGCTTGCCGTCGTGCGTGGTGTTGGCGCTTGCGAAGCGCGTCTGCAGACCGTGCATGACCTGCTCGATATGCGGACTTGCGCCCATTGGCTGCGTGGCGGTTTGTGCGAAGACCGCCGTGGCGATTGTGAAGCCGAGAATGCCGGCCACGCACGCTCGTGGAATCTTTTGCATGTCGGTTCTCCGTGAATTCGATGCAGCCAGACAGTGACGACATTTTATTGAGCCGCGTAGCGAAGGCAATCTCGGGGAAACGACGAATCATGTCGCCGTGTGTCATGCATCGTCCGGCAAGTCTTTCTCGACATCCAGTGAAACATGTTTGCGCTCACGTTTTTCGCGGTCGTTCGATATCGTTCTGCTGGCCGGCATTGCTGGTCGCCGCCTTCCTCTCAAGACTCAAGGACATCGCCATGAAAGTTCGTCTGCTCAGTATCTCCGCTCTTGCCGCCCTTGCCCTCACTTGCGCAGGGAGCGCATGGGCGGGAACTTCAGTCGTCGTTTCGTATGCTGGGCCCGCGGTGATTTACGCGCCACCGCCGCGCCCGGTTTATTACTACGCGCCTCCGCCTGCTCCGACTTATTACGTGCCAGGACATGCGGTGGTTGTGACGCCCGTCGCGGTGCCGCCGCCGCGTACGGTCGTAGTGGCGGCGCCCGCGCCGACCTATGTCGTGGCGCCGGCCGCGCGCGTGATCTATGCGCCGCCGGTTTATCGCCCGCCTGTCGTCATCGTTCGATAGGCGCATTGGATTTTGAATGCCAATGGGCCGTTGCACTTCGTCTGTGCCAAGTGCTTTGGTGGCGTTTGGTTCCCTTGAGCCGCTCGTGCGCCGCGTCAATTTGCATTCTGCATTTGGTCGATTGAATGCAGCATACGCATTGAACCGACCGTTTGAAGTTTCGCGGGCAAATTCCCTGCGCGCGGTCTTGCACCGGCACCGATTACAGCCGCACTAAAGCTTTTGCAGTCTCGCACTGTCTGAAACACGATTCGCAAATTCCAAGCGAGAGCGCCGAATGCGATTTTGCATGCCGTATGCGGCGTCGCGGCATACAAAAGGCCAACGTCACATCGACAGCCGGCAAAGGCCGCCTCCTATACTGTGTGTAAGCGTCAGGGCGTCTACTGGCGGACGCCGCTATCGGAGTTTTTGCCGTTGTCTTGGCGTTCTCGAGGTTGGGGCGAATACGCGACCTATCGTGAACTCACGGCATTTTGCCGGAAATAAATGACCTCGAAGGAGCGCTTACTATGAACACGCGGGTCGTCGCCGCAAGGCGTGCGATTGCCGGGGCGCTGGCACGCAGTTGGCTCGGTAAGGGGTGTCGCCAACTGCGAATGCGACAGTTACTAATCGCTCAGGCAAAAAGCGCAAGACGGGGCCCGCTTGTTTCGCGCGATCGATGGCCGGCGATTACCGACTGGTAGTTTGACAAGACGGTTGCTGGCCCAGGAGCGACAACCGCTCCACTGTCGGAGTCAGAAAAAGCACGAACGTGAGATCCATTGGGTCCATAAGAATAAGGGTTTGCGCGGCTTGCAACGGTTCGTACGATCCAGCAACATATTAAACGTACTAGTTAGTTAAAATTAACCGAACCGCCGGCGACTAGATCGGCGCCTCACAGGAGCACGAACGTGACGCAATCGCCTACAACTGATCCTTGCATCATCTCGGTCGCCATCACGGGCTCGGTACCGAAGAAAAAAGATAATCCCGCTGTGCCAACCACGATTCCCGAGCAGATCGAAAGCACGCTCGAAGCCTATGAAGCCGGCGCGACGCTGGTTCATCTGCACGTACGCGATGAAGACGAGAAATCGAGCTCGGATCGTCACCGCTTCGAAGAATTGCAGGACGGCATCCGCAAACACTGTCCGGACATCATCATTCAGTTTTCGACAGGTGGACGCGGCCGATCTTTCGAGCAGCGTGGGGCGATGCTCGATCTGAAACCCGACATGGCTTCGTTGGCGACGGGTTCGGTGAATTTCCCGACCATCGTGTATGAAAATCCGCCAGACTTCGTGCGTTCGCTCGCGCAAACCATGCTCGACCACGATGTAAAGCCCGAGATCGAGATCTTCGATCTGGCGATGCTCTACAGCACTTATGACCTCGTCAACCAAGGTTTGCTCAAGTCGCCGGTTCACGTGCAGTTCGTACTTGGTGTAAAGAATGCATTACCGGCGCGTCGCGAAATCCTCGAGTTCGAAGTGGAGCAGTTGGGCAAACTCTTGCCCGACGCGACATGGACGGCTGCGGGAATCGGCCGGCATCAACTCGAAGTGAATCACTGGACGCTGGAACTCGGCGGCCACTGCCGCACGGGTCTGGAGGACAACGTGCGTTGGGACAAAGACACTCTCGCCAAGAGCAATGCGCAACTGGTGAGCCGCGTGGCGTCGCTGTGCGCGGAGTATGGCCGGCCGGTGGCGAGCGCGAAGGAGGCGCGGCAGTTGTTGTCTCTTTGAAGTTTCAATTGCTTGAAAGGGCGCGTCGACGAGAAATCGCGACGCGCTTTTTTTTGCTGTCTCGCTTATTCATCGCAAGTTGATAGGCGATGTTGTCGCTTATGTTTGACGCATGCGCATGCAGCATCGGTTACCGCGTGTCTTCGCATACTGGTAACGCTTTCCAATACGCACAAGTTCTGTTTAATTTCCTGCTGACTCATCTTTTAACTGCCTAATGGCCATTGAATGGCCATATCGCCTGCTAGATCTTCTTCGTATATATACATCGCTGATTTTCGGCAAATACATCGTTCAGCACGTTCAGATATTCGATGCATTTTTAAGACTTTCTGAATGGAAAAAACGCTTCGATAAGACAAAAATCCAAGCGTGGATAGAGACTTCTTGCCGCGCGATTGAGGAATGTCAGAGGCTCCATGTCCTGGTGACACTCTGACATGCGTGATTAGGTTTTGGAAACCTAAATAATCGAAGCTCTGACGATTATTGCTTCTTCATGTTTATCCGATGGCCCCGAGCCAAGCGGTCTATGTCGCGTTTGGTCAAGCGCCGTGTTGCTCATTACGAGCACATCAGTCCGTGTCGGAAATCACGAAGAAAAAGAATTTCAACTTGAACTCGAAGAAGGTTTTGATGAATAAGACGTATCGCGTGGTTTGGAGTCAGGCATCGGAAAGCTGGGTTGCCGCAGCGGAAAATGCGCGGACCAAAAGCAAGCGTGGCCGAACAAACGCAGCAGTGTTGGCGGTGTTCGCACTCGCTGCGGGCAGCGCGCAGGCGGGGAGTGGGTATTCCGTCGGTGTATTATCGGACGGATACACGCCGGCCAGTTGCCTGAGTGACCAAGGCGCAGGGAACGTCGTGCAAACGTCTTCCGTGGCTTGTGATGGCACCAATCACCCTGGAGCGGGTCTGGTTGCCTATTCAGCAAGCGGGGGAATGGGCGCTTACGCCGTCGCTGTTGATTCCAATACACTTGTAATGGGAGCCGGGGGCGGGACCCTCATGACAATGACTCCCGGCAATATCTCGGTCACTGCATCGACCTTCTCGATCAGTACCGGTACCACGTTCGACATGGGCAACAACAAAATTCAGAATATGGCGCCGGGGGGACTGACAGCAGGAAGTCATGATGGCGTGACCGGTGCTCAGTTATATCTGGCTCTTTCGACGACCGCGTCTAGTTTGGGCGGCGGCGCGTCCGTGAGCGGCGCAAGTATCTCTCCACCGTCTTATCCTGTAGCCGGAACGACCTATCATGACGTAGGCGGGGCGATCAACGGGCTGAACACGCAGGTCGGCTCTTTATCGACGACAGTCAGTTCGGTGTCGACAACGGTTGCTTCCCTTTCCACCACCGTAGATTCGGTTTCCACTGGTCTCAATTCGTTATCCACAACGGTTTCGACGACGGCCACTTCCTTGTCGACGAGCGTGGACTCGTTATCGACGTCGACTTCAAGTACTTTGAACTCGCTGTCTACCTCTTCATCGACGGCGGTGACGTCACTGTCCACGACCGTCGATTCGGTATCCACGAGCGTGACTTCCCTATCCACGGGTGTCGACTCGCTCTCGACCTCGGTTTCCACGGGGATGAACTCGCTGTCGACCGGGTTGACCTCGGTGTCGACTACCGTCGACTCACTGTCGACAAACGTCGGTTCGCTGTCCACCGGTCTCAATACGTTGTCGAGTTCGACATCGACTGCCGTAGGATCGCTGTCGACGGGTCTCGCGAACTCGGTTCAGTACGACAACGCAAGCCATGACTCCGTCACGCTGGGCGGTGTCGCCGCGCCTACCGAAGTGAAGCTGACCAACGTCGCCAAAGGCGATGTAACAAACTCAAGCACGGACGCCATCAACGGTAGTCAGTTGTATTCGCTTTCGACGTCTGCTTCAACGGGCCTCGACTCGCTCTCGACCTCGGCTTCGTCGAGCGTAGCCTCCTTGTCGACCTCCGTTTCGACCACGACCACCTCGTTATCGACAAGTATCGATTCCTTGTCGACGTCGGCTTCGACCACTGTAGGCTCGCTGTCCACCTCGGCCTCGACCGCGGTAACCTCACTGTCTACAACTGTCGATTCAGTGTCGACGAGCGTGAACTCGCTGTCTACGGGCGTCGACTCTCTTTCGACTTCGGTTTCCACGGGCGTGACCTCGCTGTCAACCGGGTTGACTGCAGTGTCGAGCACGGTCAACTCGCTGTCGACTAACGTCGGCTCGCTCTCCACGAGTGTGGACACGCTGTCCATCTCGACTTCGACCGCTGTCGGATCGCTGTCGACGGGTCTCGCGAACTCGGTTCAATACGACAACGCAAGCCATGACTCGGTCACCCTGGGCGGTGTCGGCGCCTCTGAAGTGAAGCTGACCAACATAGCCAAGGGCGATGTAACAGACTCGAGCACGGACGCCATCAACGGCAGCCAACTGTACTCGCTTTCGACGTCGGCTTCGACCGGCCTTAACTCGCTTTCGACTTCCGCTTCGACGAGCGTCGCTTCGCTTTCGACGAGCATCGATTCCGTGTCGACAAGTGTTGGATCATTGTCCACAACTGTCGATTCTGTGTCGACTGGCGTCAATTCGCTGTCCACGAGCTTCGACACGCTTTCGGCTTCAGTATCGACGACCACGGGCTCCATCTCGACCAGCGTCGAATCGCTTTCGGCTTCCACTTCGACCTCTGTCAATTCGCTGTCAACCAGCGTCGATACGCTGTCGACATCCACTTCGACCGCAGTCAACTCGCTTTCAACGGCAACCGCGACCAGCGTTAGTTCCCTGTCGACGAGCGTCGATTCGCTTTCGACGTCGGCCTCGACGAGCGTTGCCTCGGTGTCCACGAGCGTCGGCTCGCTTTCGACCTCGGTGGATTCGATTTCGACAAGCGTAAGCACACTGTCCACAGCTGTCGATTCAGTGTCGACGAGTGTCAGCACGCTGTCCACGTCCGTGGATTCGCTTTCGACGTCGACATCGACGAGCGTTGCCTCGCTCTCGACGGGCGTGGACACGCTCTCGACCTCCACCTCTACGGCAGTCGCCTCGCTCTCCACCGGTGTCGATACGCTTTCCACTTCGATGTCCACGACGGTCGGGTCGCTTTCAACAGGTATCGACACACTGTCGGGATCGACGTCGACATCGGTGGCGTCGCTTTCCACTGGTCTCGCGAACGCCGTCCAGTATGACAACGCGGCCCACGACTCGGTCACGTTCGGCAACGCCGGCACGCCCGTGAAGCTTCACAACGTTGAGGACGGCGTTGTAGCAGCAGACAGCAAGGACGCGGTCAACGGTGGTCAGTTGTACAACTTGTCGTCATCCGTGTCGACGGGCATGACCTCGCTTTCGACCAACATCGACGGCATTTCGACCAGCGTCACGTCGCTGTCGACGAGCGTCGATTCAATCTCGACGGGCATGACCTCGCTCTCGACCGGCGTCGCCAACTCGGTTCAATACGACGACGCTAACCACACATCGGTTCGCTTGGGCGACACCGGCGCCGCCCCGGTCAAGCTGACGAACGTTGCCGATGGCGAAGTGGCTGCGGGCAGCAATGAAGCGGTGAACGGCGGGCAGTTGTTTACGCTCTCGACATCGGTGTCGACGAGCATGACGTCGCTTTCGACCGGCATTGCCAACGCGGTCCAATATGACGACGGCGACCACAAGACGGTCACGCTGGGCAATGTGGGTACGCCGGTCAAAATCAAGAACGTGGACGCAGGTGAAGTGAGCGCGGACAGCCTTGAAGCGGTGAATGGCAGCCAACTCTACAAAACTGCATCGAGCACGGCCGACGCCCTCGGCGGCGGTTCGACCGTAAATCAGGACGGCACCATCACTAAGCCGACGTACACGTTCCAGGACGGTAATACCTTCAACAACGTCGGCGACGCCCTTACCAATCTCGACGGCCGCGTCACGCAGAACACGACCGACATCTCGACGATCAACGAGACGCTCAACAACATCAACACGGGCGGCGGCATCAAGTACTTCCACGCCAATTCGGTGCTGGAGGACTCCCAGGCCACGGGTGCGGAATCGGTGGCGATCGGCGGCAATGCTCAGGCTATCGCGAACAACTCGGTGGCGCTCGGCTCGAACTCGCTGGCGGATCGTGCAAACACCGTGTCGGTCGGATCGAAGGGCGCGGAACGTCAGATCATCAACGTGGCAGCCGGTACGCAGGATACCGATGCCGTCAACGTCTCGCAGTTGAAGGGCGCCGGTCTCATTAATGGAGATGGCACGACCAATACTTCCGTGACCTATGACCACAACGCGGACGGGTCGACCAACTACTCGAGCATCACGCTCGGCAACAACGTCGCAGGCGGCACGACAATCCACAACGTTGCTGCGGGTGTTGCGAGCGACGACGCGGTCAACGTCGACCAGATGAATGCCGCAATCGATCGCGTGACGAACATCGCCATGAGCGGTGGCAACCCAATGTTCGCCGCGCAAGGCGATGTCAACACTGAAGTCGCTAGCGCGACAGGCGTGCATTCCGTTGCCATGGGCGCGAATGCCAGCGCTACTGCGGACAATTCCGTCGCGCTCGGGGCTAACTCAGTGGCGGATCGAGTAAATACGGTTTCGGTCGGGTCTGCGGGTAACGAACGTCAGATCACGAACGTCGCGGCGGGCACGCAGAGTACCGATGCGGTCAATGTGAGTCAGTTGAATCTCGCTTCCACACAGGCGCAGAACTATACCGACTCGCGTATCGCGGGCGTGCAAGGCCAGATCAACAACATGGCGAAAGCGGCTTATGGCGGTATCGCAGCCGCGATGGCTTCCGCCGGACTGCCGCAGCCTACCGCTCCGGGCAAGACCATGGTCGCGTTGGCCGGCGCACGTTACGCCGGGGCCTCCGGCGCGGCACTCGGCATCTCTCATGTTACGCAAGACGAGAGTTGGGTAATCAAGGCTTCCGGCAATACAAGCAGTTCCGGAAATGTCGGCTTCACCATCGGAGCGGGGCATCAGTGGTAACGCCCGGTGCGTGAAGTGAAGTGAAGTGAAGTGAAGTGAAGTGAAGTGAAGTGAAGTGAAGTGAAGTGAAGTGAAGTGAAGTGAAGTGAAGAAGGCCGACGCAGCATGGCGTGCGTCGGCCTTCACGCGTTATCGCGACAACGCAAAAATTTGCCTTACAATCGTTCCCTACTCTGACAAGCACGTCCAGCGTACACATGAACGAGCGTAAATCGCATGGTCTCGCCGACCGAATCTACAGCGATATCCTCAACAGCATCATGGAAGGCGAGTTCAAGGAAGGCGATCGTCTTCTGACAGAACACGCCCTTGCCGAACGCTTTGCGACCTCGCGCCCGACCGTGCGCGAGGCACTGGCGCGACTGCGCGCGGACGGCATCATCGTCACGCGGCGCGGATCGGGCACTACTGTCGGTCGTCGTCCAGACCCGGATGTGCGGCGCTTCGCTCCGTTAGAAACGCTGTCAGACATTCGCCGATGCTACGAATTTCGCGTAGTCACGGAAGCAGGCGCAGCCGAGCTTGCCGCGCTTAAGGCGGATGACGACGACATCCGCGCCATCGAAGCCGCCTGGGAACAGCTCGAACGCGTGGTGGAGGCGCAAGAAGGCATTGGCGCGAAAGACGACTTCGCGTTTCATCTTGCGGTCGCAAAGGCATCAAAGAATCAGTTCTTCATCACGGTGCTCTCGTTTATCGAGGAGCAGATTGTTTTCAGCATGAACCTGTCGCGAAACCTGTCGCTCGTGAAAACAGTCGAGCGGCAGCGTCTCGTCCAGCGCGAGCATCGTGATGTGCTCGATGCCATTCGTGCTCGCGATTCGTCACGAGCCGGCGAAGCTATGAAGTCGCATCTCGAAAATGCGCTGAATCGGATGTTCGGCAGTTAGGCGTAGATGTCATACGACCGTATCGATAGGTTCAAGGGGAAACCCTAGTTAACAGAAAAGTTGTTTGACAACTTTGGGGTGCCTTGCTACTTTCGATCGTTCCAGACGACTACCGCGAGGCGCCGTGAACATCCAACCGATTACCGTAAGCGAGTTTTCTGAGTCCGTCATGGCCGTGCCGCCGCTCGCACGAAATGTCGATTACTCGTTGAATCCTCATGCAAACCGCAAGTTGGTCGAGCATATAGAAGCGGGCGGCGTGCGCACGCTCCTATACGGCGGCAATGCGAATCTTTATCACGTTGCCGTGAGCGAGTAC
This sequence comes from Caballeronia sp. GACF4, assembly GCF_023631025.1. Classification (NCBI taxonomy): domain Bacteria; kingdom Pseudomonadati; phylum Pseudomonadota; class Betaproteobacteria; order Burkholderiales; family Burkholderiaceae; genus Caballeronia; species Caballeronia sp. GACF4. Next base: position 293,053 of record NZ_JALQDW010000018.1, read on the forward strand.
CGCGAGTTGCTTGACATGCTTGCCGAGATTGCGGGGCAAGAGACGCGCGTAATTCCCGCCATCGGTCCGGACTACGGAAAAATGCTCGACCAGGCGCACATTCTTTCGCAGACGGACTTCCGTACCGCGATGGTGCTCCCGCTTGCCGGATTCACGACGCCACAGGGCGTGGCGACGGGCCTCAAGCGCCTGGTCGATGCAGCCGGCATGCCGTTCACGCTATATATCAAGAGCGAAGATTATGTCGATGTCGATACGCTCGCCGCACTCATCGATGACGGTACGTTGCTGGCCGTCAAGTACGCGATTGTGCGTGCCGATCCCGCCGTCGATCCGTATCTGCTCCGCCTGCTGCAAAGCGTTCCGGCCGCGAAAGTCGTGTCCGGTATGGGCGAGCGCCCGGCGATCACCCACGTGCGTGAATTCGGACTCGCTGCGTGGACAACGGGCTCGGGCTGCATCGCGCCTAACGCGGTGACGGCGTTGCTGCACGCCGTGAAAACCGGTCGCATGGACGAGGCTCGCCAGCTTTATAACCGCTTCCTCCCGCTCGAAACCCTACGCGACGAAATCTCGCTCATCCGCGTCCTGCATGACGCCGTGACGCTCTCGGGCATCGCGGATATGGGGCCGCTTCTGCCGCTCCTGAGCGGCTCGCCCGAAGCGGAGTTGCCTGCCATCGCGAAGGAAGCGCGCGACCTCGTTGGAATGGACCGCGCCATCGCTTGAGTGCGTAATGCGGCGCCTTCACGGGAAACGCCAGTTAAAAGCGGTTAAACAAGTCGCTCGGGGTATATCCCGAGAGCGCGCAGCAAACATCGGCAGACAAAGCGTCAACGCCTGTTTGACCCGGTTGGGAAACAAGATCTGCTCCCGTCGATTTGCTTGACATACGATGATCGCGTTAGCTATTTTTCAACTTCCGAAGTAAAAGGAAGCATTGCGCGGCTGCGCTGCAACGTGCGGAATCGCGAAGTATCGAAAAATCAGAGCAAGCAAACCCAGGCCGGGCACCAATAAAACAACCGGCCTTGCGAAAGACGTGAGGAGACGAAATGGCTTTCAAGGCAGGACTGTCAGTGAAAATGGCGGCGGTATGCGTCGCCGTCAGCGCGATATTTGCGACGGGCGGGGCGAATGCGGCCGATCCGGTATCGATCAACATCGTCGACGTTGCGGGCAATCTTCAACTGACGCAGAAGGGGTTCGAAGCCTTCAAGGCGAAGTATCCCGATCTCGTTTCCAGCATCACCTTCACGAACGCGCCCGCGCCGCAGTTGCCGGGCAAGATCAAGGCGATGCAGGGCGCGGGCCGCTCGGACATCGACCTCGTCGTGACGGGCACGGATGCGCTCGCGGCCGGCATACAGCAAGGTCTGTGGGAAAAGCTGCTGCCCGATAACGCCAAGGCGTTCCCCGGTGTGCTCGAAAAGTACGCACCGGGTCCGCGCAAGATGCAGGACATCGCGCAAGGTTACGGCCTGGAAGTCACCTACATGCCCGCGGGTCCGCTGCTCGAATACAACCCCGCAAAGGTCACCGACGTGCCGAAGACGCCGGATCAACTGCTCGCGTGGTGCAAGGCGCATCCGAACAAGCTGATCTACGCGCGCCCGGCCAATTCCGGTCCCGGCCGCACCTTCCTCATGGGTCTGCCGTATGTGCTCGGCGACAAGGACCCGACCGATCCGGTCAACGGCTGGGACAAGACCTGGGCCTTCCTCAAGCAACTGAACGACTGCATTCCCTACTATCCGGGCGGCACGTCGGCGGTGATGAAGGAACTGGGCGAGGGCACGCGTGACATGACCGTGACCGTGACGGGCTGGGACATCAACCCGCGCGCGCTCGGCATCGTGCCGGCGGAATTCAAGGTGCAAGCCTTCGACAACATGACCTGGGTGAACGACGCCCACTACATGGTGATCCCGAAGGGCGTGCCCAAGGAAAAGCTCGACGTGCTCTACAAGCTGATGAACTTCATGCTCGAGCCCGCGCAGCAGGCACTGACATACGACGACGGCTATTTCTATCCCGGCCCCGCCGTGAAGGACGTGCCGCTGTCGGCCGCGCCTGCCAAGAGTCAGGAAGTGATTCAAAAGTTTGGCCGGCCGGAATACGCGAAGTTGCTTGCCGACCGTCCGCACGTCGTGCCGCTCAACGCGCAGGCGATGGTCGCCGCGTTCCAGAAATGGGACCGTGAAATCGGCGCGGCGAAGACGAAGTAAGCATCGACGCCAGGCATCGATACCGCGTCATTGATAAAGCGGCGGCGCTCCTCATCGGACGCCGCCGCTTCGCACAAGGGTTTCGCCATGAAGCATGATTTTGAGCAGTTGCGTCTCGACTCGGTCTCGCGCAGTTTCACCAATGCGGAAGGGCAGCAGCTCGCCGCGCTGAAAGGACTCGACCTGAACATCCAGCGCGGCGAGTTCATCGCGCTGCTCGGGCCTTCGGGTTGCGGCAAGTCGACGGCGCTGAACTGCATCGCCGGTTTGCAGCCTTTGACGGGCGGCGGCATCTGGCTGGACGACAAGCGTATCGACGTGTTGCCGCCCGAGAAGCGCGGCTTCGGCATGGTGTTTCAGAACTACGCGCTGTTTCCGCATATGTCGGTGCTGGATAACGTCGGCTTCGGCCTGAAGATGCGCGGCGTCGCGAAGGCGGAAGCCACCAAGCGCGCCAAGGCCGCATTGAATCTCGTGCAATTGATCGGGCACGACGCAAAGTTGCCCGGCCAGTTGTCAGGCGGCCAGCAGCAGCGCGTGGCGATTGCGCGCGCAATCGTGATCGAGCCGCCGCTCGTCCTGATGGACGAGCCCTTGTCCAATCTCGACACCAAGTTGCGGATCGAGATGCGCGCGGAAATCCGCCGCATTCACGGCAAGCTCGAACGTGCCACCATCTACGTGACGCACGATCAGGACGAAGCGCTGTCGATGGCCGACCGCATCGTCGTGATGAAAGAGGGGTCGGTGCAGCAAGTGGCCGCGCCGAAGGAAGTCTATTCGCGGCCGAAGAACCTGCATGTCGCGCGCTTCATGGGCTTTCGCAATGTCGTGCCGTTCACGCTCGAAGGCACGCAGGGCGAATCCGTCGCGGTCATCGCGAACGGCGTGCGTTTGCTCGGCATGCCGATGGAAGGCTTCGACAGCAAGAACGTCAGCGTCGCGCTGCGGCCCGAAGACATGGAACGCGCCGCGCCCGGCGAGCCGAACGCGTTCGACGCGCTCGTCGAGATCGTCGAATACGGCGGCCGCGATTCGCTCGTCATCGTGAACACGGCGTTCGGCAAGCTGTGGGCGCGCATTGCGGGCGAGTACAGCGAAGGCGAGCGCATCACGTTGCGCGTTGCGCCTTCGAAGACGCTCGTGTACGGAGAAGACAAATGATCGCCACGCTTCCCGTCCAGCGCGATCCGAAGGGCTGGCTCGTCGCGCCGGCGCTGATTTTCATCGTCGCGCTCTTCATCTATCCGTTCGCCTACGGTCTCATGCTGTCGTTCAATCCGATGAACGGCGGCAGCGCGTGGGCCAACTACATCACGTTTTTCACCGATACGTCGATGTGGCCGACGATCATCGTGACGCTCAAGCTCGCGGTGCCGGCGACGCTCATCAACGTCGGCGTCTCGGTGCCGGTCGCATTTGCGTTGCGGCGCTCGTCGCCGTATCAGAAATTCGCGACCACGCTGCTCGTCATTCCGGTGACGCTCGGCACCGTGCTGATCGCGGATGGCATGCTGACGTACTTCAGCCCGAACGGCTGGTTCCCGCAAGCCGTGCAGGCGTTGCATCTTTATGGCGATGAAGTCCGGCTCACGCATAACTACTGGGGCGTGCTGATTTCGCTCATCGTGTCGGGCTTTCCGTTTGCGTTTTTGCTGACGCTTTCGTATGTGACGGGCATCGACCCGACGCTTGCGCGCGCGGCCGCCACGCTCGGCGCAAGTCCGTGGCAACAGTTCCGGCAGATCTACTTTCCGCTGTTGCTTCCCGGTCTCACGATGACCGCGTGCCTCTCGTTCGTGCAGGCGTTCTCGGTGTTTCCGTCGGCGGTGCTGCTCGGCGCGCCCGCGGGTCCCACGCGCGTGATCTCGATCGCCGCATCCGAAGCTGCGTTCGAGACTTACGATTACTCGCTGGCATCGACCATCGCCCTCGTCATGGGCTTCGTGCAGTTGCTCGTGGTGGGCGGCATGCTCGGCGCGCGGCGCTTCTTCTATACCGGTCCTGTAACCGGAGGGAAGGGATAATGGCTACCGACAATCGCGCGGCCCAGAACTGGCCGGCCGCCACCCTCGGCGAAGGATCGAAGCCAGGCAAGAACATGAAACAACGCGCTAGCTTGCCCGACCGGTTGTGGAAAGCCCTCGTCTGGGCGACGATGGGTTTCTTCCTCTTGAACGTGCTGCTGCTGATTGCGACCGTCGCGGTGAATTCGGTCGCGACGCGCTGGTTCGGCACGCTCTTGCCGCAAGGTTTCACGCTGCACTGGTACGCGCAGGCGTGGAGCGACTTTCAATTGTCGAGTGTGCTGCTCGTCACGATGGAAGTGGTGGGCGCGGTCGTGCTGCTGTCCATCGTGCTGGGTGTGCCCGCTGCGTATGCGCTTGCGCGAGTGCAGTTTCCCGGCAAGCGCTTTGCCATGCTCGTGTTTCTGCTGCCGCTGATGGTGCCGCCCGTCACCTACGGCATTCCGATGGCCACCGTGATGTACAAGTTCCATCTCGCCGGCACGCTCACGGGCGTGATCCTCGCGAATCTGGTGCCCGCGCTGCCGTTCGTGATTCTGGTAATGACGCCGTTCATCGAGCAGATCGATCCGAATCTGGAATCGGCGGCGCGCATCTTCGGGGCGAACACGACGCGTTACTTCCGCTATGTTTTGCTGCCGCTGCTCGTGCCGGGCATGCTCGCGGCCGGTTTGCTCGTGCTCGTGCGCACCATCGGCATGTTCGAGCTGACGTTCTTCACGGCGGGACCGACCACGCAGACGCTCGTCGTCGCGCTCTACTACGCGGTGTTTTCGACAGGCGTGCGAGCGCCGCAATCCATCGACGCCATGGCGATGATCTACATGGCGATCACGCTGATCTGGGTGCTGATTGCGCTGCAGTTCGTGAGTCCGACGCAACTGGTTTCGCGCGTGAAGGAGCAGCGGCAGTGATGGGACCGCGTGATGTCGTGGCGCTCGCGGCCGAGCCGCGTCTGACGATTGCGAGTGGGCCGCATGTCATCGAAGTGGCGCCGTCGGCGGGCGGGCGCATCACGCGCTTCGCCACCGGATTCGCCGGCGGTCTGCAAGACTGGCTCGTGCCGATCACGCTTTCAGGCTGGCCCGCCGATACCTGGCCGAAAGGCGGCAGCTATCCGCTCGTGCCGTTTTCGAATCGCGTGCGCGATGCGCGCTTTCCGGCACCGGATGGCGAGCGTGTCGAGTTGTCGACGTTTCCGGGCATGGCGCACGCGCTGCATGGCTTCGGGCAATACGCGGCGTGGCAGGTCGAGCGCCATGACGCGGATTGCATCGTGATGCGTTATGTGCATCGCGAGGACGATCATGGCTGGCCGTGGCCGTTCGAAGCGGAGCAGGTTATCCAGGCGAACGCCGAGGGTGCGCGGCTGTCGATGCGCGTGTTGAACCGTTCCGCGCGGCCGATGCCGGTCGGCATGGGCTTTCATCCGTATTTCGCGGCGCAGGAAGCCGAACTGGATGCGAATGTCGACTGGCGGCATGAAAGCGAGATCGCAGTCGAGCCATCGGGGGAAGCGCCGGCGCGCCGGCATCGACGAGAAGAGGAAGGGTACACGCGCTATCTGAGCGGATGGAGCGGCCGCGCGACGCTAAATTTCGCCGACGGCCGCACGCTTTCGCTCGACGCCGGCGACACGCTCGATCACGTCGTCGTGCACTGCCCGGCCGGTGCGGGCTATCTGTGCGTCGAGCCCGTGTCGCACGTGAGCGATGGTTTCAATCTCGACGCACGGGGCTTGCGCGGGACGGGCGTCGCCGTCATTGCGCCAGGTAGTGAAAAAGCGGTGTCGCTCGTGATGGCAACCGGCGTGAGCCGGGACGAACGCCCGGCCGGCGCCGGCGCCTGACGCGCGCCGCCACGGCGTGCCGCATGCGCGATGCATTGGCCGGCAACATGCCCCCGGCTAAAAGGCAAGCATCCCTGTTCATGCGGCACCTCCCGTTTCGAGCGTCAGCGTGTGGCCGGCGCGGAGAAAAATGCCTCGACCATTTCGACGATGCGCCACGTCGAACACGGTCTGCGGCAATGCGCGTCGAAGCCGGCTTCCTTCAGCGTCTGCACCGGATCGGCGGGTAAAACGTTGCTGAGGGCGACGAGCAGACGCCCGGTGACATCGACATCCATGCGCAGCGTGCGGATAAAGACGTAGCCGGACTCACTGTCCAGACTCGTATCGACGATAAGCGCCTGCGGCTTCCAGCTATTCACGAGCGCGCGCACTGACTTGAGATCCTGCGACAGAATGACCTGCAGGCCCTTCAGGCGAAGCTGTACGGCGAGCGATTCACCGATCGATTTATCCTTATGAGCCACCAGCACGCGCCGAGGCGCATCGCCCGTGTGAGCCCGCTTCATTCGCCACAACGCGAACTCCCGTTCGTTGTTGGCTTGACTGCTTGACATCTCATCCTCCCGGTCTTGGTTGATCTCTTGGTTGATTCGATGCCGAGCATTTTTGACCGGCCGTGCTTTGTCCAACACCCGGCACGGGTAGGGGGTTCAGGGGATTTTGGGAGACTGCCGAATGTATCCCTGCGAAGGGAGGGTGGAAGTCAATCAGCGAACGCGTAATATCGGAACCGTTCTCGGAGCTTTGCAATGGAAAACGGTTATTTCAAAAATGTATTGCTGGTAGAGGACGAAGGGCTGACCAGGAGCGCGATGAAAAGTCTCATCCTGGCGAACGAGCCTTTGCTTGAAATCGACGAAGCGGACGGTTTCGAGCAGGCTAAGGCCAAGTTGTCGGCCAACTCGTATGACCTGATGTTTCTCGACTACCACTTGCGCGGTCAGACCACGGGTATGGATTTGCTCAACTGGATCCGCGAGGAAGATCGCGAAATTCAGACGGTCATGCTTTCAGCCCAGGACGACCGCGATACGGTGCTCGAGTGCATCAAGAACGGCGCGTGCGGATTCATTTCCAAGGGTAGCGAACAGGGCGCTGGCGTGTTCCGCGAGGCGCTCAAGACTATCCTGAACGGCCGCGTCTATCTGCCGAACACGGTACTCGGCAAGGGCGGTCATAGTCCGCGTCCGGTCACGCCTCACGCTGGGATTACCGTCGAATCGCTGGACTTGCCGCCACGGCTTACCGAAACCTTGCGGTATCTTCTGCAGGGCTTATCGAATAAGGCGATTGCGCGGAAGATGAATATCAGCGAAAACACGGCGAAAGAGTATTCCAGCGACTTGCTGGCGCGCTTTCACGTCACGCGGCGCACGTTCCTCATCGTGGAAATGGCGCGGCGAGGAATTGAGATGCCGATGAGCAATACGTCGTCGGCTTCCTGAGGCGGTTCTCTGCCAATGCTGCGCGGGCGCACCGAGAGGGCGTCCGCGTCGTCGTTTGGGTTTGGGAAAATCCGTCGCAAAAGCGCCGCGTCCCCATTTCTCAAAATTCGGACGAATCCGACGACGGTGTTAAGGTAGAGCCCGTTTATTTCAAGACGGGAATCTGCAGGTGAATAGCGGTTCGAGATTCAGCACACTCCGGCGCGGCGGCGCAGCTTACGCGGTAGCGATGGCGCTGACCTTGGCACTTGGCGCTTGCGCGCCCCTTCCGCAACAGGCCGATGCCGATGCGGCCGCCGCGGCATCTGCCGCGTCCGCGGCTCAGGCAGCACAGGCGGCGCGTGCTGCCGCCAAGCCCGTGGCACCGTCCCCGCCGGGCGAGCAGCGTATCGTGATCGGCGGCACTAGCGGGTTCCACACGACCGTGAAGACCACGCCGCCCTCGCAAGTCTGCGATACCGACGCTTTCGCCGACGGCGTGCGCTACGGCTACGCGCTCACCTGGAATCGGCTCATCGCTGAGGCGGCGCGCAGCGGTGGCCGCGTCGACAAGCGCAAATTCGATGCATCCGCCGTGCACTCGCAGGACGACCAGTACAAGATCCAGTGGGACGGCAAGGAGCGTACTAACGCGTGCGCGTCGGATGGCTATCTGATTGGACGCATCGTCGGCACGCACCTCGCAGGCTTGAATCTGCGCGACGGCAAGCCGTCTTGAACGCCTTCTAGTTGCTTAGTCGCAAAGGTGGGCCGCAGTCACATAGCGGCTCGCGACCGCGATATCCCCGTAAATCGTGTAGCCGGTGCCGCCCGCGGATTGTTGCGCGACGGCCAGCACGGTCGATGCACCGCCTTTTCCCGCCACCGAAACCGCTTCGGTATCCGCGCTCAGCGAGTATTCGCGTACGCGCCCGCCAATCGGCATCCACCTGGCCTTGGCGCATTCCACGAAGTCGTAGGGCGCGCGCTGCGAGGTGCCGGAACCAATCGGCACGGTCTTGATGAGGGCGTCGTCCGTGCTTGCGCAGGATGCAAGGACGAGAGCAAAACACGTTGCTGCACAGGTTGTGACAATTTTTCTCATAATTCCGATGACTTTCTCTGCAGTATCCGCTTAATCTGCGCCCCGTGCGCCGAAACTGGCGTGCCGATGCGGTGGCCGTCGATCGTAACCGCAAGGCTGACGAACCGTAAACCCGCCAGTTCTTGCTATTCGAGCATGGTCGGCCGCTTGCGAAACCGCTCCAGCTCACGATTTCCACGTTCTTACCCGTGGTTGTCCCAATATTAGTCAAGTTGGGTCAACCGTCGCCGTTATACAGGCGTTTCTCGCTCTGAAGCCTTTTGTATGGCGCGAGCACGGGCGGCAAGTGTAGACGAGCCGAACGAGCGCTGCGACCGCGCAAGGTTGCGCGGTTCCCGATAACGATGATCAGCGCTCGCGCCGGGCAGTATCCCTGCCCACGCGAGCGCGGGCAAGTTCCAAAGAACGCATGTCTCGCAGAAAGTTGTTCTCCCGGCTTCGCGCCACGTCGATGCCCGCTCGTTTCAGCGGCATCGTTTCCGATCCTCAGCGGCTCGCCGCGCCTGCGCTCACGGTAATCGTCGGCGTGTTGCTGCTCGTGGTCTTCGAGCATCTTTCGCGCGCGGTCAATTATCAGTCGGTGATGCACGCGCTGCGAGCGACGACGCCGCAGGCGTGGCTCGCGGCGCTTTGCGCGACCGCGCTCAGTTTCGCCGCGCTCGTGGGACGCGACGCCGTCGGTTTGCGGCACATTGGCGTGAGCGTGCCGCGTTCGCTTCTGTGGGTCGGCGCGACGGTGGGATCGGCGCTCGGCAACGTGACCGGCTTCGGCGCGCTGACGGGCGGCGCCGTGCGCTGCCGCGTGTACGGCGCGGCCGACGTCACGCCGGCTCAGGTTGGCCGCCTTTCCGTCTTCACGGGCGTCACGCTCGCTTTGTCGCTCGCCTTCATGGCTGCGGCCGGCATGCTGTTCTCGGCGGGCACGCTTGCCGGCATGATGCATCTTTCGCCGACGATCCTGCAGATCATCGGCGCCGCGCTGCTCGCCGTGTTCGTCGCGATGCTCGTCTTTTGCGGCCGCGCGCCGCGCACCTTGCAGTCGCGCTGGAAGTGGCTCGCGTTCACGGTGCCGTCGCGCCGCGATTTCTTGGCGCAAACGGCGCTTGCCGTCGTCGATGTGTTCGGCGCCGGTCTCGCACTGTGGGCGCTGTTGCCGGGCGCGCAGGTCGGCTTCGGCGAATTCATGACGGTGTTTTCGGCGGCCATGTTGCTCGGCATGATCGGTCATACGCCGGGCGGCGTGGGCGTGTTCGAAGCGGCGATGGTCTTCGCGCTCGGCAGCAGCGCCCGGACGCCGGACGTGCTCGCCGCGCTGCTCGCGTATCGTGCGATCTATTTCGGCCTGCCGCTGATCCTCTCCGCCGGTGTGATGACCGCGTTCGAAGGCCGCGCGCTCAAGGGCCGCTTCGGCTTCCTGCGGCCGAGCCGCGTTTCGCAACTCGCGCCGCTGTTTCTGTCGATCGTGACCTTCGCGGCTGGCTCCATGCTCGTCATCTCCGGCGCCACGCCCGCCTTCAAGATCCGCATTGCGTTCTTGCAGACCGTGCTGCCGCTGTGGGTGCTGGAGAGCTCGCAGCTGCTCGGCAGCGTGCTCGGCGTGCTCCTGTTGTTCGTCGCGCGCGGCCTGATGCGCCGTCTCGATGCGGCGTGGTGGCTCGCGCTCATGCTCGCGGTGGCGAATCTGGCGCTGTCCCTCGCGAAGGGTCTCGCGTTCGTCGAGGCAGGCGTGCTCGCGGTCCTGATCCTCCTGCTCGTCGCGACGCGCGAGCGGTTCAACCGCCGCTCGTCGCTGTTCGCCGAGCGCTTCACGGCGACTTGGCTGTTTTCTATCGGCATGGTGATCGCAGTTGCCGTGTGGATCATGTTCTTCGCTTTCCGCGACGTCGCCTACAACACCGATCTCTGGTGGCAGTTCGCTTTCGACGACCGCGCGCCTCGCGCCTTGCGTGCAACGCTCGCGGCGGGCGTGTTCGCGTCGGCGTTCGCGGTGTGGCAACTGCTGCGTCCGGCGGCAGGCCGTTTCGAGAAACCCGCGCCGCAAGATCTCGCCGATGCCGCGCGCATCTTCCGCGCGCAGGAGCGCAGCGACGCCGGTCTCGCGATGATGGGCGACAAGAGCTTCCTCTTCTCCGAGTCGCGCCAGGCTTTCCTGATGTACGCGAAACATGGCCGCACGTGGGCCGCGCTGCACGACCCGGTCGGGCCGCGCCACGAGTGGGCCGCGTTGATCCGTCAATTCGTCGCGCTCGCGCATTCGCACAACGGCCGCGCGGCGTTCTACCAGGTGCGCGCCGATGCCTTGCCGCTCTATCTCGACGCCGGCCTCACGCTGATGAAGCTCGGCGAGGAAGCGCACGTCGCGTTGTCGGAATTCGATCTGAAGGGCTCGCATCGGTCGCATCTGCGCTATGCGTTGAAGCGCGGCGAACGTGATGGCTTCGATACCGAAGTGATCGATCCGTCGCGTGTCGCCGAATGCATGCCGATGCTGCGCACCATCTCCGACGACTGGCTCGACAGCCGTTCCGCGCGCGAAAAAAGCTTCTCGGTGGCGGCGTTCAACGAGGATTATCTGGCGGCGCAGTCCGTGTTGCTCGTGCGTCAGCAGGGCGCGCCGGTCGCCTTCGTCACCTTCATGACGACGGACATGAACACCGAAGCGACCGTCGGCGTGATGCGCCATGTCGCCGAGGCTTCGCCGTACGCGATGGAATATCTCTTCACCAAGCTCGCGCTGCATTTGAAGGAAGCGGGCTTCAAGTCGCTGTCGCTCGGTATCGCGCCGCTGTCGGGGATGGAGCCGACGCCGCTGGCATCGCACTGGCATCGGCTGGCGGGCCTTGTGTGGCGTTTCGGCGGGCGCTTCTACAACTTCCGCGGTCTGCGCGGATTCAAAAGCAAGTTCCAGCCGCGCTGGGAACCGCGTTACCTCGCGGCGTCCGGTTCGGTTGGCGTATTTTTCACTTTGGCGGACCTCTCGCTTCTGGCGGGAGGCTGGCGTTCATGATTTTGAATAGCAAGAAACTGATTGCGGCGGCGCTTGCCGGCATGTCGATGCTGGGCGCGGCTCACGCGGCATCCACGATTTCGGGTGGCACTTATGGCCAGGTCACGCTCACCAAGCCTTCGGGCGACATGACCGGCTTCGTCGTCTTGTTCTCCGAGAAAAGCGGCTGGAATGCGAGCGATCAGCAAGCCGCCGATGCGCTCGCCGCGAAAGGCGCGATGGTCGTCGGCGTCGATACGCCGCGCTACGCCGCCCGCCTGACCGCGGAAAAAGAGAAGTGCCACAACCTCGTCGGCGACGCCGAGAGCATGAGCCATCAGCTCGAACGCACGGTGCAGGCGAGCCACTATTACTCGCCTATTTTCGCGGGCACGGGCCAAGGCGCGATTCTCGCCGAGCAGGCGCTCAAGCAGGCGCCGGACAATACGGTTGCGGGCGCGATATCGCTTGCGCCGGATACTCAACTCGACGCGCGCTTTAATCCGTGTCCGCCCGACCCGACCATCATCCACGCGAAGGGTTTGCCGGGCTTCATGGCGCGCGATGCGGTGCAGCCGGGCCGCGGCAAATCCGATGCGATCGTCGCGATGGCGGCGCCGCATCTGAAGAAGGCGGAGGTCGCGGGCGAGCATGACGTGTCCGATCTGCCGCTCATCGAGTTGCGCGCCGCGCAGCCGACGGATCTGCTTGCCATCGTCATTTCCGGCGATGGCGGCTGGCGCGATCTCGACAAGACGATGGCGCTTGCGCTACAGCGCGATGGCGTGTCGGTGATCGGCATCGATTCGCTGCGCTATTTCTGGAGCGAGAAGTCGCCGCAGCAAACGGCGGCGGATATCGCGCGCGTGGTTCGCACTTACAACGCGCGCTGGCATACGAGCCATGTGGCGCTGGTTGGCTATTCGTTCGGCGCGGACGTCATGCCGTTTGCCTACAACCGTTTGCCGGACGACGTACGCGATCAGGTTTCGTATGTCTCGCTGATGGGTTTTTCGCCGTCGGCGGATTTTCAGATTCGCGTGACGGGTTGGCTCGGCATGCCGGCAAGCGACAAGGCGCTCAAGGTACGGCCCGAACTCAACAAGCTGCCGCCGGCGCTCGTGCAATGTATCTACGGCGAGAAGGAGGAAGATACGCTGTGTCCGTCGCTGACGAAGACGGGGATCGAGGTGGTGAAGCTGCCAGGCGATCATCATTTCGGCGGCGACTACGATGCCTTGGCGCGGCGCATTCTCGCGGGATGGCGCAAGCAGATCGCGGCGCGAGGAGAGCAGGCGCAGACGGCTTCGCGGTAGGCGGGTCGTTCGAGTTTGGTTTGAAAAGCCGAAGCGCGATGGGTCGCGTTTCGGCTTTTTTGCGTTTGCGGACTGCGCTCTTGATTAATGCGGGCGCTTCGTTCGAGTTCGTTCGTTGGTGCGGTTCGAGAGTCAGGGCGCAAGGCAAGCGCCAGTTTCCCGAGCGCCGTCGTTCACGAGTCAGCGTCATCGTCTACCATGACCGGACCCTAAACACGGAGTCCGGCATGTCTCTCATCGATCATCTCGACCATCTCGTCCTCACCTGCGTCGACGTGGAGGCGACCAAACGCTTTTATGTCGATGTGCTGCAGATGAAGCTCGAAAGCTTCGGCGCGGACCGTCTCGCGTTTCACTTCGGCAATCAGAAAATCAATCTGCACGTGCGCGGTTCCGAATTCGAACCGAAGGCGCATCTGCCGGTGCCGGGCGCGCTCGATCTGTGCTTCATCGCCGCCGTGCCGCTCGACCGGGTGATCGAACGGCTCGCGCAGATGAACGTGCCGATCATCGAAGGTCCGGTCGAACGAACCGGCGCGACGCAAAGATTGCGCTCGGTCTATGTGCGCGATCCGGACTACAACCTGATCGAGATTTCCGAACTCATTTGAGCGGACCGAGATAGTCCAGCTTGCCGATAGGCGCGCCGAGGTGACGCAGGATGTCGTGCGTCGTCACGACATGGAAGTAGAAATTCGGCAGGCCGAAGCCGAAGAGATAATCGACGCCCGAAAACGATGGTTCGAAGTTGGGAAACTTCATCGTGACGTTGCGCGTTTCGCTGTCGGCCAGTGTCTCTTGCTGGATGCTCTTCAGAAACACGATGGTCTTCGCGATGCGCTCTTGCAAAGCGGCAAAGCTGTCTTCGTTGTCTTCGAAACGCGGAGCTTCCGCGCCTGAAAGACGCGCGGCGGAAAGTTTGGCCGTATCGCTTGCGCGCTGAATCTGCGCGGCGAGCGGCAGCATGTCGGGGGCGAGACGCGCGTTGATTACATCGGCGTGGGTGAGGCCTTTTTCATCGGCGAAGGCGGCGCCTTTTCCTAGCAGGCTGGCGCAGACTTCGAGTCCGCGAATGAACACGGGAATCGACGCGCGATACATCGAGAGTGACATGGGAGAGCGCTCCTTTTTTGGTTTGTGATGCGGGTGGGGCTAGGGTAGGCGTTTTCGAGTTGCCTCAATCATGGCCGCCGCGCCGAGTATGTCGGCGGGGCATAAGCATAGCGCTGTGAGGTGCGGGCTGCTGAAGTGAATCGGCGAGCCGGCTTGGTGCGTCGCGTTGCGGACATGAAAGCTCGAACGGCTGGCTGCGACGCTTTCCATGAACGGCGATTCGGCGTGCCACGCCGCGAGAACCGCATTCTCACCCAGACGCCTCACCATGTCTCGCGTTCCACTCCCGAAGTCGTTCTTCGTAACGCTCCAGCGCTTCTTCATAAAGATCGAACACGCAAGGATGGCAGCCGCTTTGGCAGCAGTCTTCCGGCAATGGACGTTCGGGGGGCGCAGGGCGCGGGTCGTCGGTAGGGGGCATCTCTCGCTGTGGGGAATCTCATCGGGTCATTGTGCATTGCATGTTGCATGCAACATGCCGCATGCAAAATGCTTCGTCACCCAGGAGCGCACGGTCGTCTAAATTTTGGCGGCGGCCTGCGAACGCCGAATGCGATACTTTCGCGCGAGGCATTCTACAAACCGCGTCGATCGGACACAGGATTCTCCCGATGAACCAGACCGTCAGGCATGCGATTTCTGGTGCGCTTCTAAGCGTGTTGCTGGCCGCCTGCAGCGCGCCTCAGTCCGATGCGGGGCGAGCGCAAACCGCGCAATCGACGCAAGCCGGAAACACAGCGTATAGCGCGGAGATCCGCCGCACGGAGTCGGGCATCCCGCACGTACGCGCGGCGGATTGGGGCAGTCTCGGCTTCGGTTTCGGCTACGCGCAAGCCGAAGACAACCTGTGCACGCTCGCCGATGCCTTCGTCACCTATCGCGGCGAGCGCTCGGCCTCGTTCGGCGCGGATGCGCGTCCGCCATCGATGTCGACGTTCGGTCAGCCGCGCAACCTCGATGCCGACTTCTTCTTCCGCATGGTTATCGATCAGGCCGCCGTCGAACGCTATCGCGCGGCGCAAGCCGTCGACCTGCGCGATCTGATCGATGGCTTCGCCTCCGGTTACAACCGCTATCTCGCAGATTTAAACGCGGGCAATTTTCCGAAGTTGCATGCTGCATGCAAAGGCAAGCCGTGGGTCGACAAAATCACATCGGACGATATTTACCGTCGGCTGATCGCGGCGAATCTCGCGGGCGGATCGACGCGCTTCGTGCAGGCGATTGCGGCGGCGCAACCCCCGAAAGCAGGAGCGACGCCGCGCGGGGAGACAACGCCGGACGCGGCGCCGGCGACAAGCAGTACATCGGCTGGTCCGCTGGATAAAAGCGGCGGGCGAATCGCGCCAACGCCATCTCCGGTGAACAAGGGCGCTCTGCTTGCTGCCGCCAGTTCGCGAATATTGCCGCGCTATCTCAGCGGCGAAGATCCAGGCATGAGCAATGACGCAGCATCCGGCACTCCGCTTCATGCCATGAAATCGCACGATTTTTCGGGCTATTCCGCCGGTGACAATCCCGGCCTCGGCAATCAAGCACCCGCATTCGGCACTCCGTTCCACGCCGACAACCCGCTCGATGCCCTGCGCTATCCCATCGGCGAAAACCCCGGCATCGGCAGCAACGCACTCGCATTCGGCGCGCCGGTAACGCGCGACCAACGCAGCATCCTCTTCGGCAATCCGCACTGGTTCTGGCGCGGCCCGGACCGCTTCTATCAGGCGCAACTGACCATCCCCGGACGCGTGAATGTGGCCGGCGTGTCGTTTCTCGGCGTGCCGCTCATCGTGCTCGGCTTCAACGAGAACATCGCGTGGACGCATACCGTATCGAGCGCGCGCCGCTTCGGCATCTTCCAGTTGACGCTCGATCCCGCCGATCCCACGCATTACATGTTCGATGGTCGAAGCCAGCCGATGACGCCCGTGCCGCTCACCGTCCGCGCGCTTCGCGCCGATGGCACGATCGAATCCGTCACGCGCACGCTGTATCGAACGCGCTTCGGTCCGGTGATGGACCTGTCCGCGCTCTCGCCGGCACTTGGATGGAACACGCAGCGGGCCTATGCGCTCGCCGATGTCAACGCCGACAACGCGCGCGCCTTCCAGAACTTCTTCGCGTGGAACCAGGCGCGCTCGCTCGACGATTTCATAGCGATCCAGAAACGCTATGCGGCGATGCCGTGGGCCAACACACTCGCGATCGGCCGCAACGACGCACGCGTCTGGTTCGCCGACATCGGCGCGATCCCCGACGTGCCCGACGCGCTCGCCGATGCATGCACGCCGCCCGCCGGCCGCGCGCTCGCGAGCCGTATGCCGGGCGTGCCGTTCCTCGACGGTTCGAAGAGCACCTGCGCGTGGCGCGCGGATGGATCGAGCGTGCAGCAGGGCGCGCTGCCGGTCGCGCAAATGGCGAGCGTCGTGCGCGGCGATTACGTCGGCAACTTCAACGACAGCTACTGGCTCACCAACGCGAACGCGCCGCTCACGGGCCTTGCGCGCGTGGCCGGAGCGACGCGTTACGAGCAGTCGCTGCGCACGCGTTACGGCCATCTGCTCGCGGCGCGGCTGCAGCGCGAGCCGGGCGGCATCACGCGAGACGCGCTGGAAACCGCGGTGCTGGCTACCGGCTCGATGTCGGAGAGACTGTATCGCCAACCGCTGCTCGATGCCGTGTGCAACGGCAACGACGCGCAATACGCTTTGCATGATGCATGCGAAGTGCTGCGCAGCTGGAACGGTTCATCGGATATCGATGCACGCGGCGCGAACCTCTGGGACGAGTTCTGGCAACGCGTGACGCGCCTCGCGCCCGAGCGCCTCTACGCGACGCCCTTCAGCCCCGACAAGCCGCTCGATACGCCGAGCGGCTTCAACATCGACAATCCAGCCGTCGTACAGGATCTGCGACAGGCGCTCGGCGGCGCGGCGCTCGCGCTCCGGCTGAACGGTTTCGCGCTCGATTCGCGGCGCGGCGACATTTTGTATACCACGCGCGCGGGCGAACGCGTGCCACTCTACGGCGGTTGCGACGAAGCGGGCTACTTTACGGTAGTATGCGCGCGGCGTCCGCTGGACGCGAAGGGGTATCCGATGGACGCGAACGGTCAGGGCGACAGCTACGTACAAGTCGTCTCGTTCGCGGCCGATGGCCCGGGCGGCGTGGAGGCCGACACGCTGCTGTCGCATTCCGAGTCCGACGATCCCGCTTCGCCGCACTCGGCCGATGCCACGCGTCTTTTCTCGGCAAAACAGTGGGCGCGCTTTCCGTTCACCGATCAGGCGATCGAAGCCGATCCAGCCGTTTCGCGCACCGTGATCACGGGAACGCGCTATTGATCATACATATTGAAAAAAATTGCATGTTTGCCGCACGATCAAAGGCATGGGCGCAAAAGGGCCGCGAAACCCGTCTATGATGAAGGTTTTGCCCGCCTGGACACACGCTCATGACTAACGGCGACAATACGCAACACGAAGAAGCGGTACGGCTCGATTCGACGGAACTGCAGCGTTTCGTCGACCAGAAATGGAACGATGAGATCGTGCCCGCGCTGACCGACTACATCGCGGTGCCCGCGAAAAGCCCGATGTTCGACGCGCACTGGGCGCGGAACGGTTTCATCGAACGGGTAGTGACGGACGCGGTGGACTGGGTGAAGGCGCAGCGCGTCACGGGCCTGAAAGTCGAGATCGTGCGTCTGCCTGAACGCACGCCCGTGATCTTCTTCGAAGCGCCCGCAACGCGTTCGGGCAGCACCGAAACCGTCGTGCTGTATGGCCACCTTGACAAGCAGCCTGAATTCGAAGGCTGGCGCAATGATCTCGGCCCGTGGACGCCGAAGTTCGAGGACGGCCGGCTCTACGGCCGGGGCGGTGCGGACGACGGCTACGCGACCTACGCCAGCATCACGGCGCTCGCCGCGCTCGACGCTCAAGGCGTGGAGCGGCCGCGCTGCGTCGGCATCATCGAGACGTGCGAGGAATCGGGCAGCTACGACTTGCTGCCGTATATCAACGCGCTCCGCGAACGCCTGGGCGATGTCGGCCTCGTGATCTGCCTGGACTCCGGCGCGGGCAACTACGACCAGTTGTGGCTCACGACTTCGCTGCGCGGTCTAGTCTCGGGCGACCTCGAAATCCAGGTGCTCGAAGAAGGCCTGCATTCGGGCGGCTATGGCGGCATCGCGCCATCGACCTTTCGCATCATGCGGCAACTGTTCGAGCGGCTCGAAGACGCGGCCACCGGCAACCTGCTCCCGAAGGACTTTCATTGCTCGATTCCCGCGCAACGTCTGCGCGAGGCTGAAGCGACCGCCCGCATTCTCGGCGACGATGTCTGGAAGAAACTGCCGTGGAGTTGTGGCCAGGACGGCGGCAGTGTGTTGCCGACCACTACCGACCCACAAGAAGCGCTCATCAATTCGACGTGGCGTCCGTCGCTGACGGTCACGGGGGCCGCCGGCCTGCCGTCACTCGCCGACGCCGGCAACGTGCTCGCGCCGCGCACCGCGTTCAAGCTGTCGCTGCGCCTGCCGCCGCTTGTCGAAGCCGCCGAAGCGGTCGGTCAGTTGAAGTCGCTGCTGGAACTCGATCCGCCTTACAACGCCAAGGTCACGTTCAAGGCTGAAGCCGGCGCGGCAACTGGCTGGAGCGCGCCCGAGCTTGCGCCCTGGCTGGGGACGTCGTTGAACGATGCATCGCGTCGCTACTTTGGCGCGGATGTCGCATACATGGGGCAGGGCGGCACCATTCCGCTCATGAACACGTTGAAGGAAGGCTTTCCGCGCTCGCAGTTCATGGTGTGCGGCGTGCTGGGCCCGAAGTCCAACGCGCACGGGCCGAACGAATTCCTGCACGTGCCCTACGCAAGGAAACTGACGGCGGCGGTGGCGGAAGTGATCGCTGCTGCGCCCTGATTCAACGCGTCTTCCGGAATCAGAGATCGCCCGCTTCGCGCGGGCTTTTTTTCGGGCCTTTTCAGCGAATTCTTCAAAACGAACTGGTAAGGCCAGTTGATCATGGGTAAAGTAATAGGCCCTCGCCCGTCGTGCGGCATTGCGGCCGGGCCATGCACTTCACATACAGGAGACAGACATCGCGATGAACGATACCCAAAAATCCCCCGAACTGCGCATCGCCGCCGATACCCTTCACGCCTATGTGCGCGCCATCTGGGAAAGCGCCGGCAGCGCGCCGCGCGAGGCCGAACTGGTGGCGGACCATCTCGTGATGTCGAATCTCTCGGGGCATGATTCGCATGGCGTCGGCATGATTCCGCGCTATACGTCCTCCCTCGCGGATGGCCAACTCAAGCTCAACACGCATGCTGAAATCGTTCGCGATGCGGGCGCCGTCATCACCGTCGATGGTCGCAAGGGCTTCGGTCAAGTGGTTGCCTACGAGGCGATGGAATTCGGCATCGAGCGCGCGAAGAAGTTCGGCGTGTGCGCGGTCGGCTTGCGCAACGCGCATCACATCGGCCGGATCGGACACTGGGCGGAGCAATGCGCGAAGGCGGGGCTCGTGTCGTTTCACTTCGTGAACGTAGCGGGCGATCCGCTGGTGGCGCCGTTTGGCGGTATCGACCGGCGCTTCGGCACGAACCCTTTCTGCGCGGCGTATCCGCGTAAGGGCAAGAAGCCGCTGGTGCTGGATTTCGCGACGGCGGGCATTGCTTACGGCAAGACGCGCGTGGCCTACAACAAGGGCGTGCAGGTCGCGCCGGGCATGCTGCTCGACCACGCAGGCGTGCCGACGCTCGAACCGAAAGTGATGCATGAAGAGCCGTTCGGCTCGCTAACCGCATTCGGTCTGCACAAGGGCTCGGGGCTTGCCGCGCTCTGCGAGATTTTCGGCGGCGCGCTTTCGGGCGGATATACCACGCATGAGAGCACGCTGGAGAAGTCGAGCGCGATCATCAATTGCATGACTTCGGTGATTCTAGACCCGAACGCGTTCGATGCCCCGGCCGCAGAGGCCGAAGCGGAAGCGTTCCTCGAATGGATGAAGGCTTCGCCGAAAGCCGCTGGCACCGATGCGATTCACGCGCCCGGCGAACCGGAGGAAGCGCGCCGCGCCGAGCGCAATTCGAACGGCGTGCCGGTCGACCCGACTACGTGGCGGCAGATTCGCGAATCGGCTGTGAAGTCGGGGATGGCGGAGATGGAAATCGAGAAGTTCACGGGCGCGTTGAAGTAACGTGAAACCAAAGGGCAAATTGGTCAAGCCAGTTTGCCCTTCGCGCTTTGTTTTGCTCGATGGCAGAGTGCCTCTGGCCTCAGTCGCGGAATAACGGCGCGACTTTCAGAGCCGAAGCGACACCGTTCACCGCACCATTTCTTTCTCAATCCAGTCAATGACCGAGGTCCGCTTCGGCTCCCAGCCCAGCAGGAAGCGCACGCGCTTGCCTCTGACGCGGCTGTTCGAGCCAAGCCCGTAGTTGGCCATCTCATAACCCCATTCCTTGACGGCATCTTCGAGCGGCCAGTCCTCGGGGCCGCGCAATTGCATCGCGCGCGCCATGGCGGTGGTCATGTCGCGATACTGCGCCTCGCCGCTTTCGATGAAATAGAACGTGCCCGCCGGCTTCTTGTCGAGTGCGCGTCGATAAGCGTCGACGACATCGTCGATATGCACGTTCGACCAGATGTTCAGCCCGCGTCCGACATGACGCACGATGCCGCTCTTCTGCGCCTGACGTTCGAGTCGCGGCAGTTGCACGCTTGCGGTGTTCGGAATGGCGCCGTGACCGTAGATCAGCGTGTTGCACAGCACGGCAGAGCGCACGCCACGCTTGGCGGCGCCCAGCACGCGCTTGTCGATGGCCACGCGCGGCGCCTTGTCGGCGGTCGGTTCCGGCAGATTCTCTTCGGTGTAGATGTTGTCCGATGCTTCGCCGCCCGACGCATCGCCGACAATGCTCGATCCGCTCGTGTGCAGGAACGGTTTGTCGGAGCCTTCGAGCGCGGCGATCAGGGTTTCGACCGCGCCGCGATGATCGCTACTGGCCGCGTTGATGACTGCATCGGCAGAACGGGCTTCGGCGGTGAGAAGCGCGGCGTCGTCGAGACTGCCGACGACGGGCTCGATACCCGCGTGCTTCAAGGCGTCGCTCTGCTCGGCTCGGCGGATCAGGCCGCGCACCGTGTGACCGTCGCGCGCGAGTCCCGCCGCGATCGAACCGCCGATAAAGCCGCCTGCGCCTGTGATGAAAATCTTCATGTTTTGCTCCTGTGGTCCCATGCAATGCGATTTGCGGGAATTCGTTTGAACCGATGCAGAGAGTATGTCCCGTTTCGACTTTCGCAAAAACGATGCTAGTCTCAAATCAAACTTGACTTGAAATCAACAATCGATCCGCATCGCGCCCGCATGAAGACCAATACCGACGAACTGCAGGTTTTCGTGACCGTCATTGACAGTGGTTCGATGACCGCCGCCGCCGAAACGCTTCAGCAAACCGTATCCGGCGTGAGCCGCACGCTGACGCGCCTCGAAAAGAAGCTCGACACGACCCTCGTGCGCCGCACGACGCGCCGTCTTCAACTCACCGAGGAAGGCGAGCTGTTTCTGACGCGTGCTCGCGCCATCCTCGCCGCGATGGATGACGCCGAGGAAGCGATCTCGCGCCGGCACGAGCGTCCGGCCGGGCGGCTGCGTGTGGATGCGGCGTCGCCGTTCGTGCTTCACTGCATCGTGCCGAATGTGAAGGCGTTCGCCGCGCTTTATCCAGACATCACGCTGGAACTGACGAGCAACGAGCGCATCGTCGATCTGATGGAGCAGCGCGTCGATATCGCGATTCGCATCGGCGTCCTGCAGGATTCGACCTTGCACGCGCGCTCGCTCGGCAGCAGCCGGCTGCGTGTTCTGGCGAGTCCGGATTATCTTGCCGAACACGGCGAGCCGCGTGATGTCGATGAACTCATGCGCGCGCGGCTGATCGGCTTCACCGCACCCGAAAGCCTCAATGACTGGCCGTTGCGCGCATCGGGCAATATTCCGGGCGCGCCGTTCGTGACGATCCGGCCTGCGGTGTCGGCGTCCAGCGGCGAGACTATCCGGCAATTGGCGCTCGATGGCGGCGGCATCGCGTGCCTCGCCGAATTCATGACCGCCGCCGATATCCGCGCGGGCCGTCTGCGTCCGATACTTGACGACGCGCTCGAAGACGTGCGTCAACCGATCAGCGCGGTGTTCTATCAGACCGAGTCGATGGCCGCGCGCTCGCGTGCGTTCCTCGACTTTCTGGCGACGAGGCTCACGCTTTGAAATCAAGCTTTGATAATCACTCGACCATGACCATGCCTACGATCAAGACCATCAACGCACCCGAACTTCCGGTTCCCGCCGGCCACTACAGCCACGCAACGCGCGTGGGCAATCTCGTCTGCGTTTCGGGCCAGTTGCCAATGCGCCCCGACGGCACGCATACCGGGGACAGGCCGTTCGAGGAGCAGGCAGAGCAGACGCTTGCCAATCTGCGGACCGTGCTGGAAGCGGCGGGCGCGCGCATCGAGGATTGCATCGAGGTGACGGTGTATCTCGTTGGCGTCGATCACTGGAAGACGTTCAACGAAATTTACACGCGCTTCTTCGGCGACTGGAAGCCAGCGCGCGCCGTCGTGCCGGTTGGCGCGTTGCATTATGGATATTTGGTCGAGATATCGGCGCGGGCGTGGGTGGAAGACGGACGATGATTTCGGGCTTGGGATCATCGCGGATTTACGGGTGTTGACTTTCGCGCGTGATCTTTGAAATGCGAGTCGGCCGTCGCCGCGCGAGTTACGCCATTTTGTTGAATCAAGAGCGGCTCCGGGCGCATCGGCTTGCGTCGCGCAACGCAGTTCCCGGCGGCTCGCTGCCTCGCGCGCTTTACGCCGAGTCCGATATTTTGTCGGATACCGGAGGGCTTCGATCGGACGCGTAATCCCTCGCGTGATGCGAAGTTCCGTCCGGCCGTCGGCACGCGAGTGTTGTCAGGCCAAATCCAGCGCCCCCGTCAAATCGCCGAGCGGCTTCTCCCCGTTCGCCGCAAACGCGCGATCTCGCAACGCCACGCCATCGAGCGGTTCGAGATCGTGCACGCGCGAGATGAAGCGAAGAATCGAGTTGGTGTCGTAGACCGTGTGATCGACATATCCCTTTTTCGCGTACGGCGAAATCACCAGTGCCGGAATGCGCGAACCCGGCCCCCAGCGATCGCCCTTCGGCGGCGAGACGTGATCCCACCAGCCGCCGTTTTCATCGACCGTGACGACGATCACCGTGTTCGCCCATTGCGGTCCGCGCTGAATATGCTCGATGACATTGGCGATATGCCGGTCGCCCGAAGCGACATCCGCATAGCCCGCGTGCATGTTGAGATTGCCCTGCGGCTTGTAGAACGTGACGGAAGGCAGGCGTCCGGCATCGATGTCCGCGAGCAGCTTGTTCGTGGATGGATCGTCGCCGAGACCCGCATCGCGCAAATGCCGGGCGCGTGCAGCCGTGCCCGGCGCGAAATTGCGAAAGTAGTTGAACGGCTGATGGTGGTACTGGAAGTCCGGCACGGAACCCGTGTCCCGATGATCGAGCGCGTACTGCCACGCGCCGCTGTACCACGCCCAGTTGACGCCCTTGGCCGAAAGCCGGTCGCCGATGGTCGCGTAAGTCTGCGGCGGCAGCACGAGCGGATTCGAAGGATCGGCGGTGAAGCTATCGCCGCCGGGCGCGGGACGCACGTTGCTCGGCTGGTACGGCGGGAACATCGTGTTGACCGCGTAGCCGTCCGCGGTGAGGGCGCCATCGCGAACGAATTTGGGCGGCCCTTCGAGCGCGGATTTCGGCGAATCCGGCGCCAGTTTCAGGCGCGGCGTGGTCGGATCGTCGCCATCCACGACGGCGAGCAATCGCGCCGCCGGAGTGTTGTGCACATCGGGATAAAAGGGCGCTTGCGCCGAGATCAGGAAGATATGGTTCAGCCACGAGCCGCCGAATGCCGACATGAAGAAGTTGTCGCATAGCGTGTATTGCTGCGCGAGGCCCCAGAGCCTGAGCGTATCGGGCGAATTCTGGTAATGGCCCATCACGAGGCCACCCGAGTCGCCCCACGCGGCGAACTGGTTATTGCGGCCTGCGTTGATCTGCATCTGGTTCTGATAAAAACGATGCACGAGGTCGCGTGTGATGACCGAATTGGGAAGCGGCGCGCCGTTCGCGTCCATGATCCGGAAGGGCGAGTTCTTGAGGCCGGCAATCTGCTGCTCGGTGATGGCGTAGCGCGTGCCATCCACTTCCTGCGCCTGCGGCACGAGCCCGCCCCAGATTTTCGGCAGTGTGGGCATGGGCGTGACGCCATCGCGGTCGAGCTGCGTGAAGCGCGACGCCGACACCGCCGACAGCGGATACTGCACGCCCGGAAAATTCCCGTACAGATTCGTGAAACTGCGGTTTTCCGCGTAGATCACGACGATCTGCCGCACGTTCGCCGTGAGCGTGCGGTCGAGCGCGACATCAGCCGCTGTTTTTGGTGTGGCAGGCTTCTGTTCGAAAAGATTGCAGCCGCCCAGCGATAAACCGGCGAGTCCGACGCCGGCCGCGAGCAAGCGGCGCCGCGCCGGATCGACAGGCGCGTCATTCGCCGATGCTTCAGGAAGGGAAGACAACTCGTGATGCGGATGGTCGTTCTCGTTCATCGCCTGACTCCTCGTGGTCTTGTCGCACGCACCGCGCGCCGTGCATCGACGCCTTTTCACGCCGCACGCACCAAGGGCGCGCACGCTTTTCCGCTCTCCGCTGAAGAATGCGGTGACGCGGGCCCAACTGAGAGCGCATGATGCCGTATCGGCGCGCTTGGCGAAACCCGGCCAAACGGCATTAGGCGGATTGCGAACGGCTGCGTATCCGCCTATGTCATTTGGCCGACTGGAAACCACCGGGCCGCGTGACTAACATCAACTGAACACGAGTTTGGCTCCGACCAGAATTAGCGTCGCGGCAAGCAGGTAACGCAGCACGGTTTCGGGCGCTTTCGAGGAAAGCATGCTGCCAATGGCAATGCCGGGAATCGAGCCGACCAGGAGCGAGAGCAGAAGCGCCCAGTCCACCGAGCCGAGCATCCAGTGCCCGGCGCCGGCAATGAGCGTAAGCGGCACCGCATGCGCCACATCGGAACCGACGATGCGTACCGTCGCGAGACGCGGATAAAGCAGCAGCAGAACCGTCACGCCGATCGCGCCCGCGCCGACCGACGTGATCGAAACGAGCACGCCGAGGATGGCGCCCGTCAGCACGGTCAAAGCGGTTGTGCGGGCAGGGCGTTCCGCTCGTCCCTGGCCTTTGCGGTAGGCCAGTCGCGCGAGCTGCGGCCGAAACACGAGCGACACGGCCGTGATGAGCAGCGCGACGCCGAGAATCAACTGGATCAGGCGGCCCGTGTCGGGTGAAGTCATGCCGTGCCGGTGCAGGAAATACAGCGTGATGGCGGCGGCCGGCACGCTGCCTGCGGCGAGCCGGCCAGTGATGCGCCAGTCCACCGAGCCCTTGAGGCCGTGTACGAGCGTGCCGGCGGTCTTGGTCGCGGCGGCGTACAGCAGGTCGGTGCCGACTGCCGTTGCCGGATGAATCCCGAAGAGCAGCACCAGCAGCGGCGTCATCAGTGAACCGCCGCCCACGCCCGTGAGGCCGACCAGAAAGCCGACGCCGAGGCCCGAAGCAGAATAAAGTAAGTCGATATGCGGAAATGCCATGGATGCGGAGAACCCGTCAGGCCCGGTCCGGTCGAAAAACCGTCGATGATATCCGGTGAGCGGCCCGATTGCTGCGCACGAGCGGCGGGCACCCTGCAAAAACATCGGTCTGGTCGAGCTGGCCAGCCGTCGTGATTACACATTACTTTCAGTTCAGGAAGGCGCAATGGACACAAAGGATCAGACGCTGGACCAGACGCAACAGCAGCAGCAACAGGCGCAAGCGACTATGCCCGGCGCGGACGATGCCTTCATTCCGACCGAGAACGTCAACATTCCGAGCGAGCGCCAGTTCGTCCTGAAATCGGGCAACACGTTCGCCGTCTACGACGCCAACGGCGATATCCGCGGCGGCGACGACGGCCTGTTCGTCAACGATACCCGTGTGCTCTCGCAATTGGTGCTCACGTTCGGTGGACGCGCGCCGTCGCTGCTTTCAGGCAGCGTATCGAGCGATAACGCTGTCTTCACCGCGCACTTGACCAACCGGCCGCTGCCGCCCATCGGCGGAGCCCAGACGCCGGAGGGCGTGATCCACGTCGAGCGCAAACGTGTGCTTTCCGGGCACGTTTTGCACGAAAGCATCGTGCTGACGAACTACGGCACCGAGCCATCCACGGTGCCGATCTCCATTTCGTTCGCCGCGGACTTTCTCGATATGTTCGAGGTGCGTGGCTCGAAGCGCCAGAAGCGCGGCACTTTGCGGCCGCCCATTGTCGAGAATGGCGAGGTGGTGTTGCGCTATATCGGCCTGGACGAAGTGGAACGCACCGCGCGCATCCAGTTCACGCCCGCGCCGGACGTGCTCTCGCCGACGCGCGCCGATTACGCGCTGCGTATCGAATCGGAGACGGCGATTTCGGTCTATCTCTCCGTCACGGCCGTGACACACGCGCTCAGCGACGCCAGCGAAGAGAGCAAGCGCAACGCCGCCGAAGCCGCCGAGTGTGCGCCCGAATCGGGCCGTCCGGCTATCCGCGAAGCGCTCGTCGAGGCGCATCGGCGTATGCGGGACCGGCGTCGCGCCAGTGCGCGCGTGCGTTCGAGCAATCCGCTCTTCAGCGAATGGATCGACCGGTCGCTGGCCGACCTCGGGCTTCTCACCACCGATCTCGAAACCGGCCCGTATCCGTATGCGGGCATCCCGTGGTTCTCCACCGCGTTCGGGCGTGACGCGATCATCACGTCGTTGCAAATGCTGTGGCTGCATCCCACGCTCGCGCGCGGCGTGCTGCGCTTTCTCGCGGCTCATCAGGCGCGCGAGGACTCGGCGTTCCGCGACGCGGAAATCGGCAAGATCATGCACGAGACGCGCAAGAGCGAGATGGCCGCGACCGGCGAGGTGCCATTCGCGCTTTATTACGGTGGCGTCGACAGCACGCCGCTTTTCATCGTGCTCGCGGGCGCGTATGCGGAGCGCACCGGCGATCAGGGGCTGATCGACGAAATCTGGCCCGCGTTGCAACTCGCGGCGGACTGGGTCGCGCGTCATTGCGACAAGAATCCGCACGGCTTGCTCGACTATCAGCGCGCGTCCGAGCATGGACTCGCCAACCAGGGCTGGAAAGATAGTCAGGACTCCGTGTTCCATGCGGACGGTAAATTTCCCATCGGACCGATTGCGCTGGTGGAAGTGCAGGCATACGCATCGACGGCATTCTCGACGATGGCGCGGCTTGGCCGCGAACGCGGCGAACACGAACGTGCGGACGAGTTCGAGCGGCGCGCGCGCCATATCCGCGAGCGCGTGGAAGCGATGTACTGGATGCCGGAGATGGACTTCTACGGCATAGCGCTCGACGGGCGTGGCGACTTGTGCAGGGTGTTGTCATCGAATGCGGGGCATCTGCTCGCGTTCGATCTGGTCGAGCGCGAGCGCGGCGAGAAGGTCGCGCGTCAGCTCGAATCCACCTTGTTCCACACCGGCTGGGGCGTGCGTACGCTCGCCGCCGGGCAGCCGCGTTTCAATCCGATGTCGTACCACAACGGCTCGGTCTGGCCGCACGATACGGCGTTATGCGCGCGTGGCCTTGCGCGTTACGGCGAGCGTGGCGCGGCGGTCGGTCTGCTGCAGGCTTTGTTCGAGGCGGCCGTCACGTTCGACATGCGTTTGCCCGAGCTGTTTTGCGGCTTCACGCGTCAGCGCGGCGAACGGCCGATCGCTTATCCGGTGGCGTGTCTGCCGCAGGCGTGGGCAGCGGGCGCGCCGTTCATGGTCCTCGAAGCGTGTCTCGGCGTGACGATGGACGCGGTCAACGACGAGATACGCATCGACCGGCCGCAGTTGCCGGAGGGCATCGACTGGCTGGAGATCGGCGATCTGCGTCTCGGCGACAAGAACGTGACGATCACGTTCCGGCGCGTGGGCGGCCAAGTGGTGCCGTCGGTGGAAGGGGATGCGCGGGTCGTCGCGGTGCTTTGAGTGAAGAAACGCGCAACGCGTGGGAAGCGTTGCTTGCGAGGTTTCGGGAAATGACCTTGCAAGCTGCGCCGTCCATCCGCTCGAACTTAACGCGCGGAAATCAAACCGCCACGCTGCCCACGTAGTTCTCGGCCAGCGCCGTCGCCGCCGCATGCGAAGTCGTCACATGCTCCAGTTCCGCGACCTGCAGGCGTTGCTCGAAAGGCGACGTATCGTCGAGCTTGTGCAGCATGCGCGTCATCCACCACGAGAAATGCTCCGCGCGCCACACGCGCTTGAGCGCGGTCTCGGTATATTGCGCGAGCTTGTCGCTTTTGCCTTCCTTATAGAAATCGACGAGGGCGGCATTGAGCACCCGCACGTCCGACACCGCGAGATTCAAGCCCTTCGCGCCCGTCGGCGGCACGATATGCGCCGCGTCGCCGGCGAGGAAGAGCTTGCCTGACTGCATCGGCGTGGATACGAAGCTGCGCATGCCGACAATGTTCTTCTGAAAAATCTTCCCTTCCGTGATCTGCCAGCCATCGTGGGTATCGACGCGTGCGTGCAGTTCGGCCCAGATGCGGTCGTCGGACCAGGCATCGACGGACTCTTTCGGATCGCACTGGAAATACATGCGCTGCACGCCGGGCGAGCGCGTGCTGATGAGCGCGAAGCCGCGGTCGTGGCGCGCGTAGATGAGTTCGTCGGACGAAGGCGGCGCTTCGACCAGAATGCCGAACCAGCCGAACGGATACACCCGCTGATAGTCCTGCCGCACCGCTTCCGGAATGCACGGGCGCGAGACGCCCTGCGAGCCATCGCAGCCGATGATGAAATCGCACTCCAGCGTTTCGGCGCGCCCTTCATGCGTGTACTCGATGCGCGGCTTGCCGTCGCTGTTCTTCGCGAAATCGTGCAAGCTCACGTTCGACACGTTGAACTTGAGCGCGCCGTTCGCCGCAAGGCGCGCCGCGACCAAATCCTTGATGACTTCATGCTGCGCGTAGACCGTGATCGAATGGCCCGTCAGTTCTGTCAAGGCGATACGGCGCCGCTGTCCCTCGAACGCCAGTTCGAAACCGTGATGCAATGCGCCTTCGGCCTGCATGCGCGCGCCGACTCCCGCCTGATTGAGCAAATCCATCGTGCCTTGTTCGAGGACGCCCGCACGAATGGTCGATTCGATGTCCTGCTGACCGCGCGCTTCGAGTACGACCGACTCGATGCCGCGCAAATGCAGAAGATGGGAAAGCAGAAGCCCGGCCGGGCCCGCACCGACGATGCCGACTTGAGTACGCATGATGTCTCCTTGATTGCGTCGAAATGTTGTGCGTACAGTCTCGTTGCAACCTCGATATGTCGCAACGCGATACGGAACATAGCGCCTATCCCATTTCGAGATAAAGGCCCGAAAATGCCGCGATCACGGGTCCATCCCTTGCTGACTCAGGGTAAATCCCGAGCACGCAATCGAATGGAGAGAACAAATGAGCGCGAAGAATCACCCCAAGCCGCCGTTTCCTGAACAGCAGCAAGAACACCGTCCCGGATTGACCAAGCCGCTCGATCCGCAGCCCGACCACGGCGAGGAGAGTTACAAAGGTAGCGGCAAACTTGCCGGCAAGACTGCGCTCATCACAGGCGGCGACAGTGGCATCGGGCGGGCGGTGGCGATTGCATTCGCGCGCGAAGGCGCAGACGTGGCGATCTCTTATCTCGACGAACACGACGACGCCAAGGAGACGGCCCGCTGGGTACAAGAAGCGGGACAAAAGGCGCTGCTATTGCCCGGCGACATCACCGACCGCGCGCATTGCCGCGAACTCGTCGCGAAGACGGTGGAGGCGTTCGGCCATCTCGAAGTGCTGGTAAACAACGCCGCTTACCAGATGACCTACGACGGCCTCGAAGACATTAGCGACGACGAGTGGGACAAGACCTACTCGACCAACATCGGCGCGATGTTTCGCATCACCAAGGCGGCGCTACCGCATCTGAAGGAGGGCGCGGCGATCATCAACACGACGTCGGTGAATGCGGACGCGCCGAATCCCGGTTTGATCGCGTATGCGAGTACGAAGGGGGCGATTCAGAACTTCACGGGCGGCCTCGCGCAATTGCTGGCCGAGCGCGGTATTCGTGCAAATTGCGTGGCGCCGGGACCGATCTGGACGCCATTGATTCCTTCGACGATGCCCGTCGAGAAGGTCAAGAATTTCGGCTCGCAAGTGCCCTTGAAACGCGCCGGCCAGCCTGCCGAACTGGCCGCCGCTTACGTGCTGCTCGCCTCGGACGAGGCGAGCTACATCTCGGGCGCCACTGTCGCGGTGACGGGCGGCAAGCCGATCATTTGAAGCCGCGCGTCACTCGCTCAACTGCTTGCGACGATACTCGCCCTGCCGCGTCAGCATCCAGCCGGGATATTCGGCGGGAAGCTGGCTCACTTCGTCGAGCGCGGCGAGCTCGTCGGCGTTGAGCGTTACCTTGGTCGCCGCGATGTTGTCATCGAGTTGCTCGATACGTTTCGCCCCGACGATCACGCTCGTCACCACCTTCTGGTGCAACAACCATGCAAGCGCGATCTGCGCCACCGAAACGCCCTTGGCTTCGGCGACACGACGCATTACGTCGATACAGTCATACGCGCGGTCCACGTTCACGGGCGGAAAATCGAACTTCGTGCGGCGGCCGCCTTCTTCCTTGCCGCCTTCGCGCGTGTATTTGCCCGACAAGAGGCCGCCCGCGAGCGGACTCCACACCATCAAGCCGACGTTCTCGCTTTGAAGCAACGGGACGAGTTCGCGCTCCAGGTCGCGCCCGGCGATCGTGTAATACGCCTGCAACGACTCGAAACGCGCCAGGCCCAGACGCTCCGAAATGCCAAGCGCCTTGGCAATCTGCCACGCGGCCCAGTTCGACACGCCGATGTAGCGCACATGGCCGTGCTGCACCAGATTGTCGAGCGCGCGCAGTGTTTCCTCGATTGGCGTGGCGGGATCGAACCCGTGAATCTGATACAGATCGACGTGATCGAGTTGCAGCCGCTTGAGACTGGCCTTCACGCCATCGATGATATGAAAGCGCGACGCGCCGCGCGAATTCACGCTCTTGGTTCCCGCCTCGCCCAGAATCTTGGTCGCGAGGACCACGTTCTCGCGCGGCACCTTGAGATTCTTCAACGCCTGGCCCGTGATGATTTCGGACTGGCCGTCGGCATAGACATCGGCGGTATCGATGAAATTGATGCCCGCGTCGAGCGAGCGGCCGACGAGCTTGTCGGCGTCCGCCTGCTGAAGCTGACCGATGTTGTCCCAGATGCCGCCGCCGCCTCCGCCGAAGGTCATGGTGCCGAGGCACAGTTCGGAGACGAATAGGCCGGTATTGCCGAATTTCCTGTAGCGCATGGAAGGCTCCAGAGTAACGATGCGGTGATCGGAAGGCGCGAAGTGTCGATGTTTCGACCGGTCGACGCGTCGCGCCGGCAATGCAGTATCTTCCCGCGCCTCTTGCGTGTCATAGCCTGATCCTGTCGAATCCTTGCCAATTCCTGCAAAGCGGGCGCGCGACCCTAAGCACAACCGCGCCCGCGCGAGTAAGCTAACGAGACTCCTTCGAACGCTAAATTCCTCGGAAAATCATGGCGCTGAACGACACACCCGGCCTCGCCGACAAAGATCCGCATGAGCATCCCAGAGAGATGCGCAATAACAGTCAGACGCTCGATCCCGCGCTGGATCAGGCGCGTCTCGAACTCGTCTCGCTACTCGACCGCTTGACGGCGGGCTGCGAGGGTTCCATCGAAACCTGCGTGCCAGGCGTCTTCGTGCACCGCATCATGAATCCGGGCGGGCCGAAGCCGGGTATTCAAACGCCCGCGCTCGCGCTGATCGCGCAAGGCACGAAGCGCATCATGGTTGGCGACGACGTCTACGTCTACGACCCCATGCATTACCTCGTTTCGTCGGTGGATCTGCCGGTGATCGGGCAAGTGACAGTGGCAAGCGAAACGGAGCCCTATCTCGGCATGCGGCTCGATCTCGATGTCGAAGAGATCACGTCGCTGATTCAGGACCAGCGTCTGCCGCCCGTCACGCAGTCGGACGCCACGCGCGGCGTGTATGTGAATCGACTCGGCAATTCCATGCTCGACGCGGTGCTGCGCCTCTTGCGCCTCATCGACACGCCGGACGACGTGCCGATTCTCGCGCCGCTGGTGAAGCGCGAGATTCTGTATCGGCTGCTGATGAACGGTTCCGGCGCGCGGCTGCGCCAGATCGCCTTGCAGGACAGTCAGACGCAGCGCATCGCGAAGGCCATTCTTCTGCTGCGTCAGAACTTCGATCAACCTTTGCGCGTCGAAGATATCGCGCGGGACGTGCATATGAGCGTGTCTTCGCTGCATCATCATTTCAAGGCCGTGACGGCGATGAGTCCGCTGCAGTATCAGAAGCAGTTGCGCCTGCAGGAAGCGCGGCGTCTGATGCTGCTCGATATCGCCGATGCCGCGACGGCCGCGCATCGCGTCGGTTACGAAAGCGCGTCGCAGTTCAGCCGCGAGTACAGCCGCCTTTTCGGCGCGCCGCCGCTGCGCGACACTCGGCGCTGGCGCGATGCCGCCGCAACCGGCGCCTGAACGAAGCGAAGCGCGCCGCACGGTCGAACAAAGCTTGCCGCATGGCGATGCGACGGCGCTGCCGCATCGGTTTATTTCATCGTCCGCGGAATAGCGCAGCGCTGCCGAACGTTCTACGGATACTTCTCCAATAAGGAAGATGAAATGAAGAAGCGCATCCTCACGATCGTCACGGCCGCGGTTGCGGCGGCGTGTCTGGCATCGCCCGCGTTCGCCGCGGCGCCGAAAGAATCGAACGGCATGTTCGTCGATGACAACGGCATGACGCTCTACACCTTCGACAAAGACACCAAGGGCGGCGCGAGCGCCTGCTCCGGCGGCTGCGCGCAGGCGTGGCCAGCCGCGATGGCGGGCGCCTCGGATCAGCCGAGCGGCAAGTGGACCACCGAAACCGCCGACGGCGGCAAGCAATGGGCGTACGACGGCAAGCGCGTGTACCGCTTTGCCAAGGACACCAAGCCCGGCGATAAAAACGGCGACAACTTCAAGGATGTCTGGCACGTCGTGAAGCCGTAAGCGTTTCTGCGAGCGGGCTCGCGGGAATAAACCGGCGAGCCTGCGAGTCTTCTTTCTGACGGGACACGAACATGAAACGACTGTCCGGAGCAGCGCTGCTCCTGGCTGCGCTCGTCTGCGCGCTGGCGTCGAGCGGCTGCGCGAGCGGCACGGCGGGTGCTTCGGGTAATGCGGGAGCGGGCGCCGCCGATCCGGTCATGAAGGGCAGCTACTGATGCCGAATCGTCCGGATCTACGGCCGTGAGTTTCGAGAGCGATCTCCTCGCGCATCTTCCGCAATTGCGCCGCTATGCGCGCGCGTTGACGGGCGACCGCGCCTGGGCCGACGATCTCGTGCAGGACGCGACCGAGCGTGCGTTGAATCGCATGCGGTCGTTTCGCGCGGGGACCAATCTGCGCGCGTGGCTGTTCACGATCATGCGCAACTTGTATATCGACCAGTTGCGCGGACGGCGCGACATTGCCGTCGACGATGAAACCGCGCCGTGGCGGCAGATGGCCGCGCCGCGTGGCGAAGTGGACGGACTCGTGCTGCGCGACGTGCAACGCGCGCTTTACTGCCTGCCGGTCGAACAGCGCGAAGTCATGTTGCTCGTGTGTGTCGAGGAAATGAGTTACCAGGAGGCCTCCGTGGTCTTGAACGTGCCAGCCGGAACCGTGATGTCGCGCCTCTCGCGGGCGCGAGAACACATGCGCGTTCTGCTTGGCGAGGAACCGGGGCGCCGTGCGTCGTCGCTGAAAGTGGTGAGCCGGACATGACCCACGACGAACGACCGCCGGATCGCGACCTTCAGGCGCTCTCTGCCTGGCTCGACGACGAGCTTCACGGCGATGAGCGCAAGGCCGTCGAAGCGCGCCTGGCCGATGACCCCGCGCTGCAGGCGACGGCGACCGACTATCGCGCGCAGGACAATGCGTTGCGCGCGCTCTTCGCGGCGGAGCAGGCCGAGCCGCAGATCGTCGTCATGCGTGCGCGAAAGCGCGAGCGCTTTCTACTGGCCGCGTGCTTTCTCGTGGTGGGCGTCGCGTGTGGATTCTTGATGCACATGCTGCTGCCTTCGTTCGGCGAGCCGCGTGCGCGCTTCGCGGAACGCGCGGACATTGCCTATGCGGTGTATGCGCCGGAGCAACGTCACGCGGTGGAAGTGGCGGCGTCGCAGCAGGACCATCTCGTCAATTGGCTGTCGAAGCGGTTGAATCGAACGTTGACGATTCCATCGCTCGTCGAGTATGGCTTTCAGCTCGTGGGGGGCAGGCTCTTGCCCGGTGAAGACGGGCCGGCCGCGCAGTTCATGTATCAGAACGCAGCGGGCGAACGTCTCACGCTTTACATGGCGACGGTACGACGCAACGACGCTCAGATCCGGATGCTGCGCGACGGCCCGCGCAGGACGTATTACTGGGCCGCGGACAGCGTGGGTTATGCGCTCTCGGGGCAGATCGGGGAGGCCAAGCTGCAAGCGATTGCCTACGACACCTGCAAGGAACTGGGCGGCAACCCCAAGGACTGGTGAGGCTCAGGCTCACCAGGCAAAAAAAGCCGCAGCGCTTCGAGTCGCTGCGGCTTTTTCTTCTAAAGCCGATCAATAACGATGCGGCTCTTCGTGATGCGGACGATGGTGACGTTCCCACTCGTTACGCGCCCAGTAGCGATGACCGTCCCAGTAGCGCTCGCCATGCCAGCCGACCTTCACCACATGATGCGGACGATGATCGTCCGCCGATGCAACGTTCATCATGCCCATGCCAAGCGACGCTGCAAGGGACGCGATCAAGAGGCTCTTCTTAGTCTTGTTCAACATGATTTGCTCCTTCGGTATTCGTGGTCTTCCGTTGGCTCGCTTCGTAACTACGAGCGCGGTGGTAGTAGTTATGGATTTTTGTCATGCCAGTGTTCTAGCGGTAGTAATCGTGATGATGGTGGTAACCGCCACCGTCCGGCAGGATGATGCAGCCCGAGAGTGAGCCCGCGAGCGCCACGCCCAGTGCTACAAGTATCGCCAGCTTCTTCATGGATTTCTCCTTGGTGAGTCCATGAGAGCAATTTAGCGGTTCGTAAAATGACAAGCCGTGTTCGTTTGTAAGCAAAGGTGAAGCTTGAAATATTTGGAAGCACGCTTATTAATTTGAGATTGCCGCTGTCGGCCCGCGAGCGTGGCACTATCCTGAACTACGATCACGCTTATCGGAGTGACACATGGCGCATATCAGCACGGGCGTGGAGTACGCGCTGCACTGCATGCTCTATCTCGCGGAGCCGCCGCACGGTGTGAGCGGCGCCAGCGTGCGCGATCTGGCGGAACTGCAAGGCGTGCCGGCGGAGTTCGTGGCGAAGCTGTTCACGAAGCTGCACAAGGCGGGGCTCGTCACCGCGACCGAAGGCGCGCGCGGTGGTTTTTCGCTGGCGCGGCCATCGCGAGAGATCAGCGTACTGGATGTCGTGCATGCCATCGATGGCGACAAGCCGCTCTTCGAATGTCGCGAGATTCGCGCGCGTTGCGCGGTGTTTGGCGAAGAAGCGCCGCCGTGGTCGACGAGCGGCGTGTGCGCCGTTCACGCCGTCATGAAGAACGCGGAGAAGCGCATGCGCGAAGCGCTGGCCGCGGACAAGCTGTCCGATCTCGCAGGCCGGGTGAATGCGAAGGCGCCGCGCAGTTTCGGGCCGCAGGTCGTCAAATGGCTGGGCAGAAAGAACGTGGGCAAACGCGCCGCGCGAGGCTAGTCTGCACCGTCGCCAATCAACGCACGATGGTCGGCTTTATGTTCGGCGTAAGCGATACGCCCACGACGTGCCCGTCGCGCACGCCGCATCGGCTGTCCACGCGCGTCCATTTCGTCTTGCCGCGCGCTTTCGCGAATGCGCGCATCACGATGACCTGATCCACTGGAATCGGATTGCCCACGCTAAACACGGGCGTTTCGCTGTCGATTCTGGCTGACAACACGCGGCGGTCGGGCACGATGAGCGCGTCGTACTTCGGCGCGTCCGCAACCCAGCGGTCGAAGGCCGCGACGCATTGCGCGACGCTCTCCGGCACATGCAGCCGCGACAGATACGAATAGTCTTCCGTCACGTTATCGGGCGCCTCTTGGGCCTGCGCGATCTGAACCATCGACGCGGACAAGAGCAATGCGAACAAGGCGGGAACGAAGGCAGTTTTCATGCGATGAGTCATGAGCGGCGAGAGCGAAGAGGCGGACAAAGACGAGCCTGCGCGACGAACGGCAATACGCTGGCGCCTGTCACGTGGGCTCGGGCGACATCGCCAACGTCGGCACGGATCGGGCGCGTCTTTTTGAGATTTCGCGAAGTATACCGTGTGATGTTTCGACGCGTCGAGCGTGCGGCGCGTGCCGAAGGTGGATCGATGGCGTTTGGGCTGCGTTGTATGCTGCGCTTTCTAACTCACAACGAGGCGCGCGATGAAAACAGTGAGATGGTCGCAAGCGGACGGCACAGGACTGGAACATCTCGTACTGGACGATGAAGCGTCGCCGATCGTGATCGAGAGCGTGGTCGCTGGCGAAAGCGAGGCGGGCGCGTTCGACCTCGTCTATCGCATAGAGTGCGATGCGCGCTGGCAGGTCACGCGGCTTGCCGCGAAGCTGGCGGGCGGTGCGACGCTCGATCTGCATCGGTCAGATGGAGACGACGGAGACGAACACGCATGGACCAACGCCAACGGCTCCGCACGCGATGAACTCCGCGGTTGTATCGACGTCGACCTGAGCGCGACGCCTTTCACGAACACGCTGCCCATTCGCCGGTTGAAGCTGCAACGCGGTGAGCGGCGCGTGATTCGCGTCGCTTATGTGAACGTGCCGACGTTGACTGTCAGCGCGGTCGAGCAGGCTTATACGTGCCTGGAAGATGGGCGCCGCTATCGCTACGAAGGGCTCGATACGGGCTTTACGGCCGAGATCGATGTCGATGAGAACGGGCTCGTTACAGCGTATCCGGGGCTATTCAAACGTACTGCCTGAGCGCGCGTTTATTCCCGAGCGGCGATAATGCCGCATCGATCGCACTTACCGGATGAACCCAAGATGACCGCCCATTCCAGCGCATCACCCCGCCTGACCAGCCTCTCGCACGGCGGCGGCTGCGGCTGCAAAATCGCGCCCGGCGTGCTCGCCGACCTGCTCAAGCGCAGCACGCCATTGCCCGCGTTCCCCAATCTCCTCGTCGGCAACGACACCGCCGACGATGCCGCCGTCTACAAGCTCAACGACGAACAGGCTATCGTTGCGACGACCGACTTCTTCATGCCGATCGTCGACGATCCGTTCGACTTCGGCCGCATCGCCGCGACCAATGCGCTCTCGGATGTCTACGCCATGGGCGGCAAGCCAATTCTTGCGCTCGCGCTCGTCGGCATGCCGGTCAACGTATTGCCGCATGACGTGATCGCGCAAGTGCTCAAAGGCGGCGAGTCGGTGTGCGCCGAGGCGGGCATTCCCGTCGCGGGCGGACATTCAATCGATTCGGTCGAGCCTATCTACGGGCTCGCCGCGCTCGGTATCGTGCATCCGTCGCGCGTCAAGCGCAACGCGGCAGCGCGCGCGGGCGACGTGCTCGTGCTCGGCAAGCCGCTCGGCGTTGGCATTCTGTCGGCGGCATTGAAGAAAGATCAACTCGATGCCACGGGCTACGCCGCGATGATCGCCGCGACGACCAAGCTCAATCGCCCCGGCGCGGAACTCGCTCTGCTCGATGGCGTGCATGCACTTACCGACGTGACGGGCTTCGGCCTGCTCGGCCACGCGCTCGAACTCGCACGCGGCGCGCAACTTACCGCACGTATCGACTATGCAAGGCTGCCGTGGTTGCCACAGGTGCGCGAGTTCGTGCGCGCGGGCATTTACACCGGCGCGTCGGGACGCAACTGGAACGCGTATGGCGCCGATGTATCGCTTGCCGCATCCCTCGACGCGCCTCAGGACGAGGCTCGCAACTTGCTTACCGATCCGCAGACTTCGGGCGGCCTGCTCGTTTCGTGCGCGCCTGAAGCCGTGAACGACGTGCTCGCGATCTTCCGCGCGGATGGCTTCTCCGACGCCGCCGTGATCGGCGAGATGGTGGACGGCGCGGGCCGTATCGAAGTGGCCTGAGACGCATCCGCGTAACCCAGCTCTTAGCATCCACCGGGACATCACTTGCACATGAAGGAAGAATCTCCGAAAGCGATTCTCTATGCGCTCGCCGCCAACTTCGGCATCGCCGTATGCAAGTTCGGCGCGGCTGCTTTCACTGGCTCAGGCTCCATGTTCGCCGAAGCCATCCACTCCACGGCCGATTGCGGCAATCAACTGCTGCTGCTCCTCGGACTCAAGCGCGCGCAGGCGCCCGCCAACGCGCTGCATCCGCTCGGCTCGGGGCGCGAGATTTACTTCTATGCGCTGATCGTGGCGCTGTTGCTCTTCTTCGTCGGCGGCGCGTTTTCGGTGTACGAAGGCACGCATCGTTTGATGCATCATGAGCCGCTAACGAACCCGATCGTCGCGCTTGTCATTCTCGGCATCTCGGTCGTGCTCGAAGCGTTTTCACTGGCGGGCGCGGTGCGCGAGATTCGCAAGACGGCGGGCAACAAGACCATGTGGCGCTGGTTCCGCGAGACGCGCGAGTCGGAGTTGCTGGTTGTCGCAGGCGAGGATGTGGCCGCGCTCGCGGGTCTCGCCATCGCGTTCGCTGCCGTGCTCATGACGATGATCACCGGCAACCCCGCATGGGACGCGGCGGGCTCGGTCGGCGTGGGCGTGTTGCTGATGCTGATTGCGTTTCTCGTTGCGCGCGAAGTGAAGTCGATGATCGTCGGTGAATCGGCCAGTCCCGAAGTGCGCAAGGCCATCGACGCGCATTTGCGCGCGCGGCCCGAGATCACGCGCATCATCAGCTTGATCACGCTTCAGTGGGGCAAGGATGTCGTTGTCGCCGTGCAAGCCGAGATGATCGACTATGCCAGCGGCCGCGCGATGATCGATGCAATCAACATCGTCGAGGAAGATTTGCAGCAAGCCTTTCCGCAGGTGCGCTGGGTGTTCTTCGAACCGGACGTGCCGCGCGAAGCCAGCAAGCCCGCCGCCGCGGCTTGAAACATGTCGTCCGTCGTCCGGCTCACGGCAAGTGAGCCGGCGGTCGTGCGTTGTGCGGCCTCGGTGTGACAGGCGTGTCCGGAACTTGCGTATTGCCGCGCGCGGGCACTTGCGTCACGCCCATTTCCGGCAAGGACGATGCATCGTCCGGCAATTCCGCCGAAGCCGCCGACGCCGCTCGTCCACCCCGCATGAGCGGACTTTGCGCTGCAAACGGCAGGGCAGGCGCGGCAAGTGCTACCCAGAGCACGGTCAATTTCATTGCAGGACGCGTGAGCCAGTTGGAGCGATGGTCCGGATTATCGTCGCGGCGAGCTTGCGGGAGCCTGTCTCCAGAATCATTGAGTCTCGCGTTCATTTCAATTCGCGTCGTTTCAATGTCTGCATATCAGCAGACTTCATTCCGGCCCCGCGTCGAGACCCGGCCATGCCGTTACTGCGTTGGACCGGGGCATCGCGTTAGGATAGGGCGTGCGCGTCGTCCGCATCGAGTCCCAGCAATTTCGTGATTTTCATTCGACCCATGCGCAAACTCATACTCTTAGTCTGTCTGCTCGCCTTCACGAGTCTCGGCTCGCTTCTTTCGGCGTCCGCCATTGCCGCCGGTTCGGCGCAAGGCGCGTCGCAACCCGCGGTCGCGCTCACGCCGCAACAGGCCCGCGATGCCCTTGCGGTGCTCAACGATCCGCAACGCCGCGCACAGGTCGCCGATACCTTGCGCGCAGTGGCGGCGGCCGGCGCGCTTGCCGCACCGACGGCCGCGAGCGCCACGGCGGCGAGCGGCGCGGAAACGGCTGCGCCTGCCTCGGGCGCGTCGGGCGTGCTTGCGAAATCGCTGACGGCGAACGGGCTTGCCTCGCAGCTATCGCATCAGGCGGGCAACTGGGTCGTTCAGTTCGCAACCGAGATGCGGCATACGCTGGCCGAGTTGCTGAACATTCGTTCCGTGGTGCATTGGTGGAGCCAACGCATGGCGACGCCGGAATCGCGCGCGCAGTTCGGTCACGTGCTCTGGATCGTGCTCGTGTGTCTCGTGCCCGCGTTTTTGCTTGAAATCGTCGGCGGCCGTCTGCTGCGTAAATCGCGTGCGAAGATCGCCGCGCGCGGTGTCGCCGATGCCGAGGTCACCGATCCCGAACTCGTGCAGAACGAGCATGCGGCGGAACGCGCCGAGCACTTCGCCGAGCGCACCGGCGACGAAGCCGCGCAGCACGCAGCCGAGCGCAAGGTGGAAACGGCGCGCGGCCAGCGGCACGCGGCACGTCACTGGACCCTGTTGCAGCGTCTGCCCAATGCGCTTTTGTATCTGCTCTTCAAGTTCATTCCGCTCGGCGTGTTCATCGGCGTGGCGACGCTCCTGGTGTCCGTCTTTATCGACGACAACTCGATCGAATCGCACGTCGCGAGCGAGTTTATCGATGCCTACCTCGTCTGCCGCATCATCATGCTCGTGAGCGGCTTTCTGCTGGCGCCGCATGCCACCGGCTTGCGGCTTTTGCAGATGCGCGATCAGTACGCGCT
Source organism: Caballeronia sp. GACF4 (assembly GCF_023631025.1). NCBI lineage: Bacteria > Pseudomonadati > Pseudomonadota > Betaproteobacteria > Burkholderiales > Burkholderiaceae > Caballeronia > Caballeronia sp. GACF4. The sequence goes on from NZ_JALQDW010000018.1 coordinate 334,005, forward strand.
CTACACGTATCGCAAGCTACGCAGCATGGTGATCATCGCGGGTATCGGCATCGCGCTGGCCAACGGCGCGGAGCCGCTCGGACTGTCGGAAGCGGCGCGCATCGCCATTCTGAAGATCGTCACGCTCGACATCCATCTGATGCTCGCCTACACCATTTTCGACTGCCGCAAGCCCGTGGCGGAGCGTATCCGCGAACGCATGCGCAGTCATAAATCGACCGCGCTGTTCGGTGGCTGGATCGCCGATATCTGGGCCGCCGTCGCCATCTTCTTTGTGCTCGCGCTGTGGTTCGTCTGGGCGCTGGACGTGCAGAACGGCTATCGCACGCTGTTCCATCTCGGCGGCGTGTCCATTCTCGTGCTGGTCGGTGCGCGCGTCGCGGCAATCGTCGCGTTCGGTGCACTCGGCCGCGTGTTCCATGAAAACGATGACGACGACTTCGCGGCGAAGTCCATCGCGCATCGTCATGCTTATCGCTATTACCCGCTCTTGCGCCGCGCCGTGCAGACGATCATCGCCGTGGTGACGGTCGTGGCGCTGCTCGAAGTGTGGGGCGTGCATATCGTGCAGTTCTTCACATCGGGCGGCATTGGCAACCGGCTGGCATCCGCGCTCGTGACCATCGCGGTCGCGGCGGTGTTCGCGGTCATCGTGTGGGAGACGGCCAACGTAATGGTCGAGCAGCGTCTCGATCAATGGAACGCGAGCGGCGACCGCGTGCGCGCCGCACGCCTGCGCACGCTTTTACCGATGATGCGCTCCGCGCTTTTCATCGTCATCGCCATGGTCGTCGTGCTCACCGGTCTCTCGGAAATCGGCGTCAACACCGCGCCGCTTCTGGCGAGCGCGAGCATTTTCGGCGTGGCACTCGGCTTCGGCTCGCAAAAGCTCGTGCAGGATTTCATCACTGGCATCTTCCTTTTGATGGAAAACGCCATGCAAGTGGGCGACTGGGTGACGGTCGCGGGCGTCTCGGGCACGGTCGAATATCTGTCTATTCGCACGGTGCGTTTGCGAGGCGGCGACGGCTCGCTGTTCACGGTGCCGTTCAGTTCGGTATCCACGGTCAACAATACGAATCGCGGCATTGGCAACGCGGCGGTGCGCGTGTCGGTCGCGCTCGGTCAGGACGTGGATCTGGCCATTTCGACGCTCAAGGAAATCGGCACCGCGCTACGTGAAGACGACGCCTTCAAGGACGGGATTCTCTCCGACTTCAGCTTCTGGGGCGTCGATGCCGTCGATGGTTCCACCGTCACGCTCGCCGGTCAGATTCAGTGCCGCGACAGCACGCGCTGGCCGGTGCAACGCGAGTTCAACCGGCGCATTCTCAACGAGTTCACGGCGCGTGGGATCGAGATCGCCAATCCGCAGCGTAACTTCGTGATCGTCAACGGCACGCAGGATGCGGCGCACGATCCGGCGCATCCAGCCGACGTCGATGGTGACGCACCCGCCGATCAGCGCGGCGAACCGTCGAAGGCGGCGCAGCATCCGACGGGCGAGGCGGCTGCCGGACAGGGCACGGCGTCCAGTGCGCCGCCGCCGCGGACATCGCAGGCTTGAGCGTCTTAAGGGTTGGCGCGGGGCTTGTTTTGTTATTGACGCTTCTATAATCGGTCGGGCCGGCCGCGCCCCTCAAAACGAATGGCAACAGGGCGCGGCTTTCTTCGAAGTTCGAACCTTATCGAGGAGCACGCCCCCCATGAACATTGCCGCCCGGTCACGTTCAAAATCCGCTTCACGCTTCCCCTCACGTTCTTCTTCACGCGCGTTAAGCAAGACTGTCCGCAAGGGCCTGTTTGCGTTAGGACTCGCAAGCCTCACGGCCGCAACGGGATGCGCCTTCGCCCAACAATCCGACGATCACGACAGCGATGACCGCTACGGCGGCGGTGGCGGCGGTGGCGGCGGTGGCCGTCAGGTCAAGGTGATGATCGTCAGCATGTTCGGTCCGGAAGGCCAAGTGTGGCTCGACAAGCTCGGGCCATGGCAGGCCATCAAAGTGCCGGGGCTCTCGCCGGACTATCCCGAAGTCCATTGCAATCGCGACGATGTCTGTGTGATGACAACCGGCATGGGACACACGAACGCGGCCGCATCGATGATGGCGCTTGCGTTCTCGGAGCGCTTCGATTTGCGCCGCACGTACTTTCTGGTCGCGGGCATTGCCGGGATCGATCCGGCGCGCGGCACGCTCGGCTCGACGGCGTGGGCGAAGTATCTGGTCGATTTCGGCATTCAATGGGAGCTCGACGCGCGCGAGAAACCCGCCGACTGGCCGAGCGGTTTTCTCGGTATCAACACGAAGGGGCCCACCGAAAAGCCGCCGCTCGATTACCGCACCGAAGTGTTTGCCCTCAATGCATCGCTGACGGATGCCGCCTATGCCATCTCGCGCAACGTCACGCTCTCCGACAGCGACGACGCCAAGGTCGCGCGCGCCAAGTTCAACTACGCGCCGGCCAACCGTCCGCCGCACGTGATCCAGTGCGACACGCTCGCGGGCGATACTTGGTGGTCGGGTAAATACATCGGCGAAAGGGCACGCTACTGGACGCGCCTGCTGACCGATGGCAAAGGCATCTACTGCACGACGCAGCAGGAAGACAACGCGACATACGAGGCGCTCAAGCGCGCGGCCAGCATCAAGCGGGTCGATCTGTCACGCATTGCGGTTTTGCGCGCCGGTTCGGACTTCGACCGGCCGTACGAAGGACAAACCGCCTCCGACAACCTGTTGAACTATTCCGCGCAAGGCGGTTTCGTACCCGCAATTCAGAACTTGTATCTGACCGGTAACCCATTCGTGCAAGAAGTCGTTACACATTGGGGCGCTTGGCGTAAAGGCGTGCCGCAACACTAGTCGCGGGTGGTGCTCAAACGGCGTTGCAAACCTGTAACTGCATAAAAGTAAATATTGCCACTTATGCCGCGACTCGGTAAAAACCGGATTCGCGGCATTTTTACTGATTTTTACCGCTTTCTCATCGTCTCAAAAATACTTGTGACCAGTGTCAACCGAACCGCCGGAAGCCCCGTTCTTGCGGCATCGGCGATTAATCCTACAAAAAATCAGCCGTCCGTATTAAGCGCTCAATCCAAAAGAATGACAAAAACGGCGCGGTCAATATTGCCGCTTTTTTAGGCGCGAAAAAGTTACCGATGCAAAGTGTTGTTTGCAACAAAATATAATTGAGATGCTCTTGCGTTCGCTTCAGAGTCTTCTTAGAATCCGTTTCACAGTGTCTGTTACAAGATGTAACGCGCTGAAACAAAATCAGATGGACGTAGCCGGGCAGAGTTGAGTTCGGTGAGGCAAAAAAATATATCGGCACAAAGCCGGCGGGAAATCGGGGATTTACTGGAAGTTGCAACCATGAACGGTCGCGAAACGTTGGAATCGATCCGGGAAATCAACTTGTCGTACATCATGCTCGCACAGCGTCTGTTGCGCGAGGACCGCGCCATCGGCATGTTCCGGCTCGGTCTTTCGGCGGAACTCGCCGATCTGTTGTCGGGCCTCACGCTCGCTCAGGTCGTCAAGCTCGCCCAGTCGGACAACCTGCTGTGCGCATTTCGCTTCAACGATCACTCGATGCTGTCGGCTTTGACGCAGCCCGCCAAGAACGCGGAAATTGCGCCGACGCACGCGGCAATCCTGCTGGCTGGCCAGCCGGCTGAACAGTTCGCTTAAGTAAAGACGGAGCGAGCCATGCTGAAGAAGAGCCTCACTGAAGATGCCCAGGAAGTGTTCCGCGCCATCGCGCTGATCGAGCTCGGTGCACGCATGCAAGTGCTCGAGAGCGAGCTGACGCTCTCGCGGGATCGCATGATTCGTTTGTATCGCGAAGTGAAGGGCGCGTCGCCGCCCAAGGGCATGCTGCCGTTCTCGGCCGATTGGTATATGACGTGGCTCGCGAACATCCACGCATCGCTGTTCTACAACACCTACACGTTCCTCAAGAACGAGGCCGGCTGCTCGCATCTCGACGCGCTGACCAAGGGGTATCGCCTGTATCTCGAGCACTGCAACCATAGCGGCGCCGAAGCGGTACTCGATCTCACCCGGGCCTGGACCCTTGTGCGCTTCTTCGACGCGGGCATGCTGCAGATGACCAAATGCTGCCGCTGCACCGGGAAGTTCGTCGCACACAAACATGATTTGCAGAATAACGTGGTGTGCGGGGCCTGCCAGCCGCCGTCACGCGCGGGGAAGACCAAGAAAGCGGCGGCCGCTAAACAGGCCATTCAAGAAGCCGCGCTGGAGGCTGTGTCTGTCAAGAACGAAGTGCCAGCCGAGCTTGAAGAACTGGTACTCGACAACGTAGCGGCTTTGCAGCCGCAACGGGCTGGCCTGGTCGCACAGGCCGCTTAGGCGGTAGCGGCGCTGAACTGATCCTCCGGGGGCCGTCCGGAAGGACGGTGGACAATCAGCATGCCGCTACCGCTTTTTACTTTTCTGGTTCTCGTAGCTCATTTTCATCTCGATGCCGGCGCGCTGACTCCATGGTCATCGCGCCGTTCGTTTTTTTAGCTCGCCATTAAAATACTTCGATTGCATGCCTTGCCGCATGCGCTTTTCGAAGGGACGGGCTTTGTCATCCGCACAACAGGGATTTTTGCTGACGCGCCACTGGCGCGATACACCGGCCGGCACGGAGGTCGAGTTCTGGCTCGCCACCGATGACGGCCCACGCAAAATCCGAATCGGCGCGCAGACGCCTGTTGCATTCATCCGCGCCGAAGATCGCGCGAAAGCGGAGCCGCTCGTCGCGAGCGTGCGCAATGCTGAACTGCGCGATTTGCAGCTCAAGGACTTTCGCCAAAAACCGGTAATCGGGCTGTACTGCCCACAGTATCGGCAACTGCTGGCGCTCGAAAAAACCCTTAAAAACGCGGGTATCGTTGTCTATGAGGCGGATATTCGGCCAACCGAGCGCTATCTCATGGAGCGCTTCATCACCGCGCCCGTGACCTTCGAAGGCGAAGCGCGCGACGGTTACATCTTCAGCGAACTCAAGCCTGCAACTTCGTATCGGCCAAACCTCAAGCTGGTTTCGCTCGATATTGAAACGAGCGTTCGCGGCGAACTCTATTCGATCGCGCTCGAAGGCTGCGGCGAGCGACAGGTCTATATGCTCGGCCCGGCCAATGGCGCCGATGCATCCGTCGACTTCGACCTCGACTACTGCGCAAGCCGCGCCGACATGCTGCGCCGCTTCAACGAGTGGATGGAGCGGCACGATCCGGATGCGATCATCGGCTGGAACGTGGTGCAGTTCGATCTGCGTGTGCTGCAGAAACACGCGGACGATTACGGCGTGCCGTTACGTCTCGGCCGCGATGGCAGCACGGTGGAATGGCGCGAACACGGCATCAAGCGCAATCATTTCTTCGTTTCGATTGCGGGGCGGCTCGTGATCGACGGCATCGAGTCCTTGCGTTCGGCGACGTGGAATTTTCCGTCGTTCAGTCTCGAATATGTCGCGCAGTCGCTGCTCGGCGAAGGCAAGGCGATCGACACTCCCTATGCACGCATGGACGAAATTGAGCGGCGCTTTCAGGAAGACAAGCCGGCGCTCGCGCGTTACAACCTCGTCGATTGCGAACTCGTGACCAAGGTCTTCGACAAGACCGAACTGCTGCCGTTTCTGCTCGAACGCGCAACCGTTACGGGTTTGGCGGCGGATCGCAGTGGTGGATCGGTGGCGGCGTTCACGCATCTATACATGCCGCGCATGCATCGGCTGGGCTTTGTCGCACCCAATCTCGGCGATGTCCCCGAGGAAGCGAGTCCCGGCGGATTCGTCATGGACTCGCGGCCCGGTCTTTACGATTCCGTTCTTGTGCTCGACTACAAGAGCCTGTATCCGTCGATCATCCGCACGTTTCTGATCGATCCGGTCGGGCTCGCGGAAGGCATGCACGAGACCGATGAAGCCGCCACCGTGCCCGGTTTTCGCGGTGCGCGTTTCGCGCGCGAGAAGCATTGCCTGCCCGCTATCGTCGAGCAAGTGTGGGAAGGTCGCGAGGCGGCGAAGCGTCAACGTAACAAGCCGCTTTCGCAAGCGCTCAAGATCATCATGAATTCGTTCTACGGCGTGCTGGGTTCGAGCGGTTGCCGCTTCTTCGATCCGCGCCTTGCGTCATCCATCACCATGCGCGGACACGAAATCATGCACCGTACACGCGAACTGATCGAAGCGCGCGGCTATGGCGTGATTTACGGCGACACCGATTCCACCTTCGTGTGGCTGCGCCGTGCACGCGACGAAGCAGATGCTGCGCGTATCGGCCGCGCTCTCGTCGAGCATGTCAACGAATACTGGCAATGTCATTTGCGCGAGACCTTCGGACTCGAAAGCGCGCTGGAGCTTCAGTACGAAACGCATTACCGGCGCTTTTTGATGCCGACCATTCGCGGCACGGAAGAAGGCAGCAAGAAGCGTTACGCCGGTCTCACGGCGCGCGCGGACGGCAGCGAGGAGATCGTGTTCAAAGGTCTCGAAACGGTGCGCACGGACTGGACGCCGCTCGCGCAACGTTTCCAGCAAGATCTTTACATGCGTATCTTCAAGGGCGAATCTTATGCGGACTATGTGCGCGATTACGTCGAACGCACCCGACGCGGCGAGCAGGACGAACTGCTCGTCTATCGCAAGCGCCTGCGCCGCAGCCTCGACGATTATCAGCGTAACGTTCCGCCGCACGTACGCGCCGCGCGCAGTGCCGACGAACAAAACACGCGCCTCGGACGTCCGCTTCAATATCAGAACGGCGGCTGGATCAGCTATGTGATGACGCTCGCCGGTCCCGAGCCAGTGGAAGCGCGCCATGCGGCCATCGACTATGAACACTACGTGACGAAGCAGCTACAGCCGATTGCCGACGGCATCCTGCCCTTCCTGCGCGAAGACTTCGATACTTTGATGTCGGGGCAAGGCGCGCTGTTTTAGCCGGTTCATGCGGGCGCGTTCCTTGCTGCCGCATCTCCCCGAAGTCCGGCAAGAGAACGACGGACCGCGCCGCGTTTAACCGCTCCCAAGGCGCCTTCCTCCCTCAACTTCCGGGATGGTTGCATATGTCGACTGCATCAAGCGAAATCAGCCGCTCGCAATTGCGTAACCGCATTACTGGCGATCTCTGGCAGGCAATCTGGAAATTTCGCGTACAGACGCTCGTCGCGGTGACGTTGATGATCGCGTCGCGCCTCGCTGTGGTGTCCGTGCCGCTGATGCTGAAGCACGTCATCGACGAGTTCAGCCAGCCCACGGCGAACCTCGTGTTTCCGGTGTTCGTGATCCTCACTTACGTGCTGATGCGTTATCTCGGCGACGTGCTGAACGAAGCACGCGATGTGGTGTTCAGCATCGTCACGCAACGTACGGTGGCGTCATTCACGGAGCGTACATTCGCGCATTTGCATAACATGGGTGCGCGTTTTCATGCGCAACGCGAAACCGGTGGCGTGGTGCGCGACGTGCAGAAGGGCGCGGACGGTATCGGCTTTTTGCTGGGCGTGGCGATCTTCACGATCGTGCCGACATTGATCGAAATCGGCACCGTCGTGGCGATCATGGTAAGCCAGTATGCATCGACTTTTTTGCTGGCGATTGGCGTGACCTTCGTGTGCTATGCGGTCTATACGTTCATCTTCACGCGCTATCGCATGCGCTTTCAGCGCGCGGTCAATCGGCTCGAAGCAAAGTCCGACAGCCGTCTCGTCGATAGCCTGCTCAACTACGAAACGGTCAAGCTCTTCGCAAGCGAAGAGGTCGAACGCGGCCGGCTTTCGAGCGTGCTCGAACAATGGGTGCATGCACGCACCGCGAATCAACGCGCGTTGACCATTCTGCATGTCGGGCAAAGCACGATCATCGCGGTGGGCATTGCGGCGGTCATGCTGCTTGCCGCGCAACACGTGGTTTCGGGAACGATGAGCGTCGGCGATCTCGTGCTGGTGAACGCGTACATCGTGCAGGTGTGCTCGCCGCTGAACACGCTCGGTTTCGTGTTTCGCGAGACCAACGATGCAATCGTGAACGTCGAACGCATGTTCGAGATTCTGCTTGCGCGCGGACGGCGTGGCGAGGATATCGACGAACAGGACGCGAAGCCGCTCGTGGTGAGCGCGGGCGAGATCGAGTTCCAGCACGTGGATTTCGGCTACGATCCGGCGCGGCAGATCCTGCGCGATATCGACTTTCGCGCGCACCCGGGCAAGAAACTCGCGGTGGTGGGCGGCAGCGGGTCGGGCAAGTCCACGTTGATGAAACTACTCTTCAGGCTTTATCAGCCGACGGCCGGTGTGATCACCATCGACGGACAGAATCTCGGCGAGATCACGCAGAAGAGTCTGCGTGAAGCCATTGGCATCGTGCCGCAGGATACGGTGCTCTTCAACGATACGATCGCCTACAACATCGCGTATGGCCGCCCTTCGGCGACGCGTGCCGATGTCGTGCGTGCGGCGCGCGCGGCGCAACTCGACGGCTTCATCGAACGCTTGCCCGATCACTACGAGACGCGTGTCGGCGAACGCGGTGTACGGCTGTCGGGCGGCGAGCGGCAGCGTATTGCAATTGCGCGCGCCATTCTGAAGGACCCGCGCATCATCGTATTCGATGAAGCCACTTCCGCGCTCGATACCCGTTCGGAACGCGCGATTCAAAGCGAACTCGACCGGCTCGCGCAAGGGCGCACCTCGATTGTGATCGCGCATCGGCTCTCGACCGTGGTCAATGCAGACTGGATTCTCGTGATGGAGCACGGGCGCATCGTTGAGCAGGGGCAGCATGCTGAATTGATCGAACGCGCGGGCGTCTATGCACGCATGTGGTCGCTGCAATCGCAGCAAGGCGAACTCGCGCACGCGCAACGCAAGGTATCGTCGCAACCGGTGGGACTCGGCTCGCTGATCGCCGGCGTGGTGGATGGACTGCATGAAGAGATCATCGAGCACGGCGTGCATCTCTTCACGGTGATGACAGAGCCGGATCTTCGCGTGACGGGCGATCCCGGCGTGCTGCAGTTCGTGATCGCCGATCTGTGCCGCACGGAAGTTCGCGCGGCAACGCGCGGCGCGCGTGTCGAACTGCGAGTGGAGCGCGAAGACAATCAGGTGCGCTTGTGCGTGCTCGGCCCGGGCAATAAGCCCGCGCCGCTGACCGAGGAACAGGCGGCGCGGCTCGAAGAGGCGCTTACCAGCACGGGCGGCAGTTTCACGGTGAATTACGTCGATGGCCATCTCGCGTATGTCGCCGTCATGCCGTTGCGGCCTGTCGTCGAGGCCGACGATGCATCGAGATTGACCGAGCCGAAAGCGAACGTTGCCGAAGCGCTCAAAGGCCTTTCGATCATGGTGCTCGACGATCAGGAAGATGCCCGCGAAGCGCTCGAAGCCGTTCTGGAAACGGCTGGTGCACAAGTGCGGTTGGCCGCGTCGGGAACGGAAGCGCTCGACTGGCTTGAGGTGACGCCTGCCGAGGCGTGGCCGAATGCGTTTCTATGCGACATCGTGCTTGGCGAGGAAGACGGCTATCAAGTGCTGCGTCAAGTGCGCGAACTCGAAGCGTCGCGGCGGGTGTCGCTGGATCGGCGCATGCCGGCAATCGCATTGACGGGACATACGCAGACGGATGACCGCTTGCGCGCGCAGCTTGCGGGCTTCCAGTTGCACATGACGAAGCCCGTGCCTGCGGAAAAGCTTATTGAAGCGATTCTGCAAGTCGCCGCGCGGCTGGAGCGCGCGGGGCGTTGAGCGCGTTGGCGCGCGTCAGGCACGCTTCGATCGCGTCGTGAGCCCGAGCGCTCTGACATAGCCCGCGGCGTCTGGGCGATGAGACGCGATTGCACGAGGGTCGTCGGCCATGCTGGCCGCGCCGATCGGTTCATGGATCGTCGTCGTCGTCCTTAAAGCAGGCTAGCGCCGCTCTTTCATGGGCGCGTGCGTCGTCGTGCTTCTTTATGTCACGCTGCAAGGCGGACATGGCGGAACGGACGTTCGCCTCGGCGCGCAGCAACAAGGCTTGCGCCTGCAAGACCGACGCGTTCAGCGCCGCTGCCTGAAGCCGATGCGCGTGTAAAGCGCCTCGCCATGTCGCAGCACCGCCATGCTCGTGCGAGCACAAGGCGAGTAGGCGCGGCAGTTGTGCGGCATGGTTGCGCAGCAGTTCCGTGCGACGGGCTACTTCGTCTCGTGCCTCGCATGCGGCCTGTCGCGCCTGCGCGAGCGTTGCCTCGCCGCGCCGCACCCGCAGCCCGCGTACGCGCGCAAGCACCGCCCAGCGACGCAGATCTCCGGCGCGGCCCGTCACGTGGATGTGTCGGCGCCTTCGCCGAGCGCCTGCAATGCCGCGATTGTCTTATCGAAAGCGACGTGGCTGTCATGACGCTGCCGAAGGAAGGCCGTAATGGCCGGATGACGGTCGATGGCCCGGTCGCTCGCGGCATCGCTGCCGCGCCGGTATTCGCCTATCTGGAGCAGCAGCTCGACGTCCCGATACCGCGCGAGCCACTTACGCACGCGCTGGGCGCATGCGCGATGCGACTCCCCGGCGACCCGCGTCATGAGCCGGCTCTTGCTCTGCAAGATATCGATGGCGGGATAGTGTCCCGCGGCGCCTAAACGCGACGAGAGCTGGATATGACCGTCGAGCAGCGAGCGCGCTTCTTCCACGATGGGATCGGCGAGATCTTCGTCCTCGGCAAGCACGGTAAAAAACGCAGTGACGCTACCGCGACCGAGCAGGCCGCCCATTTCGACGATTCTCGGCAGTTCCGCGAACACGCGTGGCGGATAGCCCCGCCGCACGGGCGGTTCGCCCACGGCGAGGCCGACTTCGCGCAGGGCGCGCGCGTAGCGCGTCAGCGAGTCGAAGAGCAGCAGGACGTGGCGACCTTGGGAACGCAGCGCGGCCGCGATCTCGCAGGCTAGACGCGACGCGCGGATACGTTCGGCCGCTGGACGATCCGATGTCGACGCGACGACGACAATCCGCTCGCGTTCATGCAGATGGTCATGCACGAACTCATTGACCTCACGCCCACGCTCCCCGACGAGCGCGATCACGATGGCATCGGCTTGTGCGCCGTTCGCGATCATGCCGAGCAGCGTGCTCTTTCCGCCGCCCGCGGTTGCGAAAATGCCGACACGCTGTCCAACCCCGCAAGTGAGCAATCCGTCTATCGCCCTGACACCGGTAACGAAGGGTTGCGCGATCAACGGGCGGTCGAGCGGATTGATCGCGGTCGTTGCGTCGAAGCGCGCGCTCGAATGGGCAAGCGGCGCGGGCGGCCCGCCATCGAGCGGCTTGCCGAGGCCATCGAGAATGCGCCCTTGCAAGCGCGTTGCATCTAGCCGATTCCAGTCGAGCCCGCATCCCTCCACGCGCGTGATGTCGGAGAGTCCCGCGAGTCCGGATAGCGGCATGACGAGTGCGCCGTCCGGAGCAAAACCGACTACTTCGCCTGTTTGCTCCTCGAGTGTGTCGGGCCGCACGAGTCGCACACGTTCGCCGATTCGCAGCGACGCGCCGACCACGCGGACGATCACGCCACGCGCCTCCACCACGCGGCCGTGAAGCGTCGGTCCGGCCATCAAGCTGCCGACCGGCTTTGCGTCTTCATCAGTCGTCTTGCGCATTATGGCCTCGTGAAGGTAACCGAAGCGTTGATGCGGTAGACGTCGCGTGGAATCTCGTCTATGGCGAGCACATCCATGCGGATGCCGATCGCTCCCAGCACCTGCGATAAATGCGGCCGTAGAATCGCCGAGGTGAGTAGCAGCCTCACGGGCGTGGCCGCACCGCTCAAAACGCGGCGCAACGTATCCAGTTGCATGAAATCGAGCGGGCAATATGGCTCGCCGTCCGAGCCGTGGCGAATGCTGGCTTCGAGCTCGTTCTCCCACTCGGCTTCGAGCACGCCGCCGCGAATCTCCCAGGTATCGAGGTTCGCATGGGTACGCGCGATTTGATGGCCGAGTTCGATACGGCTTTCGCGCACCATGCGTTCGAGCGTTTGTTCGTTTGCGGACACGCGCAGAATGGCTTCGAGGATGCCACGCAGATTGCGGATCGACACGCGTTGCTGCAGCAACTGCCGCAGCACGGCCGCGAGCCGGGCTGTCGTGATCCGTTGTTCGATCTGCGCGACGAGTTCGCGAAACTCGGGGCTCAGACGATTGAGCAGAAAGCGCACCTCTTGCGTGCCGATCAGGCGCGGTGCGCACCGCTCGAATATCTCGATGAGGTGTTGAGCAAGGACGTCGTCGGGCGTGGCGGTATTCAGAACGGAGGCATCGAGCGACGCGGCGGCGCCGGCCGCGATCCACACTGACTTCTCGAAGCCCGGTCGATACCCCGACGGGCCTTCGGCCGGCACATCCGCCGGGCGTCCGCTCGCCAGGACGTGCTGGGGCATGAGCGTGCCGCTCGCGAACGGTACATCGTCGACATCGATGATGTAGCGCTCGGCGGCGAGCCGCTCGTCGATCACGACGGCAAGGCCGGGAAAGGGCAGGCCGAAGCGCGTGTTGAGATGATGGCGCAGCGTGCCGAGCACGCGGTTGAACGCATCGCGCGGCACGGCTTTGAAGGCGTCGTTGCCAAGTCGAAGGCGCAGCACGGTGCTCGTTCCAACCTCGGCCTCGTCGAGCAAATGGGGCATGTACCGGCTGCCGTCGCGCGCAAGCGCGGGCATGGGAGCGCGTGCCTCGTCGCGCGCCCGTTGCGCCGCGCGCATGAGCACGAAGCCAAGTCCTCCGAGCAGCGCGGCCAGCAGCGCAAACTGCGCATGCGGAAAGCCGGGAATGAGCGCCAGTGCCGCGCAGCACGCGCCCGCCATGACGAGTGCGTGAGGCCGAAGCGTCAACTGCTCGTAAAGGTCCGTGCCGAGATTGGTGGCGCCGCTCGCGGGCGATACTCTCGTGACGAGCAGACCGGCCGCGATCGACACGACGAGCGATGGTATCTGCGAAACGAGGCCATCCCCGATAGTCAGGATCGTATAGACCTGCAAGGCGTCGCCAAACGGCATGCCGCGCTGCCCGATGCCAACCGCGAGTCCGCCCACGATATTCACGAGCGCGATCACGAAACTTGCAATGGTGTCGCCCTTGACGAACTTCATGGCGCCGTCGAGCGATCCGTAGAAATAGGTCTCGCGTTCGAGTCCGGCACGCAGCAGCGCTGCCTGCTCGGCGGTGATGAGCCCGCTTCGCGAATCGGCGTCGATACTCATCTGGCGTCCTGGAATGCCATCCAGCGTGAAGCGCGCCGCGACTTCCGCGATGCGGTCCGCACCCTTCGCGACCACGATGAACTGAATCGCACAGAGCACCAGGAAGACGACGATGCCGACTGCGACGTTGCCGCCCGCGACCAGCTCGCCGAAGGCCTGGATGATGCGCCCGGCGTGCGCCTGGAGCAGGATCATCTTGGTGGATGCGATGGCCAGCGCGAGACGCAGCAGCGTGGTCATGAGCAGAAGCGCGGGAAAGCCCGGAAGATCCGCCGCGCGCGACACGTAGATCGTGGAGAACAGCATGACGAAACCCGCGCAAAAGCTCATGCCGATGAACAGATCGAGCAGGAACGGCGGGATGGGCAGAATCAGCAACGCCAGCACGCTGATGAAACCCGCGGCTGCCGCGATGTGTGCGTGGCGCGCGATCTGTCGGGGCAAGCTGGCAAAGAGAGGAACGGATGGGCGGTTCATGATTCCGGATTCGGGGTTTAACGGTTCAGATCGCGATGAAGCGCGCGTCGCCGGCCTTTGACGTAGGGGTCGCCGTGTTCGTCGCGGTATTCGCGTTTGAGTTCTTCCTTGTCCATGCGCAAACGGCGCTTTCTCAGCACGTGCTGCATGGCATAGTCGGCTACCGCGGGCGCGGCCTGCGAAAGCGCAACCAGCGCGAGCAGACGGGAATGGCTGAGAGACGCGAGCGCAAGCTGGGATAGCGGATCGAGCGAATACGCCGGCTCGATCTGCACGAGCCATTCTGCCGTCACACGCCAGGCCACGAAGATGAGCACGGCGAACTGGAACAGCATCAGTACGGTCTCGAACGCGACCTTCAAGCCGAACAGATTCTTCAGCCCTTCCACCGGGTTCAGACGCTTGAGATCGAGCGCGATCCGCCTGAACGACACGAGTCCACGCGTTTGAACGAGTTCAGGTATGACGTTGGCAAGCATGCCGGCACTGAGCATGATCAGCGCTCCCTTGCCCGGTTCGAGCAGCGCATTCAATACGGCCTTGAACTGCCACGCGAACGAACGGCTGGCGTCCAGTCCCGACACGGCGTCGATCATGTGGACGAAACCGGAGAACGTGTGTGGCGCTTCGAACGCCAGCAGCAGCCACCACAGCGCGGCGCTCATCGCGGTGCTCAAATGGGCGCTCTTCGCAATGTCGCCGTCGGTTCGGGCGCGCAGCAGCCGGCGAGGCGTGGGCTTTTCGGTTTTGTCGCTCATATCGACCGGTGCCTCCTATTCGAGATTCAGCGAGACGGCGAAGATGCGCGCGAGTCGATCGAGGATCGCTGGAACGCACGCCATCAGCGCGAAGGAGAGCACCATTGCCTTGAACGTACGCGCAGTGGAAAACGGATTGAGACGCTTTGCATGCCGCGACGCGAGTCCGAGCGAAACGTCGGTGAGCAGCATCAAGGCGAGTAACGGCGCCGAAAGCTGCAAGCCCTGCGCTAAAGACTGCGGCAAACGCGTTTCCGAGAACATGGAGAGGAGGCGCGCGAATCCACCGGGATACGGTCCGCCCGGTGGCCAGATCGACCACGCGTCGGCGAAGACTCCGCACAGTGCGACAAGACCGTGGCCCGTAAAGAGCGTGAACGCCGCGAATTGAGTGAAAAGCGTTTGAAACGCGGCGGATTCCTGCTGAAAGTTCGGGTCATAGACCGCGCCCACGCTATAGCCGCCTTGTTGATCGAGGATGGCGCCCGCCGTGGAGGCCGCATGAAAGACGACGCCGAAACCGAGTCCCAGCAAAAGACCGATGCCAGCTTCCATGACGCTTGCCGCAAGCGGTTCGTGCGGCAATCCCGCTTGCGCGGGCAGCACCGCGAACATCAGCACGAGCGGGGCACGCAGTGTCACACCGAGCGCTCCGTCGTTACCAAACGGAATCAGGGCGAGCGCCACGGCTGGACGAATCATGCAGAAGGCGAAGCCGCTCAATTGATCGAGGATGTTCATGGTCAATGCGTGCGGCCCGAGGCGATCATCGTGAAGATATGGCTCAAAAGACGCGCGACTTCCCGGTTCGCCCACGGCGCCGTCACGATCAGCACGAGTCCGACGCACACGATCTTTGCACCGTACGGCAGACTCTGATCTTGGATCTGCGTGACCGATTGCAACAGACCGAGCAAAAGACCGACTGCGGTCGCGACGGCGAGCATTGGCAACGAAAGCCAGAACACGAGCAACAGCGCGTCGGTTGCGAGCGAGGTAAGGGAAGGAAGCGAATTCACTTGGCGTAACCGAGAATGAGTGCATGCATGAGTCTGGGAATGCCGGAGGCAGCCACCAGCACGAAGAGCTTGAGTGGAATGGAGACGGTGCTCGGCGACAGCATCATCATGCCCATGGCGGTCAGCACGTTCGCGACCACCAGATCAATGACGAGAAAGGCGATATAGAGCAGGAAGCCCGCTTCGAAGCCGCTCGAAATCTCGCTGATCAGAAACGCCGGAACGAGCAGCGTGAAGTCGCTTTCTTGCGCGTCGAGAGCGGGATCGGTGCGCTTTGCCGCGTCGAGCAGGAACGCACGTTCTGCCGGGCGTGAGTGCGCCAGCATGAATTCCCCGAGCGGTCCACGAACGGCGTCGATCATCTGCGGGAGGGGCGGCAATTGCCCGCTTTCGACGCCCTCGTCGAGGGAGAGCGCGTCGCCGATAGCGTGCAGGGTAGGCGCCATCACGACCAGGGTTGCCGCGAGCGCGAGACCGGATATCGCCAGGTTGCCGGGCGCTTGCTGCACTCCGAGCGCGGAGCGCAACAGCGTAAGGACGATGCTGAACTTCGTGAACGAGGTGCACATGATGACGACGAGCGGCGCCACGCTCAGTAGAAAGAAGACGCCGACGAGTTGCAGTTGCCCGGTTTGCGCTCCGATCATGACGCGACGTCCGGATGGGCGGATTGCAGCACGCTCGTGATCCGCACGGCCAGCACATCGTCTATGTTCACCAGTTCTCCCTTGGCGAAGGGCAATCCCTGGCACAACAGCGTGACCGAGCGCTCGCGTACCGAAAGCTGCAGCGACACCAGCGAACCCTGTCGCAAGCGGCTGAGTTCGTGTAAGGACAGGCGCATCGAGCCGATCACGGCGTCGAACGGAAAAGTGAGGGCTTCGACCGGAATGAATTCGCTGGTCAGTTCGGATGGCTGATTGTCTTCGTTGAGAATGGGGCGATCTAGCACGATCTGATCTCCAAGAGTTTTCAAGAGAATGCGCTGTGTGCCGTTGCGAAGAGGCAAGCGCAGGTATTGAACTGATTTGTCGAGCACCAGCGCGTCACCGGCGCGAATGCGCCGCAAACGCAAGAGCGTGAGCGTTGGTCCGGCGACGCAGACCGGAATGCTGACGACGATCTGGCGCGCAAGCGCGCTCGAATTGCACTGCGGATCAGGCTGGCGCCGCAGCCAGCGATCCACCGCCTCGCAGTGAAATGACAGGCTCGCCGTGCGTCCGCTTTGGACGTGCGTAAGCGCGAGGCCATAGGCGCCCGGCGCGGGCGACGCGTCATAGGAAACGCCGGTCACATCGAGCGCGAAGCCGAATGCGCCTTCCAGCGCGCAAAGCCAGTCCTCGCACGCGTCGGCAATCAGCTTGTGTGCGAGCTTCCCAGTCTTTTCCAGACTCTGGCGCGAAAGTTCGGGGATAAGCGCCCGCGCATCCAGATCGAGTACCAGCGGCTGACCGCAGGCCATGCCGTGCAGCCGCAGCGGATAGTGCGAGCGACACGGCTCGAACGCGAGCGTGTAGCGCCGATGGCCTACGCTCACTGGCACGTCGGCGCCGAAATGCAAGGCAGCGATGTTCTGCCGCTCCGCCTGTTCACGTGTGAGCCGTTCGAGGCCGGCGAACGGATTCATATCGCGGCGCCCCCGCTCGTGGCATTGCACGCGATCCAGCCGGCCGGCGCGGCATCGCGGGAAAGGACGTCGAGCGTGTCGCGCAGTCCTTGCTCGATGACATCGAATTGCCTGAGAAGACGGTCGTCCAGACGCGTGTATTCGTCGAGCACGGCGGCGATCGCATCGCGGATGCCGCGTTCGAGTGCGGCGAGCTGCTGCCGCAAGCTGCCATCGATTACGCCGATATCGGTTTCGACCACGCACGAACGCGGCGGCAGATCGGCGTCGCCAAGAACGGTGATGAGCGTCAGGCCCAGCTCGTCTTCCATCGCGCTGACTGCTTGCCTGGCTTCCTCGTAATCGCATGCCGAGACGCGCACGGAGAGCGGCCGTTGCCCAGGCGCCGCTTGCAGACTGCGGCGAAGTTGATTCGGAAAGATCGCGCCGGCAGGCATGTCGCCGACGACGTCGCGTACGGCCTCGACGACGATCTTCACGAGGCGATCGTTCAAGCCACGAAGCGCAAAGGCGGCCGCGGCGGCCGGCATGGCGAGGTCATGCACCGCCGCCGCGCGGCCCGCGATGAAACCGCGTGCGAGCGCCTGCCGTCTGACACGCCGGGCGCGTTGCGCGAGGTCGGCTGCCTCTTGCCTCGCACGTTGTGCATTCACGCGTTGCAGCGCGGGCAGGTCTTGCAGCAAGGCGAGATCGTTGGCGCAAATGTAACCGTCCGATTCGACCCGCCAGTCGGAAACTCGCCAGATCAGCATGGCCGCCTCTCTGTGTCGAGGAGTTGCAGTGCATCGCCGATCAATTCG
This sequence comes from Caballeronia sp. GACF4, assembly GCF_023631025.1. Lineage (NCBI taxonomy): Bacteria > Pseudomonadati > Pseudomonadota > Betaproteobacteria > Burkholderiales > Burkholderiaceae > Caballeronia > Caballeronia sp. GACF4. The sequence continues at coordinate 351,932 of NZ_JALQDW010000018.1, forward strand.
AGCGCCGCTCGCGCCGACACGAAAGGCAGGCGCCATTGCGCCGCGGCCGTGGCGTACTCGCAGGGCAGACGCACTTTCATCCACAGCCGTTGTGCGTGGCCGCTCGTCGCCCGCAGTGCGAGCGCGATCCCGGCTATGCACAGGCTGCGCCGGTTGAAGAAGTCGACAGGGGAGTCGAGCCTCAGGTCGGGCTGCTGTCCGCGCCGATGGCACTGGAGCCGCGCGAGCGGCGGCAAGCCCACCGCGCCCGAGAACTGCGTGTGCGCGGCGGCGCTCACGAGAAGGCGCAGCGAGCGCGCGCACGCCAGCGCGGCGCACAGGCGCAAGAGTCGTCCGCACGCCGGGCGCGCGAGCGGCGCGGCGAACCACGGCAATTGCTTGGCGCCGGCCTCGGCGAGCGTCGGAAAGCGCGCGAAAAGATGCAAGGCGGCTGCGGCGCGGGCGCGCTCGCTGCGTGCGGGCGTGGCTCGTCCGCACCAGCTGTGATGCGCCCAGCCTGCGACGTCGAGAATGGGTAGGGATTTCATGTGCGGTCTTCGCGAGAATGGGAGGAGTCGTTGGCGGCTGCGCCCGGCTTCGGCTTCGCCGGCACGGCCTGGCGGGTCCGCCGCCTGAAAAACGTCACACCGGGTATGCGTATCCGCGGCAATGCGCGAATGCCCGAATCCCACACCCAGACGGCCAGGATCAACAGCAGCGCCATGACGGTCAGAACGATGAGGACACGCTCGACCTTGCGCTGATCGGCAAGCGGTGGCGGACAGTGGCCCGTCTGCGCGCACAGATCGATTTGCGTGACGACCGGCATGACGGGAACGAGCGTCACGTAGACCTTGTCTTGCGTGAGCCCCTGCACCGCGCCGGCGACGAGCGCGCGGATCTTCTCGCGCATGGGCTCGAGATTCGCGTCGCTGCGATATCGCACCATGACAGACGCGCTCGGCAGCATCGGGGGGCCGAGTAGCGGATCTCGCTGCGGATCGACGATATGCACCCGCGCCACCAGCACGCCGTCGATCGTTTCGAGCGTGGCGGCCAATTCTTCGGTGAGACCATAGACGTAGCGCACGTGGTCTTCTTCGGGGCTCGAGATCAATCCCTGGCGGCTGAAGAGTTCGCCGAGATTGGCATGACTGGCGTGGGGCAAGGCATACGCGCCGGTCAGCTCGGTCGCGGTGACGGCTTCGTCTTCATCGACGGATACGGTCCACGTCTTGTCGGCGTTGCGCTCCTTCGAGCTCTCGACACCGTGTTGACTGAGGACCGCGACGATGCGGTTGGCCTGGTCCTCGTCCAGCCCCTCGTATAACGAGGTCTTGCATGCGCCGAGCAGGACGAGCGGCAGAAGAATGAGCGCGCGACGCATTACGTTCTCTGAGTGATGGATTGGATGGCGCTGCCTACGCTCTGGGCAAGATGCGACAGCGTAATCAGCGTGACCGAGTAGTCGCTGACGGCGGCTTGCAGCGTGAGCATCTCGCCTGTCGTAAGCGGCCGTCGGCGGGTGGGATCGAGCAACGCGCCGAGGGGCGCGGCCGCTCCTTGCAAGGCGAACTGAGCTTGCTCGGCAAGGCGCGTGATCCCTTCGCCTCCCGTGCCGGCATCCAGTTGCGCCGGTGTGGCGGCGATCGCTGGCGGCGTCGCGTCGACCTGAAAAGATTGGATGGCAACTGCTTGCGAAAGCATCATCGTGAATATTCTTGGTTGGACAGGAAAATCCGGCGCGCGGGAGCCCCCGCATTGGAGGCCCCGCCGGTGTGTGCGTTGGCTTACTTCGTGTTCTGCGCGACGGATTTGTGTGTTTCCGCCAGGCTGCTCAAGATGGACGTCCCTTGTTGCAATGAAGACGTGTACTCGCCGACCTTCTTCTGCATGTCGAGCATGCTGGCGCTGCCCACGCCTCCGGCTCCGCCTTGCCCTCCTTGACCGTTTTGGCCGCCTTGCGCGCTCTGCGCGCTAGCGTCTTGCTCCGATTGATTGATCGACTGGGCCTGCTGTTGCAGGTTTCGCTTGACGGCGTCCGCCACGCTTCCGAGCGACAGCGTGCCGTCGGGTGCGATCATGCTGCCGCCCTGGGCGCCGCCCATGCCATAACCGAACATGGCAGGGGTGTAACCGATATTTGCCGCTTGCATCGACATATTCTGCTTTCCTATATAAGTGATGGCGCGCTAAAAGGATCGTGCAGACTCCATGAACCTTCGTGCGGCGCGCCGACGCGCGAAGGGCAGCGCACCGGTAAGGGGCTGTCGGGTGCGGCTCCGGCGGCGTGAGCCGCTAGCAGGACTTGCCGGAACTCGTGCGTTGTGCAATCAGGACATAGATGCTTCCGTCATCGCGAATCACCGATGCGCCGCATGGGTCGATTCGCTCGATCCGTCCTATCGACAGATGCGCTCCCGCGAAATATCGGGCTCCTTGCTGGTCGGCGAGCCACGCGGCGTGCGGAGAATTCAGCAGATTCAATCCGAGCGCTTCGAGCGGAACACGCACGGGGCCGCTGTTGTTCTCGTGACCGTCGAAGCGCAACGCCTCTAATCCATCCACCTGTCCTTGCGCGAGCCGGTCGACCCGCGCGTAGTCCCATGACTCGGGTTGCAGATAGGCGTCCGCTGCGGGAAGTGTCGCGACGAACACGCCGGGCCGTTCGCCTGCACGCAAACGGACGCCGCGGTAGTACTTGTCGAGAAAATCGCTCAGTTGCTCCCGCATGCTGTCGATCACGGCGACGCGCACACGCACCGCGCCGCCGCGTGCGCGCGCGACGAGGGAAACGGCGCCAAGGTCGGCGGCGGTCTGTACGTAACCCTCGTAAACACGTGCGCCCGTTGTCTGATCCGTGCGCTGGCGAACGTTGCGAAAGGCGGGCTCGTCCAGAGGCGACGACCGTTTTTCTAGAGGTCTCGGAACAAGGGTATTCAGGCTGTACAGCAACGCGAATCCGAGCGGCACGATCGCTATCGCAAGCCATTGATAGCGAGGTATGCGCGCACACTTCCTTCGCAGCCACGTAAATGGCGCGTGAGCAAGGAGCCATGCAGATTCCGCGCTTTTCATGGCCTGCTCTGTCGGCGGGGCGCCGTTGCTGAACTGCAAGGCCGTCTCTCCCAGCCGGAATGTGGCACCGTGGCGCAACTGCGTTCGGGCGCCCACTTTGAGCGCTTGCCCGAATACCGCGATGTCGGCGTGAGCGGCATGCAGTTCGAGCCTGTTGCCGTGCAGTCGAACGCTCGCGTGATGTGGCGCGATGCCGGTATCCAAAAGGATCAGGTCGGCGTCGGCCGCGCTGCCGATTTGCAAGTCGCGGTCCGCCGTTAGGGCGATGCTCGCGCCCGCATGCAGCCCGGAGGCGACGAAGAGTCGTGCGTCGGTCATTGCTTGCTCCCTTGCGATGCATGCGCGGCATTGCGTGGAGCGGCAAGCTGACTGGCCGGCAGTGGTGGCAACGGAGGAAACGCCGCATCGGGCAAGGGCGGCCGCGGATAGTCCTTTCCGGTGATCGCCGAGAGAGCGGGCACATCGTCGACGGAGAGTTCGGCCGGCGCCGCGGCGTCCGCTTTCAGCCGCTTCAATCGCGGTGTGATGAGGACGAGCCGCTCGGTGCGATCGAAAGATGTCTGCTCATCGCCGAAAAGCGTCCCGATGATCGGAATGTCGCCCAGGATAGGGACTTTCGATCCGCTCGTTTGCGTATGCTCGTATTCGTAGCCGCCGATCAGCAGGCTCTCGCCATCGCCCACTATGGCCTGAGTGATGATCGAGTTACTGTTGACGCGCGGTATGCCGTCAACCGACGCGTCGCCGTCGAAGGAGCCATCCTCGATCTGCACGCTGAGAAGAATCCTGCTGTGCTCGCCGCCGCCTTGCTCGACAGTGGGCGTAACCTTGAGCGTGAGTCCCGTGTCGACATTGAATAGATTGGCATCCTGATTACCTGCCACGCGAACATAAATGGAATTGTGCGACGAAAGGACTGCCTCGGCGTTATTGAGCGTCAGCACGCGAGGACGAGACAGGATGCGCGCGCGACCGGTTTTCTCGAGCGCGTGGATCTGCTCGTAGAGGAAGTGCGCGGAATTGCCGATCAACGTCGTCAGCGTGAGTCCCGCATCCACGCCGAGGGCGACGGACGACGCTCCCGGCAGGGCAGGCGCTACGGAACCACGCGTGTTTGACTGGCGGCTGGATGAAGCCCCAGCGCCCCAGCGAACGCCGAGTTCCCTGGCGGCATCGCTCGACACATCCATCACGAGAGCCGAGATTTCCACGAGATCCTGCGGCCGGTCGAGCATGGAGATGGCCTTCTCGTAGGCGGGCATCATCGCCGGTACGTCGTACACCACGACCGAGTTCGTGCGCGGGTCCGCGACGATGTTGCGCCTTGCCGGCGTCACGGCGGATTGGGGAAGTTCCGCCGGACTGTCATCCACCGAGGCATCTTGTGCGGTTTCCGTGAACCCGGGCACGCTCGGTAAAGGCGGAATCCCCTTGACCGTGCCGTGCAGGCTATCCGGGCGTCCGCGAGTGTTCGTCGCCGCCGGTCTCGCCACGCTCGTGTTTCCCATCAGCGTCCGGAGCAATGAAGCCACGCCCGCGATGGTCTGCTGACGATTCCCCGAGGTATAGGTGATGTCCTGTGCCTGGGTATAACGCAGCGGAAACACGCGTATCTGCGTCTGTTCGAGCGTCTGCTGCGGCGGCGGCAATTGCTCCTGGGCTTTGACGATCGCATTGGCCACGGCATCGACGTATCGGGACGGCCCGGTGACTTTCACGCTGTCGCCCGAGAAATGCAGAGGAAGATGCGGATCAATGCGCAGACGCATCAGGCGGTGACTGCATCGGACTTCAAGGCTTAAGTAGCCTTCCCGGCGCGCTTGCGCGTCGGCTGCCGGCGTCAGCAGAAGCTGCCGCCGGCGGCGGCGCTGGCATCACGCCAATTGATCGCGCACGGCGCGGCAGTCGCGTCTCACCTTCGCTAACTGGACGGTTCTTCCGATACGGCTCGTCTGCTCGAAAGCCGCCACCTCACCGCTGACAACGCTGTGAGGTGGCGGCACATTAACGCTCGGCTAACTCAGGCATCATCGCCCGAGGAAGTGTCTTCAGCTGCGTCATTGGGAGACGCCGCCGTCGACTGGTCAACGGAAGCTCCCGCGTTCGAGCCACTTTCCGGCTGTGCTTGCGGCTGTGCTTGCGGTTGTGCTTGCGGTTGTGCTTGGCCTCCGCCACCGTTTGCGCTCTTACGTAGCGCGTCGCCGCCTGATTGTATGCGTCCGGATCACGCGGGTTGACCCCATAGTCCTTCGTGAATGCCCGCTCAGCGGGATCGTCGAGGAAATGGCTCAGTTCGTGAGACAAGGTTCCCATCTGCTCAGTGTCGCCTCCGTCGCGAAAGTCAGGCGTGAGAACGACGCGCTTATCGACCGGGTCGAATTGCACCATTGAGTCGCTTTTGATCGCAATGGGCTTATAGGCTCCGCTATCGATCCGATCACTCGCTGTATGTATGTCCGAGATGAAAGTCGGACTCGCGTTGATCAGCTTGAGCTGACTCTGCGACGGCTGATAGTCGCCCCAAAGCGATTCCTTACCGGTGATGGGTTGTGTGTTCGTACCCCTTGACGACATATGCCCGATTACCCTGCGTAACCGTCACGTTATCGGCGAAGGATACGTTCGAATTGCCGTTAGCCGGTGTCGTGCCGATGCTCACGCGGGTGTGATCCGGCAGGTTGAAGTCGATCGAGCCATTGAACATCCCGCTCGTCTGGTTCGGCGTACCCGAATTGAGATCGATATGCGGATCGCCCCAGACCTTGGTTTGATTACCCGTTTTCTCATCGGTAAGGTTGATCGAGGACTTGGATTTATCGAAGTCCAGCTTGTAATCACCAAGGTCGATGGACGATTTTCCGTCGTGTACGCCCGTGTCCGACCATTGGCTTTGTTGACCCGCCGCGCCGTCACAGGCGTCCCCACGCATCCGGTTCAGGTAGCTGCTCGATTGCATGCTGCTGTATTGCATGTCCTGTCTCGGACTCTCACGCTCGAAGTACGAGTAATTGGCGGAACTCGCCGACTGGCTGAATCCGTCCGGGCCGCGTGACATTTGCTGCGAAGAATCACTAAAGTCGCCGCGCATCTGGTTCGAAAAGCCGCTCGGTTGCATGCTGTTGTACTGCATGTCCCGGCCAGGACTCTGACGCTCGAACGACGAGTAGCTGGCCGAAGTCGCCGACTGGCTGAATCCGTCCGGGCCGCGCGACATCTGCTGCGTCGAATAACTGAAGTTCGAACTGGACATGCTGCTGCCGCCGAATGCACGCGGCATGGCCGGCTGATTGAAGGGCTGACTGAAAGACTGGTTGAACGGCTGATTGAGCGACATGCCACCGTAGGGCATGGACATCATCTGAAGCGGCCGATTGCTCGAAAAAGACGAGTTCTGTTCGAAACCGGTAGTCGAGGACGGAAACCTCGGCAGGTTCATCGAGAACGAGGCACGGCTGTCGAAATTTGCTTGCATGGTTAGATATCCTTGTAAATGGACGGATGTGCATAACTGAGTATCACAGAGCATCGGCGACCAATTTTCGTGATGGCTCGAAATTGCTCTGCAGAGGCAGTGTAGGTTTCGCAGATCTGCCCATGCACTAAATATTCAACGCGCGCGAAAGAAATCCGACATCGGGGGTCCCCGTCGAACGACATCGCTCGCATGTCTTGCCCCAAAAACGCACAAGTAATGAAGGAGTATCACCTTCGTCGCGTCCGGGATTTGTACGCTTCAGTCACGCGAATCACCTTCATGTTGGATGCCGCGTGCATTCGAGAAGTCGACCAAAATCTAATGAGGAAAACGAGTGACGTCATCCCGCGAATCGATCCACGTTGAACCAGCGCATGCCGCGGGTGTCGTCAAGACGGGCAGAGTGCGCAATGTCAAGCTCTTCAAACCGCGCGCGCTAACCGGTGCCGCGAAGGCTTTGCTCGTCGTGGGATTTGGCGGCACGGTTTCGTACGCTTCGGCGCAAGCCAGTGGAGACGCAGGTCACGAAAACGCAAGAGCGGCCAGGACGCGCGGTGATTATTCGTCGGTGGGCATGGACGATTCGAAATCGTTGAAGGCAGGCGCCATCGGCTCAGGCGTGTTGCAAGTCGAGTCATCCGAGCCGCTTCGATCGTTCGATTCTCCCAAGCTTCATTTGCGAGGCTGGCCGCACGATTTATCGTTCGCGCAACGCTTCTCTCTTAGATCCGATGCAACGGCGAGCAACGAGCTGCTGGCTAATACGAAGCATACGCGGCCTCAACATGCCGTGTTCTTCGCCACCCCATTCGTGAGCAATGGGCTTGATAAAACCGCTGATTACGGCAAGGTATTCGACACACGCATGACCGTGCGTTCGTCCACGCCTTTATCGCTCGACGCATCAAAACGACGCGCGCCACCGGACAAGCTTGCGGGCCATGTGCAAAGATTTACTAAGCGGCGCGCCGCCCACGCGCGAGTTCAACAAGGCGTTGGGACACCGATGCATTCCAACCGAACGCGGCGGGTTGCACCGCGCGTCGCGCATCACGCTGCGGGTGCATGGAAGCATCATCACCACGCAGTCGTTTCGGGCAGCGACATGGTCACCGCGCGGGTTGATGACATCGCCGCGCACTTGGATCACACGCGGCACGACGCGCCGGAAAGGTCGCTTTACGCACTGGGACAGCAGCGCGCTGCGCAGATGCCACAGATGACGCCAGCCTTGATGGCCGACGTCGGCAATGTCACCACGGCCGCAACCCATCCCGCGAGTCGACTCGTCGCCACCATGTTGAGAGCGGATGAACCGGAGATCGTTGTCGGCGATGTGGTGAGTCGTTCCCTCGATCGAAAGCCAACAGTACGTTTGGAGGAGGCCAGAAGCCTCATAACGAGTCTTGCCGCGCTGCCTGACTCAACGCCTCCGAATGCCGTAAATGTAAGCCATGCCGCGCAACGACCCGAACTGGCAGAAGGGCCACACGTTGCAATGCGGGCATCGATTGGCTCTCCTTCGACCAAAAAGACGGCGACCGTAGCGTTGGGCAGCGATGCAATCGCCCTTGGCGCACATGCGAGCGCTCTCGGCGATTCCGCGATGGCAAGCGGCGAAAATGCCGTGGCAATAGGTGCGAATTCGCTAGCCGACCGGGATAACGCGGTGTCGGTCGGCAGCACGGGCCACGAGCGCCAGATCACGAACGTCGGGGCTGCGACGACGCGCACCGACGCAATCAACCTTGGACAACTCAACGACGTTATCGGCGGCGTGAACGGTCGTATCGACGATGTCGATCGCGCCGCGCGACGAGGTATTGCAGCGGCTTCAGCACTCAACATTGCCACGCCGTATTTGCCGGGGCGGACCACGTTCAATGCAGGCATGGCGAGCTATCGCGGTCAGGCGGCGCTCGGTATAGGCGTTTCAAGCTGGAATCGTAAAGGAACGGTGAACTATAACCTTGGCGTTTCTACAGCAGGCGGCAATAGCACCATCGTGCGCGTCGGTATGGGCATCGTACTAGGCGCGTGAGCGAAGAGGAACTGCGAATCTTTATAACATCGAGGAGGAGCCGGGGTTGGCCAGATGACCCAACGATCCATTCGGAATCGAACTGGCAGTTTATGTAGTACTACCAATATTGCAAGAAAATCAGGTTACGTGGAGAATTTATCAAATGAAGAAATCTGTTGTCGCAACGCTTTTCGCGGGTGTCTTTGCCGTGTTTACCGGCAGTGCTTTCGCATCTGACGGAACCATCACGTTCAACGGCGCCCTGACTGCCTCCACCTGCGCCATCAACGGCAATGGGACTTCGGCCAAGGACTTCACGGTCAAGCTGCCGACGATCTCGACCAGTACGCTGAAAGCCGCAGGCGAGACAGCCGGAACGACGTCCTATCAGATTGCTTTGACGGGATGCACCCCGGTGACGAGCTCCAGCAAGGCAGCGGTCTTCTACGAAGCCGGCACCTCGGTCGATCCCGCCGACGGCCGACTGACCGTCACGGCTGGCGGTGCCAGCAACGTCAAGATGCAGTTGTTGAACTTGGATGGCAGTCGAATCAAGGCGGGCTACTCGACCGATCTGCAAAACTCGAAGGCTGCCGACATCTCGTCCGGTTCGGCAACGCTTAGCTACAACGTTCAGTACTACGCAACTGGCGTAACCACCGCCGGTGCGGCCAACTCTTCTGTCGTTTATAGCATCGACTATCAGTAAAGCGACGTGCGGGCCACGGAGATCGTCATGTCATTGCGGCCCGCCGTTCAATGCAACGTCTTGAAGACGAGACACAACGCCAATGAAACTTGCGATAAAGATCCTCACCATTGCAACCCTGAGCACGGTGATGCTCGGGCGCACGCACGATGCCGAAGCATCGGTGGTTATTGCAGGAACTCGCGTCATCTATAACCAGAGCGACTCCGAGGTCACGGTCAAGTTGACCAACAACGGCAAGCTCCCTGGCCTGGTGAAGGTGTGGATCGACAATGGTAATCCGGACACCGCGCCGGACACCATCGAGGTTCCGTTCGCCATCACACCGTCCATCATGCGGATCGATCCGGACAAGTCTCAGACTTTGCGGATCATGTCATCAGGCGAGCCTTTGCCCGCGGATAGGGAATCGATCCTTTACTTGAACGTGCTGGAGGTTCCGCCCAAACCAACGGGCGATGAGGCGGACGCGAATCAGCTACAACTTGCGTTCCGCTCACGTATCAAGTTCTTCTATCGGCCAAGCGCACTGAAGGGTCAACCTGATAGCGCGTCCGGACAGGTCGTGTGGCAAATAAAGCCTGGCGACGCCGCCAACAAGATCGCGGCATTCAATCCCAGCCAGTACTTCGTCTCTTTCGATCGAATCACGCTAACCGACGGCGCGCGCACCGCCGTGTTCGATGAGGGCGGGATGGTTGGTCCAGGTGAGACCCGAGTCTTCGCGCTAACCGGCGACATTTTTGGTCCAGGCGCGAAGTTGCACTACACAGCAATCAACGATTACGGCGGACCACAAGAGGGTGAGGCCGACTTGCAGCCGTGAGCAGGAGATATCGAAGCTGCTGACACACAAACGGCAATGCGGTTTTGTAGCGAACCAAACGCCAATCATACAGACAGGACGCGTTGATGCAGGCCAGGTCTCATGCGTAAGGCTTGCCTTTGAGATGGAATTTCGGAATCCGTAATGAAAGCAAGAAAATATAAAAGCAATGAGCCTCAACCCAGGCTCAAGCCAATAAGTGTCTGTACGATACAGGCATTGGCGGCGATTGGTGTAAGCGCTCATGCGTGGGATGCATCCGCGCAAGTTGCAGCGGTCGAATTCAACGAGCAATTTCTCGACACGGGCGACGGCGGGAAAGTCGACATCTCTCGCTTCAACCAGGGACAGCGCGTATTGCCTGGCACCTATCGCTCCGACCTCTACGTGAACGATGTCTGGAAAGGCAAGCTCGATATCGAGCTACGCGAATCCACGCCCGGGACCGGGACAGTGCATCCGTGCGTCACGACCGGATGGCTCGAAAAGTCCAGCGTGGACTTGAGGAAGCTCTCGTCCGAGGCATCCGCAAGGCTAGAGAACGACAGCGGGGAATGCCTTGAACTTCCCGACCTGATACAGAACGCGACTGCAACGTTCGACAGCGGCGAACAGCGGCTCGATGTAAGCGTGCCGCAGATCGTCATGCTCAAACGTGCGCGTGGCTATGTCGATCCGAAGTATTGGGATGATGGCGTGCCAGCCGCTTTGCTTCAATATTCCGCAAACGCTTATCACAGCGAGTCGGGAAGCGCCCGAACCGACACGCAATACCTCGGCGTCAACGCCGGTCTCAACGCCGGACCGTGGCGCTTTCGCTATCAGGGAAACCTTACGCGCGGGAATCTCGGCGGGCAGCATTATCAAAGCGTGCAGACTTACGTGCAGCGCGCGTTCAAGGACATCAAGAGCCAATTCATTGCAGGCGACACCTTCACCGACGGCGCGCTGTTCGACAGCTACGGCGTGCGAGGCGTGACGCTAGGCACGGATGACCGGATGGTTCCCGAGTCGCAGCGCGGCTATGCGCCAGTCGTTCGGGGCATTGCAAGCAGCAATGCGAAAGTGCAGATTCGCCAGAACGGCAACGTGATCTACGAGACGACGGTCGCGCCCGGTGCGTTCGAAATCGACGATCTCTACCCCACGGGCTATGGTGGAAATCTGGAGCTACTTGTTACGGAGGCGGACGGTACGACCCACGTTTCCTCGATTCCATATGCCGCTGCCGTCAACGCGCTGCGCCCCGGTGTAACACGCTATAGCGCGGCAATTGGCGAGTATCGCGACCCGGCCGTGAGAATTCATCCGTTCGTATCTCAGTTCACGGTTCAGCGCGGCATGAGTAACCGTGTGACGCTGTATGGCGGTATCACCGGTGCGGACATGTATTTCTCCGCGCTCGCCGGCGTGGCGCTCAATACAAAATTCGGCGCATTCGGGTTCGACGTGACGGAATCGAGCGCGAGCTTCAAGGGCTTCGGAACACGGAATGGGACGAGCGCTCGCCTAAGCTATGCCCGAATGTTCGAGCCGACCAACACCAACATTGCAATCGCGGCCTATCGATATTCGACTGGCGGTTTTCTGAGCCTGCCAGATGCGGCCACGACGCGTCAACTGATCAGCGATCATCAGCTCGGTTCGATGTCCGCTCCTCAAAAGTCGCGCTTGCAGTTCACGCTGAATCAAGGACTAGGCGATAGCGGACGCTTTGGCGCCATCTACGCGGTGGGCTCGCTCACGACATACTGGAACCGGACATCGCGCGATACGCAGTTTCAGCTCGGCTACAACAATAGCTGGAAGCGCCTGACCTACGGGGCGTCGGTCATCCGTCAATACCAGGTGGACAACAAGCGATGGGATAACCGCTTCATGTTGACGGCGATGGTGCCGCTCGGTTGGGGCTCGCACGCTCCTCAGTCTTCGACCAGCTTTCAGCACGACACCGGCAACGGCAACTCCAGCCTTCAGGAATCGGTGACGGGCACGCTTGGCTCGGACAGCGCGCTTTCATATGGCATGAATGCGTCGTTCAGTGATGGCGATCGAACGAGCGGCAATACCGCCAGCGTGGGTGGAAATCTAGGCTATGTATCGCCATTTTCCTCGCTGTCGGTCAACGCAAGCAAGGGACGCGACTACTCGCAATACGGCGCGGGCATTTCCGGTGGCGTGGTGGCCTGGCAAGGCGGCGCGGCATTCGCGCCAAACATGAGCGACACCGTCGCCGTCATCGAAGCGAAAGACGCGGCGGGCGCAAGGCTCGCGAATGGCGCAGGTCTTCGTGTCGATCCATGGGGACACGCCATCGTCTCCGGCGTGCAGCCTTATTCCGACAACGAGGTCGAGATCGATCCTAAAGGGCTACCGCTCAACGTGCAACTCAAGTCGACCGTACAACGCGCTACGCCGACTGCGGGCGCCGTGGTGAAACTCGAGTTCGACACTGAGAACATGGGCAAGCCCGCCCTGATGCATGTTCTTCAGGCAAGCGGCAAGCCGCTTCCGTTCGGCGCGCAAGTTTCGGATGGCAAGGACGACACCGTGGGCACCGTGGCGCAGGGCAGCCGCATCATTGCCACCGGACTCAAGAGCGATGAGGGAACGCTCAATGTCAAATGGGGAGACGCTCCCGAGCAGCGTTGCGTGGTTCGCTACGCGTTGCCAAAACTGCCGCTGGCCAGCACGCCTAATTCACTTAGCATAGCTGATGGAGTCTGCCGATGATCCTCGACAGATCACTTGAGATCATAACTTCGATGAACCGTTTAAACACAATCGTCCGTGCCGTTGCACGGCATGCAGCGGCCTGGCTTATGCTGGCCGGAATGATTCCTTCCGCCGCATGGGCCAGCGCGTCTTGCCATTCCAACTACAGCGCATTCACGCTTTCTTTTCCGTCTACGATAGCCGTGGCGCGCGACCTGCCCGACGGATCGCTTCTGAGTGCATGGTCCGTGTCTGCCGCCACTCCAAACTATTGGACCTGCACTGTGTCCGATGGCTGGTACACCGGCACCGATTTCGAGCTGGCAGGTATCGTCGCCGGTGCGCCAACCCGCTATAAAGCCTCCTACAATGGCGTCGAATTTTCGGTCTATGCGACTAATGTGCCTGGCATCGGGATCGCACTTGGAGGAACAGTCTATGCCGCTAAAACGCAATACGGCCCGTGGGACTTTCCGGTTTTAGGATACGAGAGAAACAATGTCGGTAGCCCGGTGGACAATGGCGGACAGCTCATAGCGGCCCTCGTGAAGATCGGTGACGTTACCCCGGGTACAGTTTCCGGATTGATCGCGAGGGCGTTCTCGTGGGAGACCAAGGGAAAAGTCCTCCTGGATACAACGCGGCTTCGGGTTCGATCGACTTCAACATGACGCCGGTGATCATCACCGTTCTGACATGCCGCACACCCGATGTAACGGTGCCAATGGGCACGCTAGCCCTGACGGACCTACCGGCATTGGGACCCGCACCGCGCAAGTCGGCATCTTTCAATATGAGCTTTGACAACTGTCCCGCAGGCACGCCCGTGGAGGGCACTACGGCGGGCATGATCCATAGTGTTCAATACCGGATCGATCCGGCGAATGGGACGGTGTCGGGCTTCAGCAATGTTGCGGCACTAAGCGGCACGCCTTCGGCAGGAGGCGTCGGCATTCAGCTATTCGACAGTGCGGGCGCGGCAATTCCGTTTGGAACGAACCTTACCTTGAATGGTTTCAACGGAGCAGTCGCTTCGAGTTACACCGTCGCAATGACCGCACGTTATTACCGGGCAGGTCCGTTATCCCCCGGTCCGGCCAACACGACAATGACAATGACCATGTACTACCAGTAGTAATGCGATCGACGTGAAGATGTGCGCTCCCCAACCTCGCGGAAGGGGTAGATCGGCTCACTTGCGGGCCATGTTCATTTACTTGCTTAATCGAAGGGAGTTTCAAAATGGAATCTATCAAGCGCGATGCCTTGGCTTACGCGTCGGTGGCCGGTGGCAGCGCGAAGGCGTCGAGTAGTTCGTCTGCGTCGACAAACGTGAGCATCGTTATCAGTGCGCCGGTTCCACATGGCAACCAGAAGGGATGATGCATTAGCCCATCCGTAAAGCAGGCAAGACCTGCGTTTCGCTTGTCTTCAAAGCGAAGGCCGCCTTCGATTCTCTGAAAGCGGCCTTCGTCCTACCTCGCATTCAACTGGCGAACGCCGCCATCGTGCGTTGCGCCTCGGTGATCTGGCGGAAGTACCGCGCCGTGCGCTGCAAGCCTTCATCGAGTTCCGTCACGGGTTGCCAGTCGAGCAGCGTGCGCGCCTGCGTGATATCCGGTTGACGATGCCACGGATCATCCATCGGCAATGGATGAAACACGATCTCGGAGCTCGAACCCGTCAACGCGATGATGCGTTTAGCAATGTCCAGCATCGAAAGTTCGTGCGGGTTACCTAGATTGACTGGACCCGTGACGTCATCGGGCGTGTTCATGAGGCGGATGAAGGCGTCGACCATATCGTCGACATAACAGAATGAGCGCGTCTGCGTGCCTTCGCCATAAACGGTGATCGGCTCGTTAGCGAGCGCCTGCATCATGAAGTTGGACACCACGCGGCCATCGGCGGGATGCATGCGCGGCCCATACGTATTGAAGATTCTCGCGATCTTGATGTTGAGGCCATGCTGCCGCCGATAATCCATGAAGAGTGTTTCGGCGCAACGCTTGCCTTCGTCATAGCAAGAACGCGGACCGATAGGATTTACATTGCCCCAATAAGCTTCTTGTTGCGGATGCACGCGTGCGTCACCGTACACTTCACTCGTCGATGCCTGAAAGATGCGCGCCTTCACACGTTTGGCGAGACCCAACATGTTGATCGCGCCATGCACGCTCGTCTTCGTGGTCTGAACGGGATCGTACTGGTAATGAATGGGCGAAGCGGGGCATGCGAGGTTATAGATCTGGTCCACTTCCACATAGAGCGGAAACGTCACGTCGTGGCGCATCAGTTCGAAATTCGCGCTGTCCAGCAGATGCGCGATGTTGTCCTTCGTGCCGGTATAAAAATTGTCGACGCACAAGACATCGTGTCCTTGAGCGAGCAGGCGTTCACATAGATGCGAGCCGAGAAAGCCCGCACCTCCCGTGACCAGAATGCGCTTGCGAAAGGCTTCCTTCATGGCTGTTCTCTAAAATGATGTTTAGCTGCAGACGTGACGCAGCGTGGCTTCCCACTCGGCTGCGAAGCGATCGATATGAAAGCGTTCCAACGCCACCTTGCGTGCACCTTCACCGAGCCGGCGGGCCTCGGCGGGATCGCGTAGAAGGTGTTGCATGGCATCGATCAACTGGTCCGTATCGGTATGGATGAAGCCGCTTTCGCCGTTGCGAATGACGGTTGCAAGCTCGGTCGTCGCGAGGCCGACAATAGGCATGCCTATCGTCATCGCCTCGACGATTGCGAGACCGAGGCTCGTCCAGCGAATCGGATTGAAAAAGAAACGGTATTGCGCGCTGAAAGACGCGAGATCGAGGTTGCCGATCTCGCCGAGTCCTCCCGCTGCGTGAGCATCCATGCCGACTAGGTCGAGCGGCACACGCCGCGCGGCTTCGGTGAATACATCGTGACCGAGCCTGCGTCCACGCTGCTTCAGATGATTGATGATGACAATGCCGCGTTCTTTCTCGCCGCTATAGCGCACGCTGTCGGGCACCACGACACCATGTTCGATCACCTGCGTCGGCGTCTCGCCGCTGTCCCACATGAGGCGGTTGAAGTGGGTCACATGCACGAGCAGCGTGTCGCGATCTTGCACCCAATGCCGCTGTTCGAAGGCATTCTCCTGCGGCGGATCATGCTCGATATAGACGCGCGGCAAACGGCGTTGTGCATTGCTCAAGAGATTCAAGCGGTCGTCGTCCCAATGCGTGCGATGCTGAAAGAGCACGACATCGAAATCTTGCGAAGCCACTTCGTCATAAGGCACTTCGTGGACATTGTCGCCCCACGGCAAGACGCCGACCTTGCCCGCGTAGCCCGGAGGATGGCCGGGCTTCGTGACGAGATAGAAGTCGTGCTTCGCCTGACTCAAGTAGTACATGTAGTTGCCGTGCACGTGCCATGTCAGAACACGCAGGCGTCGGTTATCAGCAGTGAGCATGGATCGGGGCCGTATGGAATCGAGGTTCGAGCAGCTGCGCATGTGCGACATCCAGTACCTGTGCAACGCTGATATTCAGCGCGCATGGATGCCCATACGGACAGTCGCGAAACGAGCAGGGACGACACGACGGATAATCCGCCAGCACGCGATGACGTTCATGGTCGAGCGGCGCCCAGCGGCGCGTGTCGCTACCTGACGCGATGACGACGCTTTTCGTACGCATCGCCGCCGCGATATGCGATATGCCGGTGTCGTTGCAGACAACGAGTTGCGCCTTGGCTACGAGCGCGGCGAGGCCGCCTAGCGATGTCTTTCCGGTCAGGTCGATTGCATTGCAGCCTTCCAATGCCCGCGCTATATGCGACGTGATCGGCGCTTCTCCCGCGCTGCCAGTCAATGCGATCTGCCAACCCGCATGGGCAAGCGATAAAGCCACTTGCGCAAAGCGTTCGGCGGGCCAGCGGCGTGAAGGCAGTTGCGAACCCGCATGCACGAGCACGAGTCGCGTGGAATCGAGTTCATAAGCATCGAGCAACCCGGCGCATTCTTGGATGTCTTCGTCGCTCAATGGGATGTCGAGATCGGTATGGCTTGCATCGATACCGAGCGCATCCATCAGTGCGTTATAGCGTGCTATCTCGGGCAGCGTATCGGGCCAGGGAATGAAGACGCCTTCGCGCATCGCTTCATCAGGCTTCAGATAGCCGGCGTTCGAATGCGCGCCCATTCGTTCGACGATATCGTTCGCCACGCCGCCGCTGCCATGCAGCTGAACCGCAAGATCGAAGCGGCGCTCCTGCATCGCGCTCCAGAATGACGGCAAACCCGCATCGGTTTCTTCCTGCTCGGGAAAACCGACAGCGCCGGGAAAGGGAACGAGTTCATCGATCAGCGGACGATAGCGCGTCACGAAACTGCTTGCCCACGGTAGCCCTATCAGCACGATATGCGCACGCGGATGAGCAGCTCGTAACGCGCGCAACGCGGGGACGCAGCAGAGCATATCGCCAAGCTGCAAAGCCCTGAAAATAGCGATGCGTTCGATCATACGAACACCACGCGAAATTTGAAGGCGCCGTATAGCCGCCAGTAGATCGAGAGAAACGGAATCCACAGCGACGTCCACGCCATTTCGAGCACGTGCGATGCCGTAAGCGCTGTCTTCATCAGGCGCTTTACACAGAACCAACCGCTCATGGCGAGCCACGCAATCACGCAGGCAATGGCGAGCGAGTTGAAACGCAGTGCGTAAGCGACGATGGCCGCCACGACCACCGCGAGGATCATGTAATACAACACGGGCGGCGTGCTGCGTATGCGCGATCTGAACAACGCAGGATGCTTCTTGTAAAGCAACGCATCGAACTGACTCTTCTTCTGTTGCGACAAGCTCACGCCCCAACGTGCGGGGCGCACGGGGTGCAACACCATCGCATCGTGCGAACGGACGATATGCGCGCCGCTGCGCAGGAGTTGAAATTGCAGATCCGAATCTTCGCGCCACGCAGATGTAAAACGCGCATCGAATCCGCCTATACGGTCCATCGCGGAGCGCTTGACGAAGGTATTGGCCGTTGCGAACTCTGCGCTCGAAAGACCTGCCGCGTCCTGTTCGTAGTCGGTCGGCCGCGCGGGAAGCGGCACGACGATGCGTCCGGACACCGCATCCGCGCCGGCATCGAGCGCGGCCACGCCCGCACTTAGCCACTGCGCATCGGGGATGGTGTCGTCATCGGTGAATGCGATGAAACGTGACTGCGCCGCACGCCATCCCGCGTTGCGCGCACCCGCAGGCCCTTGCGTCGCGGTGACGGGAACATAGCGAATACGCGGGCCGCGCGGCTCGGTTGTCTCGCATTCGCGTGCAAGCGCCATGACCTTGGCGCGCGTGGCATCATCGGGACCGTCGTCGCAGACGATGATCTCGTAACGCGATGCGCGCATGTCCTGCGCCATCACCGCGCGCAAGCATCGTTCGAGCATGTCGGGACGACGATAAGTCGGCACGGCTACGCTCACGTCGTACGCGAACGATGATGGCGTTACCGCGCTCTCGCTCCTTTCGAAAGCGTCGGCGCCATCGAAGCTAAAGCCGCCGGAAACCGTGCTCATGCATGTGCTCCGGGTTTTTCGATTAAGAAAGAACCGATGACGAGCGCATCCAGCGGCGACGTCCAGAAAGATTCGAGCGCATCGCGCGGCGAGTTGACCATCGGTTCGCCACGCGTGTTGAACGACGTGTTGACGAGCACCGGTACGCCCGTGCGTGCCTTGAATGCGGCGAGCAGGTCGTAATAGAGCGGATGTTGCGAGCGGTTCACGGTCTGTACGCGCGCCGTGCCATCGATATGCGTCACGGCCGGAATCTTCGGCTTCATCTCTTCGCGCACGTCGAAGACGAAGAGCATGAAAGGCGCCACGCATGCATCGACGAACCAGTCGACCGCGTGTTCTTCCATGACCACCGGCGCAACAGGACGGAAGTCTTCACGATCCTTGATCTCGTTGAGCTTCGCTTGCATGGACGGATCGATCGGCGATGCAAGTATCGAACGTGCGCCGAGTGCGCGCGGTCCGAATTCCGTGCGGCCCTGATACCAACCGATCACGCGATTCCGCGCGAGCAGATCGGCTGTTTCGCCCGCGACGTTATCGAGCTTCCGATACGGCGCCTTGGCCCACTTGAGAAACTGTTCGACTTCGTTGTCGTCATAACGCGGGCCGAGATATGCGTGATCCATGCGCCATTTGCGGCTGCGGTCGCCTTGCTTCTCTCGTTCGCGATAGTCCGTCCAAAGCGCCGCGCCCAGCGCGGTACCGGCATCGCCGGCCGCAGGTTGCACCCAGATCTCTTCGAACGGGCCACGGTCGCGCAGACGCGCGTTCATCACGCAATTGAGTGCCACGCCGCCTGCCATCGCGAGCTTCGATAAACCAGTTCGCTCGTGCAACCACTTTGCCAATTCGAGCGCCGTGTCTTCGAGCACGACTTGCAACGAATGCGCGATATCGTAATGATGCTGATCGAGCGGACCGCCGCGCTCACGACGCCGACCGAAGCGTTCTTCCAGGCGCGGGGCATCGACGGTATAAGTGCCGTCATGGCGATATTTCACGATCTCGCGAAACTGGTCCACGTAAGCCGGCTTGCCGAACGAAGCCAGCGCCATGACCTTGTATTCGTCCGAGGAATGCAGAAAGCCCAAATAGTCGGTGACGGTCTCATAGAGCAGCCCAAGCGAATGCGGCAGTTCCACCTGTTTGACGCGCTCGTACTGTCCGTTGACGAATTGCCCGAGACTCGTTGTTACGCCTTCACCGCGTCCGTCCATGGTAAGCACGGCGGTATCTTCGAAGGGCGCAGCGAGAAACGCGCTCGCTTCATGCGACAGATGATGATCGACGTAATGCCAGTCGAACCGCGGCGCGCGTCCGCTGCTTGCGAAACGCTTCTTCAGATGATGCGGCGCGCCATCCACCAATTGACCGCGCGCATTGACGATATAGCTTAAAAAAAGCGGGTCCCAAGGCGATTCGGATGGGTTGCCGCTCGAATGCTCGGACGGCATGAATGGCAACGCAATGCTCGCTTTAGGCTGCCGTGGCATGGCGGAAAGCAGATGCGGGTCGTATGAATAGGCGACATGATCGACATCCGCCAGTTCGATACCAGCCTCTTTGAGGCAATAGTCGATGGCGTCGAAGGGCAATTGCCATGTCGAAAACGGCACCGGACGCTTCGCATGCTTGACGTGCGTGAAGCGTTCGTCTTCCGCTGCCGCAACGACGACACCGTCCTTGATCAGCGCAGCCGCGCTGTCGTGATAGACCGCATTGATTCCGAGGGTGTACATGGAAAGCGAACCTTATGGATGGATCGAGAGAGGGGCGGCAGCGTCTGCGCGGGCATCGCAAAGCGACATCACAGCGTCGATTACTTCATCTACGCTCACGCCGAGGAGGCACAAATGATGTCCTTCGGGACAGATGCTGCGATAGCACCATCGGCACGGCACATCGTGATTGAGCACGCTATGCGGCGTCTGCCATGGCGTATGTTGCGGATTGGTGAGTGCATAGAGATCGACTACAGGCGTGCCGAGCGCAGAGGCAATATGAACGGGACCGCTATTGTTTGAAACAAGGACGCGTGCGTGCTTCACGAGAGCGGCCAGTTCGCCGAGGTCGAGTGCGCCCGACAGGTCGCTAATGCCGCCGTGACCGCCGCTTACCTCGCGACACAAATCCGCTTCGCTTGCCGAGCCCGTGACGACGACTGGCCAGCCCGTGCGCGCGTTGAGCGCTTGCGCGACCTCCGCGAAGCGGTCCGGCGGATAACGACGCGATGCTGCCGTTGCACCTGGATGCATCATGAAAAAAGGCGCATGAAGATCGATGCCGCGTGCATCGAACTTCTGCGCAAGCGATGCCTCATCGCCGTCGCGAACCGTGAAGCGCATGCGCCTGTCATCGGCGCGTGCGCCTACCTGAGCGACCAACGCAAGCTGACGCTCGACCTCGTGACGTGTGCCGTTCTGCGGTTCAGTTTCGGCAACCCAGTCGGTGAGCAAACCGTAGGGATTCTCGCGGCAATGCGCCAACCTTCGAGGGATACCCGCAAGATGACAAAACATTGCGGCAGGCAAAGGATTCTGGCTATAGACCGTGAAGATCACGGCGGCATCGAAGCCGAGCGTTCGAATGCGTTCGAGCATCGCAAGATCGCGACTCGCGTCGACGGGCGTGTCATGCTTGACCCACGGCGCGTCATACTCGATCACGTCGTCGATATCTTCGATGAAGCGCGCGGCCATCGCACCCGAACGCGATGCAAGCAAGCTCAGATGCCGTCCGGGATACGCATGTTTGAGAGCGTGCAGAGCAGGCGTCGTCATCAGCACGTCGCCGAGATTGTCGGTACGTACGCAGAGGATGCGCTTGACGTTCTCGCCCCAGACGCCTTGCGGACGCGACTCCGGTGCGCGCGCGTGAGGCGCGATGGCGACGACAGGGATTCGCTCGCGCTTCACGCTGCAAGCTCCCCATGCCATGCCGCTTCAATCCTGCGCGCTGCTTCGTGCATGTCTTTCGCAATGGCGTCGGGCTCGCGCTGTGGGCCACGCTGCCATAACGTCTCGTTGCCATTGTCGATAAGCACGGCGCGGCAACCTGCACGATGACCCGCTTCGACATCGTCGAGTATGTCTCCGACGAACCAGCTACGTGCAAGATCAAGACCGAGGTCACGCGCCGCGCGTTCGATCATGCCGGGCGCTGGCTTGCGGCATTCGCATATTTTCCGGTATTTCGCCACCGTTCCTCGTGGATGGTGCGGGCAGAAGTACACGCCAGCGAGTCGCGCGCCTGCGCGCGCCGCAAATTCATGCAGCGTGCGTTCGACATCGACGAGCGCCGCTTCATCGAACTTGCCAAGCGCCACGCCGCTTTGATTGCTGATGACGACGACCGGTACGTCCATGCGTGCGAAGAGCGCGAGCGCATTGACGGCGCCAGGTGCAAGACGCATCTTCAGCGGGTCGACGTTGTAAGGCACGTCGTCGAGCAAGGTGCCGTCCTTATCCAGAAACACGGCAGGGCGAAGGAGCGTCGGCTTCATGCGGAAGCGCCACCGTAAGCACTGCGCTCATCGAGCACGGTGTTCGAAAATTCCACTTCCGCCACGCGCGCATAGACGCGTTCGAGCGCTTGCGCGACGCCGGTCCATGTGAACATCGAGCGCGCACGTTCCAACCCCGCCGCGCCCATGCTTTCGGCGAGCGCGGGATCGCGCTTGAGCATGGCAAGCGCGGCCGCCAGTGCATGCGGGTCTTTCGGCGGAACGAGCAGGCCAGTCTCTTGATGAGCGACCGAGTAGCGAATGCCGCCCACATCCGCGCCGATTACAGGCGTGCCACAGGCCATGGCCTCGAGCGGGGTAATGCCGAAGGGCTCGTACCAGGGCGTCGTGACGAAGACATCCGCCGCGTTATAAAACTCCTTCAAACGCTGGCGTCCATGACGTCCGAGAAAATTGACGCGGTCTTCCACGCCGCATTCGCGGGCTATTCCGCGTAGTCTGCCGATTTCCGGTGTCGCGATTTCGTTGGCCTCATCCGAGTTGCCGCCGATCACGTAGAGATGCGCGTCTTCGTTCAACTCGCGATTGCACACGCCAATCCCGCGCACCACATTATCGATCCCCTTGCGCGGCACCATGCGCCCGAGTTGCAATGCAATGAACTTGTCCTGCGGCCAGCCGAGCCGCTCGCGCGCTTCATGCTTGTTGACCGGATGAAACTCCGCGCTGTCGAAGCCGCATGGCACGAGGTCGATCCGCTGACGCTCCGCCTGATATAGCGCGATGAGATCGGCAGCATCTTGCGGACATTCGGCGATAACGGAATCCGACTCGCGTACGAGCGCATCTTCTATGTCGAAGCGCTCGTCGGGAAAGCCATCGCCTGCGCCTTGATGAATACGCCGCACGCGACCGAGCGCGTGGAACGTGGTGACGAGCGGCGTGCCGAGCGCAGTCTTGATTCGCATGCCGACGAGTCCCGACATGAAGAAGTTTGCATGGACCACGTGATAGGGCGTTTCCTCTTTCTCGAAGAACCCGATCATGAAGCGCGCGAATTCGTCCATGAACGGAAGTAATTGCTCCTTGGGCAATTGCACGGGCGGCCCTGCCGGAACATTGATTACGCGAATTCCTTCGAAGCGCGAGACAAGCGGAAGTAAAGAACGATCGCGACGCGTGAACACATCGACTTCATGACCGCTGCGTGCAAGTTGCCGCGCTACGTGCGCGACATAGATGTTTTGTCCGCCGCTATCGACGCCGCCCGCCACTGCGAGTGGAGAAGCGTGTTCACTGATTAGTGCGATCTTCACTGTGCCCGTCCCCATCACGAAGGTCCAAAGTAGGCTCGTCGCGCTTGATCGTGCGAGTCCTTCGGAGTCGTGGAGTTAGAGCATTCGTTGTGCCACTGAAATGGAAATACGCAGAATCGTTTGTTCGTTGTCGGACGAAAGCAATTTCGTTTTGGGTTCGCACACAGCCGAATCCGTGCTGGTGCGCTTCTATATCGCGCTGGCAGTGGATGAGCGGCGCTGGTCGTCATCGCGGACGATGGCGCGCATCAGCAGGACGCTGCGTGCAACCACGCGCCGTTTCGACAACGCCCACGGCAAACCGCGCAACATTGCGAGCGAGTCGCGTAAGAGCGTGCGTTCACGTCGCATGATGAAGAAGGCATTCAGACTTGAACGCAGCGCTTCGGCAAGCGGCAGGCGCAACCATGCGACCCATGCCTCATTCCGCGCAAGCAGACGCCTGCGCAGCGCACTGTCACGTATTTCCGATGGATGGTGATGTAGCACGAGCTCATCGGCATAGACGAGCGCATGGCCGCTGCTCAGAATATCGAGTGCTAGAAGCGACTCTTCGCCGCCAATGAAAAGCTTCGGCTCATATCCGCCCATTTCGCGGTAGACGCTTGTGCGGAATACGCTCGCACCCGCCATGAAGCCGATCAGCGCGGGCCCCGGCAGCCCATGCGACCCGAGCGGACTCACGCGCATGCGCTCGCAGGTTTCGTCCGTCGATTCGGCATCCCCGACGACCACGCGAGCGCTTAAAACAGCCACGCGAGGCGACGCGTCTAGTAACTGTACTGCGCGCGAAAGCGAGCCAGCTTGCCACCAGGTGTCGTCATCGCAGAACGCAACGTATTCTGTCCGCACACGCGCCACGCCGAGATTGCGTCCAGCCGCGCCCATGTTTTTGGACGCAATCACGAGATCGACCGAGGGAAATTTTTCTGCAATACGGCGGGCAGTATTATCGGAGGAGGCATTGTCGACCACCACGATACGGACGGGATCGGGCAGGGCGGCAAGTTTTGCGATCGTGCGCAGTACGACATCGGCACGATTATAGGTAAGGACGACAACGCTAAGGCGTACGGACGAGACGTCGTGCGCGCTCATCGGCCATCCTCGCTACGTTCGAGCGTCCAGTAGCGCTCAGGAAGAAAAACGTCGTCATATCCGCCGGGGCCGAAGGCCTTCAGTTGGCTCGTATAAGCCTGCACGGCGTTTCTCTTGACTGCATGCGCGCGTTCGGCATCCGCAAGATTCGTCGTGGCGGCTTCATATGGCGTTGCATCGATGCCGATGCCGTGCAGATCGACGAGACGCCGCTGCACCAGACCGCGCATTCGCCGATATAACCCTTCCTCATAGCCGATGCAGGCGAGCGCGGGATGTTCGAGCCATGCATCGCAAGCGGCAAAGTGCGTGAGCGCATGGTCCGAATGGAACAGGCCGAGTGGAATCAGCAGAAGATCAGGGCGATATTCGCGCACGACATGCAGCAGTGCATCGCGAATCGCCGCGCGCGTCGGTTTTGCCGACTCCGGCGTATGCGGCACATATTGCGAATCGAGAAAGCCGAGATTGACTGAACGCGCGCTTAGCAATCCGAGCGCCCGCTCGTCCTCGTCGATGCGTGTGCGCATCGCTTCGTGAGCGCTACTGAAACCGCAATGCTGGTCCCAGTCCGTCGTCAAATCTTCTTCGGGGCTGCCGGTGAAGACATTGCAGACGATAGTCTCGTTGGATGCAGCGAGCAGGGCGCCGCAACCGAAGACGGCGTCGTCGAGATGTGGCGAGACCAGGAGAACACGGGAGCGCATATCAGGCATGGGGACAGGTCCAATTGCGAATGACGGCAGCTGCGCCGCAATCGCCGGACCCGCCCGCCTTGGGTTTGCGCCATGTCAGAAGCGCATGCCGATACCCGCTTCGATGATGTCCGAATCGCGGTCATAACGCGTGACCATGCGATTCCATGTCAGACGCGCGAGCCATCGGTCGGTAAACCGATAACTCGCCGATGCCGATACCACTCCCGCGAAACGGCCATCGCCCGTGCGGTTTTGCGGCAAATCGTCGTTCTGCGTGATCGACAAATAAGGACCCGCGCCCACGCCGAGCGTGAGCCTGTCGTTGAAGAATGCGCGCGTGGCCCAAAGCTGTGCCGCAATGCCATCGCGACGCGACTGCACGTGACCGCCTTCGTGAAGATACGACGCGGTGAAGTCGACGTAATGCCACAGTCCGCGCCTGTACTCAACGCTCTCCGAGAGATTCGATTCCGAG
Organism: Caballeronia sp. GACF4; assembly: GCF_023631025.1. Taxonomy (NCBI): domain Bacteria; kingdom Pseudomonadati; phylum Pseudomonadota; class Betaproteobacteria; order Burkholderiales; family Burkholderiaceae; genus Caballeronia; species Caballeronia sp. GACF4. Next base: position 377,353 of record NZ_JALQDW010000018.1, read on the forward strand.
TCCAGACTGTTGAGGATCGTGCGCCCGAGCATGACCGTAACTTCGTTGCTGGTAACGTTCGTGCTGCGCGACGGCGCGTAGGCGCGCGGACCGCGACCATCCGGCGCGTCGAGCTGGTAGCCGATACCGAACAGAAGCGCGGTCGTGTCCGGACCGCCGAACGCCTGCACGCGGTTGAGCTTCATCTCCGCGATCCACCGGTTATCGAAGTAGTACGCGGCGCGCAACGTGAACATGCCGCCCCAACCGTGCGAATTCGAGTAGCCGCTGCCGGCTTCCGCTTGGCTCGTATCGAAGTAACGGTAGGGACCGGCGCCCGCGGAAAGTTCGAGCCGGTTGTTCCAGAGCGGCAAACGGCCCCACAACTGCACGGCCTGACCATCGCGATGATGATCGGGAATGTGGCCTTCGTTGAGCCACGAAAAACTCCAGGCCGCATAGCGTCCAAGGCCTTCCCGATAGTTCGCTTCCCATGAATAGCTGTTCTGGCTGCTGCTCTTGAGCGGCCCGGCGAGCACCGAAAATTCCTGAGCTTGTGCGCTTGTGACCGTGCCCGCAAGGGCAGCGCCAGCAATCGTCCAGGCAGCTAACTTGCGAGATCGTCTTTTGATCGAAGTAGTAGTCATCAGGTGGAGTTAAATGCGCATTGTTTGCATTGGCAGCATAGCGGCTATAAGCGGCTTTTGCCCAGATGACGCTTTACCGAATGTTCTTGCATTGAGTCGATGGCTCGACGCGGTGCCTTTGGAAGCTGTCCTCGGCACTGTAAAACGTTTGCGGCGGCGAATTCACGCGCGCCGCGGGCTTCCGAGCATTGTGGTGAGCCATGATTCAAGCGTCGTCGCGCTAGCGCCTCTGAAGCCGATATGACCATCCGGACGCAGGGCCCAGATCATGCCGCTGCGCGCGCCGAAAAAAGCCGCGAATTCACCCGCCGCATCTGCGAGAACGGCGTACGTCTCGCTGCATTCAGGCGATTTTCCCGCCGTAATCAGCACCGCATTGCCTGCGTCACCCAGCATATCGCGCCACGCTTGAAACGCTGCGTCGAACGATTCGCGTGAGTCGCCGTTCATGTCGCGATCCAGATACCCGATGAGCGTATGCCGCCCGCGACCGATATGGTCGCGCAGTCGCACGGCATGCCCGACGAACGCTTCAGCGAGCCCGCCGCATTCCGGTACGCGATCCCCAGGCGCGGGAAAGCCGGGCGCAATCTGCGCGCTGATCTCGTCGTTTGCATCCGCCACGATTGCACTGCCGCGATATCCGACGAGCAACTGTGTTTCGCGCATCGCGGGCCGCACTTCGCCATGCACGAGCACGGTGTTCAAGGCGCGGCTCGTTGCTTCGACCACATCCAGTCCGACCGGCCGACGTTCGGCTTCGTAGCTCGACAACAGTGTTTCGTTCGCGATACCGCGCGCCACGAGCGCGAGTTTCCACGCGAGATTGTGCGCATCCTGCAAGCCTGTATTCATGCCCTGGCCACCGACAGGCGGATGAATGTGCGCGGCATCGCCCGCAAGGAACACGCGTCCGCTCGTGTACTTTTGCGCATTGCGATGACTCACGCGGTACACGGACGACCACCGCATCGACGAAAGCCTCGTTCCCGGCGGAAGTAACGGCAGCATGATGCGTTCTACGTCGGCAAACGCGGGCGCGGTTTCATTGACGAGGCGCGCGGCATCGTCGTCGCCGAGGATCATGGAGAGGCGATAACGGCGGGCCGAACCGCGCACCGGTAGCGCGGCAATCGTCGTCGCACCACGAACGCCTTCCACTGCGGACAGGTTGAAACGCAGCATCGGTCCGCGCTGAACGTGCCAGTCGACATCGAGATCGGCGAGCATGAACGTCTGCGGATACTGCCCTCCTTCGAACGGTACGTTCAGATGATGCCGCACGGTGCTGCGTGCGCCGTCGCAACCGACCAGCCACCGGGAGCGGATTTCACGCATGGTGCCGTCGGCGTCTTGCATGCGAGCGAGGACGCTGTCGCCGGTATCGTCGAAATCGATGAGGGTTGTCCCGTAGTGCACGTGCCCGCCCATACGCGCGAATGCCGCTTCCAGAATGCGCTCGGTTTCATATTGCGCGAGAGAGAGTGCGCCATAAGGCAGGCCCTCGCGCGGCACTTCGACGCTGAAGGCCAGCGTGCCGTCCTTATAAGTATCGGCGCCAGTGAGCCAGACACCCGCATCGATGGCTTCACGCGCGATGCCCAGATCGTCGAAGACTTCGAGCGTGCGCGCGGTCACGCCCAACGCCTTCACGAAGAACGCGCGGCTGGCGCGCGCGTCGATCACTCGCGCGTCAATGCCGTCGCGGCGCAGTTCGGTTGCAAGGAGGAGACCGACAGGTCCCGCGCCGGCGATAAGAACGTCGATGGTATCGGGCATGGAGAGCGTTCTCCTGAGCGTTTAGCCGAGGTCGTTTTGCGAGGATAACCGTGCATGCGTCGCCGCGGCTAGTGATTTATGGCGCATGAAAGGAGGGCATGTATTCGCACGCGTCCTACACTTTATTTGAAGCACGCGGCTCGCTCAATAATTTGCAATTTCGACCCGACGGTTGGCTATGCTCATGCCTTCATTTTCATTTACGCTGGTTTAGCAATCATGGTCACGCTGGTCAGTTGTTTCTTCGATCGCAACGCTCACGAATCGCTCGTCAATCACGCGGAATATTGCCGTCGCGCGGGTGCTCGTCACCGCTTCGAGCCGGTCGCGGCGGGGGCTGCATCGCTTGAACTGAGGATCGTTTATAAATATCAGTTGCTGTGCGATCTCATGGTCCGCGCAGCCGATAACGAGCTCTTGATCTTCGCTACCGAGAACGCGCTCTTCTTGCGCTTCGACGATTTCGAATCGATGATGGCCGGACGCGATGCCCTCGTGACGACAGGCCATTTCGGCATCAACAGCGAGATAGTGGTGCTGAGAAATACCGAAGGCAATCGCGTCATTGCAAGGAGCATGGCCGCGAAGGTTCGGGCGTATTACGACTATGGCCAGTTCGTCACGGAAGATCAGTTGCTCGAAGCGCTGCCCGTACAGAGCGAAGCCGATAGCGTCAACGAAAGATTCCCGATCGTCTCGGCGTGTTCGACTCAGTTTCCCGAGTTGAACGCTTCCCCGATCGTGGCGTTGTCGCTTGTCTTCACCCCGCGCCTTTATAGCAAGTACGGGCCGCGTTGGGGAACGACGCTCGCTCGGCATGTGAACGCGTGTCACGCTAGCGCACAGCGGTTCTTCGAAATAGCGCCGCCCGAAGGCGTGTCGTCTGAAGCGCTATCGATCTATCAGCCAGGCCAGCGTATCGCCGTGGTCATGCTCTACACACCGAACATAGCGAATTACGCATGTTTTGGCGAAGCGAGCCTGCGTGATTACTGCGAACAGCACGGCTACACCTTGTACATGCATCGCGAGGTGCCGGCCGACTTTGCTCGCGAAGCGTGTGGCAACTGGGCCAAGCCATTTCTGCTCAGCAAGTACTTGCCGCATCACGACTGGGTCTTCTGGATCGATGCCGATATTCTCGCGACCAATCGCACCGTCAAGCTCGAAGACTTCATGAACGGACGCGAGCGCGTGCTGAGCGCGGATATCGCCGGCTGGCCTTTCAACTCAGGCGTCATGGGCTTTCGCAATACCGACGTCAACGCGCGCGTGCTGCAGGGCACGCTCGACCGTATTCGCGGGCTGGACGATCTAAGCTGGACCTTTTCCAATCATGGCGATCAGGCGCACTTCATGTTCGAACTGGAAGCGAACGGCGTCTTGCCAGCGCGGGAATCGACCGAACTGGTCAGTTTCCGTGAACTGAATACGCCTTGGTATTACGCAGACCAGAACACGTTCCTCTGCCATTTTCATGGCATCGGCAGCGAGTTGCGGATGCTGTTCATGTCCATGAAGGGCGTGCCCGAAGGCGGGTTCGACTGAAGTCTTTCGCGCACTTCAAGCGGGAGCCGCGCACCAACTTGAACGCTGCGCGAACCATGTTGGGACGTGATCAGTCCTCTTGCATGAGACCAGACCACGCACGAAGCCCCATGGATAAAGGCTTTTGAGCGTCATGGCCTTGACTGGCACAGATGCTGCAAAGTGACGTTCAACTTGTATTCAAGATTGAACTCATGTCCCACGACCCGCTTTCAGGCGTGTACGCGCTTATCGAATCGTATAGGCAAGGCAGCACTGATCCGATCGCCATGATCGAAGAAGTGCTGCGCAGGCTCGATGCAAGCAATCGGCCCGAAGCCTGGCTGCTGCGCGTGCCTCATGCCGACCTTCGTGCGCGTGCCGCGAGCCTTGCGCATGAACTCGCCGAAGAGGGCGGCGCGATCTTCGCGCGCAAGCCGCTTCTCGGCGTGCCCTTCGCGGTGAAGGACAACATCGACGTGGCAGGCTTGACCACCACCGCCGCGTGCCCCGCATTTGCCTATACGCCGCAAGAGACGGCGTTCGCCGTGCAGCGTTTGCTCGATGCGGGCGCGGTGCTTATCGGCAAGACCAATCTCGATCAGTTTGCAACGGGCCTCGTCGGTACGCGTTCGCCTTTCGGCGCGGTACGTCAGGTCGATCACGACGCATACGTCTCGGGCGGATCGAGCTCGGGTTCGGCGATAGCGGTCGCGGCGGGCATCGTCGCGTTCTCGCTTGGAACCGATACAGCGGGCTCCGGCCGTGTGCCAGCAGGCTTTAACGGTCTCGTTGGACTTAAGCCGACGCTGGGTCTCGTCAGCAAGCGCGGCGTGGTGCCCGCATGCAAGAGCCTCGATACGATCTCGATCTTCGCGCATGACGTAGCCGACGCCTGGCACGTCCTCTCGACGATGGCCGCGTTCGACGCAGCCGATGGCTATTCGCGCCGCATTCCTTCCTTGCCGGTTTTGCCGCTTGCGCCGCAAGCCTTGCGCGTCGCCATTCCCGACACGCTGGAATTCTTCGGCGATACCGTTGCCGCCGATGCCTTCGCCGCGACACTCGAAAGGCTCGCGCTCAAGCCGTCGACGTTCGCCTTTGCGCCAATGCAGCAAGTCGCTGCGCTGCTTTACGACGGTCCGTGGGTCGCCGAACGGCGCGCCGCGTTAGGCGACTTCTTCAAGACGAATCACGACGATATCGACCCGGTGGTTGCAAAGGTGATCGGCAAGGCCGACAACTTCAGCGCCGCCGATGCCTTCAACGGCCAGTATGAACTCGCACGCTTGAAGCGCCACGCCGAAGCGCTCTTCGAAAGCGTGGACGTGTTGATCGTGCCGACGACGCCGACGCATCCGACCATCGATGAAGTGCGCGCGAACCCTATCGAAGTGAATAGCCGTCTCGGGCTTTACACGAACTTCGTCAACCTGCTCGATCTGTGCGCGCTCGCGGTGCCGGGCATCCCGCGCGCCGATGGCTTGCCCGCCGGCATCACGTTGATCGCGCCCGCTGGCGCCGATCAGCGGCTCGCCATGCTCGGTGCGCAGTTCGAAGGCATGCAGAAGCAAGATGCCGTTGCAGCGAAGCCATTGCCGTTCAACGAGCCGACCGTGCAGCTTGCGGTGGTTGGCGCGCATCTACGCGGCATGCCGCTCGAATGGCAGATGCGCAAGGCCGGCGCGCGCTTCGTCGAAGCGACGACGACCTCGGCTAACTATCAGCTATTCGCGCTTGCGAACACGCAGCCGCCGAAGCCGGGCCTCGTGCGCGCGAATTCTGCGGGGCAAGCCGGGCAAGCCATTGCCATCGAAATATGGGACATGCCCGTGCGCACCTTTGGCGCGTTCGTCGAAGCGATTCCGGCGCCGCTTGGCATTGGCAGCATCGAGACGGCGGATGGCCGCATCGTCAAAGGCTTCATCTGCGAACCGCTTGCCGTCACTGCCGAAAGCGGCGCGCGCGACATCACGCGTTTTTGCGGCTGGCGCGCCTGGCTCGACAGTCAAACCTCCAACGACCCAACCACACAGGAATTGAGACCATGACCAACCGCCGTGAGTTCATCAAGGGCGCGGGCGCGCTCGCGCTCGGCAGTGCATTGCCGTTCGATCTGGCGTTCGGCGCGAGCAATCTCACGGTCGGCGTGATCTACGTCGGCGCGCGCGGCGACTACGGCTACAACCAGGCGCAGGCGCAAGCCGCTGCAGTCATCAAGAAGCTACCCAACGTGAAAGTGGTCGAGGAAGAGAACGTGCCCGAAACCGTGGCCGTGCAAAAGACCATGGAAGCGATGATCGAGCAGGACGGCGCCACGCTCATCTTCGCGACCTCGTTCGGTTATTTCGATCCTCACGTCCTGAAGATGGCCGCGAAGTATCCGAAGGTGCGCTTCGCGCATTGCGGCGGATTGTGGAAGCAAGGCAACCCTTCGAATATCGCGAGCTACTTCGGTTATATCGACGAATGTCAGTATCTGAACGGCGTCGTCGCGGGTCATATGAGCAAGAGCAAGAAGCTCGGCTTCGTCGCGGCCAAGCCCATTCCGCAGGTGCTGCGCAACATCAACGCGTTCACGCTGGGCGCGCAATCGGTCGATCCGGCCATCACGACGAACGTGATCTTCACCGGCGACTGGTCGATGCCCGTCAAGGAAGCCGAAGCGACCAACAGTCTCATCGATCAAGGCTGCGATGTGCTTACGTGTCACGTCGATGGTCCCAAGGTCGTCATCGAAACAGCGGAGAAGCGCGGTGCGATGAGTTGCGGCTATCACGCGAGCCAGGCCGCGCTCGCGCCGAAGGGTTATCTCACGGGCGCGGAGTGGGACTGGGCGACGCCCTACAAGGAACTCGTCACGGATGCGCAAAGCGGCAAGCCGCAGCCCAACATTCTGCGCGGCGGCCTCAAGGAAGGCTTCGTGAAGATGTCGCCATACGGCGCGAAGGTCACGGCCGATGCGAAGACCAACGCAGACGCCATCAAGACGAAGATGGTCGCGGGCGACTACGCCATCTTCAAGGGGCCGATGAAGGACAACAAGGGCGGCACGGCAATCGCGGCGGGCACGAGTCATCCGCAGACGGACATCGCGCTCGAGAGCATGAACTATCTCGTGGCGGGTGTGGTGGGGCAAATCTGATTATCTGCAATCGATAGGAGCCGCGGATGTCCACTGTGATCGGTTCGAACTCAGGCGCGCTCGGTCCACGGCTCCTGCTCGGCGTCTTGCCTGCTTTGCCAACGTTGTGCGCGCTCGTCGGCACGCTGGTGCTGTTCTCGCTCTTTCTGCTGGTGCAGGGACAGCCTGCGCTGGATGCGCTCGGGCTCATCGTGCAAGGCGCATTCGGTTCGTCGTTTGCGTGGCAGAGCACGTTGCTGCGCGCGGCGCCGCTCATGCTGACCGCGTTGTGTGTCGCGTTGCCGGCTCAAGTCGGTTTGATCGTGATTGGTGGCGAAGGCGCGCTGGCGCTCGGCGGTCTCGGCGCGGCCATCGTGCCGTCCATCGTTCCTGCATCGTTGCCGTGGTTCGTCGCCACGCCGCTAATGGCGGTCGCCGGAATGCTCGCGGGCGCGCTTTGGATCGGTGCCATCGGCGCGATGCGGCAATGGCGCGGCGTCAACGAGACCATCAGCAGCCTTTTGATGTCGTATATCGCCATCGCGCTCTTCAAGCATCTCGTCGAAGGCCCGTTGCGCGATCCGGCAAGCCTCAACAAGCCCTCCACGCCTCCCGTTCCCGATGCCTTGATGATCGGCTCGCTGCCCGGCCTCGACGTCCACTGGGGCCTGCTATGGGGCGCGCTGGCATGTGTGGCCGCGTGGGTCTTCGTGCGCCAGAGCACCAAGGGCTTCGCGATGCGCGTTGCCGGCGGCAATCATCACGCGGCGCGTCTGGTCGGCTTGCCGGTGACGAGGCTCGCGCTCACCGCTTGCATGCTCGGCGGCGCGGCGGCGGGACTCGCGGGCATGTTCGAAGTCGCAGCCGTGCAGGGCAGCGCGAATGCGTCGCTGCTCGCGGGTTATGGCTATGCGGGCATTCTCGTGGCCTTCGCCGCGCGTCAGAATCCGCTCGCGATCATCCTGTGCGCGGTGCTCGTCGGCGGGATTGAAGCAAGCGGCAGTTTGCTGCAACGGCGCCTCGGCCTGCCCGATGCCACCACGCTCGTTCTACAAGGTCTGTTGTTCGCCAACCTGCTCGCGTGGGAAGCGCTCGGCGGCAGGATTACCGCGTGGCGCGTGAAGTTGCAGGCAGCGGCGCTCGCGCGTTCCACGGTTCGACTGGAGGGGACTCATGCCTGATGCTCAATCGCCCGCTGTCGTGCTGTTGCTCTCGCTGTTCGCGGGCGCCATTCGCGTGAGCACGCCTTATCTTTTCGTGAGTATCGGCGAATGCCTGACCGAGAAGGGCGGGCGCGTCAATCTCGGGCTCGAAGGCATTCTCGTCTCCGGCGCGATGACGGGCTACGCGGCGGCTTATCTGTCGGGCTCACCGTGGATCGGCGTGCTTGCGGCAGCGGCCACGGGCTTCGTGCTCGGTTGCCTGCATGGTCTCGTCTGCTCGTTGCCGCGCGTGTCGGACATCGCGTTCGGCATTGCGTTGATGCTTGCGGGCACCGGCCTCGCGTTCTATCTCGGCAAGCCCTTCATCGAACCGCAAGCGCCGATGCTGCCTTCCATCGATCTCGGCGGCTGGAGCGCATCCGCGCAATTGCATAACGCGTTGCATATCAATCCGCTCTTCGTGATCGGTGTGTTGCTCGCGTTCGCGTTGCAATGGGGCTTGCGTCATACGCGCTGGGGCATGGCCCTGCGGCTCGTCGGCGAGAACGCGGAAAGTGCGCGCGCCATGGGCTATCCGATCACGCGTGTGCGTATCGTTGCCACGGCCGTGGGCGGCTTGCTGGCGGGCGTGGGCGGCGCGTATCTGTCGCTCGTCTATCCCGGCAGCTGGAACGAAGGCCTGTCGAGCGGCCAGGGTCTCATGGCCGTCGCGCTCGTGATCTTCGCGCGCTGGCAGCCGCTGCGCTGCCTGTGGGCCGCGCTCATCTTCGGCGCGGCAGGCGCGCTCGGTCCCGCGTTGCAGGCCATAGGCGTGACGAGCGGCTATTACCTCTACAACGCAGCGCCCTATGTCCTCACGCTCGCGATCATGGTCATCAACTGCCGTCCCGACCGTACCCTTGCCGGCGCGCCCGGCGAACTGAGCCTCACACGCTGATGTCATCTTCCGGAGAAACGCTCATGACCCGCTTCATCGAGGCTCGTCCCTATCCGTGGCCCTACGACGGCAACCTGCGCGCCGATAACACCGCGCTCATCATCATCGACATGCAGACGGACTTCTGCGGCATCGGCGGCTATGTCGACAAGATGGGCTACGACCTGTCGCTCACGCGCGCGCCTATCGAGCCGATTAGGAACGTGCTCAAGCTCATGCGCGAACAGGGCTTCACGATCATTCATACGCGAGAGGGGCATCGGCCGGATTTGTCGGATCTGCCTGCCAACAAGCGCTGGCGCAGCCGGCAAGTAGGCACGGGTGGCGTGGGTATCGGCGACGACGGTCCTTGCGGCAAGATCCTCGTGCGCGGCGAACCGGGCTGGGAAATCATCGAAGAACTCGCGCCAGTGGCGGGCGAAATCGTCATCGACAAGCCGGGCAAGGGCTCGTTCTGCGCCACCGATCTCGAACTCATCCTGCGCACGCGCGGCATCGTGAATCTCGTGCTCACGGGCATCACCACCGACGTGTGCGTGCATACGACGATGCGCGAGGCCAACGACCGCGGCTTCGAATGCACGCTGCTCGCCGATTGCTGCGGCGCCACCGACAAGAGCAATCACGACGCCGCGCTCAACATGGTGCTCATGCAGGGCGGCGTGTTCGGCACGGTATCGGACTCGGCGTCGATGCTCGCCACGCTCGGACGCTAACGCCATGACGCCCGCTCGCCAAGCTCTGGGAGTCGAAGTGGTCGGTGCGACCAAGCGTTTTGGCGCGTTTACCGCGCTCGACGATGTCACGCTAAAAGTGCGACCCGGCACCGTACATGCGCTGCTCGGCGAGAACGGCGCGGGCAAGAGCACGCTCGTGAAGGGACTCGTGGGATACGGCGTGCTCGATCAAGGCGAGATCATCGCGGATAGCCGTCAAGTGAAGATCGCTTCGCCCCGCGACGCGCAGGCGCTTGGCATCGGCATGGTGTATCAGCATTTCACGCTGGCAGCGGGGCTTTCCGTTGAAGAGAATCTACTGCTCGCGCGGGGCCGGTTGTCGTGGAAGATCGACTGGCCGAAGGAACGCGCCGCGCTCGATGCCTTCATGCGCGGCATGCCGTTTCGTCTTGCGCTCGATACGCCCGTCGCGAGTCTTGCCGCTGGTGAAAAGCAGAAGCTGGAGATACTCAAGCAACTCTATTTGCAGCAACGCTTCTTGATTCTCGACGAACCCACTTCGGTGCTCACGCCGCAAGAAGCCGACGAAGTGCTGGGGTTGATGCGCGATCTTGCTTCGAGCGGCGCGTTGACGGTCCTCATGATCACGCACAAGTTCCGTGAGGTGATGTCTTATGCCGATGACGTCACCGTGCTGCGCAAAGGCAAACTCGTCGGAACGAGCCGAGTGGCGGACACGAATCGCGACAGCCTTGCCGCGATGATGATGGGCGGCGACGCGCCTCATGCCGCAACGGATGTCGAGCGTCCACCGCGCAAGCCGCTCGCTGTCGATGCACCCGTGCGTCTCGCGTTGTCCGGCTTATGCGTCGTGGATGATCGCGGACATATGGCCGTGCGTGAAGTGTCGCTTGCGGTGAAGTCGGGCGAGATACTCGGCATTGCAGGCGTGTCGGGCAATGGACAGAAGGAACTGATCGAAGCGCTCGTCGGCCAGCGCCGTGTGCATGCAGGCGAGATGCGCATGCATGGCGAACCCTACACGGCGACACGCGACGAGATGACCCGTCTGCGGGTTTTTGCGTTACCCGAAGAGCCGCTGCGCAATGCATGCGTGGCGGGCATGAGTATCGCGGAGAATCTTGCGCTGCGCGATTTCGATCGCGCGCCGATGAAGCAAGGCGGCTGGCGTCTGGACCGCCGTGCTATGCGTGAACGCGCGGAACGCTTGATTGCCGACTTCAACGTGCGCCCGCCCGTGCCTGCGCGCGCCATCGGCACGTTGTCGGGCGGCAATGTGCAACGCGCGGTGCTGGCGCGTGAACTGGGGCAAGCGGTGGATGTGCTGATCGTCGCGAATCCTGTGTTCGGGCTGGACTTCGCATCGGTCGCGGATATCCATGCGCGCATTCTCGCCGCACGCGACACGGGCGCCGCCGTGCTGCTCGTGAGCGAAGACCTCGATGAACTGCTGGAACTCGCGGATCGCATCGCGGTGATCGCCGAAGGGCGGCTCGTGCACGAAAGCGCCGCGAGCACCGCGGATCGCGTCACGCTGGGGCGGCACATGGCCGGTCACGGTGACAGCATGGATAGCGGTGCGGCCGAACCCGTCACCGCGCATGCGTGAACAACAAGGAGCGTAACGAATGAGTTCGAGCGGACTGGGCGGTCTCAACAAATCGCCGCAAGGAATGGTGATAGGTCTCGTGCAATTGCAGAATCCCGACGTTGCCACGCCCGCGGATCTTGCGGCGCAGACGCGGCGTATCGTCGAGATGGTTGGCAAGGCGCGGCGCAACAATCCGGCGATGGACCTCGTCGTGTTCCCCGAATACGCGCTGCACGGCCTCTCGATGCGTATCGACGACGACATCATGTGCGATCTCGATGGTCCAGAAGTGCGGGCGTTCAAGGACGCGTGCATCGAACATCGCATATGGGGCTGCTTTTCGATCATGGAGCGCAATCGCGGAGGCAATCCTTATAACAGCGGTATCGTTATCGACGAACAAGGCGAGATCAAGCTCTATTACCGCAAGCTGCATCCGTGGGTTCCGGTTGAACCGTGGGAACCGGGCAATGTAGGCGTGCCGGTTTGCATCGGACCGAAGGGCGCGAAGCTTTCCCTGATCATCTGCCATGACGGCATGTTTCCAGAGATGGCGCGCGAGGCCGCGTATAAGGGCGCTGAAATCATTCTGCGCACGGCGGGCTACACCGCGCCCATTCGCCACGCATGGCGCATCACGAATCAATCGAACGCATTTCAGAACCTCGCGCAAACGGCAAGCGTTTGTCTCTGCGGTACGGATGGTTCGTTCGATTCCATGGGCGAAGGCATGTTCTGCGACTTCGACGGCACCATCATGGTCGAGGGCAGTCATCGGCCGGATGAGATCATCACTTGCGAAATGCGCCCGGACCTCGTTCGCGAAGCGCGCGTGCATTGGGGCGTGGAAAACAACATCTACCAGTTCGGGCATCGCGGTTATGTCGCCGTGAAAGGCGGTGCGCGCGATTGTCCCTACACGTTCATGCAGGACATGGTGCGCGGCGAATATCATCTGCCGTGGGAAGACGAAGTGAAGATAACGGACGGTCAATCGTGCGGTTTTCCCGCACCCGCACGCCATTACAAGGGCTGACCACATGCCGACCTTGAACGGCGCAAAGCCGTCCCCTTACACGTTCGATGCGAACACGACCGCGCTCGTCGTCATCGACATGCAACGCGATTTCATCGAGCCGGGCGGCTTCGGGGAAGCGTTGGGCAACGACGTGTCGCTGCTGTCGTCCATCGTGCCGACGGTGCAGCGTCTTCTCGAACATGCGCGCGAACAAGGCTGGTCTGTGGTGCATACGCGCGAATCGCATGCCGCCGATCTGTCGGATTGCCCGCCCGCGAAGCGCTTGCGCGGAGCGCCGCAGGCACGTATCGGCGATGAAGGACCGATGGGACGCATCCTCGTGCGCGGCGAGCCGGGCAACGCGATCATCGATGCACTCGCGCCCGTCGAAGGCGAGCTCGTCATCGACAAGCCGGGCAAGGGCGCCTTCTACGCGACGCGCCTCGCCGAAGAACTCGCAGAGCGTTCGGTCACGCATCTCGTGTTCGCGGGCGTGACGACCGAAGTCTGCGTACAGACCAGCATGCGCGAGGCCAATGACCGCGGCTATGAATGTCTTCTTATCGAAGACGCGACCGCGAGCTACATTCCCGCGTTCAAGGACGCGACCATCGACATGATTCGTTCGCAAGGCGGCATCGTGGGCTGGACCGCGACGCTCGCCGACTTAACGGAGAACCGAGCATGACGCTTGCGGTGAATCGCGCCGAGGTGGTTGCGGAAGTAAGCGCCGCGTTCGTCGCATACGAACGTGCGCTCGTCGATAACGATGTCGAGACCATGAACATGCTCTTCTGGAATGCGCCCGAGACGGTGCGTTACGGTATAGCCGAAGTTCAGCACGGCGGCGAAGCGATTCGCGCGTGGCGTGAAGCGGCCGCGCCGGTGCCGCCATCGCGACGGCTGCATGGCACGGTGGTGACGGCTTTCGGGGACGATCTCGCGACCGTGAGCACCGAATTCACGAGCGACGTCACGCCCTTGCTCGGTCGCCAGATGCAAACGTGGGCGCGGCTGGGCGACGCATCGTCCGCGTTCAACGGATGGATCATCGTGGCGGCGCATGTCAGCCTCATCGACGCGCCGTAAAAGGGCGATAATCGTTGCATCATGATGGAGACACGGCATCGGCTCGCTTAAAACTCGCGGAACCGCAGCGCTCGCATTCGAGGCACCGGACGCGACGCTCACGCGGACTGTCCAGAGCGCCAACCCGCTAGCGGAACAGGTGTACCAGCTTCTCAAGCAGGACATCTTCAATTTCCGGCTATTCCCGGGCGATCGCTTTTCGGAGACCGACATCGCGCAACATTACGGCGTGTCGCGCACACCCATGCGCGACGCGCTGTTCCGCCTGCTGCGCGAAGGTTATCTCGAAGTTGGTTTCCGGCGCGGCTGGAAAGTGTCGGACATCAACTTCGACCAGCTAGACCAGTTGTATGACTTGCGTATCGTTCTCGAAGTCGCCTCGCTCGACAAGCTCGGTAATACGCCGCCGCCTTATCCTCATATCGATGCACTGAAGGAAGTGTGGTGCGTCTCGCCCGAAGCGCGCGAAAGCGATCCCGTCGCCATGTTCAACATGGACGAGAATTTTCATCGCGGCATTGTAAGCGCGACGGGCAACGCGGAAATCCTGCGCGTGCACGACGAAGTGACGGAGCGGATCAGGATCATGCGGCGGCTGGACTTTCTGAAGGCACACCGCACCAGCGCGACTTACGAAGAACACTCGACCATGCTGAATTACATCGATCGCGGCAGACATGGCGAAGCCGCTATGCTGCTGCGCGCGCACATCACGCAGAGCAAGCTCGAAGTGCGCAAGATCACTGTGTCGATGCTATCCGAGGCGCGTGACCGAAAGCTGCCCTTCGTGAACTGAAGTACCTCAAGAAGCCATTCGATCTCACGGGAACGGCCAATGACGGAGGTCGTGCTGAAGACGGCCGCCCAAGCGCCTACTGGTATCGCGGGCCTGGCGTTTGCTGCATTTTCGTGCCGACCTTTTTCAAAGGAGCTCGACATGACATCCGTTCCCCGCGCAACTGCCGACGACATGGACGAACCGCAGGGTAAGCCCGCGACCCCCAACACCACACAGACGGACGTCGACACAGCAGAGAAGCAAAAGCACGAGGACAGCGAGAACGCACTGCCCTCGTCACAGGACAAAAATCCTGTGCCGCCCGACTCGACGCGCTGATCATGCGCCAGCAGGCGTGAGCGCTTGATCTACTGATTCGTCCGGCGCAAGCTTGTAGGCAACACTACGCGCACGCACCCGCCGCGCGAGCTTCGCGCTTTGGCGCTTACGCACCAGCGTGCGCGCCGCGCGTGCCAAGGCAAGATCGATTGCGCCTCGCCAGTCACGCGCTATCGATGTTGCCACCACGGTATTGCTCCGGTCTATCTGCACCTCCACCTGACAGCGCTTGTCGACGCCGCCACGCGGGCCGTTGATATCGGAGAGACTGACGGTGGCCTTCGAAATCAGCCATGCAAGCCGGCGAAACACGAACTCACTGCGCGTCTTGGCGAGTTCGTGCATGGCGATAGCTTCAGGTTCACGCGATTTGAAAAGGACCTTCATGTATGCCTCCTCGTTGGATGTGAACCAGCGTAAGGTTTGACAAGCGTATGAAAAAGCAGGGTGAGCAGAACTCAAACTTCGGAAAAACCGAAGTTGCATTAGTCTAGGAAGCTGCCCGAGCCAGCACTTCCTGAGTCAAAGGATGATGCCTTCCACGTCGCGACACGATCGCGTAAATCTCTTCTTTTACTTCCTCGGAACGGCCTAGCCAGCGAAGACCGCGCAACAACGGCGTCTCGCCCGCACCGAATTCGGCCAGCGGAAACACGCCGAGCCCACGCGCACCGAACACGGCCATCAAGGCGCTATCCTCGAATTCGCCGACAATGCGCGGCACGATACGCTCCGTCTCCAGCCATCTGTCCAGACGCGCTCGCAACGACGAGTGTCCGGTTGGCAAAAGCATGGGCAATGCGGCGAGGCTGCCGGGAAATTGATCGACCGCGCTCTTGCGTACGACAGACGCCGGCCCATACCAGTCAACGGGCGAGGCGATCAACCGCTCGCTCGTCAAACGCAGATTGTGATTGTGCGGTGCAGGCTGGCTTGCAAGCACGAGATCCAGCCGATGCAGCGCAAGCTCGCCGAGCAGTTCGTCGGTCTCGCCTTCGTGACACAAGAGACGCAGCGCCGGATTGCCGAGTACGGGTTCGAGTAGCGCATGCGCCGCCAGCTTGGATATGCCATCCGACAAACCCACGGCAAGCCGCGCAAGCTTTCCGCTTGCGGCCTCGCGCACTTCGTCCGCAATATGCTGACCAATCTGAAAAATTTCCTCGGCGCGGGCATAGGCCGCGTTGCCGGCTTCGGTCATCGTCACGCCGCGTCCCGATGGCTTCAGTAATTGATGACCGAGCGATTTCTCGAGTTCGCGCACCTGTGCGCTGATGGTCTGCACGGCCATGTCGAGCCGTTCCGCCGCGCGTGCAAAACCGCCTTCCTTGACCACGACCCAGAAGTAATGCAGATGTCGATAGTTGAGCATGCGATTGATGCCTCCATCCATGTATTCGAAAAAACCGAAGTATGGATTCGATTATCACTGATTTTTCCGATCACGTAATTTCGCCATCATCAGGGCTCGGTCACCTATCGACAACAATATCCCACTGCTCATGGAATACCTTCTCGCGCTCGCTACCGACCCCGCCGTCTGGGCTGCACTCGTCACGCTCATCGTGATGGAAGTGGTGCTCGGCATCGACAATCTGGTCTTCATTTCGATACTCAGCAACAAGCTGCCCGAAGCGCAACGCGCACGCACGCAGCGTCTCGGCATCATGCTTGCGCTCGTCATGCGGCTCGTCTTGCTCGGCACGGTGGCGTGGATTGCGCAACTGACTCAACCGGTGTTCACCGTGTTCGAGCACGCGTTTTCATGGCGCGATCTGATCTTACTCGCGGGCGGTCTGTTCCTGGTATGGAAGGCCACCACCGAGATGCGTCATCACGTGAACAAGGACGCGCATGCGCCGGGCGCGGTATCGGGCGTAGCAAGCCTGACGGCATGGGCGGCCATCGGTCAGATTCTGTTGCTCGATCTCGTGTTCTCAGTCGACAGCATCATCACGGCGGTCGGCATGACGGAGCATCTGCCGATCATGTTTATCGCAGTGATTTTCGCGGTCGCCACCATGCTGTTTGCCGCACAACCGCTGTCACGCTTCATCGAGCGCAATCCGACCGTGGTCACGCTGGCCTTGAGCTTCCTGCTCGTGATTGCGATGACGTTGATCGCCGAAGGCTTCGGCACGCACGTACCGAAGGGTTATATCTATGCGGCGATGGGTTTTGCGGGCTTCGTCGAAGGCTTGAATCTGCTGTCGAGGCGCGGCAAGAAGAAGCCGCGCGAAGACGCGGCGCGGCTCGATGGCGTGTCGGGCTAAGCAACACGATACGAGGCTTCGCGGCGGTTTATCCTCTTGCGAGCAACGCCGAGACTTCTTGCAGATCGAACTCGCGTTCGAGCGAATGCAGCAGCGAATCGTGGATCAGGCCGCTGCGATGCATCTTGAGTAGCTCGGCGCGACCGGCCGCAAGGCCCGCGAGCACGACATCGTAATGAGCACGGCGGGCATCGACCGGAAAATCATCCAGCGACTGGAAGCGTTGCGAGAGGCTCGCCCGATACGAGTATTGCTCGAAGAGACGCGGATGGATCACGTTGCCCTGCGCATCGTGGACGAGCGGGCGGATCGCTTCGAGTTGCGCCCCTTCCAGGCGCGACCACGCTTGCGGCTCGCTCAGATGACGCTTCGAGCGCTCGGGGCCGCCTTGAATGGCGAGGAGGGCGATCAACGGGCCGATAGTCGTGCCCTGCAGCAGCACCGTGACCAGAATGACGGCAAAGCCCGCGAAGAGAATGAGGTCGCGTCCGGGCATCGAATCGGGCAAGGACAACGAGACAGCCAGCGTTACCACGCCGCGCATGCCTGCCCAGCCGATGACCGTGGCCGCGCGCCAGTTCGGAACGATAGCGTTCGGCTCACCGTCCTCGTTGCGGTCCTTTCGCCCGGTGGCGTGCCATATCGCGCTCTTGACGGCTTCCACGGCATAGACCCACACGAAACGCGACAAGACCACGACGGCGATCACCGCGCCCGTCGCTGGCGCGAGCAATTCGAAGGCGTTGCCTGCGCCGCCCAGACGCGTCACGATACCGCGCAGCGACAGTCCGATCAGCACGAACACGAGCGATTCCAGCACGAACACGACCACTTGCCAGAACGCCGTGCCGCGCATGCGCTGCGCCGCCGAGAAGACGTCATGCTGATGCCAGCCGACCACCATCCCGCACGTGACGGTCGCGATCACGCTCGAAACGCCCAGCTCTTCCGCCGCGATGTAGCTGACCCACGCGGTGAGCATCGATGTCGTGATGACGAGGTAATCGTCCTCGAGCGCGCGCAACAGCCGCACCGCGATGAACCCCGCCACCACGCCCACGATGACGCCGCCGACCGCGAGCACGGCAAAGCTGCCGAGCGCACGCGGCGCGCTGAACATGCCGCTCAATGCGGCGGCCACGGCAAAGCGAAACAGCACAAGACCCGCGGCGTCGTTGAGCAGACTTTCGCCTTCGAGCAGCACCATGAGCCGTCGAGGCAACGCGACGCGTTCCAGCACGGCCTTCGCGGCGACGGCATCCGGCGGCGATACCACGGCACCGAGCGCGAAGCACGCGGCCCAGGGCAGGGCGGGCACGACCAGATGCACGGCATAGCCGACCGCGAAGGTCGTAAAGGCGACCGCGCCTATGGCGAGCAGCATGATGCCGCTGAGATTACGCTTGAAGTCGTCCCATACGAAGAAATACGCGCCATACATCAAGAGCGGCGGCAGGAACACGACGAGCACGAGTTCCGGGTCGAGCTCGAAATGCGGCGTGCCGGGGATGAATGCCATGGCCGCGCCGCCCACCAACAGCGCGGCTGCGGGCGGCAGATTCAGGCGCCGCGCCAGCACTTCCAGCGCGATGATGGCGATGAGCGAGACAAGCACCAGATTGAATGCCGACACAGCATGCATGAGTAGATTCCTGGCGGATGGTGGCTATGTTGTGCCTTGCACGGACGGAAATCCGTTAATCGGCTATCTTCGAGTCTTGGCGACCGGGCGTTTTCGCGTGCCGGCAACATCGTATCCGATTGGGAGCCTGGATGAAGCGAAACACGTCTGGAGTGGCAGTGGTGGCGGTGCTCGTGGCCGTCGTCGTGGCGGCAACGGTTTATATCGCGAGCTTCGGCAAGTCGTCGCGGCATGCCGAACTGAATGCCGAGCCTGCGCAAGCTCTCGCCATCGAAGCGTCCGCGCCGATGGCCAGCGGTGCGTCGGAGGCCGACGCGCGCACTGCGGCGCGTTAGATGTCGACCGACATACGACAGAAGGACGACAAAAACGGGAACGTGTCTTGCGTGTTCGGCGTGATCAGGCAGACCGACCGACTCGCATTACACACAGGCTGAAGTCAGGCCAAAGGCATTCTCATGGGCCATCCATCCCAAGAAGTTCCGCCTAAAAAGATTCCCATCGATGCACGCGGCATGATCGGCAACATGAAGACGGCCGCTCTCGTGTCGTTGCGCGGCGCCATCGACTTCATGTGCTTTCCGCGCATCGATTCGCCGACGCTCTTCGCCGAGCTTCTCGATGGCGAGCACGGCGGCGCATTCGCGATCACGCCAAGAGAGGAGCAGGCGAACGTCAAGCAGATGTATCTGCCCGAAACGAACGTGCTGCTCACGCGATTCATGACGCACGATGGCGTATGCGAATTGCTCGGTCTCATGCCGGTGCCATCGGGCGAGGCGAGAGTCGATGCCGTGCCCAACTGCGTCATGCGTATCGTGCGGCTCATTCATGGAACCATGACGCTCGATGTGCG
Organism: Caballeronia sp. GACF4; assembly: GCF_023631025.1. Classification (NCBI taxonomy): domain Bacteria; kingdom Pseudomonadati; phylum Pseudomonadota; class Betaproteobacteria; order Burkholderiales; family Burkholderiaceae; genus Caballeronia; species Caballeronia sp. GACF4. The sequence goes on from NZ_JALQDW010000018.1 coordinate 396,793, forward strand.
TTGCGCGCCGCGCTTCGACTACGCGCGCATTCGCCATGGCGCGCGCGCAGTGACGAAGGGCATCGAGTTCATTCCGGACGACAAGACCGCGTCCGTCCAGTTGCTGGCAAGTGTCCCGCTGGACATCCAGAATAACGACGCTCACGCCACGCTCGAATTGAAGGCTGGCGACTCCGCATGCTTCGCGCTCGGCGCAGGCGACGACTTGCAAAAGCTCGAATCGAACTTCGAGAGCATCCTTGCCGAGACCATCGATTATTGGAAGGAGTGGTCGTCGCGATCGACGTATCGCGGACGTTACCGCGAAGTCGTGTTGCGTTCGGCCCTCACGTTGAAGATGCTCAGCTCGGACGAGTTCGGCGCTATCGTTGCCGCACCGACCTTCGGCTTGCCGGAGTCGCAAGATGGATCGCGTCGCTGGGACTATCGTTTTACATGGATACGCGATGCCGCGTTCTCGGTCTATGCGCTGCTCAGACTCGGCTACACGGGCGAAGCGGAACGCTTCATGAAATGGATTGGCGAGCGCAATCGCGATTGCAGTTCGGACGGCTCCTTGCGCGTGATGTATGCCGTCGATGGTGAAACCGCGCTCGAAGAGGCGGAGCTCAGGAACTTCGCCGAGGCCACGCAGGCGAAGGTCGTGGTCGGCAACGAGGCGCGCGAGCAGATGCAGCTCGATGTCTACGGTGCGTTGCTCGATTCGCTCTATCTCTACAACAAGTACGGCGCGGCTATCTCGTATGAAGGCTGGAAGCATGTGACGCGTACCGTCGACTATGTGGTCGAGCACTGGCGCGAAGCCGATCACGGTATCTGGGAGTTTCGCAACGGCACGCGTCCGTTGCTGCATTCGCGGCTCATGTGCTGGGTCGCGGTGGATCGCGCGTTGCGGCTCGCGGAGAAGCGTTCGCTGCCTGCGCCGCTTGCAAAGTGGTTCAAGACGCGCGATGAGATTCATCGCGACATTCACGAGGAGTTCTGGAACGAGGAGTTGAAATCGTTCGTGCAGACGCCGGGTTCCGCGACGCTCGATGCCTCCACGTTGATGATGCCGCTCGTGCGTTTCATCGGTCCGAAAGATCCGCGCTGGGTCGGTACGCTCGATGCAATCGGCCGCGAATTACGTGTCGATCCGCTGATTTTTCGCTATACACGCGGCTCGACGCTCGATGGATTACCGGGCCTGGAAGGCGGCTTCAGCGCATGTTCGTTCTGGTATGCGGAAGCGTTGGCGCGCTCCGGCCGTGTGGATGAAGGCCGGCTCGTGTTCGAGAAGATGCTCGCATATGCGAACCATGTGGGGTTATTTTCTGAGGAAGTAGCGACCAATGGCGAGGCGCTGGGTAATTTTCCACAAGCGCTGACGCATCTGGCTTTGATCAGCGCGGCTTATCAGTTGGATCGGGATCTGGACCGGGTGCATGTGGCGTGGACTTGATGCTAGCTTGGCCACGGCGCGGCATCTGAGCGTGTGGCCAGCAACCAATGTCGAGGCTAGATTCAAATGATTGCCGCAGCCCCTGAGCAGGACATCAGGATATCGCCCATACAACAAAAAAATTTGCTAATTTGTGTTATGTAAAGTAACGAGTTGCCCGCCATATCAGCTCGTCTGTCTTCAGCCAAAGCACCACGACAACCGCCAGCTCAAATCAACCTCGTCGCGCCGAAGCGGACAAATCCATTATCAAAACGGTCGCGCGAAACGTCATCGACACGCCGATCACCCACAAACCGTAACCGACGTGCCGAAGCCCCAACCGCATCACCGCGATTCATCAAACGCCAGCCTCAAATCCCGCGCACTTTGCGGCAGATCACGACTGAACACCGCACTGCGCGGCGACAAAAAGTACCGCACGTATGCAATAGCGGCAATTTGCCGGTCCCGTCCAGGCGTCACGTTGACATCGGCAAGCGCACCCACTTGCCAGCGCGAAGTCACCTGCAGCGCGCCCGCAAGTTGAACGTGCGCGTAAGGCCCGCGATCGTTGCTGCCGCTGCAATCGATCACCACGCCCAGTTTCGCGGCCTCGGTCGTCGAGCACGACCCCATCGATTGCTTCGAATAATTCCAGCCGCTTTCGATGTTTCCCGAGACCTGCCAAGACCGGCCTTCCTTCGATAGAAACTGAAGCGCCGCGCCCACGCTGGTCGATCCCTGCGGACTGTAATAGCCGCCCTGCGTCGGCACGAAGAAGTTCTCGTTACGCCGATAGCCCAGGTAATGCAGCGCAGGCCCGATGCTCAAATAGTCGAAGCCCGGCGCACGCAAATCGTAGCTCGCCGCGACATCGACGCCTAAGCCTTCGTTACCTTGGACCTCATGGCCCGTCAGCCAGTCCAGATGACCGCCCGCGCTGACGTTCCAGCGCTCGACGATCTGCCAGCGCGCGCTGCCGCCCGTCGTGGCACGCGTGACGCGGCCCCATTCGAAGACGTTCGCGTTGGGATTCGTGCCGTCAAGACGCACGGTCTCGCCGCGCCAGGAAAGCAGCGAATCGCGCACCGGCAGCGCCGCGGCATAGGCCGACCACGCGCCCCACGACGTCGTCTGGCCGACGCCCGCCTCGCCCTGCAACGATGCGCCGAACGGTCCGCCCTGCGTGGCGCCCGCCATCGCATGGACGTCGAGGCGATCTTCGCCCAGACGCACGGTCTGTGTGAGCTTGCCCTGCAATTCTTCGGCGTTGACGTTGCCCGTGCCGCTGTTCAGGAACAACTGGCGATAGCGCAGTTCGTATGAGCGCGATGCGTCGAACCATTCGGCATCGAGCGTCGGCGAAAACACCGTCAAGCGGTTCTCGCCGCGCGTGCCCGCGTGATTCGCCCAGCCCAAACCGGCGGTGATCGACGGCGCGTCGATGCCGGTGAGATCGGCGGGCAGATAGTGCGCGATGCGCTGCGCGTCGGCGTTGCCCGCAATCGCATTGCGCCACATGCGCTCTGCTTCGACGAACTGCTTCTGGTAATAGAGATGCTGCGCGTCGAGCGCCGCGGTGTAAGCGGGCAACGGCCCCGTATCGGCGCTTTCGGTATGCGTCGCGCGATGACCACGCCCTTGCGCTTTCGCACTCAGCGCAAGGCCTTCGGCGCTGTCGTCGTCATGATGTTGCTGATAGTTCGCCTCGAACACGCGCTCCGCTTGCGCATAGTCGCCCAGCGCAAAGAAATTCCAGCCGCGCAACGGCTCGACGCGTTCATCGGCCGCGCCCGCGTCTTGCGCGGCGTCGAGCGCCGTCAGACTATCGCGATAGCGCGCTTGCCGGTACGCATCGCTTGCACGCGCCATGGCAACTTCCGCGCGCAGCGGACGCGTACGCGAATCGGTGGCGAGCGAGGGTGACTCGATCAGGCGCTCGGCATCATCGAGATCGCCTTGCGCCATGCGTACTTGCGCGAGGCCCAGCATCGCGTCGTTCAAGGTCGCTTTGTCGCAGTCGCTCGCGAATTCGAACCATTGCGCGGCTGCGACGTAGTCGTTCTGTGCGAGTTCGAGCCAACCCGCGCGCATGGCGGACGGCCCATCGCGCGAGTCGCGGATCGACGGCGCGAGTTCGGCGAGCGTGCGCTTCGTGCTTGCCGCGTCCGTCGCCCATGTCGATGATGCATCGAGCACGCGCGCATTGCGCAGGCGCGCGAAATCGCGTGCGGCGGGCTCGCCGCGAGTCCCCTGCTTCCATTCGATGTCGATCAATGCGTCGGCCTGTGCGGCGGGCAACTGCTGCGTCGCGCGCTGCAGCGTGACCACGCGATTCACATCGGACGTGCAAGCGGCGACTATCGGCCGATAGAGTGCGTAGACCGCTTTGTCATCGCCCGCGGCGGCGAGCAGTTCGCCCGCTCGCCATGCACGGTCGATGTGCGCGCAGCCGAACGCATCGGGGTCGCTGACAATCTGCGCGCGCAGCAAGGCGACATCGCCCGCGAGCGAGCGCTGGATTTGCGCGTCACGCTGCTGACGGGTGCGTTCTGCGACGAGGCTAGCGGGCGGTGACCACGCAGGAAAACGCCGCTCGACGCGTGTGAGCATCGCGTCGAAATCGGCGAGGCGCCTTGCGTGCAAGAGGTTCCAGAGCGGACGCTCGTCGGGCGCGCCGGGCGCTTTGATGGCGGGCGTGCGCATGCTTGAAGCGTGAGCCGCCGTCGGATCGCCGGACGGCGTGCGCGGCATTGCGTGCACGAGAACGTTCGCTTGAGCTTGTTGCTGGACTTCCTTGATGGTGCTCGTCGAGTTCGCGCTGTTCCTCGCGTTCGCCGCACTCGCTGCGCCCTTCACGCCTGGCGCACGCGTTGAACTGGCCGCGTTAGCCGCACTCGCGGCCACTCCCGGCATGACGCCACGCTCCGCCGAAACCACGTTCCCCTGCCCGCCTGCCGCAACCGCGGCGGACGGCAACGCGGCAACGCAAAGCAACGCCGTCGCGAGCCGCGTACCTACGGCCGGTGCAAAGCGCGCACGGTGGCGCGGCATGTCGCGACCCATCCTGTATGGATCGCGCGGACCAATGACGCTCATCGACATGGCCGTTTCCCGCACGAGCAATTCGGCGAGCGCTTTGCGCCGATCAGCTTCTCGAATCGACATGATGCTTGCGGTGATAACGACGCAACAGCAACGCCGTGAGCGCCGCGAGCATCGCAAGCGCCCCGGCCAGCACGCCGTAAGCCATCCACGGATGCGCCGACACTTCGTAGCCGATATGATCGAACGCGCCGATCTCGCCGACTTCGTAGCGGCGGCTCACGCGCGTCGTCCAAAGCGCGTCGCTGTCGAAGCTGACGACGCTCACGTCGCCATCGAGCGATCCCCAGTGCTGCGGCGCGATCAGCTGCTGCACGCCATGCAGCAACTCGGCAGGCGTCGCGGCCGTTAAAAGCGTGGTCGTCGCGGTGGTTTTGCTCGCGGCGCTGCGATACTGCATCACGAGCAATTGACGCGACAACTTCATGTCGCCGTCGAGCACCATGTCGGGCGCGACGTCCGCCGCGTAGGCCGGCTTGCCGAACACGCCCGCCACGCGTGCCCAGATGCTGTCGGCGAGCGTGGGCTCGGCCGGTGCGGGCTCGTTGATCGCAAAGCGCATGGACTTGCCCGGCGCCCACGGTGCGCCGTTGAGCGCCGCGCGCGGCAACTCGGCGCCCGCGCCGACGACGATGGTCTGCCGGCCCACGCCCGGCACGCCCGCCGTGATCTGCGCGGCGGTCAGCGGCCTGCCCTGTTTCTGCGCGAGCTTGCCGAGGAGCGACCACGCGGCGTTCAGCGTGTCGTCGTCGCGCGCGTTGAGCTGAATCGCGAGATCGGCGCCATTGGCGCGGCGCGTGTATGGAAAGCCGCTTTCCGCGAAACGCCGAAGGTCCGGCAGATTCGTGAAGTGCAGCATGGGCGGCAGCTCGATGGTGGAATCGTCGAACAAGGACAGTTGCAGATTGGCCGACTGACGCAGCGTGCAGCGATCGGTCACGAGCGGCACGAGCACCGGGCGCAGCGAGAGCACGTTGGCGCCCGGCTGGAAGCGCTGCAACGGCACGGACACGCGATAGCGGTTGACCACCGCGCCCTGCTGCTGATCCAGCGCGACGGCCTGCACGAAGCGGTCGTTCAGGTACAGGTTCAGCACCGAGTCCGAACGCATGCGCGCGCCTTCGGCAAAGTTGAGCGTCAGCACGGCCTGCGCGTTTTCCGGCGCGTAGGCATCGGCGGGTAGGGTCAGCGCCACATCGGCGCTTGAGCCCACACCGAGCGTCGTGCTGCGGAAGCCCAGATCGCGCAGCGAGTACGGCTTCGTGCCGGACAGCGCGTCACCACCCTTCGCGCCGTCCATGCGCGCTTCCGTCAAACCGTCGGCCGTCATTTCGGCGCGGCGCGGCAGCGGCAGTTCCGCGTGCGAGAACACGCGCGCGGCCAGATTCACTTCTTCATCGGTACGTCCCGCGACGAGCAGCACGAAATGTCGCGGATCGTCGGGCTTCGGATAGACGCCGAGAAACGCGCCGCCGATACGCTCCAGCATGGCTGCATCGAGATACGGCGCAAGCGTGTCGCGCTTGCCGATCAGGAGTACGTCGGCGTTGGCGAGCGACGCGAGATCGAGGCCTCGCAACATGCCCGCGCCCTCGCCCGCTTGCGCATCGAGCACGCGCAGATCGGCATTCCTGTAACGCAGCCGCAACGCGACGCCCTGAGCAAGCAGACCGCCGCTCGAAAGCTGCGAGTCCGTCACCGGATGGGCCGCGTTGACGATCGCGATGGAGCGCTGCGCGTTCTGCTTCGGATCGATCAGATCGTCGAGCGTGGCAAGCTGCGGCGGCGTGCTGGTGAGCGGGCGCAATTCCGTATCGACGGCAAAGGTCGACGCGCTGGTATCGACTTCGGTCCATAGTTCCGGCGCATTCGGTTCTTCGCAGTTCTCGGTCGAATGCTGCGCGACCTGGAAGGTCAAATTGTTATAACCGGCGCGCAGCAGTTCGGCGGGCACGCGAATGTCGGCAGTCAGTTCCGGCTGACGCGGCGAAAGAGGAAACTGTGCGATTGCGCGATCTTTGACGCGCACGACGAGCTGCGAGCGTTCCCCGAGCAAGGACACCGAGTTGGACGCGACCAGATGCAGCGTCGCGCCGCGCACCGCTTCGCGCGCAGACACGGGCACGCTGACCGAACGTGAAGCGGACGCGCCAACGATACGCATCGGGCCCGACAGATTCGCGTAGGTCGCAAGCGACACGGGCGACGATGCCGCCGTCGCGTTGGCGGTGGCGTCGGCATTGGCCGCGAGCGGCGCGGATGCGGCTTTCGGCGCATGCGATGCCGCCTCTGCCGTCGCGCCGAAAATCGCGCACGCCGCCCAGCCGGCAATCATGGTTTTTCGAATGGCAAACATGGTGAAGATCCAGTCAAGACTTCGCTTGCGTGACGACGTCACGCAGATCACGCCGTCGCTGCGACAACCGTTTCGCGACATAGCGCAAGAGCGCGGTGAAAAAGGTCCGGTAGTGCGCGAGCGCGTGCACGGTGCCGAGCCGCACGACGAGGCCGAGACCTCGCCGGATGCCGATGCGTTTGTTGCGGCCGTCGCGGAAGCTGCGCCAGCGGCCGCTGTCGCCATAGACGAGCGACACGCGGTCGCTCAAGCCTTCGACGCTGCGATCGGCGAACTCGACGCCGACCGCGCACGTGCCGTCGCCGCGCTCGAACACGCCGCGCACGATTACCGGCAACTGGCTGTGGCAACCACGCGCGGCATCGAAGGCATCGAGCGTCGCGGGCGAACCGCGAGGAATGGAAGACTCGGCGTCGAATGGCACGATGAGCTTCGCGCCGCCTGCCGAGAGATCGACGATATGGCAGCCGAACGCCGGAGAAAACGAGCGGACGGGTGTTGCCGCATCCGTGTTGGCGGACTTCGGCAGCAGAAGCGTGCCGGCAATGTCGGCGGGTACACGCGGCGCGACGCGGCGCTGACGGCGTTCGTATAGCACGCCGATACACGCATTGAGCAGCACGAGATTCAGCACGCTCCATGCAACCGACGAAGCGATCACGCCGCGCTGCGTGTCGCCGTCGATCAGACGCCATACGCCGACGATGGCGGAAATCAGCACGCCGAGATACATCGCGTAGAACGGCCCGGCGAGTTCGGAAATCTGATCCGCGTCGCTTTGCTCGCCCTTGGGCGTCACGTTGAAGGTGGGCGCGCGCGGATTGAGCAGCACGGCGATCACGCCGCGCAGCGAGAACAACGACAGCAGCATTTCGTAGACTTCGGAGATGAGCGTCCAGCGATACTTGCCGAAGAGATAATCCGTCGTAAGGATCACGCCTGCCATCTGCGGCAGACCGTATGCAAAGAACTCGGGCAGCGTCGCGTTATAGAACTGCAAACCGAACAGCAGATACAGTGCGGGCGCGAGCAGAAACACGACGCGCGCATAGCAGAAGAACCAGAAGAACGCGTTTGAAAAGTAGCAGATGCGCTGCGCGAGCTTGAGCCCTTTCATGCGCAACGGATTGCGAAAGAGAAGAAGCTGGATCATGCCCTGCGCCCAGCGCACGCGCTGAACGACGAAGCTCGCGAAGGTTTCCGGCTGCAATCCGGCGATCAGCGGTTCGTTCAGATAGGCGCTCCGATAGCCGCGTGCGTGCAGCACCAGCGCCGTTTCCGCATCCTCGGTAATCGACGTGCCCGTAATGCCGCCAATCTCCATCAGACACTTGCGGCGCAGCACCGCCGCCGAACCGCAGAAGAACGATGCGTTCCAGAAGTCGAGACCGCGTTGAATCACCGAGTAGAACATCTCGTTCTCGGGCGGCATCTTGCCGAACATGCCGAGGTTCTTTTCGAGCGGATCGGGATTGCTGAAAAAGTGCGGCGTCTGCAACAGGAACAGCTCACTGTCGCGCTGAAAATGACCGACGGTCTTTTCGAGGAAATCGGCGGTCGGCACGTGATCGGCGTCGAAGATCACGATGAGTTCGCCGCTGGTTTTGGCGAGCGCCGCGTTGATGTTGCCCGCCTTAGCGTGCTCGTTGCGCTCGCGGCTCAAGTACTGTGCGCCATGCCGCGCGGCGAGCAGGGAGAGCGTCAAGGCGCGTTCCTGCGCGGCGGCAGCCTTGACCGGATCGGTCTGCGTGCGCTTTTGTTCGGTGCCGCCATCGTCGAGTAAGTAAACGTTCACGCGCTCGCGGTCATAGCGCATGTCGAGTGCGGCGCGCAGCGTGATCTCGAGCATCTCCGGCGGCTCGTTGTACGAAGGCACGTAGACGTCGACGGTCGGCAGCGGGCCGGCCGAGCGGTTCAACGGCACGCCTGGGCGCTCCAGCGCCCGGCTATTGACGAACAGACCGCCCAGCGTCAGCACGATGCCGTAGAGCTCCGCGCCGTACATCATCATCATCAGGATGAAGTCGGCGAAACCGTTATAGCCAAGTGTCGAGGTGGTGCGCCAGCAGACGTAGCGCATCGAAAGGAAAGCGGAACACAAGAGGAAGAAGAGCCGCGTATGTTCGATGAAACGCGAGCGGCGCAGCACGACCATCACGGCGAGCGTGGCGAACGCCAGGCAAAACTGCGCTTCGAGGTCGATGCGAACCATCGCCAGCACGGCGACGACCGCGAAAGCCGCGACGCATGCCACGACGATGACCCAGGTCGGCAAGCCGCCGGGCCGTCGAGGCGGCGGCGCGTGTTCGACACCGACGCTCGGCATCTCGCGCGCGGGCGGCCGCAATGCACGCGGCGTGAAATTCAACCTGGTCGTTACACTCATTAATCTCGCCCGCGTTGATTCGATTCAAGGCACGGGTCCTTAAGACCGTGCGTTGCCCCATTGGCATCGGCGCGTTCCGCCCACACGGAGAAGAACCAAGGAGAACAAGGCGCCTGATTCACTTATCGGCAGGTCGCAAGAAATCCTGAGCAAACGTTTCCTGGGAAAGAGCGGTTTCGGTTTGAAAATGATTTTTATATGAAAGAAGTACCGACATTCGCTTGTGAAAAGCGTGCGCACGGTGGGCACAACGACATCTTTCTCCTGCCATTGCCCGATGGCAAACGCAGCCTGAATCACGTCGCCTTCACCGTTCGCGACATCCACGAAGTCTTTGGCGGCGGCTTGAATATCAGCCGCCGCGGCTGGGCCACGCAGCTTGAGCCGGGACGGCATCCGGTTTCATCGGCGTACTTTTGGTATTTCAAGAATCTATCCGACCAGCATCCGCGCATTCGGCTGCGGACTTGGCGGCGCATGGCTCAAGGTGGCCGCGATCTTCGCGCCGGCGCTCGTCGGCAAGACGCTGCTCGGCGGCCAAATGGACCTCGCCTTCTATGCGCTCGGCGCGGTGCCGTTGCTGGCCGCGCTGGCGGTGCATTTCCTCGGAATCGAAACCAAGGGCCAGGTGCTGGAGCAGTTGGAGGCGTGAGGCGCTCAGGCGGCGGTCATTGGCTTGAGATTCGCCATCGAATTCCAATGCCCGCCAGTCGGTGAAACGAATCAACGGCCGCAGATGGAAGCGGCCGTTGCGTTTAATCGTCGAACCAGCAGTGCTCGTTCGGATCGACGCTCAGAAAATCGATCATATCCCTCAGGAAATCCAGTTCAAGCGCTTCGAACTCGCGCGTGCCTGCTGCGACGTCGTCGGGATTGAGCTTGCCTCGCGCCTTTCGCAGCGCGGCGACAGCTAAAGCGACGGATTGAGTATTCCCGTGCAAGGCGCTGCCGGGAGCGAATGGGAGAGAGGTTTTTGAGTTCATGTTCACGATTACGGCAGGCTCGCGTGAAACGTGAGGCCTGTTTTCTAGAAAGCGCTGATTTTTTACGGCACCCGATGCGGTAAGTCCAACTTGGTGCGCATCGTCGGCTTTACTTGCTTGCGTTCGACGCGACGGTTTCTTCGCCAAAGGTCGCATCCGCTTCAATAGATGAAGCTTCGATGGTGACACAGATAATTCACTCACGTTCTACAACGTAAAACGATAAAAATGTGATCCCTCGTCGGTCGCTATTAGACATTAGTTTTATTATGTTGGACGCTCGGCTATAAATCCGAGCAGCGACACCACTTCCCGATCAGCGCATCACGCAATTACGCTCGACGACTTAGAAGCCAATCCCTTGCTAAAGTACGCCTCATCCACTCATCTCCATCCCAGCGAGGCACAATGGTTAAAGCTCCGACTCGAAGAAGCGCACGCGCCCTGTGCGGTTTTGCCGTCTCCCTTCTCGCCGCGTTCATCGCCACGCCGCAGACCGCATCGGCTCAAAGCAAGACCCTCGTCTTCTGTTCCGAAGGCAGCCCCGCCGGATTCGATGCCGCCCAGTTCACCACCAGCACCGACTTCGACGCCAGCGCGCACGCCGTCTACGACACGTTGGTCGAATTCAAACGCGGCACGCTCGACCTGACGCCGGGCCTTGCCGAAAAGTGGGACGAGTCGCCCGATGCCAAGACCTTCACCTTCCATCTACGACGCGGCGTGAAATTCCAGTCGACATCGTGGTTCAAGCCCACGCGTGATTTCAACGCCGACGATGTGGTCTTCACGTTCAAACGCATGATCGACCCGAACGATCCGTTCCAGAAGGCGCACCCGGTGAGCTTTCCGTATTTGACCGATCTCGGCTACGACAAGAACATCGCATCGGTCGAGAAGCTCGACGACAACACCGTGCGCTTCACACTAAAGACGGCCGATGTTGTTTTCGTGCGCAACATCGCCATGGAGTTCGCGTCCATTCTTTCCGCCGAATATGCCGCGCAATTGCTCAAGGAAGGCCGGCCGGAGGACATGAATCAGAAGCCTGTCGGCACCGGCGCTTTCGTGTTCCGCGATTATCAAAAGGACGCGACCATTCGTTACGACGCGAACCCAAGCTATTGGAATCGCAAGGACGTGCATATCGACAAGCTCGTCTTCTCGATCACGCCCGATGCCGCCGTGCGCGAACAAAAGCTCGCGAGCGGCGAGTGCCAACTCACCTCGTTCGCGCGCCCTGCCGATATCGTCGAGGCGAAAAAAAATCCGAAGCTCACGGTGTTGTCGGGCGTGGGCTTCAACGTTGCCTATGTGGGCTACAACACGACGCACAAGCCGCTCGACAACGTGACGGTGCGCCGCGCGCTGGACATGGCGATCGACAAGCAGGCGATCATCAAGACCGTCTACGAAGGCGCGGCCACGCTGGCCACGAACCCGATGCCGCCCTCGCAATGGTCGTATAACAAGGCGCTGAAAGACGCACCGCACGATCCCGCGAAGGCGCGCGAGTTGTTGAAGCAAGCGGGCTTTCCCGATGGCTTCACCATTACGCTATGGGCCATGCCCGTGCAGCGCGGCTATAACCCGAACGCGCGACTGATGGCGCAACTGATCCAATCGGATTGGGCGAAGATCGGCGTAAAGGCGAATATCGTCAGCTACGAATGGGCCGAATATAACAAGCGCGCAAAGACCAATGGCGAGCACGACGCCATTCTCTACGGCTGGCTAGGCGATAACGGCGACCCCGACAACTGGCTCGGCACCACGCTGGGCTGCGATGCAGTGCATGGCAGCAACATGGCGAAATGGTGCAACAAGCAGTTCGACGATCTCTTGGCTAAGGCGCGCCTCATAACAGATCAAAGCGCGCGCACGAAACTTTATGAAGAAGCGCAAGTCGTCTTCAAGGATCAGGTGCCGTACACACCGCTTGCGCACGCCAATACGTTTCAGCCGATCTCGAAACGCGTGCACGGCTATCTGATCAGTCCGCTTGGAGGCCATCGTTTCGACGGCATCACGCTGGATTGATTCAACTGGCGACCGCTTCGCGCAAGGCCTGCAAAAAGCGCACATAAGCGGTCGCACCAGGGTCAGCGTGGCCGATGCTGCGTTCTTGCACCCACGCCGCGCGACCCTTTTGCGATTGCTTCGAGGCCGTAGCCGTTACCTGCGCTTGCGCAGTCGCGATCATGGCATCGAGCAACTCAGTCGCGCTGCCTTGCGATGCTTCGAGCGTATCGAGACTCGGCACGAGTGCATCGAGCACGGTCTTGTCGCCGACCTGACTCTTGCCACGTTCGATGATGCGCGCAGCCACCGCGCGTCCAATGCCAAGCGCCTCGTCGCGGCTCACCGTGTCCTTGCCGTTCATCGCCTTGCCTGCCGCGAGCAGGCCGCCGCCGACGAGCGCTGCAAACGTAGATGGATTCGCTGTCGAGAACGCCTTGCCCGCAGCGAACAATACGTCGGTAAGCGAGGCGTCATCGTTCAAAGCGGCAAGCGCCTTCACGATGGCAATGGACCCCGATTGGACCGTGATGCCGAGATCGCCGTCGCCCAAAGCGGCGTCGAGGTCGCGTAACTCGTCGGCATGCGCGGGCAGCGCGCTTAGCGCACGCGTCAAGATGGCGCGCAGTTCCTGTTTCGATACGCTCATCGCGCACTCCTCTTACGATGCGGTGCCGTCGCGGAAAAATGGCGAACTCGCGGGCGCTTCGAGCAGCGCTTCGAGTTCGTCGTCGAGCAGCACTACCGTGATCGATGCCCCCGCCATTTCCAGACTCGTTACGTATTCGCCGACATACGAGCGCGCTATTTTCAGGCCCTGATCGGCGATGAGTTGCGAGGAACGGCGATACAGCAAATACAGTTCTTCGAGCGGCGTCGCGCCGAGGCCGTTCACAAGTATCGCGAGCTTCGATCCCTTAGGCGCGCTCAGATCGCCGAGAATCTGACCGATAAGCCGCTCGGCGATGGCATCGGCCGTTTCGAGCTTGCCGCGATGCGTTCCCGGTTCGCCATGAATGCCGATACCGATTTCCATCTCGCCATCGGGCAATGTGAAGGTCGGCTTGCCTGCCGCGGGAAGTATCGTCGGCGAGAGGCCCACGCCCATGGTCCGGCAATGGGCATTCGCCTTGGCGCAAATGCGCGTGACCTCATCGAGCGAATCGCCGCGTTCAGCGGCGGCGCCCGCGCATTTGAACGCGAACAACATGCCCGCGACGCCGCGCCTGTCGGCCGCACGTTCCTTCGGCGCGGATGCTACATCGTCGGTCAACACCACTGTCTTGATGTCGATGCCTTCGGGTTCGGCCAAGTCGGCGGCAAGGTCGAAATTCAGGACGTCGCCGCCATAGTTGCCGTATACGTAAAGCACGCCCGCGCCGCCATCCACTGCCTTGGTCGCTTCGAATATCTGTTCCGCCGAGGGCGATGAAAACACGTTGCCCACGGCCACGCCACTGCAAAGCCCCACGCCGACGTACCCGAGAAAGCCGGGCAAATGTCCCGAGCCGCCGCCTGTCACGATTCCCACTCTGCCTTCCTTGGGCGCGTCCTTGCGCACGAGCGCGCGTTTGTCGTCCGTCGCGCTCTTGATCCACGCGGGATGAGCGATAAGCAAAGCCTCGATGATTTCATCGACGAAGACATCGGGCTGGTTAATGATTTTCTTCATGTTGTGCTCCTCCGGTTTTAGGGTGCGTTGCAAGAACACGTCTAACGCTTGCGCCGCTGACTAAGCGCGTCGAGCAAGACAGCCGCGAAAATGACCCCACCTTGAATGAATTGCGTCCAGAAGGGATTCACGCCGAGTAGCGACAAACCCACGTTGATCACGCCGATCAGCACGACGCCGATAAAGGTGCCCACGATCGAGCCACGTCCACCCGCAAGCGATGTCCCGCCAATCACGATAGCGGCGATCACCTGCAATTCGAGTCCGTTGGCCGCGGACGGCAAGGCGGAATTGAGCCGTCCGGCAAGCACGATCCCAGCGATGGCAGCAGTTACGCCGGCCAGCATGTAGGTGAAAAAAACCACGCGGCGCACGGGAATACCGGCAAGACGCGCAGCTTCCTGATTGCCGCCGACTGCAAAGACCTGATGCCCGAACGTGGTCTTGCGCAAGAGCACATGGCCTATGGCGAAGATCACGAGCATGACGATCATCGGCATGGGCAAGCCCGCGACGGTCTTCGCGCCGAAGGCCGTGAAGGCGGTGGGGAAATCGAACTTCGTGCGGCCATCGGATATGGCGAGCGTGAGGCCGCGCGCCATGGCCATCATCGCGAGCGTGACGATGAAGGGCACGAGGCGCAACCACGACACGGCAAGGCCGTTGAGCGCGCCTGCCGCGGCCCCGACCGCAATTGCGACGCATAACCCTCCAACGCCGAGACCGACGGCGCCTGGGCTCGATCCTGCCATGACCGTGGCCGCGACCATGCCGCTCAACGCAACGAGCGATCCGACCGACAGATCGATCCCCGACGTGATGATGACGAACGTGCCGCCTACCGCCGCAATGCCCACCACCGAGACCTGCACCATGATGTTGGTGAGCGTGCTGGTCGTCAGAAACTCGGGCGATGCAATCGACAAGGCGATGCAGATGATGACGAGTGCGGCAAACAATGGCCCGATGCCGCTCCTCAGTTGGCGAATCACGCGGCGCGAGAGCGCCTCCGAGTCCTCGCGGTTGGCTGCCGTGGAGGTCATGCGCCTGCTCCTGTTGTAGCCCACTGAATGACAGTTTCAGAGTCCGCTTTGTCGCGCCGTAGCTCCGTCACGATGCTGCCGCGATACATCACGAGCACGCGATCCGACATGCCGAGCAACTCCGGCAACTCGGAACTCACCATGACGACCGCTGCGCCCGCACGCGCCATCGACACCATGTGTGCGTAGATTTCGGTCTTCGCACCCACGTCGATGCCGCGTGTGGGTTCATCGAGCATGATGACCACGGGTGCTGTCGCCGTTGCGCGGCCAAGAATGACTTTCTGCTGATTGCCGCCGGAAAGCGTGCCGGTGATCTGCAACACCGAAGACGAGCGAACGCCGAAGCGCGTGCTTGCTTCCTGCGCCAGCTTGCGTTTCTTGGCGCGGCTCACGAAGCCGCCGCTCGCAAGCGCTTTAAGGCTCGACAGTGCGATGTTCTCTTCGATGTTGGCATCGAGCACGAGCCCTTCGAGCTTGCGGTCCTCCGAGGTATAAACGAGGCCGTGACGCACGCCTTGAGTGGGCGAATGATTCGTGACCTTCTTGCCCTTCACGAAAATCTCGCCACCGGTTGCGGGCAGCGCGCCAAAGATCGTCTTGAGCAATTCCGTGCGTCCTGCCCCGGCAATGCCCGCTATGCCCAGGATTTCGCCCGAGCGTACCGTAAAGCTCGCATTGCGCAGCAACGGCGCGCTAGCGAGATTGCGCACTTCGAGCACGACATCGCCATAAGGACGCGGCTCCCACGGATAGAACGATTCGAGATTGCGCGCGACCATTGCCTGCACGAGTTCGGCTTCGGTCCATTGCGACATCGGACGCGCGCCGACCGTCGCGCCATCGCGCATCACGACGGCGGAATCGGCGAGTTCGAACACCTCTTCCAGATGATGCGAAATGAAGATGATGCCCATGCCCGAGGCACGCAGCCGCCGCACCACGGCATAAAGATTGGCGATGTCCTGGCTCTGCAGCGCGGCCGTGGGTTCGTCCATGACGAGGATTCGGGCATCGCGCGCCACGGCTTTTGCTACTTCCACGAGCTGCCTCTTGTTGAGCGGCAGATCGCCGAGGCGCATCCACGGCGGCACGTTGTCGAGTCCCACGCGATCCAGCGCTTCGCGCGCAAGCTGGTTGGCCTCGCGTTGCTTGACGAAGCCGTTCCTTGCAGGCATGCGGCCAAGGAATAAATTTTCCGCGACCGTCATGTCGTTGATCAGCGAGAGCTCCTGATAAATCACGGCCACGCCTGCATCGATCGCCGCGTTGGTGCCGCGCGCAAGCGGTACGCCGTCGATCTCGATCGTGCCTTCGTCCGGCTCATACGCGCCAGACAAGGTCTTCACGAGCGACGATTTGCCCGCGCCATTCTCGCCGACGATAGCGAGCACATGGCCCGTTCGCAGTTCGAGGCTGACGCCGCGCAGCGCCTTGACGCCAGGAAAGCTCTTGACGATGCCTTGCATGCGCAATAGCGGCGCGGACGCTTCGAGCGGCGCCTGCGCTTGCGCTTCCGTTTCGACTGTCATGTCGTGCATTCCGTTAGCGGGCAACGCGCTAGAGCTCAAACGCTTGAACGCTTGAAGTCTTAAGCGTGTGCCCGCGGCTTGCCTTACTGTTTGACTTCCTCTGACCACAGCCCGTACTTCTTGGTCTCATCCGAATCGATATTCGATTTGTCGATGAGTAAAGTCGGCCAGGCATAATTCGCCGGAACGTCCTTCTTGGCGTTGTAGTCCGCGATGAACTGCAGCGACTTGGCGGCCATCTGAATGGGGTTCTGCGAGATGGTCGCGTCCTGCTTGCCCGAGCGAATGGCGGAAAGCGCCTGCGCCGTGCCATCCGCGCCGATCACGAGAATGTGCGCTTTATCGCCGAGCGGCTTATAGCGGCCCGCATTGTCGATAGCCTTTTCCGCACCCACGGTGTTGTCGTCGTTGGCGCCGAATACCGCGTCGATTTGCGGATATTTCTGCAGGATATTGGTCATCGCGTTAAGCGACTTCTCCTGATCGAATGCGCCTTCCTGACGCGCAACCACCTTGATGTCGGGATACTTCGCCATTTCGTCGCTAAAGCCTTTCTCACGGTCGGTGGCGGCGGTCGTGCCGACAAGGCCGATCAAATCCACCACATTCCCTTTAGCCGAACCGTAGCGTTTGGTCAGTTGATCGGCAATCCACTTGGCGCCGGTTTGACCGAGCGCGACGTTATCCGACGCAACGAACGAAGTTACCTTGCCGCCATCCGACCCACGATCGAGCGTGAAGACCGGAATGTTCATCGAGTTGGCTTTCTCGACAGCCGGAATGATGGCCTTGGAGTCGATAGGATTCAGCACGAGGGCAGTCACGCCTTGACTCAGCAAGTTGATGGCGTCGTTGACTTGCTGTTGCGCGTCGCCATTGGCATTGGTCTGGACGAGATCGAAGCCTTGCTCCTTGGCGCCCTTCTCCACGCCGGCCTTGAGCCCGACAAAGAACGCATTGTTAAGCGTTGCAATCGAAAAGCCTATTTTCGCCTTGCCGCCCGCGGCAGCGGCCGGCGCCGGTGCGCTTGCGGGAGCGCTCGCGGCTTCGCTCGAACTCGCGCCCGAACTGCTGGCGGTCGAACTGTTGTCGCTCTTGGAACAACCGCTAAGCGCGGCCGCCGCGCATAAAAAAACCGCGCCGGTCGATTTGCCGAACGTGCCCCATCCGTCGAATCTTGCTGAATTCCAGGCCATAGCTGTCTCCGTTGTAGGATTTATTCATTACGATGCAAACGACTATTTCCTCAAGGCAAGCGCGCTAAGAATCCTTCTTGTCGCGCTTGCCATAAGTCTTGAACTTCTCCAACACTTCATCCATCTGCTCCTCCGAAAGAAGCGGCGGAGCACCCAACTGACAGGCGAGAAGATATTGCTTGGCAAGCACTTCCACTTCATGCGCGAGCCACACGGCGCGCGCAAGATCGGTGCCGAGCGCGATCACACCATGATGCGCGAGCAGACACGCACGCCGGTTCAGAAGCGCGGCTAAAGCGTGATCGGAAAGAGTTTGCGTGCCAAAGCGCGCATAAGGCGCGCAGCGAATGGAATGTCCGCCGGCGGCCGCGACCATGTAGTGCACAGCGGGAATATCGCGTCCATGAATGGCAAGCGCCGTGGCCGCTATGGAATGCGTATGCACGACCGCGTGCATGTCTTGCCGTGCTCGAAGAATGTCGCGATGAATGCGCCATTCCGAAGACGGGCGAGCCGTGCGCAGCACGCTCGCGTCATCACCGACATTTAACGGCAGCCACACCATCATGTCTTCGTGCATTTCACGCGCAGGAACGCCGCTGGGCGTGATGAGAAAGCCGTCGTTGAAGCGCGCGCTGACGTTACCCGAGGTTCCCTGATTGATGCCGAGCCGCTCCATTTCGAGCGAGGTCTCGACAATACCCCGGCGCAGCGCGCCTTCATCCACCGCGCTCATGCGGCATTACCTTCGGCTGCGAAGAAACCACGCAACGAACGTTCGAAAGGCGCTTTCACGATACCGCGCTCCGTGATGAAGCCCGTGACGAGTTCATGCGGCGTGACATCGAATGCGGGATTGCGCGCGTTGATGGCACGCGGCGCAATAGGTTGCCCTGCAAGCGATGTCACCTCTTCTTCACGACGTTCTTCTATCTCGATCTGCGCGCCGGTCGGTGTGCGGAAGTCCAGTGTGGACGAAGGACAAGCCACGTAGAACGGTATGCCGTAGTAATTCGCTGCGATGGCCACGCTCAGTGTGCCGATCTTGTTGGCGAAGTCGCCATTTGCCGCAACCCGGTCCGTGCCGACGATCACGAGGTCCACCAGTCCATGCGACATGATCGACGCGGCCGCGCTATCCACGATCAGCGTTACATCCACGCCCGCCTGCTGCAGTTCGAACACGGTCAGGCGCGCGCCTTGCAAAAGCGGCCGTGTCTCGTCCGCGAACACCTTGAACGCAATGCCTTCGCGATGTGCGGCATAGATCGGCGCGGTGGCCGTGCCTAAGCCTGTGGTGGCAAGCGCACCTGCATTGCAATGCGTGAGCACGCCGCTGCCCGGTTCGATAAGCGGCAGACCATGCATGCCGATACCTTCGCATAGCGCCTGATCTTCCGCATGAATCTGTTTGGCCTCATCCACCAAAGCTTCGTAAAGCGCCTTCGAGTCGCTTGCGTTGCATGCGCGCGCGCATTGCAGCATGCGTCTCAATCCCCAACTCAGATTCACCGCCGTGGGGCGCGCGGTATCGAGCCAGCCCGCGCGCCGTTCAAGCTCGGCACGAAATTGCGTCAAGGGCAAGTCGCGCGCGTCCTGCATGGCGACGCACAATCCGTATGCTGCCGCGACGCCGATGGCGGGCGCACCCCGCACGCGTAATTCGTGAATGGCTCGCCAGACGGCGGCTGCATCGGCGACATGCTCCACCACGATTTTATGCGGCAGGCGCGTCTGATCGAGCAGCAGGAGATCGCCATCGCGCCATTCGATCGTCGGGGCAAGCGTGGGGAACAAGGACTGCGCAACCATGGAAGCTCCGAGTGGACTATGCGTGTGTGATTGTTTCGCGCTGAACCTCGCGCGCAAGCATGACGACCTGTTCGATACTGCCAAGCGTCGCGCGCTTGACCAGCAGGTCTTCCGCGCAACGCAGACAGCGCACTTCGATACGCGCCCTCGCCTGAGCATCTGGAATGCGCGTGATGTCCGCGACCTTCGCCATGCCGACGATGCGCCGAATCATCTTGCAGCCAGCGAAGCCGAGCGTATCCGCTAGCAGCCGACGCATGAAGTGCGTGCGATAACCTTCGACAGATCGCGCTTCTGCGTGACCGCCTATAAAGCCGCGTTCGCTACGGCTTTCGTGCTCGCGCCACAGCTTTAAAAATTGCGCGCTAAAGCCATTCCAGACCTCGGCCACTTGAACGAGCAACCATTCCTGATAGCCGGAAGGATCTCGATCGTCTATACGGCCATGCCAGTCGCGCGAAAAATACGCGAGCAGCAGGTTTGCGAGCACCGCGCCGATATCGAAGCCCATCGGTCCGTAGAACGAGAATTCCGGATCGATCACGAAGGTTTCGTCTTCGTTGACCATGATCGAGCCGGTGTGCAGATCGCCATGCAGCAAGGTCTCGGCGTGATTCATGAACGCCCATTTCATGTCGCCCGCGGCAATGCGCAACGCTTCGCTGGTCCTCAGTCGTTCAAGCGATGACGCAGGCAATGCGGCGCTGTACACGTTCGACGGATGATCTTCGAAAGGAAACGTAAAGACGAGGTCCTCGGTGATTTTGCACAGCTCGGAATTGACCGCCGCGCTCATGGCCTCTTTCTTGATGTCCGGCGCAAGAAACAGATCGGACCCGTGGAAAAGCGTTTGCGCAAGATACGTCGACAGATGCGCGGCGAGCTTCGGATAGACGACGCCATCCATCAGGCCTTGCCGCAAAATGCGATGCGAGGCAAGCCTTTGCATCACCATCAGAAAGCGCTTGCCGTCAGCGTGATACACCTTCGGCACATGCCGCGGACATAGCGCACCGAAGCGGCGTAACGCCGCTACCTCATGCTCCATGCGCTGACACGACAACGGCCACGTCTTGCCGACTAGTCTTAAAAAAGGCGGCGCCTGCTTGACGACGACGCTGCGTTCCGGCGCCTTCGTGTTCGTCACGAAGTACACATAGTTCAGGTTGCCGTCGCCGACTTCGGCCACTTCCAGATCGTGCGGCTCGCCAAGCAGCGCACGTATCTCGGGAATTGCGCCGAGATACGCGGCAAGCTCGCTTGCGGTAAAAGCCTCGAACTCCATCGGTGTCTCCTCCGATGTTGCTTCTGGTGCGCGTCTAAACGCAAGATTGTCTTAGCGACGCTTGCGCACCAGATCGAATTTGAAAATGCTCGTGTTGTAGTAGTCGTTGCTATAGCAGAGCGGTTCCCCGCTCTGATCGAAATCCACTTCGTCCAGCAGGAGAAACAAACCGAAGCCGTCTCCGAGTTCCGGCAGATCGCGCGGCGTGAGGATGGTCGGCTGTATTGACGTATGCGTATGCGACAGACGCCGGCCCGTGCGCGCAAACATGCCAAAAAGCGATTCGCCGACTTCACCGTCCGCTGCATCGAAGAGCGTCTTCGGAATGGTGTCGATGCAATAGGCGGCTACGGCGTCGTCCGCGCGGCGCACGCGTTCGATACGTACGCACGGCGCCCCAAGCTCGATGCCGAGTCTTTCTGCCAAGCTCTCCGATGCCGCAATGGTATCCATCTGTATGCGACTCGTTGAAGGCACGGCGCCGACGCTCTTGATCATGTCGGTTACGGACATCAGATCATCCAGACCACCCTGCAACTTCAGCGAAATTTGTCTGATGAAGGTGCCGCGACCTTGTACCCGAGACAGCAGACCGTGCGAGATCATCTGAGCAACGGCTTCACGCAAACTCGAACGGCCTACCCCGAGCAATTCGCAGAGTTCCAGTTCCGTAGGAATCTGATCGCCTGGCTTGAGCTTGCGCTCACGGATCATAGTCAAAAGCGATTCTTGAATCTTGTCGCTCATTGAGCGCTCTACGCTTAGACGCATGTTGCTCTCTTAGGTAGCATGCAGTCAAATATACATCAGACATCAGATGTTTTTCTTAGGACTTTCCCTTGGATATTTTGTAGGCTAAATAGCTGGCGATAACGATGAAACGGCTATGCGGTTGCAGCAAGGCCATAATCATTTGCTTGCCGCATCTGACTTGTTGGCGCGTTGCACTGCGCCAAGAATTCATGGCTTCCACTGGTACATCAGAATCTTGGCGCGTGCATCGTCTTCCAAAAGAATGTCGTATTCACCATTGGCCCTTAGCGTGGCGCTGATACCCAGTTCCACATCGACATAGCCGCTAGTCCAGCCTACGTTCGCGCCCGGCGACATGCAGCCAACGTGTGCGCCGGTGCGCGCGTCGTACACATACACCTTCTGCGTAAAGAGGCCCGCGACAAAGAGGTAATTGCCCGCTGTCGCAAGTCCCACGGGCGTGATTACGGGGTTGGTCGTCGTGTCCCAAGGGAGCGCGATGAGATAGGTCATGACGCGCGGCCCGCGAGTCCAGTTGTCGTAACGCGCGAGATATGGGCCGGCCTCTTTCCAGCGCGCGGCATCATAGGGAATGGTTTGCGTGAAGCCCGAGATATACATCGTGTCGGTCTCAGGCACGTAAAGCACTCGGCCAATGCGCGTGAAAGGCGCTGGCATCGTATAAGTCTTCGCCGATGCATAGGTGTAAAGCGGATTGCCCAAGGCATCGAAGCCCTGCAGCGGCATTTCTCGTATGCCGCTCGTCGGGGTACCGAACCATACGTTGCCAAGGGAATCGACCCAGATGAAGCTGTTGCCTATCAGACTCCCCGTCGATGGATTGCCTATGAATTCGCTCGTGTCGAGATGGCCATCGCCATTGATGTCGCGCCACATCCATTCGCCATAAGCCGGTTGATTCGCTGGAAAACCGCCTGAAATATAGGACTCGGCGAACATGACCGATGGTATTGCCGTATAACCGTGCGCGGCGTCGAAGCGATGCACATAGAGCTGATGCGAATATGGATCGAGCGTGAATAGATACGGCCGGTTGCCGTTCAGGCGCCGTACCATCGGCTGGCCACGCACCGCGCGTCCGAAGTGAATCGAAGGGTCATCAGGAAAAGTGAAGCGGTCCACGGTATGCGCCGTGTACGTCCATTGCTTGCCGGGCGCCTTGCTCCAGTCCATCGTGAAGACTTTCGAGCCGGTATAGATGGTGTTCGGCGCGCCGGGATCGAAGCTCGCGCCATCGACGAACACGAGACCGTCCAGTTCCCATGTAATAGAACGTGTGACGCCTTTGAAAGCCTGCAGCACCGCGCCCGTTCCCACCGAGGCAGAGTTCAAAGCTCGCGGGCCTTCGCCGTTTTGTCCAACGTACAAATTGCCGGCCTGATCGAAACCGATACCCGTGACCGAGTTGAAGCGCCCTGCTTCGATCGTGCCAGCGGTCGCATGATTCACGCCCTTGAGCGTGCCGACCGCAGTTAGCGCCGCGTTCTTTCGGAAAGGCAAGATCTGCTGGCCCACGCCGTTATCCGCGATATAAAGATCACCCGATGGAGTGACCGCGATATCCGCGGGTATCGTTCCTATGGGGAGTATCGGCACGCCGCCGAGTATCGCGCCTGTCGTCGAATAATGTGCAATGGCGGGGTGTCCGTTGAACGTGCCTGTAATGACCCAAAGCGTGCCGTCTATATCGAGTGCCATGCGTCCCGGTGATGTCACGTTGAACGCGCGATTACGCCTCATCGTGTTGGCATCGAACACGACGATCTGATTGCTCGACGCGTCGGAAACAAAAAGCTCGCTATCGTTAGCGGCCAGGCCGCGAATGCCCGCGTCCGTTCCGGCCGGCACAGTCGCCACAATCAGGAAACTGTTCTTGGTAGCATTCGCGCTGTTGCCGGCGCCGCCCGTAAAAGACGCGCCCTTGGCGATGTTGGCGATCGTGCGTCGCGTAATGCCGAACCACGTATAACCGTTGGGCGGATAATCCGCGCCGACGAGGCCACCGCCTTGATTGCCGATGGACATCGCCGCATAGAGGTATGTGCTGTTCGATGCAATGGCGTCGCCGCCCGCCGCGCCCCAACCATGCGTCGCGCCCGCCACCGCGATTCGGTCGCCATTGCGATACGCCGCGATCTCGGCGCCGCTTTCATCCCACGGACTATTGGTATAGACGGTTCCGTCCGGTGCAACGCGGATGGCTTGTATGTCCTGCTGCATCCACTTGCCATCGCCGAAGCCGAAAGTGTTGCCTATCCAGGACGTGGTGTAATTGAGCGGCGACGTAGCCGCGCGCGCGCCGCTGGCAAGGCTGAACACCATTAGCCATACCGCTAGGAAACATGAAACGTTCATCACTTGCACCCCGGCAAACCGCTGCAAAGCGAAATCGAGTTACGACCCTAATGATATGAAGGAAAAGGCCTGTTTTCTTCTTAACGGCGGTCGGTACGAATGCTTGAATCCGGTTTATTGAGGCGTGTTCAATGTTCAAGAAGGCGAGCAAACAACGGAGAGGTCGAATGATAGATAGCGTGGACAGGAAACATCTCGAACGATGCATCGAACTGGCTAAAGAAGCGCTCGTCCAAGGCGATGAACCCTTTGGTTCCCTACTGGTGGCGAGCGACGGTCACGTGCTCTTTGAGGATCGTAACCGCATCAGCACGGGCGACAAGACCTTGCATCCTGAGTTCGCTATTGCAAAGTGGGCAGCGGAAAATATGAGCGAGCCCGCGCGCAAGAATGCCGTGGTCTACACATCGGGTGAGCATTGTCCGATGTGTTCGGCGGCGCATGCATGGGTGGGGCTTGGGCGAATCGTCTATGCGAGTTCGACTACGCAGTTCACGCGCTGGCGTGAGGAACTCGGTGCTGGGACCGGCCCTGTTCGCGCGTTGCCCATTGAAGAGGTGATCGACGGAGCAATCGTGGATGGCCCCGTCGACGATCTTGCAGAACGCGTGCGTGCACTACATGTCGCTTATATGCAGAAGCATCAAACGCGTTGATCGGTCAGTGCGCTGCTATGGTTTCGCTGTTGCGACACGCCTGGAACTTCGGTCTGCACATTCGTCTGCGTGATGACCGACTCGCACAACGCGATCACTTGCGGAAGACTTGCGGCATTGAACAACGAATGATCGACATCGGCGTAAGTTGCGACACGCACTGAACGAAGCCGCTTGAGTCGGGCGCCCAGCTTGCCGCAATGCGCGGCGAGCAAGTCCAGGCCCGCATCGTAGGCGCCGTAGACCAGCACCGTGTTCACGCCTCTAGCGTCGAGCGCGCGAATGATCGGCATGGGTGTAGTGGCCTGCTCGGGCGGCGTTTTGCTCAGGCTGTCGAGCCTCAATACATCGACGACACGTGAACGCGCACGCGTGAGCATATAGCCGCCGATAAAGCCCATTACGCGAAGCAGATTCTTATCGCCGCGCAAAATGGCTTTCCACTTCTGCGGATCGAGCATGGAGAACGCATAACCCGCCATGGAGTTGCGTGTGGATTCGCGCAACGCTTCGGGCGTTTTGTCCTCGGGACGCTTGAACGTAGGGATATTCACCGAAATCACGCCGGTAATAACGCTCTCGCTGACTGCTGCCTTCAAAGCGTGATACGCACCTGAACAAATGCCGAACGCATAGATCGTCTTGTAGCCTTGCCGGGACAACCAACGCGCGGCGACGCCAGTGTCTTCGGTTGCGACCACGTTATAGATTCTGCCGAAGGGCGTGTCTGACTGCACATCGCCCGAAGGAAGCGGACTGTCGCCACGGCCGCGTGCATCGAACCGCAATGAAGCAATACCACGTGATGCTAGCTCGCGTGCAATCCGCACGGAAAGCCGGCTATCGCCTACGCGTGAACTCGCCGCCGTATTCGTCATGACAAACACTGGGCCACGCGCTGCACCATGACGCGGCTCGCACAGCACGCCTACGAGTCCTTGTTCGTCCATTCGCACGGGACGCTCGACAGCCTCCGGCGTTTCGATGACGAGATCCGGCCACACGTCATGTGCCGCAGCCGATGTATTAACGGGGCCTGCTTCGAGCGCGCCGTTTGCAATCCACTCAGTGGCCGTTGCCAAAGCAGCCTTGGGCAATACCGTGAATGCCGACTCTTGAATGAAGCCGAGCAAATCTTCAAAGGGTTGTGTCTGCGTATCGACGCCAAGCCCACTGAGCGTATCCAGCAGCGGGTCTTTCGAGCTCGTTCGTGCGTGCATCAGCAATACGCGATTGGCGGGCGCATCAGCCGCACTTTTCACTTGCGACGCGAGATCGATCTTTTCCAGTCGGGCTCTAAAGGCATCGTCATAAACCTGACCCAGCACGTTGAGCGGACCAGTCTTGGGTTGCGCTTCGCGAAGGGGCGGTGCGAGCTGGTCGAGCCAGGTCTTGCGCACCGCGCCGAGTTCGCGGATATAGGTGCGTCCGCTCACGACTGGCGCAAGCAAGGCGAGATCGTCGACGGGACGCTTGAGCGCCGCAGCCAAAGCGAACGCGGCACCGACCCGAAAGCCCGCTAGCGTGACGTGTTCGATACCCGTCTGTTCCTTGAGGAAATCGACGGCTGAACCGATGTCATCCACCGCCGAATCGAACAGATCTTGTCCTGCTTCTAGATCGGCTGAATCCCCCGTGCCGAGATAGTCGAAGCGCAAGACCCACAAGCCGCGGGCCGCAAGAGCGTCTGCCAGGTGACGCAGGCCGCTATAAGTCCATACATATTCGTGGCCATAGGTGTTGCAGAGAACGACGCCGCGCGTGCCGGCGCCTGCGTGCAGCCATCCGAATCTTTTGCCGAAAACCACCGGTCTCATTTGTATTTTCCTCGTCTTTGGCGGTGTTCAGACGTAAGCAAGGAGTGCCTTCGAAACCGCCAGCCTGCATGCGTCATTATTATGCTTGGACAACTGCAGGCACAAAGGGAACGGGCAGCAAGTGCTATTCCCATCGACACGGGACTCCAGCTAGTCCTAGTCGGGCGTTGCGCAAAGCTTCTCTCCGGGCTTTGCGCCGCCATGCAGCGAGGGTTACTTGTCACCAATTATATTAAGCCCGCTTAGCACTTGCGATGTGCCGACGCGAATTTTGTTCAAACGGACTATCTATTGGCGATCATTGCATGGGGTGCATGATGTCTTGTCTGGCAAATGCGCTTAACTGCAAACAATCCGCGCGGCATCGCACAGAGCTTTTTAGGGTTTGCTTATATTTTTTTGCCTTTGGCTTTTCGCAAAGCGGCGAGTCATCCCCGCCTATGAGGTTGCGATAAGGCGCGTGCCGAGCGAATGAGGTCGTCAAGCATGAGATCGCGTTTCTCTGGATCGGTGTCGCGACTCGTCATGAAGCAGAGCGCCGCGACGGCCAAACCAGAACGATCGCGAACGGGCGCGGCCATGCAATAGCGAAACGTATGCGACAAGCCTGTCGTGCAGCAGAAGCCCTGCTCCCTTGCGCGTTCCACATCGGCGAGGAAGTCTGTGAAATTTACTCGCTTGCCGTTGTCCAGAACGAAGTCTTCATCAGGAATGAGCGCGCGAATTGCGTCGCCGCTCAAATGACCTAGCAGCAGCCTGCCCGATGCCGTCCAGGGAATGGGGACCTTAACGCCAATATCCGAACTGATATTGAAAGGTCGAGAACTGTTTTCTGAAAGCACGACCGTATATTTGTCGCCTTCGAGCATGCACAGTTGCGCGGTCTCGTCGTGGCTGCGCACGAGCGCGAGAATGGACTGATGCGCGCGGCTGATCAGATCGTTGTGCACCGCGTAATCGGAGCCGTAGTAATGCATCTCCCGGCCAAAGAAGATGCTGCCGTCGGGGCCCGCTTCCAGTAGACCCGCCTCGCTTAAAATTGCGACCAGTTCGTAGATGCTCGAACGCGGCGCGCCAGTCGCTTCGATCAATTCGCGCATCGCGAGCGGCCTGCGAGCTAGATGCAATTGCTTCATGATCGCCACGACCCGATCCACCCCGCGCGCACGCGACGTTTCCACTGTCGACATCGGCCGGGCTCCGCTCAATGATCCAGCACGCGATGCAGAAACTGCCGCGTGCGTTCGTTCTGCGGATTCACGAAGATTTGCTCGGGTGCGCCCTGCTCTGCAATCACGCCCTTGTCCATGAACACCACACGATCCGCCGTCTTGCGCGCAAAACCCATTTCGTGCGTGACCACGACCATCGTCATGCCATCGCGCGCCAGTCCGCGCATGACTTCGGTCACTTCGCCGACGAGTTCCGGATCGAGCGCGGAAGTCGCCTCGTCGAAGAACATGATGCCTGGCTCAACGGCGAGTGCGCGTGCAATGGCCACGCGTTGTTGCTGGCCGCCCGACAATTGACTCGGATAATGCGTCGCACGATCGGCGAGGCCGACACGGTCGAGCGCATCCATGGCGCGCTTCTTGGCATCGGCGGGACTCATTTTGCGCGCCTTGATGAGTGCAAGCGTGACATTGCCGAGCGCGGTCTTGTGCGGGAACAGATTGAACTGCTGAAACACCATGCCCACATGTCCACGAATTTCTTTAGCGCGACGTGCATCGTGCAGCGGCACCTGGTTGACCCAAACTTCGCCCGCATCCGCGGTTTCAAGGCCGCTCATGATACGCAACACGGTGCTCTTGCCGGAGCCCGATGCGCCGATCAAGACGAGCACTTCGCCAAGCCTCACATCGAGATTGATCTCCCGCAGCACTTGCGTGGCACCGAACGACTTGCTCACGCCCGCGAGGTTGATGATCGACGCTTCACTCATGACAGCACGCTCCTTCTACGGTCGTGACGGCGCACCCACTGCGACAGCGGAAAGCACACGATGAAATACAGTATGGCGACGAGGCCATAAATCTCGACTGGCTTGCCCACGCGATCGACGATCGCCTGGCCGCCGTGCATCAACTCCGACATGCCGATCATGCTAACGATCGACGTGTCCTTGATAAGCGAGAGATATTGCCCGACCAGCGGTGGCAAAACGATCCGGCCGGTCTGCGGCAAGACTACGGAGAAGAACGCTTGCGCTTTGGAGAGACCGAGAATCTGCGAGACTTCCCACTGTCCTTTAGGGACCGCCTCGATGCCTGAGCGAAATACTTCGGCGATATACGCGCCTTGATAAACGCTCAAGCCGACGACTCCGGCGGCAAAGACATCGATGGCATAGCCGAAGTAGGACACGCCGAAATAGATGAACATCAGTGTGATGAGCACTGGCGTGCCGCGGAAGAGTTCGGTGTAGAGCCTTGCAATCTTGTCGGTGCCCCAAGGCCCGAAAGAACGAAGCACGGCGGCCAGAAGACCGATCACCGTACCGCCCACGATCGACGCGGCCGACAAGGCCAGCGTCATCAAGAGCCCTTGCAAAAGGATCGACAGGCTCGTCGTCAATAAATCGCTCGACATGTCTCGCTCTCCGATTAAGTGCGCGCGGCAGGACGGCGCAGCATGAACGATCGGCGCGAAGGCTTCCTGATGACGAGCGGCGGGTGAAAGAGCCTCAAGCCAATCTGCCCTGCAGCCCAGGAAAGCAGGTTGCTGAGCACGAGATAGGCAAGAAGCGTGACCGTGAAAGTCTGTACGTAAAGCAGCGTACGCGAATTGATGACGGTCGCCGTACCGCTCAACTCGGGCAGTGCAATCGCGGAAAGCAGCGACGTGCCGAGCAAAAGCTGGATCAGGTTGTTGACGATAGCCGGATAAACAGCGCGTGCCGCTTGCGGCAAGACCACTTGCGTGAAGATCTGCGAGCGCTCTAGTCCGAGAATCGATGCCGCTTCGAGCTGACCCTTGGGCACCGACTGGATGCCCGCCCGAAACACTTCCGCCAGATAAGCGCCTACGTTCACCCCTAGTGCGATCACGCCTGCTGTATAAGCATCGAGCGTAATGCCAAGGGACGGCAAGCCGAAGAACACGATGAATATCTGCAGCAGGACCGGCGTGTTGCGGATGACTTCGATATAAACGCTTGCGATTCCGCGCAGCACGCGGCTCTTGGACCCGCTTGCAAGCGCCGTCAAAAGACCGAGCGCCATTGCCAGAATGAACGCCAGCAGCGTGATTTGCAGCGTGAGCCATGCGGCATGCAGGAAGTCGCTGAAATAGCCAGCAAGCGTCAACCATTCATAGCCCATAATTTTTCCTCACGTTGGACGTCACGCAACCGGCGTCACGGTCAAATTAATATTGCGGGTTGAGCGGGAAACGCGGCTCTTGCCCGAACCATTTTTTATAGAGCTGCGCGTTCTGCTTGGACGCGTTGATCTGGAACAGGAACAGGTTCAGATAGTTGAGCCAGACCTGATCGCCGGCCTTGACGCCGAACGCGTTGTATTCAAGCGGCACGAGGGCTTCGTCAGTGACGGTAAGTTCCTGATCGAGCGATGCCTGGTATGCGAGAAAGTTGTTGTCTTCGATCATCGCGTCAGCCTGGCCTTGCTTGACGGCGAGAATGGCGGCTTGCGAGCTGTCGAATTCCTGAATCTTCACCTGCATGTTGAGTGAGCGCACTTCGTCGCCGTTGGTCGAGCCTTTGACGGTGGCAATCGTGCGGTTGCTCATGTCCTTGATGGATTTGATCCCGCTCGATTTCTTGACCAGCAGCGCTTCACTCGCCACCACGTACGGATTGGTAAAGGCAATTTCCTTGGCCCGTTCGAGATTGCGAGTGAAATTGCAGAACACGACATCCACCTTACTCGTCTGCAGATTTGGAATGCGGTTGGCGCTGGTGGTGTTGACCACTTCGAGCTTTACGCCCATTTGCTTAGCGAGTTCCTTAGCGAGATCGACGTCGTAGCCGTCCGGCTGGCCGTCCTTGTTATAGAAACCGAAGGGCGCAAAGCTCAAGCAATCGCCTACGCGCAAGGTGCCGCGTTGCAAAACGGTCTTAAGCATTGAGCTTGCCGCCCCATCCTGCGCTGGTGCTTCGACTTTCGAACAGGCTGCCAACGCGACAAGGCCGGCAATTGCAACCCAACGAGCAAAGCGCGCGCTTTCTCCAACAAGTTTCATGTGTGCACCTCGCAAGAGGAACATTCGTTTGAGGCCTGTCCGATATATCGGACACGTATCCGACACGGCAGATGGGAGGCAAGTCTTCCACTAAAAAAAACTTGAGGCAAGCGGGTTTACGCGCGGATGGATTAGACGCTCGCAAAGAAAAAGGGCAGACAAATTTCTTTGTCTGCCCTTCGTGGTGGTTCAAGCGCTTGCTAAAGATCCAGCACCAGCACCCTGCTCGTCGCACGCGATACACACGCCGTGAGAAATTCGGTCCTTTCGTCGTCGCCGAGAATGCAGTCGTTGTGTTCGACTTCGCCTTCGAGATAGCGCACTTTGCAGGTGCCGCATAGACCTGCGCAACAAGAGGTTTCAATCGGTACGCCTGCCAGTGCCAACGCGTCTGCAATGCTTTCGTCCTTAGATACCTCGATCTCTTGTCCCGTACTCGCAATGCGCACGGTGAAACTGTCAAGTGCATCGTTGGCGGCTTCATCGTCGAGATTGCGCTCCGGCGCCTTGAAATGCTCGAAGTGCACCGTGCCGGTGGGCCAGTGTCCGGCGGCATCGGCGCATGCCTTCATGAAGCCGCCTGGGCCGCAGTAATACACATGCTCGCCTTCGCGCGGCGCGTCGAGCAACCGGCGCAGATCGAGGCCCGTGGCCGGGTCGCCGCCATCGAAATGCAGGTGCAGCTTTCCGCTTGCGCGCATCGATTCGAACTCGTCGGCAAACGCGGCGCAGCTTGCGTCCCTGGTGCAGTAATGCATCTCGTAGTCGATGCCGGCGTCGTCCAGTTCATGCGCCATCGCCTTGAGCGGCGTGACGCCGATACCGCCTGCGATCAGTAACACGCGACGCGCGCCATCGACGAGACTAAAGTTATTGCGCGGAAGACTCACCTTCACGATGTCCTGTACGCGCAGTTGCTCGTGCAGTGCTTTCGAGCCACCGCGTCCGCGCTCATCGCGCAGAACGGCAATCACATAGCGATGCCGTTCGCGCGGCGCATTGCAGATGGAATACTGACGGATCACGCCGCCTGCAAGATGGATGTCCAGATGCGCGCCAGCCGTGAACGGCGGCAATGCATGTCCCTCAGGGTCGACGAACTCATAGGAGTTGATGCCGCGTCCTTCGAAGCGGACTTGTCGCACCATCAATTGCAGCGTCTGTGCCTGGCGGTCGGTTGATATGGGTTGTGTCGACATGGTTGCGTCTCCTCGATCGATGAGCGGCGGGATTGCGAAAGCGCTCGGCATTGGTCAAAGCGCCTTCGCCATAAGCCGCTATTGCTTCATCGATTGCTCGAGTTCCTCGAGGCTTTGCCGCACGAAGTTAGCGCGCTCATCACCCTTCATCGTCTCGCTCTGCGCGAGAATGGCGACGATCTTCTTGGTGACGGCGCGACGACGCGTGACTTCTTCTTCAACGGTCTTGCCCTCGGGAATTTCGAACACGTTGCCCGAGCAGAAGCTGTTGGGCGAGCCGGCGTTCTCGCGAAACCAATCGGCGAAATTCTGCGCAGATGCCGCCGGGTTCGAACCGCGCACCGCATCGCGCAACATCTTGCGGAAGAGGAAGAGGCCCGCATCGAACTTCGTCGGATTCTCGAGCGCGTGCACGGCAATGGGCCGCTGCGAAATGATCGCTTCGTAATCGCCCGGTGCGTATTGCGCTTCCTTATAAGTCTCGCGCTCGCGATGGTTCGGCGGAATCGGTACGATATCTTCGATCTTGTACTTGCCGAAGCGCTCTGGACGACGCATGGCGACTTGCCCTTCGAGAAAGTCGATCGACTCGTAGCCGACCATTTCCTTCTTGCCCACACCGCGTGTGTCGATGCCCGGACCCATCACGCGCCAGCCGATCATCTTGCTGTTTTGATCGTCGACAGGCACGGTCCAGCGCACGATATGGAAGCGGCTAAAGAGCTTCTTCTTCGAACCGTCCTCCGACGTATAAGCATGCAGACTCAAGTTCGGCAGCACCTGATGCTGCACACGCACGAAGAGACGATCCTTGTTCACGCGGCGCGCGCCCGCGCAAGCGAGGCTTCGGCCTTGCTGCACCGGTTGAAAATGCATATCGGGAGCGACTTCCATCGAGGCCGCGCCGACTTCATCGAACGTCGTGCCCTGGAAGTTGCCATTGACGACGTTCTTGGCCGCATGCAGCGCGGTCGGGTGATAGTTGTCGGCGGCGTTGTCCTGCACTTGCAGCCAGTTGCAATGCTGGAAGTTGCTGTAGGGAACGAGTTCATCGCCGGGCAGCACCGTGTAGTCGCCTTCCCATTCAGGGAATGGCGGCTCGTTCTCGGGCGGCCCCATATAAGCGAACACCAGGCCGTTACGTTCGACGGCTTTATAAGCGCCTTGACGAATCGAACAGGCATACTTCTCGGCCTCTTTTTCTTCGCCCTTAGGGAACGGTACGTGAAGACACGCGCCATCCACATCGAACACCATGCCGTGATAGCAGCACATGATGCCGTGTTCTTGAATGGCACCGTACTCGAGCGATGCGCCGCGATGCACGCAATGCGCGTGCAGCACACCAATCCTTCCGCTGCCGTCACGGAACGCCACGAGCTCTTCGTTGAGGATCTTCAGGTAACGCGGAGTATCGGTCAGTTCGATCGACATGCAGATGGGATGCCAAAACGCGCGCATGTACTCGCCCATCGGCGTGCCGGGACCGGTCTCGGTCAACTCCGGATCGTGGCCCGGCACCTTGCTCGTGTAGTACCCGCCGAAGGGAATCAGCTTCTTGACGGCGGGCGTGGCGCCGCCACTGCTCTTCTGCCCTTCCAGCTTGTCTGATTTGATTGTCATGGAGAGTCTCGTCCTGATGTGGGGATGGATATGGTCCGCTGCTTTTGATAGTTGAAGTCCGAACTCCGGTTACCGAACTCCGTACTCTGTATACAAAGATTAGCGACGGACCGCTGCGTTGTCTCTATGGGTAAACGCGAATGTTGACTAGCATGCGTGGCTTCGTTCGTTGACCGCCGCACTGGCGGGCTGTAACCTTGTCGTATTCTGTATCCAGAGATTGAGCTCGACATCATGCCCGCCAAACTTCTCAAGCTTCAGGCCCGCACGGACTACGTGGACGAGGTCTACAAGGTCTTGCTCGATGCCATCAGTTCCGGCTCGCTCGCGCCTGGTACGCGCATCACGCAGGAAGAGATCGCCGAGCAACTCGCCGTATCGCGTTCACCCGTGCTGCAGGCGCTGCGGCTCCTAAAAAAAGATGGGCTCGTGCAGGACGCACCCGGTCGCGGTCTGCTCGTCACCCCGCTCGATCCCGCGTGGATCAGCCATCTCTACGAGATTCGCGGTGCACTGGATTCGCTTGCCGCACGCCTCGCGGCGGAACGTGGAGCGAAGCTCGACAAGTCGCTGATCGCGAACGGCCGGCGCGCGTCGAAAAGCGACGATGTCAAGGCGATGATCGATGCGGACATGGCGTTTCATGGCGCCATCTACGAAGCCTCGGGCAATCCGCTGATCGCCGATACCGCGCAGATGCATTGGGTACATCTGCGTCGCGTGATGGGCGCGGTCTTGCAGGCATCGGGACAGCGCAAGTCGATCTGGGATGAGCACGCCGCCATTGCGGCGGCAATCGCGGAAGGCGACGCGCAACGCGCATCCGAACTCACGGATCTCCATACCGCGAACGCGCGCAAGAATCTGGTCGAGCGTCTGGGTCTTGTACTGAATGAACAGAGGCAGGCGGAAGCAACGTGAACATGAATCGGCATCGCGCGAGAAAGCCCTGCATTTGCAGGGCTTTTCGTGTTGAACTGCTTTCATCGGTCCGTGCGACGGCGGCTATTCACCAACGCAGCCGGTATCGTAAAGACCATGAGGGCGCCTATCACGCAACTTACCGCAAGACCGAGCACACCATTGCCGGTCGAACCCGAATGCGTTTGGATGATGCCAATCAGCCACGGGCTCACGACACCCGAGATGCTGCCCACCGAATTGGCAAGCGCGAGCCCTGCGGCTGCCGCACCGCCGCTGAGAATCGCAGGCGGCAAGACCCAGAACTGCGAGATGGTCGTGACCACGCCCATGGTCGCAATTGTGAGCGCGATCATGCCGAAGAAGGTCGAGTGCGCATACACCACGCTGAAATACAGACCGATTGCGCCGACAATGCCCGCGCCCGCCAGATGCCAGCGACGCTCTCCGAGCTTGTCCGAGCTATGACCGACTGCCAGCATGGCGATGGCGCCGGCCGCATATGGAATTGCCGTCAGGAGACCGATGTTGAGCGGATCGGAAACGCCGCTTGCCTTGACGAGCGTCGGCAGCCAGAAGCTCACGCCGTAGAGGCCCATCGTGAAGAAGAAGTAAGTCACGCTCAGCAGCAGCACCTTGGGATGCAAGAGGCCATCCTTCACGGAATGCAGTGCATGTGCGGGCTTCTCATCGCGAAGATTCGCTTCGAGCATGGCCTTTTGCGAGTCACTGAGCCACTTTGCATCGGCGACTTTATCGTCGAGATAAAAGAACGCGATGATGCCAAAGAGCGCGGTCGGAATGCCTTCGAGCAGAAAGAGCCATTGCCATCCCGCGATACCGTGCATGCCGCCCATATGACTCATGATCCAGCCCGACAGCGGTCCGCCAACGACGCCCGACATCGGAATGCCAGTCATGAAGAGCGCGGTCACCTTGCTGCGCCGCGAGGCCGGAAACCAGTACGTGAGGTAGAGCAGGATGGCTGGAATGAAGCCAGCTTCGGCCACACCGAGCAAAAAGCGCATGATGTAGAAGCTCGTCGGGCTGGTCACGAACATCATGCCGGCGGAGATGACGCCCCACGTCACCATGATGCGCGCAATCCAGCGTCGAGCGCCTACGCGCAAGAGGATCAGATTACTTGGTACTTCGAACAGAAGATAGCCGATAAAGAATACGCCCGCCCCGGCTCCATAGACCGCTTCGCTGAAATGCAGATCATTGAGCATCTGCAGCTTGGCAAAGCTCACGTTGATGCGATCGAGATAAGCGCAGAGATAACACACGAAAAGAAATGGCAGCAGGCGCCATGTCACCTTTGCATAGGTGGACGATTCGTCGCCCGCCAGGTACGCAACCGGACTATGGGAACTCATTGTTGTGTCTCCGTTGTGGGGCAGGTGCGGCGTCGCATGAATCGCGTGCCTCTTGCCGGTGTCGTGGCCTTGAACGACCGTTATGGATATGTCTCGACGGCTTCCATGTTCGTGGCGCGCACAACGAAAGACAAACGATGCCTGTTCATAGAACCATGACACGCATTCATGCATAAGGAATTGCCATGAGGCGCATCCCCAACTTCGTTCTCTTGCGCGCATTCGAGGCGGCCGCGCGGCTGGAGAGCTTCACGCTTGCCGCAAGCGAACTGCACCTCACGCAATCGGCCATTAGCCATCAGGTGAAGGAGCTGGAGCAGTACTTCGGCAGGCCGCTTTTTCATCGACGCAACCGGCGGGTCGAGACGACCTCCGAAGGACGCCGGCTTCATGAGAGCCTTGGACGCGTGTTCGATGTGATCGAGGCCGCGTGTGGTGAGGTCGCGCTCGAACCCCAGGCGCAAGTGCTAGCCGTGCACTGCGCGCCGAGCTTCGCGGCGAAGTGGCTCGCGCCCCGTCTGCCCGAGTTCATGAGCGAGCATCCGATGGTGACCATTCGCCTGTCATCGGATGCGGAGCCGGCCGATCTCGCGCGCGTGCGTGAAGTCGATGTCGCGATCTCCTATGGCTTCGCGCATGAGCGTCCCGGTGTGATCACGCGCGCGCTCGGAGCGGAGCGCATCGTGCCGCTTTGTTCGCCTGCGCTCGTGCGCGACGACGTGCCCGTTGCCGAGCAGATCCGCAAGCTGACGCTCATCGACTCGCAACTCAGCCGCGTGACCTGGCCGGGATGGTTTGCATTGAACGAACTGGAAATGCCGCGCGGGCCGAGACCATCGTTCGACCGTGCCGCACTCGCGATATCGGCGGCGGCGGATGGCATGGGTGTCGCGCTGGAAACGACACGGCTCGCCGAACGCGAGCTTGCGCGTGGCGATTTGATTGAACTCGGGGCAGGCATCTTCGCGCCGCTTGCAAGAGAAACGCACTTCCTTTCCTATCGCGTGACCGAGCGCAATGTCGAAAAGGTGAAATGCTTTCGCGACTGGGTGCTGATGAAAGCAGGCCTCGACGAAACCGTCGAAGCCTGAGTGAATCGAGCCGCTTGTTTCAGGCTGCGATAGCCTGCTTCTCGCCTTTTTCCTCGATTGCTCGCGCATGTTCG
Source organism: Caballeronia sp. GACF4 (assembly GCF_023631025.1). NCBI lineage: Bacteria > Pseudomonadati > Pseudomonadota > Betaproteobacteria > Burkholderiales > Burkholderiaceae > Caballeronia > Caballeronia sp. GACF4. Next base: position 433,697 of record NZ_JALQDW010000018.1, read on the forward strand.
AAAACGCGCTCGCGTTCACGCGCAACCAGCGCCCGTTTGCGCGCGAGAGTTTGTCGCTGATACTTCGGGTCGCCCATCAAGGTGACGTACTCGCTGTATCGATGCCTGAGATAACGCTGGAAAAACTCAGCGCCGGGCAGGCCGCAATCGAGCGCCATGAGCACGCCGTAGTCCATATCCCTTAGATCGGCCAGGGCGCTTATGGCCGTTTCAAGCGCGGCGTAGCGTTCTGCGAGCGGTAAGCCTTTACCGCATAACGCGTGAAAGCGTTGATAGGGAAATACACAGCCATGCGACGCGCAGCGCCGCAAAGCTCTCGCAAGCCGTAGACTCAGTTCGGTTTCCACATGCCCTCCCTGTCTGTTGCGCGGATCGCAAGCGCAAGATTTCGCCGCCATTATTCGAGCGATCGAGAATGGCGAACCTTTGCCTGAAAATCATTCTTTAAGCCAAGAAAACGCGCGGCATTCACTTCGGGCCGAATTTTTTCGCGATTAGAACGGCGAAAAAATACCATGCAGGCATTTGCACTGGCTTACGGAAATAAGCTTGACACGCAATATCCCATAGTGTGCGTGCCCGTTACCAAAGATCGAGATGGAAAGCACAACGTTGTCGATTACCAATGCGCCTGAAGAAAACCAGGCGCAAAAAAGACTTAATAAGGTAACGGGTGACCGCTTTGACACTCGGAGCGCTAGTTTAAACATGCAGATGCAGTACATGCTAGCAAACATATTGTCGAATACCAAGAAAACTTTTGCCGAGGAAAGTACTAATGGCTTACACGAAAATGTCATCCGGAATGTTTTGCTTGCTGCATCTTAGACGCGTGCGCCAAGGTTCATGATTATGCGGGGAATAAGACGAAGGCCGGGGGTCTGCTTTAGAAACTCACCGGACTAAAAACGTCACCAATGTCAACCGCCGCAGGCGATCTTAAGGATGGTTTAAGGGTTCCGGGCTAAAACCATCACGAAACACGTTCAGTCAAGCAAGGTCCACGCGGATGGTCAAACCGGGCAACGCTCAAAGCGCTTTGCTTCAGGCTTAAGAGCGTAGGTGATGACCGTCCCATTTGGCCCGGCAGCGATGCCGGGCTCTTTTTTAAGCGTTTTTATTCGATGGGTCGGGCAACTGCGGAGCATGCTCGCCGCTCCTGGCACTGCTTGCGGGAAGCTCGAAGCTAAACGCCGCGCCCGCTTGATCCAAATCGATGAGTCGAATCTGGCTGCCATGCAACTGAAGCATGCGCTGCACGATCAGCAAGCCAAATCCGCCGCGATGCCTGCCTCCCGAAGCGAAAGCGCGCTGAAAGAGCACGCCGCGCACGTTGGCTGGAATGCCGGGACCTGTATCGCTTACCGTGACTTCCACGTGGCCGTTTGAATGTGCAAGCCTAACCGTGACCGTACCGCCTTCCGGCGTGTGATGAATCGCGTTGTCGAGCAAATTCGTGAGGATTCGCTCGATCATGCCAAGATCAGCCGATACATTGGGCAGGCGCGGCTCGATATGCGCATCGAGTCGCACTTTGCGCGCATCGGCGGGCAGTTCGAATTTCTCGAACACATCTTGCAGCAGATCGGCGAGCGAGAACGACTCCGCTTCGGGATGCACCATGCCGTGTTCAAGCCGCGCTAGTTCAAAAAGCGATTGCGCGAGATGCCCGACCTTCGCGCTTTGCGCAAGTGCGATCGACAGATAACGGCGGCGGTCCGTGTCGGCAAGAACATCGGCCTTGAGCGAAAGCGTTTCCAAGTAGCCATGCAAGGAAGAAAGCGGCGTGCGCAAGTCATGTGAAATATTGACGACGAGTTCGCGTCTTTCACGATCCTGCCGCTGCAATTCGCGCCATTGCTCGCCAATGCGCGCGGCCATTTGGGCAAAGGCGCTTTCGAGCACCACGATTTCGTCCCGCTCGTTCTCGCGTGCCGCCACGTGCGACAGTACAGGCGATGGCTCGGCCGATGCCCCGCTTGCGTCGAACCTGCGCATGGCATCGGTTAAGCGGCGCAACGGACGCGTAATGAGCCCGAAAGCGATCACGCCCGCAACGAGTCCGAGCAAGGTCACGAGTCCCATGGACAGAAGCGTGGTGCGCAAGACCGCGCTCGCCGAGGCTTTCGCCGCAAGCTCGTCGTGCTCTTCGCCAAGCAAAACCACATAGACATAACCGAAAGGCGGCTTGCCGGGCGTGGCAAGCGGCGCGGCGCTAAAGACTTTGCGCTTGTCGATGCTGCGTGGATCGTCGCCCAGAATAGGGAGCGGCGCGCCATTGATCAGACGATGCACGGGCGCAAGATCGACACGATCGCGCTTCAGATGACCGGGAGGCGCATCGTCGGCACGAACGCGGCCTTCGTTGTCGAGCAGATAGACTTCGACGCTCGGGTTCACCACCATCAACTGGCTAAAGAGACGGCGGACGGCGGGCGCGTCGATATCGCCTGCGTCCATCAGCGCGCCATCGTGGGCAATATGCGCTGCGAGCCCGCGCGACAGGCTCTGAATGACTTCCTTCTCGCGCAAATCGCTTGCGCGAATCTGCAACCATGCCGATGCGCCGCAGCATGCAAGCAGCAGCACGCAAAACACAGCGAAAAGCCGTTGCGACAGGGTGAGCTTCATGAACTTCACGATGCGCTGTCCGTCGCGAGTTTGTATCCGCGTCCCCAGACGGTCACGATCCGGGCAGGCTCGGTGGCATCTTTTTCGACCTTGGCGCGCAAGCGGTTGATATGCGTATTGACCGTGTGCTCATAGCCTTCATGCGCATAACCCCAAACCGCATTGAGCAGATCCATGCGGGAAAATACTTTACCGGGATGCTGGGCGAAGTAATAAAGCAAATCGAATTCGCGTGGTGTCAGTTCTATGCGCAGCTCATCTACCCACGCTTCGCGTGCAAGCGGATCGATAGCGATACCCGCGACCTCGAGACGGCCTGTATCCAGGCGCGAATTCTTGGCGACTGCATCCACGCGACGCAAAAGCGCCTTCACTCGCGCCACCAGTTCAAGCACCGAAAAAGGCTTGGCAAGATAATCGTCCGCACCGAGTTCGAGACCGAGAATGCGATGCACCTCGCTGGAACGCGCGCTAGTAATGATGATCGGGGTATAGCGCGTCATGGCGCGCGCACGCCGGCAAATTTCGAGGCCATCCACGCCGGGCAGCATCAGATCGAGAATCAACGCATCCCACCCGCCTTGTTCGAGCAAGCGCAAGCCCTCGGCGCCATCCGCGGAATGCACGACCTCATAGCGCTCGTCGCGCAGATGCAGGCTCAGCACATCGGCGATATGCATGTCGTCTTCCACGATCAAAATGCGTTTAGGCTGGTCCATGAGGAAATGCAAAAGAATTAAAGCGCTAGCCCGGATATTGTGCAGAAAAGCGGCGCGGCCAAGTATCACATTTAATTTAACTTTCGGTGAGGACTCGGTAAGCCGCGCACGCCTAAGATGGGGCTCATCTGATCGAGCGAAGGAAAAGACATCATGCTAAACCGCCGCCGCTTTCTGCTGACAGGCACCGCTGCCGCAGCCGCGTTTGCGTTGACGGGCCGTCTGCGTGCGCTGGCCGCGCCTTCGCCGCAAGAAAAGTTCGAAATCTCGCATAGCGACGACGAATGGCGTCGCATGCTCGATTCCATGCAATACGACGTCCTGCGTCGCGAAGGCACCGAGCGGCCCTACACGAGTCCGTTGAATGGCGAGCATCGGGCCGGCACTTTCTCGTGCGCGGGTTGTGCCCTTGCGGTGTTCTCTTCAAGCACCAAATTCGAAAGTCACACCGGATGGCCGAGCTTCTGGGCGCCGCTCGATCACGCTATTGCCACGCGCCAGGACGGCTCGTTCGGCGTCTTGCGCACCGAAGTGCATTGCCGCCGCTGCGGTGGACATCTGGGCCACGTGTTCGACGATGGACCTAAGCCGACCGGTCTGCGCTATTGCATGAACGGCGTCGCGATGAAGTTCACCGCTGGCGCTGCTTGATTGGCCACCTCAACGCTTATTAACTTTCTAAAAAGACACGACCATGCTGCTCATCGTTCTTGCCTATCTCGGCGGCGCGCTGACGATACTCAGTCCGTGCATCCTGCCTGTCCTTCCCTTCGTGTTTTCTCGCGCGGATCAGCCGTTTGCTAAAAGCGGCTTGCCGTTGCTGCTCGGCATGGGCATCACGTTCGCGTTGGTGGCGACGCTCGCCGCGCTTGGCGGCGGCTGGGCCACGCAAGCAAATCAATATGGACGCTGGGCCGCCATCGCACTTCTCGCCGTGTTCGGACTTGCTTTACTGTTGCCGCGCCTGGCCGATCGCATCATGCATCCGCTCGTCAGCGCCGGTAACCGACTGACGGCTTTCGCCCAGCGCGGCGATGGCAAGGCGAGCTTCGGCGGCTCGTTCCTGCTTGGCATCGCAACGGGTCTTCTGTGGGCACCGTGCGCAGGTCCCATTCTCGGACTCGTGTTGACGGGTGCCGCATTGAACGGCGCAAGCGTAGGCACCACGCTGCTCCTGCTCGCTTATGCCGCGGGCGCCGCGACTTCGCTTGCCGTGGCGCTGCTCATCGGTGGCCGCGTATTCGCCGCGATGAAGCGCTCGCTCGGCGCGGGCGAATGGATACGGCGCGGCATCGGCGTCGCGATGCTTGCAGGCGTCGCCGCTATCGCATTGGGCCTCGATACGGGCGTGCTTGCAAGGGTATCGACAGTAGCGACCGCGGGCATCGAACAAAAGCTGGTCGACCGGTTTTCGCCTCGCAATAACGCCATGAAAGCCGCTAATACCACTGCCGATGCCGATGCACCGCGCATGATGCGCGCGAGCGCGGCGCCTTCGACTGCGCCGACGGCTTCGTTGCCCGTGGAAGGCACGCTGCCCTCACTCGATGGCGCGGTGCAATGGCTCAACACGCCGCCGCTCACGAAGGACGCGCTGCGCGGCAAGGTCGTGCTCGTCGACGTGTGGACGTATTCATGCATCAATTGCCTGCGTACCTTGCCTTATGTGAAGGAGTGGGCAAAAAAGTATCGTGACCAAGGGCTCGTGGTGATCGGTGTGCATGCGCCTGAGTTCGCATTCGAACGAAATGTCGACAACGTGAAGAAAGCCGTGCATGACCTGGGTGTGGACTATCCGGTAGCCATTGACAATAATTTTGCGATCTGGCGCGCGCTCAACAACGAATATTGGCCGGCGCATTATTTCGTGGATACCGAGGGCAAGATCCGCTATCACCACTTCGGCGAGGGCGACTATGCGCATTCGGAAGAGGTGATCCGCCAGTTGCTGGCGGAAGCGGGTCACGGTAATGCGCCCGTGGCGAAGCAGCCCGACACCAACGAAGATATCGCGGCACAAGGCGCGATGATGCAAGCCGATAACGCGGACGTGCGCTCACCCGAAACTTATATTGGCTATGCGCGCGCCGAGCAGTTCATGTCGCCTGGCGGCCAGACGCAGGATCGTGTGCATGACTATGCCCCGCCCAAGGCGCTCGATGTGAACGACTGGGGTGTTGCCGGCCCGTGGAAGATCGGCTCCGAGCACGCGACGCTCGCGGGCAAGTCGGGACGAATCGTTTATCGCTTCCATGCGCGCGATCTGCATCTCGTGCTCGGGCCTTCGCCGGATGGCAAGCCCGTACGCTTTCGCGTCAGTATCGACGGCGCGCCTCCCGGTGCTTCGCATGGTAGCGATGTCGCAGCCGATGGAAGTGGTACCGTGACGCAAGAGCGCCTTTATCAACTCGTGCGGCAAGCGGGGCCTGTCAAGGACCGCACGTTTAGCATCGAATTTCTGGATTCGGGTGTCGAGGCTTATGCCTTCACCTTTGGTTGATTCATCGAGGAGCCATCATGGCGAATAAATTCAGCAAGACAGGCAAGGCCCTTAGCGTGGCTGCGCTGGCTGCAGGTGCTTTCGCGTTGCAGCAAACCGCGCATTCGAGTGAAGACGCCAAGGTCATTCCTGCACCCGCGCATGACGAGAGCGTAGGCGCCACCCACACGGAGACGGCGGTATTTGCCGGCGGTTGCTTCTGGGGCGTGCAAGGCGTGTTTCAGCACGTGCGTGGCGTTAAGGAAGTCGTCTCGGGCTATACGGGCGGCAATGCCGATACCGCTCAATACGAGCGCGTAAGCGAAGGCGATACGGGCCATGCGGAGTCGGTGCGCATAACCTACGATCCTGCCGAAGTGACTTATGGCCGGCTCTTGCAGATTTTCTTTTCGGTCGCGCATAACCCGACCGAGTTGAATTATCAGGGACCGGATCACGGCACGCAATATCGCTCGGCAGTCTTTCCGCAAAATACGACTCAGCGCGATGTCGCTACCGCATATATCGCGCAACTCGATGCGGCGCATGTTTATTCCGGCAAGATCGTGACTCATGTCGAGAATTACAAAGGCTTTTATCCGGCCGAGGCTTACCACCAGAATTACTTGACCGAACATCCGGAAAGCACGTATATAGCGATTAACGATCTGCCTAAGGTGGGAAATCTCAAGCAATTATTCCCGCAGGCTTATAGAAACGACGCGGTGCTCGTGGCGGTCGCATCGAAATAAACGTCTTAGCACGGTGCGCGCGTTTCGAGCCAGGCGTTGACGTAATCGAGAACGGCAGGCATATTCCGCCTGCCGAAGCCAATGCGAAAATGTGCGTCGCCGTAATCGAGCAAGGTCGAAGGAAGCAGCAGCACGCCCGTGTCCTGCAGCAACTCGGCGCAAAAACTGCTGGCGCGCTCCTGACTGAGCCGCACGAAGCCGATCGTGCCCGCACGCGGCCGATGCCATTCGAAATTCATGGCGTGGCGTGCCATGAATTTATCAAGCACCCGTAGATTTTCACGGACGATAGAGATATTCCGCTCGATGAGCGTGTCCGAATGACGCGCGGCGATGGTTGCAAGATACTCGCTCGGCGCGCTGTTACTAATCGTCAGATAGTCCTTGAAGGCGCTCATGCGTTGCAGCACTTGGGCGCTTTGCGTTGCAATCCAGCCGATGCGCAAGCCCGCCAGTCCATGCGTCTTCGATAACGCACCGAGCGTGATTGCACGCTCGTAGACATCGCATGCGGCGGGAAGGCGGTCGGCACAGTCATGTTCGAGGCCGCGATAGACCTCATCGCTGAAGAGCCACAGTCCGTGCTTGCGCGCAAACGAAACGGTAGCGTCGAACACCTCGCGCGATGGCAGATACCCGGTCGGATTGTTCGGCGAGCAAAGGACGATGGCGCGCGTTTGCGGCTTCAGCAGCGCTTCGAGATCGGCCGGATCGAGCGCCCAGCCGCCCGCTTCGTTTGCTCGCCACGGCGATACGCTTACGCCCAGCGCTTCAACCACCGAGTAATGCGATTGATAGCCGGGCATGTGCACGATGACATGATCGCCCGCCTCAAGCATCGTGTTCATGAACGAAAAGATCGCTTCCTGAGCGCCCGTATGCACGATGATCCCGCTTGCATCCATGCACTCATACATGGCCGCCAGCTCGGTTCGCAAGTCCGGTGCGCCCGGATATTCCGTGTAGCCGAGCCAGGTATCGAACAAGCCGTCGCTTGCTTGCGGTTCGAGCGCGAGCAGGTCACGCACCGACATCGATTCGGGATCGGAACTGCACAGCAAATGCCGTGCGGTGAATTCGTGCTGTGCGAAGTAACGTTCCAGCTTGAAAGGTGTGGGATTCATGGCGTGGGCTTGATCATGGTCGACGAAAGCCGTAGTCTCTCGCAGTAAAAGCCCATGAAGCCAGCTAATCTTTCTAAGTTCGATTAAGGAACGCTAATGCTCGACTACGCCTCGCTCGATGCCTTGCTCGCGGTCGTTCGCACCGGTTCGTTCGAGCGCGCGGCAGCGTTATTGAGCGTCACGCCTTCGGCTGTCTCGCAGCGCGTGAAGTTGCTGGAAGAACGCGTGGGCAGCCTGCTCGTGCGACGCGGACAGCCGTGCGAGGCAACCTCCTCAGGCGCGCTATTGTGCCGCCATACCGAACGCGTGCAATTGCTCGAAGCCGAACTGGGCGGTCGCATGCCCACACTACCCGGCACGACGAGCGGGAGCCGCGCCAGGCTGCGCATCGCGGTGAACGACGACAGCATGAGCACATGGTTCATCGACGCCACCGCTGACTTCTGCATCGAACATGCGCTGTTGCTCGATGTGGTCGTGGACGATCAGGATCACACCGCAGAGCGTATCCGTGCGGGCGATGTACAAGGCGCCGTCACCACGCAAGCCGATGCCGCACCGGGCTGGCGGTCGGTCAAGCTTGGTCGCATGCGTTATCGGGCTGTGTGTTCGCCCGGTTATTTCAAGCGCTATTTCGCGGAAGGACTGACACGCGAGGCATTGCGTCGCGCGCCGTGTGTGAATTTCAACGAGAAGGACGAATTGCAAAAGCGCTTTGTTCGCCGCGTTGTTCGTGCCGATATTGCACCGCCCGCGCATTTCGTTCCGCACGGCGAAGGTTTCCTGCGCGCGTGCACGTCGGGACTTGCATGGGGCATGTGCCCGCAGCAGCTGGTCGAGTCGCGGCTCGAAAGTGGCGAACTGGTCGAGCTATCGCCGGGGACGCGACTCGATATCGATCTTTACTGGCAAAGCTGGCGCTTGGCCTTAGGCTGGCTCGACGACTTCACCGCCGAGCTACGCGCCCGGGCGAAGTCGTCGCTGAGTTGAGTCTTAAGTGCCCTGCTTTTCGATGGAATCGACACGGTCGGGATAGAACGCGAGATGGTCCTTGATACCGGCGACGGCGTCGTAGGGTTGCTCGTAGGTCCAAACGGCGTTGACGCCTTTTTCGCCCAGGCTCGTGATGCTGTAGTAGCTGCAAACGCCTTTGTAAGGACAGTACGTCTCGTGTGAAGTGCGCGTGAGTTGCGACATGTCGGCGTCATCGCGCGGCAGATAAAGCACCTCGCCATATGAAGCTTCGCGCAAAGATAGCGCTTTGCTGGTATCGACGATTACGCGGCCGCCCGCCTTCACAACGACATGCGCGGGACTGGGCTGGACAGTAATCGGATGATCGGGACCGGGAATCTTGACGGTACGTTCCATGGCTTCTTCCTGCCGTTTTCGAGGAGAAAGCCATGGTAGCGCGGTTGTATGAACCGCGCAGAAACGGACGGCGGTAGCGCCGTTAGAGCGCTACCGCGAGCATCGCTTAGTGGCCGAAATAGGTCGGCTTGGAGCCGTCGTTATTTACGGGCGGCATGGCGCGCGAGCCGGTGGATGCGCGGTAATAATCCGAGCCGCCATAAGCGCTATCGTTGGCCGACGCTGCACCATTCTGGCGCGCGGCGCGGCCTTCGGCGGCCTGTACATCGGCCGGATACGTCGTGCGGTCGCCTGCCGCGGGGTTATAGCCCGCCGCTTCGACCTGCTGCAGGTCTTGCTTGACTTGCGAGCGCGTCACGGCCGAATTGGTGTCCGATTGAGCGAAAGAGAGAACCGGCGCCACCACAACGGCAGCAACGGCCACGACTTTGATAATCGACTTCATGGTGAACCTCCGGGAGTTGTAGCGCTGACAGTTCTGCGCCCGCTACATTTGAGCATCAGGCGTGCCTGGCTCCCTTCGGCATTCAATCTGCCTTGCTCTCCACGAGCTTCACCAAGACATGCAGCATGCGATTAGCCGGCGTCGCCACACCGAGCGCATCGCCACGTCGCACGATCAACCCGTTCAGATGGTCGATTTCGCTGCGCTTGCCGCGCATCACGTCCTGAGCCGTCGACGAAAATTGGTTCGGCATGGTCTCCGCAATACGGCGCACGGCCGCATCCACATCGCCAGGTAAGGTCACGCCTTCGGCACGAGCGACGGCCGTGCATTCATCGACGATATCGCGCATGACGCGCGTCACGCCCTCGCCCTTCACAATGCGTCCATAAGGCAATTGCGAAAGCGCTGAAAGCGCATTGTAGGTGCAGTTCAAGACGAGTTTGACCCACAGCGCGCCGCGCACGTTGTCGGAGATGTCGGTGGGCACGCCAGCGGCCACGAAGGCGTGCGCGACTTCTTCGCTCGTACTTGATGGCTCGATCACCAGTTCACCACGCCCGTGGTGCTTCATATGTCCTGGCCCTGCCATTTCGGACGCGACATAGACCACGGCCGCCGCCACTTCTTGCGGCACATACTCACGCAAGCGCTCGGCGTTCTCGACGCCGTTTTGCAACGACAAAACCAGCGCATCGCGTTCGAGATGCGGTTTGAGTAACGCGGCGGCGCTTTCGGTATCGGTGGACTTCACGCAGAACAGCACGAGCTTCGCTCCTCGCACTGCGCTCGCTTCGGTGCTTGCCGCAATCTGCACACGTTCATCGAAGGTTTGTGTTTCGAGACGCAGACCATCGCGCGTAATGGCCTCGACGTGCTGCGGCCGCGCGATCAGCACGACCTCATGACCCGCGCGCGCGAGCATGCCGCCGTAATAGCAGCCCACTGCGCCTGCGCCCATGACGGCTACTTTCATGTCCTTTCCTCGCTCTGTTGCGTTGTCGTTGACCGGTGACGCCGAGCAAATGCAGCGTCTATCGGTTCGGAAAATAACACATCGGCAAGCGTTGGCGTTCCATGTCGATACATGGCGGCAAGCCACTCGAATGCTTCGCAGACCGCATCGAGCTTGCCGACACGCTGTTCCTCGCAAACGCTTGCGCGAAAAACACTGTGTGCGGACGCACTATAGTCAGTCGTTTTCGTGATGAACCATATTGTTAAAACGTATGTGCGGGAGATACGCTCCGTCAAGCGGATCGACGATGCTGTTCATAAAAGGACGACCGCTACGGGATGGCTGATAACGGGGAGACCAGGTTGCGGCGAAGAAGCCGTGATCACCCAACGAAGAGTGGTACCGAGAGCAGAAACAAAAAGCAAAGCGGCAAGCCGCTCGGCGACGGGCGAGGCGCGGCAGAGGCTTGGGCGTTTTCACGAGAACAAAAACATGAATCATGGATATGAAACATCGCTCGTCAAGCGCGTGGTGAATCAGCTTGTCGCGAGCATCGTCAGCGGGGAATACAAGGACAACGTATTGCCTCCGCAAGTGATTCTTTCGAAGAAGCACGGGGTAAGCCGGACCATCATGCGCGAGGCGCTCAGCATTCTGATCTCGCGACGCATGCTCGATGTGCGGCCCAAGACCGGCACGCGTATCAAGCCCGCGAAAGAATGGCTCGTGTTCGATGAAGAAGTCGCCGACTGGCGTTTGCGCGCCATGCCCGATCAGGAATGCATGCGCCGTCTGATCGAGTTTCGCGCACTCGTCGATCCGCCCGCTGCCGCGCTCGCCGCCATACGCGCGAACCGGCATCAGCGTATTGGCATCAACGCGGCCTTTCAGCGGCTCGTCCATGCAGGCCCTTCGGAAAGCCTGCAATCTTCCGCTGAGGAAGCGTTGCAAGCCGCCATCATCGAAGCGAGCGGCGACGAACTGCTGCAGCAAATGGGTTGCGTGGTGCGCGTCGGCATCCGTGCGATGAAGGCAACCGTTCGCACGCAGACTGTCTCCACCGATGCGCAACTCGGCGATTATGGCAAGGTCGTGCGTGCCATCGAGACCGTCGATGGCGACGGCGCGCGCTCCGCCATGTCGCAGGTGCTTTCGCGTGCGGCGTCGGTCTGGCTGGAAGAGACCGTCTGAGGCACTGCAGGAACTTCGAAAGCCGTTGCCTTCCCGTGGACCGTATCTTGCGCGCGATTCGTGCGGCGTACATACGGCGTCGGCGTGACTACAATGGGTGAATGCCCTTTTCACGCTGAGCGTTCCATACTGGAAACACGGAGGCAAACATGGCGGAACTCGATAAGGAAGCAGTCGTCGGCGTGCTCAACCGGATTCTCGAATCCGAACTGGCGGGCGTCGTGCGATACACCCACTACTCCTTCCTGGTCTTCGGCTTCGGCCGGATACCGATCGTCTCGTGGCTGCGCGAACAGGCGGACGAATCGTTACTGCATGCGCATCAGGCGGGCGAATGGATCACCACGCTCGGGGCCTATCCGTCGCTTGAAATCGGTCCGTTGCTCGACAACCATACGTTCGATATCGCGACCATTTTGCGCGAATCGCTGCAATCGGAAAAACTCGCGTTGGATCTGTATCGCGATCTGCTGAAGATCGTGGAAGGTCGGTCGGTCGCGCTCGAAGAATATGCGCGACAGATGATTCAAACCGAGGAACTGCATGCCGGGGAAGTGGACAAGATGTTGCGCCGTCCCGGTGAAGTGGATACCGCGCCCGAACGGAGAACGGGACACGCATAAAAGAAAACGCGCCGGCCGCATCCACATGCATGCAGCCAGCGCGGTGTCGGCTCGTGTGCTTATTTCGGCTGCGCGACCGTGCGCAGATATGGCTTGAGCGTCTTGAAGCCTTCCGGATACTTTTTCTTGGCGTCATCGTCCGACACGGAAGTCGGGATGATCACGTCTTCGCCCGGTTTCCAGTTCACCGGCGTGGCGACCGTGTGCTTCGCGTTGAGTTGCAGTGCGTCGAGCAGGCGCAGCACTTCGTCGAAGTTGCGTCCCGCGCTCATCGGGTACGTAAAGGTTGCCTTGATCTTCTTGTCCGGACCGATTAGAAACACCGCGCGAATGGTCGCGTTATCGACCGCGGTGCGCGGGCCACCGCCGCTCGCGTTTGGATGAATCATGTCGTAAAGCTTCGCGACATTCAGGTCCGCGTCGCCGATCATCGGATAGTTGACGGCCGTGCCCTGCGTTTCCTCGATGTCCTTCGCCCATTGCGAATGGTTCGTTACCGGGTCGATGGAAAGGCCGATGACCTTGGTGTTGCGCTTGTCGAACTCGGGCTTGAGCTTTGCCATGTAGCCGAGCTCGGTAGTGCAGACAGGCGTGAAGTCCTTCGGATGCGAGAACAGAATGGCCCACTTGTCACCAATCCATTCATGGAAATGAATCGTGCCTTGGGTGGTTTCCGCGGTGAAATCGGGGGCTTCGTCGCCAATGCGGATGGACATGTTTGATCTCCGTGTTGAAGTAATTCGAAGCGCGTCCCGCTCGTCGTAATGACCGTGACGAAACGGCTTTCGATACGAATGCGCAATTCACTCGATGATTATAGTGTGCTTGCGATTCTCCTCGCGCGGCGGCCGATGGTCGCTCATCGACGTTTTCAAGCTTTGGTTATCTGTGCGCGAGCAAAGGCGTCCCAATCGAACGGCGAACGTGCGTTCCTTAAGTGTTTATCACGAGACGATATAAGCTAATAACCGCTTCAAGCCTGGCGGCTCTCGTGATCGCGCGCTTCCTCGGCGCTTTCGTAGATATAAGGCGCGACGCCGCGACGCTTGAGCGCATCGCCGAGTTTCATGCGCAGGAAACTGCTCGTGGTATAGCGCGTGACGCCGTCGTAGTGGTCGCCCACGAGTTTCGTCACCATCTCCGAATAGGCATCGAGCATATCGGGGCGAATCGAGAAATTGTCGTAGTTGACAATGGCATGTGGGCGCACCTTTGCGTTCGCTAGTTGCTTGGCAACTTCGCGGCGAATAGCTTCGACATCGCCAAGATTCTTCACTTCGTGCCCTTCGAAATTGATGAAGAACAGGTTCTTGCGCGCGTCGTAGCTGAAGCGCTCCGCGAGGTTCAAACCGAGCAGCGTGTCGCGCAATCCCATGGGCGTATCGCGGAAAATGCGTTCGTCCATGAGGCGCGGCGGCGCGTCGATCACCGGCGTAAAACCCATCTGCGCGACGATGTCCCGCTCGATATCTACACCGGGCGCCACTTCGATCAGCGCGAGCCCGTCTTGCGTCAATTCGAACACGCAGCGCTCGGTGATATACAGCACCGTCTGCCCGCGCTCGAACGCATACCGGCCGCTGAACGTGCGATGCTCCACGGCATCGACGAACTTGCGGCAATCGCCTTCGCGGCGAATCACGAGCTTGCCGTCTTCCAAGCCGACATCGAGCTTGCCTGCGTTGAACGTGCCGACGAACACGACTTTCTTCGCCGCCTGGCTGATATTGATGAAGCCGCCCGCGCCCGCGAGTTTCGGCCCGAACTTGCTCACGTTCAGATTGCCGTCGCGGTCCGCCTGCGCAAGGCCGAGGAAGGCGATATCGAGTCCGCCGCCATCGTAGAAGTCGAATTGATACGGCTGATCGATGATTGCCTGCGTATTGGTCGCCGCGCCGAAATTGAGCCCGCCCGCGGGAATGCCGCCGATGACGCCGGGTTCGGTCGTCATCGTGAAGAGGTCGATGACCTGCTCTTCGTTCGCCACGCTTGCAATGCCCTCCGGCATGCCGATGCCGAGATTCACCACGCTATTGGCCATCAATTCGAACGCGGCGCGCCGCGCGATGATCTTGCGCTCGGTCAGCGTCATGGGTGCAACCGAACTTGCCGCAACCCGCAGTTCGCTCGAATAAGCCGCGCTATAGGGCTCGCCGAAGGTCTGCCAGTGATTGTCGGAGCTCGCCACCACCACGCAATCGACCATGACGCCGGGAATCTTCACCTGCCGCGAGTTGAGGGTATTGGACTCCGCGAGCCGCTCGACCTGTGCGATCACGATACCGCCAGAGTTGCGCGCGGCCATCGCAATGCTGAGCGCTTCGAGCGTGAGCGCTTCCTTTTCCATCGTGACGTTGCCGTTGAGATCGGCGGTGGTGCCGCGCACGATGGCGACATCGATCGGGAAGGTCTTGTAATACAGATACTCCGCGCCGTCGATCGACATGACGCGCACGATATCTTCCGTGGTGCGCGCGTTGAGCTTGCCGCCGCCATTGCGCGGATCGACGAAAGTGCCGAGGCCGACCGTGGAGAGTTGCCCCGGCCGATGCGCGGCAATATCGCGAAAGAGCTGTGAAATCACGCCCTGCGGCAGATTGTAAGCTTCGATGCGGTTATCGATGGCGAGCTTCTGCAACCCCGGCACGAGTCCCCAGTGACCGCCGATCACGCGCTTGACGAGCCCTTCGTGCGCGAGATGATTGAGGCCCTTGCCACGGCCATCGCCCTGACCTGCCGCATACACGAGCGTGAGATCGGCAACCGGTTCGCTGCCCTCGGCGTGATCTTCGAGAAAGCGCGCTTCGAGCGCAATCGCCACTTCCTCCGCGAAGCCGATACCGACAAAGCCGCTCGTCGCGATGGTGTCGCCCGCATGAATCAGGCGCACGGCCTCGCGCGCGGTGACGATCTTGCCGCGCTCGACAAGCCGCGTGGACGAGGGAAACGGATGGCGTGTCGGTGCGCTGCTGGCGGTCATGGCGTCTCCTCGCTTGAGTCTTTCCCGGCGCGCGTCAGTGTTCGCGCGCGCGCGCTCGTCTTCTGCGTCTAAGCGTACTTGATCTGGGCTACGGCACGCAATTCGTCGGCGGTCGCCGTGCCATAGCCGAAGAATTCCAGGTACGCCGGGATCATCTCGAACAGCATGTCGGTGCCGACCTGCACCGAGCAGCCCTTGTCCTTGGCCGCGCGCAAGAGCGGCGTGTACTCCGACTTCATCACCACTTCGCCGACAAAGGTCGTGGGCGCGATGCGGTCGATATCGAACGGCAACGGATCGCTCTCTTTCATGCCGAGCGGCGTTGCATTGACGATGACATCGAAGCCTGCGGGATCTCTCGTGTCCGTACGCACGATGAGTTCCGGATAGTGATCGCGCAAACGCCCGGCGAGCCCTTCGACCGAAGCGGTGTTGGTGTCGAAGATGGCGAGTTCCGCCACGCCCGCCGCCGCGAGAGAAGCCGCAATCGGCGAGCCCACGCCGCCGCTGCCCAGCACCAGAACGCGCGCGCCCTTCAACGCGCGGCCCTTGCGCTCGACGCCGCGCACGAAGCCGGCGCCATCGAACTGGTCGCCGAGCAGCGTGCCGTCTTCGCGTTTGAGGATGGCGTTGCATGCGCCCGCAATGCGCGCGGTGGGGCTCACTTCGTCCATCAAGCCGACGGTCGTGATCTTGTGCGGCATGGTGACGAGCGCGCCGCGCAGGTTGGTCAGCTTGAACAACTGCGGCACGAAAGCGACGTAATCTTCCGGTTTCACGCCCATGGGGACGACCACGGCATCGATGCCCTGTTTGTCGAACCAGGGGTTGTAGATCATCGGCGCCTTGAACGCTTCGGTCGGAAAGCCGAGATGGGCAATTACGGTGGTCTTGCCGCTGATCATGGCGACGCTCCTTCGAAGATGAGCGCGCAACGGTGCGCGCGACGCCTCCATGATAGTGCGACTTGCCCGCCCGCGGTTCTTTAATGGCTCGCGCCGAGATAGGCCGCCTTGACCGAAGGATCGTTCTTCAATTGCTCGGCGGGGCCGTGCGTGGCGACGCGGCCGTTCTCGAGCACGTAGCCGTAGTCCGCCACGTTGAGCGCGGCGGCGGCGAACTGTTCGACGAGCAGCATGGTCACGCCCTCGTCTTTCAGGCGCGCGATGATGCGGAAGACTTCATCGACGAGAATGGGCGCAAGGCCCATCGAAGGTTCATCGAGCAACACGAGGTCGGGGTTCAGCATGATGGCGCGGGCCATCGCGAGCATTTGCTGTTCCCCGCCCGAAAGCGTGCCCGCCAGCTGATTGCGGCGCTCCTTCAGGCGCGGAAACAGTTCGATGGCGCGTTCGAGATCGGCGGCCACGTCGCCTTTCGGACGCGCCCAAGTCAAGCGCGGAAACGCGCCGAGCAGCAGATTGTCCGTGACCGACATGGTTGCGAAAACGCGTCTTCCCTCCGGCGAATGAGCAAGGCCGAGGCGCGCGATCTTGTGCGAATCCATGGCGTCGATGCGCTTCGCGTCGCTGCCGATGCCCATGGTGATCTCGCCTTCCGTCGGCCGGATCATACCGGAGATGGCGCGCATGGTCGTCGTCTTGCCCGCGCCGTTCGAGCCTATCAGCGTGACGACTTTCGCCTTCGGGACATCCAGGCTGATGCCGTGCAGCACCTTGACCTTGCCGTAGCCTGCGTGGAGATTCTTGATTGTCAGCATCGCGTGTCGCTTCGTCGGATGATCGGGTTGGCGTGATTGGCGCGTTGCGTTCATACGGCTTCTGCCGCTTGTCCGCCGAGGTAAGCCTCGATCACCTTCTCGTTGGCCTGTATCTCGGCGGGCTTGCCCTCCGCGATCTTCTGCCCGAAATCCAGCACCGAAACCGTGTCGCAAACACTCATGACCACATCCATATGATGCTCGATGAGCACCACGGTAATGCCGTGATGCCGCACCTTGCGAATGATCGCGACCAGTTCGCGGATATCCGGCGCGGTCAGGCCCGCAGCGGGTTCGTCGAGCAGCAGCAGTTGTGGATCGAGCGCGAGCGCGCGGGCTATTTCAAGCAGACGCTGCTTGCCGTATGGAAGATTGCGCGCTTCCTCGGCCGCTGCATGTTCGAGTCCGACGAAGCGCAGCATATTGAACGCCCGTTCGCGCGCCGCGCGTTCTTCACGCTTGTAGCGCGCACTCATCAAACCCACATCCGCGAAGTTCGAACGGAAGGTGTGATGCAGGCCGACGAGCACATTCTCCAGCGCCGTCATCTCGCCGAAGAGCTGCACGTTCTGAAAGGTCCGCGCGATGCCCGACAGCGCGATCTTCGACGACGTGCGTCCCGCGAGCGACTCGCCCCGATACTCGATTGCACCTGCGGTCGGCACGTAGATGCCCGTGAGCACGTTCATCATCGTGCTCTTGCCCGAACCGTTCGGACCGATCAGGCCATGGATGGTGCCGCGCCTGACGGTCATGTTCACATCGTTGAGCGCCTTGAGACCGCTGAATTGCATGAGCACGCCGCGCACGTCGAGAATGGTGCTTGCTCCTTCGGTCGTGACGGCGGCGACGGCGTCGTCCTGCTGGGTCTGCATCGCCAGTTCCTGCGTGTCGACCTTCGTCACGCGCACGCGGCCCAAATTGAGCGTCTTGCGCACGAAGCCGACAATGCCATCTTGCAGGTAATACACGACGAGCAGAATCATCAGGCCGAAGATGGTGAGACGCCAGTCGGTGAGCGCTTCTATCCAGAAGGAAAACGCCGCAAGACCGGCTGTGCCGATGACGGGAATCGCCACGCGTTGCAGCGTCGTGGTTTTGCGAGCCAGGGCGAGCGCCGCGCCCGCAACGACGAGCACCGCAAGCGCGGTTGCCACGACGCGGAAGTTGGAGATGTCGTCGAGCAGCTTCGGCAACAGCACGATCACCGTCGAACCGATGATCGCGCCCGTGCGTGTCTTGCGCCCGCCCATGATGATGGCGAGCAGGAACAGAATGGTCAGCTCGAAGTTATACGTGTTCGGCGAGATGTACTGCTCGGAGTACGAGTAGAGACAGCCCGCGAGCCCCGCGAATCCCGCGCTGATGACGAACGCATAGACCTTGTGCCGATACACCGACACGCCCATGCAATCCGACGCAATGGGGCTATCGCGCAAGGCTTCGAAGGCGCGCCCGAGATGCGACTTGAGCACGCGATGCACCACGATCAGCGACACCACCAACAGTGCCGCCACGAGCCAGTAGTACTGGATTTCGTCGAGCTTGTGACCGGCAATGGTCGGCTTGGGAATCTTGAGACCCATCGGACCATTGGTGAGGAAGTCCATCTCGTTGATAAGAATTTGGATGATGGTGCCGAACGCGAGCGTCACCATGGCGAGGTACGGACCCGACACGCGCAACGCGGGCAACGCCAATATTGCGCCGAAAGCCGCCGTCACCACGATGGCAAGCGGCGCGGTCAGATAGAACGGCAAGCCGAGCTTGATGAAAAGCACGCCTGCCGTATAAGCGCCCACGCCGAAGAGCCCCGCATGGCCAAGCGACACTTGCCCCGTGTAACCCACCACGATATCGAGCCCGAACAGAAGGATCGCGTAGATCATGATGGTTTCGACGAGGTGGATGTAATACGGATTGCCCGATACCACCGGAAAGATCGCGACTGCGGCGAGTCCTGCGAGCGCCGCGACTATGTTCTTTGCTTTCATGTAGGCGGCCTCAGACTTTCTTGATCGCGGTCTTGCCGAAGAGGCCCGCAGGCTTCACCGCAAGCACGATCAGCAACAGCACGAGTCCCGGCACGTCCTTGTAGCCGGTCGAGATATAGAAGCCCGTCGTCGTCTCCGCTATACCCAGGATCATTCCGCCGACGATGATGCCCATGCCGCTCGACAAGCCGCCGATGATCGCGACAGCGAACGCCTTGAGGCCGAGCACCGCGCCCATGGTCGCGCCGGTAAGTGTGAGCGGCGCGATCAGCACGCCTGCGAACGCCGCCGTCAGCGACGACAACGCATACGAGAACGTGATGACGAGCCCCGTGTTGATGCCCATCAGCGCGGCCGCATCGCGATCGTTCGCGGTGGCGACCACGGCCTTGCCGAAGATCGTCTTGCGGTTGAAGAACTCCACCGCGAGCATCATCACGAGCGCGCCGCCGACCACGAGCAGTTCCATCGGCAACACGTTTGCGCCAAACACCTTGAGCGGCGCTTCGGGCAAGGGCGACGGAAAGCGCAGATCGTCGCGGCCCCATACGTTTTCCGCGACGTTCTTGAAGATGATGCCGAGCGCGATGGTCGACATGATCCAGCCGAACTCCGACTTGATCTTGATGGCGGGCCGCACGCCGATGCGCTCCACGAACGCGCCCTGCACGAGCCCGAAAAGACACACGAGCGGGATCATGAGCCAGTAGTTCACGCCCGCCGAAACGAGCGTGAGGCCGACGAGCGCGCCGAGCATGAGAGCATCGCCCTGGCCGAAGTTCAGCGTGCCGGAAGTGGCGAACGTCAGTTGATAGCCGAAGGCGATGACGGCGTAGATCATGCCGAGCGCGATGCCGCTATATATGAGCTGGAGAAGGATCATCGTCGGGCGTCAGGGCGGCGGGGGATGCTCGATTGAAAAAGAGCCCGATCTGCGACCGGGCCCTGGAGAGACAACAGCGGCGGCACGGCGTTAGTTCGACGCCGTCGTCTGCTTGGTGCGAAGCGTGCTGCCGCCCTTCTTGTCCGCGTCGTAGGCGTAGATCACGCGGCCGGCCTTCACTTCGCCGATCACCGGAACGTTCGAACTGATCGCTTCGTGATCGGTCTTGGTGAAGGGCTTGTCGTAGACCATGACCACGCCTTCGACCTTCGTCGTGAGGTTTTCCAGCGCTTCTTTCACCTTCGGACCATCGGTCGAGCCGGCTTGCTTGATGGCCGCCGCGAGCAGATAGATCGAGTCGTAGCCTTGCGCCGCCGACACCGGCGAATCGATACGATCGCTCTTCGGCTTGAACTCCTTCACGTAAGCGTCGATGAAGGTCTTGCGCTTGGGTGTGTTGGCTTCCTGGATGAAGGTCTGCGGCATGCGCGCGCCTTCGCCGTTGTTACCCGCGTTGTCGATGTAATTGGCCATCGAAAGCGTCCAACTGCCGATGAGCGGCACCTTCCAGCCGAGCTTGGCCATGCCGTTCGCGATCTGCGCGAGTTCCGGCCCGATACCGTAAGTCAGCACCGCTTCCGCGCCCGCTTCCTTCGCCTTGAGCAACTGGGCCGTCATATCGACGTCCTTGATGTTGAACTTCTCGACCGCGACGGGCTTCACGCCCTTGGCCGACAGCGCCTTTTCCAGATCCTCGCGGCCGAGCTGACCGTAGTTGGTCGAATCCGCGAGAATGGCGACCTTCTTGAAGCCGCGCTTGGTGATGGCTTCCTCGACGATCATCGGCGCCTGGATGCGGTCGGCGGCGGCGTTGCGGAATACGTAGTTGTCGGGCTGATCGTCGAATTGCTTCGTCACGACCGTGCCCGTCGCCACGTTGTTGAAGACCGGAATCTTCGCTTCCTGGAAGAAGCGTTGCGAGGCGAGCGCCACGCCCGTGTTGATATAGCCCACGACCGCGACCACTTTCTCCTTGTTGATGAGTTCCTGCGCGATCTGCACGCCGCGTTCATTCTTCGCTTCGTCGTCGCGTTCCACGAGCACGATCTGCCGTCCCAGCACGCCGCCCGACTTGTTGATCTCGGCAGTGGCGAGACGCACGCCGTCGCGCATGGAGACGCCCATCGAGGACGAACCGCCGGTAAAGGGACCGTCGACGCCGATCTTGATCGGATCCGCGGCCTGCGCGAGGCTCGCGCTCAATGCAAAGACGCCGAACGCGAGCGCACCTGCGATGCGCTTCATCTGCATGCCCATATCTGTCTCCGTCGCTTGAATCGTTATGTGATGAGGTCGGCTTTGCGCATGCCCTCGCCGCTCGTTCGTTTCGGTGCATCGCTCGAACGGCAATTTACGAATGCGGTGATCGATATTAGAAAATTGTAAGGATCAGACCATATTCGGACATACCCGAACAGCACGAGCGTTAGCGCACTCCCGACGCGACGTAATGTGCGACGGGATGGAATAAACCCTTAGTCAGGTAGATTGCAGATGCGTAAGCGCATCAGCGCGTGCCGCAAAAAAAACGCGCGGCTTCCCTAAGGAACGCCGCGCGCAACTTGCGCACGATTGCTCGTTTGATCGCGGCCCGGCTTAACGTGGCGAGCCTGCCTCGATAGCCTGCACGAACTGACGCATGACCGAGCCGGAGGCATCGGTGACGGCCCAGAAGGTCATGCCGTCGCGATTCCAGCGTGCGAGCGCATAACCGTCGTCGGATTGCGTGACGGCCGCCGCCCCTTCCTTCGTATCGAGCGAAGCGCCGCCCTTGTTCGAGGGAAACACGTACACGTCGATCGGATGCTTCAGATAGCGATACACCACCACCGCCACCGGCCGATGATTGACGTAATCGAGCCTGCCGCCGACCAGCGCGAACCCCGGCCCGGCCGGATCGATGACGGGCGGCGCATAGTCGATACGTCCGTTGAACCACGGCTTCACCGTATGCTTGTCGCTCGACAGCACGTCGATAGGCCGGTCCGACATCAGTGAACGCACGTGACTCGCGACGATCTCCTGTGCGAGCGGATCGCCCGCACCACTCACGCCATGCGGCACGGCCTGAAACCACAGCATGGCGCCGAGCACGAGCGCGGCCAACGTGCCGCCCGCGAACGCGCCGCCGAAGAACGGCACGGGCGTGGCGAACCATCGCCATGAACGGGCCGAGCGTTCGCCCTGCTCGTCCTGCTGGTTTCGTTCGCGCGCGCGTTCCCGCACCTTGACGTCTTCCGCTTCGGCCCGGATGCGCGAGAGCACCTGAGCACGCAAATGCGCGGGCGCGCGATGAGTCAGCGAGCCGTCGATGAGCCTCGTTGCGAGCGAGGCGGTGTCGTTATTGTCCATTGCCCGACTCCTCAAGACCCGGCCCCGTGCGACGCACGAGCCGCATGCCCGGTTTGTCCTGCGCGGCGTGCACGGCGAGCGCCAGCAACTTGCGGCCGCGCGCGAGCCGTGACATCACCGTTCCTATCGGCACGCCCGTCACGGCGGCCACTTCCTTGTAACTCATGTCTTCCAGCTCTCTCAGGACCAGCACTTCACGAAACGGAATGGGCAAGGTTTCGAGTGCGCGATGCACGATATGCACCTCGTCCTTGCGTACCGCAAGCGTTTCCGGGTCTATGCCCGCTTCCTCGGACCAGCCGGGCAGCGCTTGCTCCCCGGCGATTTCTTCGTCGTAGGGCGTCGCGTCGGCGAGCTGCACGCGGCGGCGCCATTCCGTGAACCACGTATTTCGCACGATGGCAAAGAGCCATGCCCGCGCGTTCGCTTCCTCGCCCTCCTCGAAGCCGCTGAAGAAACGAAAGGCGCGCAGATAGGCTTCCTGCACGACATCGTCGGCGTCGCTCGGACTGCCGGACAGCCAGCGCGCGAGGTTGTACGCGGCATCGAGATGCGGCATGAATGTCGCCTCGAAACGCGCGTCCACGCCCGCCGCCTGTGTTCGGCTTTCCGCGGACTTATCTGCTTTCGACCTGGGCCACATCGCGCGGGTCTCCTTGGGAACAGGGTTCGACGTTTTCGTTACCTTGCAACGCCCTCGTCACATGTACTCGCCCTGGGCGCGCTTTATTCCCGGCGAAGCGGCGTAATCGAAAAAATAAAATCGACGAGACGAATCGGGAATATCGCGACGCTCTCGCCGGTTCGATGGACGGATGCCGCGCAGCTTCAGCACTCGAACATGAACGCGCCGGCTTCACGCCCATGCATCGTGCCGCCATGCGCGTGAGCTTCAGGAAACCATGAAACGCGGCCGCATTGTTCGTATTCAAGGAGTGCGCATGACACACGACCCGAAAGACCTGCCCGACGCGCAGGAACTCGACGACCACGGCAAGCGCCGGCGCACTGCATTGTCCTGCATGGCCTGGGCCGGCGCGGGCGTGCTGTGGACGGTGAGCGGCGGCGTGCCGGTGTCGAGCATCATTTCATCGGCGCAGGCGGCTGAGAAGAAGACGAGTTCGTTCAGCTTCGTGCAGATCAGCGACAGTCACATTGGCTTCAGCAAGGACCCGAACACGGAACCGACGAGCACGCTGGAAGAAGCGATCAATCGCGTAAGCGCCATGCCGAAGCAGCCCGCGTTCATGATTCATACCGGCGACGTCACGCATCTGTCGAAGCCCGCCGAATTCGATACCGCCGACCAAATCATCCGCAAGGCGGGCATGCAGGTGCACTACGTGCCGGGCGAGCATGACGTGCTGGTCGAGGACGGCAACCCGTTCTTCTCGCGTCTTCCAGCGCAATACGGCAGGAGCGGCGACCGGCACTGGTACAGCTTCGACGAAAGCGGCGTGCATTTCATCGGCCTGACCAATGTCATCGACCTCAAGGGCGGCGGTCTCGGCTTTCTCGGCGATGCGCAACTCGCCTGGCTCAAGGCCGATCTGCAAGGACGATCGAGCAGCACGCCGATCGTCGTGTTCGCGCATATCCCGCTGTGGGCGCTTTATCCGCAATGGGGCTGGGGCACCGACGACAGCGCACAAGCGCTCGCGCTCTTCAAACGCTTCGGGTCCGTCACGGTGCTCAACGGCCATGTGCATCAGGTAGCGCAAAAAGTGGAAGGCGACATGCGCTTCTATTCGGCTATGTCCACCGCGTTTCCGCAGCCTGCGCCCGGCGCCGCATCGGGGCCCGGACCGATGAAAGTCGGCGCGGACAAGCTGCGCTCCATGCTCGGTCTGCGCGAAGTCACGCATGTGCAGGGCCGCGAATATCTCGCCGTCGTCGATACCCCGCTTGCAGGAGATAAGGCATGAACGTCGCCACGCTCGCGAGCTATGTCTCGCCTTCCAGATTGCGTCCTCTTGCCGGACGCGTCGCGCGTCAGGCCGCGCTTGCGCTCGTCGTCAAGGGACTCGTCGGCATCATTCCCTCGGCGTGCGCGGAGGAACCCGCGCAGCAGATGGTGGCGATGAATACGCCGACCATCAGCATCGACAATTTCGCTTTCAGCCAGCCGAGCGTCACCGTGCCGGTCGGCACCAAGGTGACGTGGGTGAATCATGACGACATGCTGCATACGGTCGCGGACGAAGCGAAGTCATTCAAGTCAGACCCGCTCGACAGCGGCCAAAGCTACTCGCATGTGTTCGACAAGCCCGGCACTTACAAGTACTTCTGCTCGCTGCATCCGCATATGACGGGGACGATCGTCGTGCAATGAGCGCGCGGGCACATTCGCCTGACGCTCAACCACGTGCCTTCGCGATGGCGCTCAGATTGCCTTCGCCGAAGCCGTGATGCCCGCGACGCTCGACGATCTCGAAGAACATGTCGCCCGGCTCGCGCTCGGCGAAGGTTTGCAGGAAGAGTTGCGGCGTGCCGTCCGGCAGAATCTCGCCGTCCACGAGAATGCCGCGCGCACGCAGCTTGTCGATATCGAGTCCGTGTCCGGGCAGGCGTTCGTCGATCTGATCGTAGTAACGCGGCGGCGGATTCAGAAAGCGCATGCCGCGCGCCATGAGGGCATCGACGGAAGCGAAGATGTCTTGCGATGCCAGCGCGATATGCTGCACGCCTTCACCTTCGTGATCGGGCAGATACTGCTGCATAAGATCCGTGCGATACGTGCCTTCCTCGTACACCGGAATGCGGATGTTGCCGCACGGCGAAACCGTGACCGCGGAGTCCTGCGACACATGCCAGTCCGGATGCACCTGATGAATCTCCGAGAAGTGCAGCACTTCGCGGTAGAAATCGAGCCATTCGCGGATGCGGCCCGCGCCAACCGTCTGCGTGAAGTGATCCACTTCGAAGAGACCGGTGCCGCCTGGCTCGGCCTTCGCGCCGGCAATGGGCCGGAAATCGATGTCGTAGATCGTGGACACGCCGCTATCCTTGCCTGGCCAGTGATCGACGAAATAAATGTGCGAGTCGCCAATACCCTGAATGGCCGGAATGGCCAGCTCGTTCGGGCCGATCTTCTCGCCTTCGAAATCCCAGGCGCCGAATTCGACCGCGCGCTCGTGAGCGAGCGCCGCGTCCACCACGCGAATGCCGATGGCGGCAATGCCCACACCATGCGATTCGGCGAAGCGCGACGCGAAGGAATCCGGCTCTGCGTTCAGAAGGAAATTCATGCTGCCCTGACGAAACAGCGTGACCGCCTTGCTGACATGCTGCGCGACCGGCACGAAGCCCAGCCGCTCGAATAAAGCGGCGAGGCCCTGCGGGTCTGGGCTGGAAAACTCGACGAACTCCAGCCCCGCGATGCCGAGCGGATTGTCGCCGACTTCGGAATCGGGCATCGCGCGGGCGGGGGAAGTGGAGTCGGGCTGGGTCATCGGCAAAGTCCTCAATGGTCGGGCGGGTTCTCGGACGTGAAACTACCACAGCGATGGCTGCCTGTGCTCACGGCCGATAAACCTGCCGCTAGAGTAGCGGCAGCGCGATCATCGTGTCAAAGCCGGGACTTCGCGCGGCTCGGGCGCTTTCGCTGTATCAGGCGGCAAGCCGTTGCGGGCTCATCGACGGGCGTCTTGCTTGCGGGGGAAACACGTTCCAGGTGCCGTCGTCGTGCCGGAAGAAGATGATCGCGAGCGGTCCGTTCGCGTGCCACGCCTCGATGCAGACGTAGCGCGAGCCCGTGACCTGCGAGCGACACAGCCGCACGACGCGTGCCGGATGCGCCGCGCTCGGGGCGAGCCATTTGTCGACGGCCCAGTGCAGCGAGTTTTGAATGGTGTGCATGATGGTCTCCTTCTGGTCATGCCGTTCAGGCGACGAGAGCGGCGTTCAGGCGGCGTTGCCGATCGGCAGCGACATAGGCGCGAAACAATCCCGTCATCGCGCGCCACGCCACGCGCGGATGGGCGAAGCAGGCGCGAACCTGGCGGCTTTGGCTTTGGCCGAACAGGCACCACGTCACGAAGTGCTCGCAGTTGTTGGTCAACAAGCGATAACGGTCTTCACCGAGCCGGCTGCGGGCGCGGCGCACTGCTTCCAGGCCGACGAAGCACGCGGTCGGGTTTTGGCGGATGGTCACGTCATGGCCGCCCGCGAATTGCGCGAGACTGACTTCTTCCACCGGACCGCGATGCAGCGACTTAGCGAATCCCGCGTAATGGATAACCCGGCCGTCGCCCGCATAGAGTCCGTGATGTTCGTAACCCGAGCGGCGCGTGACGAGTTCGGCGCCTATGGCCGGTTCGTCATCGAACGACAGGCTGCACGCGGCAGCTTGGGTATCGTTCGGTCCGGACGGTTGGGTGTTCGACATGGCTCGCTCCGATTTTTGGTCTCGTCGCGCCGAAGTGTCTGTTCGGCGGCTTGTTGCGGAGTCTTTTGCAGGTTTCTTGCCAGTCTTTGTAAATGTTTGATTTATATAGAAAATCACCGTTTTACGTTAGATTCCCGATAGCGGTTGGTGATTATTAACCAACAGTCTAGGAGGGCGATGTGTTGGCTCCAGAGCATCAATAGAGCGCCCGTGCGCGTTCGGTTCGTAGTGTTGGTCGTTCGGTTGTCTGCCAACAGCGGTTGTTGGCGACGGTCCAACTGATGGCGCAAGGCCCGGGCATCGACATAGGGCGAAGGCCGCATCGAATAAGCCGATGGCGGAGGCGCATGCAAATCGGCATAGCCCTTGCATAAGTGCCCGCATCGAATTCGAGCAAACAAGGAGAGCCGCAATGAGCGCAATCACCATCACCGATCTGGATCACGACCGCGAACTCGATCGCGCGGCGATGTTGGCCATCAGTGGCGGCGGTGGCGCGCCTTGGCTCTTCGGCTGGATCACGCCATATGTCGCGGACCGTCAGCAAGGCGGTGGCGGCAGCAGCGTGGTGAACATCTACGACATCACGAACAACATCAGCGTCGGTCAGATGGTCAACCAGTATCAGAGCGTCGATGTGAACAACACCGGTGCGGGCGCGACGCTCACCGTCAGTCCCAACGCGCTGTCCAGCAATCGCGCGGGATAAGCTCCGCGGTTGGGTGCACAATGACCGGGGCCGGGCGCCTCGGCCGACCGCATGACGCGCCAGTCAGGACCTTGGGAGGTTGCCGTGACCTTCAGCAACGAGTTTCGATGGACATCCGCTGCGCGCACCGACGCGGGCCTCGTGCGTCAGATCAACGAAGACGCTCTGCTCGATGCGCCCGAACGTGGCCTGTGGGCCGTCGCAGACGGCATGGGCGGTCACGCGGTTGGCGATCTGGCGAGCCGCATGGTGATCGAGAGCTTGGCGAGCATGACGGCACAAAGCGCACTGGCGGATGCACGGGCGCATTTGCTCGATATCAACGCGCGCTTGCGTGCGGAAGCGGCGCGACGGCAGGTATCGCGAATCGGCAGCACGGTGGTGTTGCTGGCTGCGCGAGACGGCGTATGCGCCTATCTGTGGGCGGGCGACAGCCGTATCTATCTACTGCGGCGCGGGCGGCTGCGGCAACTCACGCGCGATCACAGTCACGTGGAAGAACTGAAGGCGCGCGGACAATTGACGGCGGAAGAGGCGCTGCATCATCCGGCGCAGCATCTCATCACGCGTGCGGTTGGCGCGCTCGACTTCCTCGATCTCGACGAAGATTCCATCACGCTGCACGATGGCGATACGTTCCTGCTTTGCAGCGATGGTCTTTCGAACGAAGTGAGCGAGGACGAGATGGTGGCGCAGCTTGCGTTGAGCAGTTGCGACTTCGCGGCGCAGAGGCTGCTGGAGATTGCGCTGGAACGCGGCGGGCGCGACAACATTTCGGTTGTCGTCGCGCGTGCGGAGGATTTGATGGCTTTGGATAGGACGCAGGTTAATCCTGGCCTGTAAGCGCTTACGAATGGCGCTGCTGATGCATCTGCATATACGCGCGCAGAAGCCGATTGATGCGTGTTTGATACCCCTTCCCTTGCTCACGAAACCATTCGAGCACGTCTGCATCCAGCCGCATGGTGACGGCCTGCTTCGGCGGCACATGCAGTTGAGCCTGTTCGAAGAAGGTGTCGTCAAGCTCCGGGATTTCAGTCAGGTCGATATCAGCGTCTCGTGCCTGCTCGAGCCGCTTCCAGTCAGTTGCCGATTTTTTGCTCATAGCGCTTTGCCTCATGTCTGGTTGCCTTGCGCGCCGAGATGATTCGCACCGCGTCTGCGCACCGCTCGACATACACTACGACGCCCACCGTGGCGCTCATCCAGCCCAGCGCAATCCAGCGCTCCTCGCCGTAGTCTTCCCGCGAATCCAACCGGGTCAGAACCGGATGGTTGAATACGTCTACTGCGTCTCGAAAATCAATGCCGTGCTTCCGGATGTTGGTCTGGTTCTTGGCTTCGTCCCACTCGAAATGCACGCATCACCCGTATTGACAATTGTATGTACAGTCTAACACGGACGATCACTACATTGAAGCTACTGTCCTTCCCTGCTCTTTTGCGCCGCAAGCCTGAAGTCCTTCGAATGCAGCCCGTGTTTCTTTAAAAGCATCTGCAGATGCGACCGGTTCATCTCATACCGCCGCGCAAGTTCGGCCACCGTGCCGCCCACTTCATGCAACCCACGTTCGAGAAATGCGCGCTCCGCTTCGTCACTCGCAACGCGCTTGGCTTCGCTCAGCGAACTCGCCGTCGCAATGCCGTTGCCATTCGCGGCAGGACCGCCCATCGCCAATGAGAGCGATGTCTTCGGCCGGATGTCCAGCGGAAGATGCTCGATATCCGCCATCTCGCCTGCAAGACAAGCGATGCGATAGATGATGTTGCGCAACTCGCGGATGTTGCCGGGATAATCGTAATTGCGCATAAAGTCCCTTAAACGTGGGGACATCTTGATGGGCCGGCGCTTGAGCGTGGCCGCCGCTTCATCGCCGAAGTAAGACAGCAAGAGCGGTATCTCGTCGCGGCGTTCACGCAGCGCGGGCAAGGTCAGATGAATCACGCTCAAGCGATAAAACAGGTCTTCGCGAAAGCGACCTTCATCGCAGAAGCGCCGCAGATTGCGATTCGTCGCCGCGACGATGCGCGCATCCACCGAAATGGCTTCATCCGAACCCACGCGTTGAATCTCGTGCGCTTCGAGCACGCGCAACAGCTTCACCTGCCCAACCAACGGCAGCTCGCCAATTTCATCGAGAAATATGGTGCCCGTATGCGCGCTCTCGAACTTGCCCTTGCGGTCGTTGGTCGCGCCCGTGAACGCGCCCTTGCGATGCCCGAATAGTTCGGATTCCAGCAGATTATCCGGAATGGCCCCGCAATTCACGGAGATATAGGGCTTGTCCGCGCGCGAGCCATTGGCATGAATGACCTTGGCCATCAGCTCCTTGCCCGTGCCGCTCTCGCCGTCGATCAGCACGGGAAGATCCGTAGGCGCGGCTTTTTCCGCTATTTCCAGGGCTTCGAGCAGCTTCGGGTTATCGCCGAACGTGCCTTCGAATACGAAGCTGCGTTCGATCAAGGCCTGACGCCGCGAGCCCGGTGACATGTCGCGTCGAGGCTCGGCAGCAGCGGCCTGAATGAAGCGCTCCTTGTGCGAAAGCTGCATGACCTCATCGCGCAAGGAACTCGCCTGACGCAGAAGCTTTTCTATCTCGGGCCGCTCCAGCCGCGATGTCCATCGCAAGGTGGAACGCAAAATCTCGATCTTCTCGATGATTCCCGCATACGATATGGCCGATGCGGGCACGCCGCTGTCGCTTTCCGGTTGGTCTAGTATTTTCATGCTGCGCTCAGTTGCTTCTGCACGAGTTGGTAATACATGCCCTTTCTTGCGACCAGCTCATCATGCCTGCCCTGCTCCACGATACCGCCTTCATACAGCACCAGAATCTTGTCGGCACGCATGATGGTGGAAAGCCTGTGCGCGATGATGACCGCGGTGCGTCCCTTGAGAATCTCCTGCATGTTGCCGAGGATATTGCTCTCGGATTGCGTATCGAGCGCGGACGTGGCTTCGTCGAAAACCAGCAGACGTGGGTCGTGATACAGCGCGCGCGCGATACAGAGCCGCTGAATCTGTCCACCCGACAAACCCACGCCACGTTCGCCCACCACCTGCTCATACCCTAGCGGCAGCTTGACGATGAACGCATGCGCATCCGCCATCTTGGCCACTTCCTCGATACGCCTTCTATCCGGCGACTCCTCGCCGCTCGCGATGTTCTCCGCTATCGTGCCCGAGAACAGCAAGTTGCTCTGCATGACGTAACCAATCTGCGCGCGATAAAATCCCTTGTCGATGACGCTCAGGTCGTAGCCGTCCACCGTCATCTTGCCTTCGCTCGGCGCATAGAAACCAACGAGCAGCTTGGCAAGCGTCGTCTTGCCTGAACCGCTTCTTCCGACTACCGCGATGAGTTCGCCGGGCTTGATATCGAAGCTGATATTTTCCAGCACGTAAGGCGTGTCGCCTTCGCCATAGCGAAAATACACGCCGTTAAAGCTGATTTCGCCCTGCAAGTCGGGCAACATCACGCGCTGCTCCATCTCCGAAGGTTTCTGCTCCGGGTCTATGTCGAGCACATCGCCGAGACGCTCCATCGCCACGCCGGCATCGTTCACGAGACTCCATAAGTTGATGAGGCCCATGAGCGGCGACAGCACGCTACCCATGAAAGCATTGAACGCAATCAACTGGCCAATGCTCAGTTCGCGCGAAAGCACGAGGTTTGCTCCGACCCACAATACGGCGATAGTCGTACCTGCATTCAGCAACTGGCTGCACAAGCCTACGCCGATATTGAAGCGTTGCGACTTGTATTGCACTTCGAGCGACTTTGCGTACTTCTTTTCCCACTTGAGCCGCACCGCACGCTCGATGCCCATCCCCTTCACCGTTTCGACGCCGCCCAAGGCTTCCATGAGAAACGAACGTGCGTCTGTAGCCGAAGAAAACGCTTCGCGCGCATTCTGCTTGATGCGCGGCGTGGCGAGGATGGTAAGCGCCATCATCGGGATGACGAAGGCAATCAGCAACAAGGTCAGCTTCACGTTGTAGAGAAACATGATCGTGAAGTAAATGAAGATCATCAGCAGATTGAGTACCGTCGTCACTGTGGATTCGGTGAGAAAAGCGCGAATGGTGTGGTTTTCCTGGAAGCGCGCGAAAACGTCGCCGGTCTTGCGCTTGGCGAAAAAGCTGAAGGGCAGCGAGAACGTGTGCCTGAAGAACTGCGACATCATCGCGAAGTCCATGTTGCGCACCATGAAGTTCGCAAGATAGGCACGAATGGTCGACATGAGCTGAGTGAACAGGTTCGAGATGATCAACCCGCCTATCAGCACATGCAGCAAGCTGACGTTCTGATGCACGATCACGCCATCGAGAATGTTCTGGATGATGAGCGGCGGAATTACGCCCAGCACTTGAATCACGAAGGTCGCTAGAAACAGATGCAGCAGGACCTTCTTGTACGGCTTTAGATACCCCACGAAGCGAATCCACGGCGAACGCGATACCGCTTGCCGCGCCATGTCCTGCACCGGAGAAAAGAGCAGACATGTGCCGCTCCAGCCGCGCTCGAACTCGCCCACGGTCATCTTCTTGAAGCCGATGGCCGGGTCCGCGACCCACACGTTGTCTTTCGAAATACCGTAGACGATGATGTAGTGATATCCCTCCCAATGCGCGATGAACGGCATCTCGAAGCCGCGTAGCGACTCGAACGTGCACTGCACGCCGCGCGTGGTGAAGCCGAGCGCATCGCCGGCGCGCGCAAGACTGTCGAGCGTTGCGCCTTGCGTCGTGACGTTCGCCAGTTCGCGCAGTTTGCCGAGCGTCATGTTGATGCCGTAGTGCTTGCAGATCATCGCAAGACACGCGGCGCCGCAATCCATTTCCTCGGCCTGCTCGACCCACGCAAAGCGCTTGATGACGCGCTCGCCCATCTCGGGCTTGGTGTGGAGATCGAGCATCGACGGCAGTCTGCGACGCTCGGCGAGTTTCTTCTGACGCTGCAGTTCGCGCTCGCTGAAACGAATGCGTTCTTCCAGCACTTCGCGCAGCTTCACATTGCGCTCGATGATGAAATACACCGTCTTTTCAGGGATTACGAGCAGGCGCGTGTCCGTGAGCGCAATGGCCGACGCCATCTGCTCCTGACGCATCACGCACGCCTTCTCGCCGAAGATTTCACCAGGCCCGAGCGTGGCGAGCACATGCTTTTCGTTGCCGTCTTCGCGCACGATCCGCACTTCGCCCTGCCGCACGACATAGAGGCGCCGGTCGTCGCGCGAGTCTTGCTTGAAGATCTCCTTGCCTTCGCCGACGCGCTTGACGCCCACGCTGCGCACGCATTCCTCGAGTTCGGCCTTGTTCAATTTGCCGCGCAGATCGAACAGTTTCGCGACGAAGCCGCCCGCCGAACTGATCGCGACAAAGCTCGTGACGAACGCGAGCGCAGCCGGGTTTCTTGCGATAATCGGCTCGATCGCATTGCGCGGGATGAACAGCAGTTCGGTCTTGCCTGAAGAACGCACCGACGATTCATGGCGATATTCGCGCAACATGGCGATATCCGCGAACGTCTCGCTCGCCTTCTTCACTCCCATGCTGATTTCCTTGCCGTGCTCCTCGGTAAAGATGCGCACCGAACCGGCCTTCACGACATAGAGCCCGTCGGCGGAATCCCCCGCATTGCACACGGTTTCACCGAAGCCAAAGCGGCGCGACTGAGCATGTTCCGCGAGTTGCGCGATCTCCTCGCGCGTGAACGGCGAAAGAATCTCCACGGTCGCGAGAAAGTCGGCGGGCGCATCCAGGCTCGAAGGGGCGTCCATATCGTTCGCTCTGTCGTAGTTTCGGCTTGGTTCTGGCTTAACGTGCTTCGATCACATGTTCCTGCGCGCGCGCCACCAGCCATTCCTCGCGCAATAGCCGGCGAATCTCGGCTGCAACGTCCTGATCGAGCTTCGCGGGATACTTCGACGTAACCGAGAAAATCTCATAGGAAGAGCCATCGGCGGATATGAACGGGCCGAGCAGATCACCGGCTTCTGCATTGAAGACCTTCGCTTCGATCTCCGGCTTGAGTTGCCCGCGCATCACGCGGCCTATCACGCCGCCTTCTTCGCGCGTATCGGCGAGCGAATGTTCGCGGGCCATGTCCGCAAAGCTGTCTGGGTCGTCGTTGAGATACGAGATCATCTCGCGCGCGCTGCCTTCGGTATCGAGCAGAATGTGGCTCACTTCGATACTGTCGAACTTCGGCGAATTGAGCTGAAAATATTTTTCGACCTCGCGCTCCGTACCGATGTTTTCAAGCATCTTTTCCTGATACAGCGTGTCGGTGATGAACACTTCGAATTCGTCGAGACTCACGGAAAGCGCATCGAGATAGTTGTTCATGTCGGCCGCGCGATGCAGCCCGCGAATACGACGGAACTGGTCGGCGCGCGTTTGGATCTCATCGTCGCTTAGCTTGACGCCCGCCTTCTTCGCCGCGCGCACGGTCAGCTTGTCGCGCACCAGTTGCTCCAGCAGGCCGTCGAACTGGCCGTTGAGCTTCAACAGCCTAATCAGTTCGCCGACATCGACCACTTCGTCGTCGATTCGCACTATCGCCGTCATGTCGTTCTCCGTTGATTTGAGGATGCATCTCGCAGCATGTCCGACCGGTTCCGCGTGCGTAACCCTCCTTCCCTATCCCGCCACATTGCGGAAGGGGTCGAGCCCGAGGTCGATGAGCCGGCGCTCGCGCACGACGATCTCGGCAGTGGCGGTCATGCCGTAACGCAGCGGATATTTCGTGTCGGCGACCTGATAGAAGTCGCGATCGAGTGTCACGCGTCCTTCGTAGACAGGCTGCTTCGTGCCGGGGCTCGGCTTGGTCGCGGGCGAGATGAACGCGAGCGTGCCGTCGATCACGCCATAGCGTTGGTAAGGAAACGCGTTGAATTTGAGCTTGACGTGCTGTCCCTCGCGAAGAAAAGCACGATCGTGTTCCGCAATTTCGATCTTCAATACGGGCCTGGCGTTGGCGGGGGCAATGCCGCCCAGCGGCGTGTTTGCCTGAATCTTGTCACCGGTCTGCGTGGATGTGACATCGGTGACGACGCCCGATACCGGCGCGAGTATCAGCAGGAAATTATCCTTGTCGATATTTTCGAACTTGATGCGCGCGGCAGCATCCGCCACAAGCCGCGCGGTCTGTAGTTGCAGACGCAACTTGTCTTCCGTGCTCGCCACTTCGCGCATGGCGGATTCATATTGCAAGCGCAGATTGGTCGATTCCTGTCCGCTTGTTTCGAGTTGCGCCTTCGCCTGCGTGAATTCGTGGCTCAGACGAAAATCCAGTTCTGCGAGTTTCGACTGTTCCACGCGATAGCCGCCATCGGCTTCGAGATACGCGTTGCGTTTGACTTCCACTTGCGATTCCGACACCCCGCCGCCGCCCGGCAAGGCAAAGAGCCGTGTGAAGCGGTCGAGTTCGGTCTTCGCGGCATCGCGTGCGCGGCGGGCGTTTTCGAGCACGCTGCGTTGTTCCTGCAATTGCGCCTTCTGTCCTTCCGCGAGCTTGCTCGTGCCTTCGTTCACGCGCTGTTGATGCTGATGCTCTTCCACTTCCATCTGATTCTTCAGCGCGACGATCTTGCGCTGCATGAGCAGCTTCTTCTCGGGGAACTGCTTCCATTCGCGTTCCGCATCGTCGAGCTTGAGTTGCGCTTCGAGCGCATTGGTCGCCGCTTCGATTGCACCACGTGCATTGAGGCGCGCGACGACGTCATCTTTGCGTACGGGCTGGCCTTCCGCGATGAAAAGCTCGGCAAGCTCGCCGTCGATCGGCGCGTAGAAGCGCCGCACTTCGGACTCCGGCGCGAGCGTGCCTTGCGCGGCCACAGTGACATCCGCATGTCCCACGAACGACCAGACCAGCGCGGACGCGACCAGCGCGACCATCGTGTAGATGAGGGCTTGCGTCAGGCGCAGCGGCTCGGCCGTGAGTATGGCGATACCTTCCGCGCCATGATCGACCAGCGCTTCCGATAAAGGTTTAAGGTGCGCGTCTTTCTTCACCGCTCGTGCCTCCCGTGGTTGCCGTCGTGATGGTGTTGGCACCGATCAAGCCGAGCTTGGTCTTGAGCAACTGCGGTTCGAGCACCATGCGCAGATCCTGCAGCGAGCGGCGCTGCAGGATCGCCTCGTTGTCTATCTCGCTTGCAAGCGCCGCCCACTTACCGTTGTCGGCCTTCACTTGCCGGAAGATGCGCATGCCGCGTGTGGCCGCATCCTCGGCATCGGTGAGAAGTCGCGCCTGACTGCGGAACGTGTCCGACACACCCGATTCGAGCCGTTGCGATCCGCCGATGCCACCGTTCGTCCGATACTGATTCCATAGCGTCTGTGCTTGCGACATGAGGCTTTGCGCGCGCGCAGCAGCCTTGTCCCGGAGCGAAGCGACATCAGGCACGACCTTGTTTGCGAACCACGTGTCGCTATCGAGATCGAGCGTTTCGTAGAACGACAGCAGCGCTTCGTCATAAGCTTTCGTGCCGCGCGCCTTCTGCAAATCTGCGTATTGCGCGGCCACGGCTTTCTTGTGCGCGAGTTCCTTTTGCGCAGTCGCGGACCATGAGCCTTGCGGCAATTTCTGCAACCCGTCCAACGCATCCGGCGTCTTGCCGTCGCGCCAGGCATCGGCGATTGCAGCGTATTGTCTGAGCACCTCAGGTGGCGGCAGTTGATCCGCACTGATCTGTTGATACCGCTCCTGAAAAGGCGGCGTCGAAAAATTCGCCGTATTTATGGATGCGGCAAGCGGTGCGAGACTCGTGCCGCTCGCCGCGCTGCGCAGATCCGCATAGCGCTTGAGATCGGCGCGCACGCGATCGAGGCCGCCCAGTCGCGGATATTTGTCCGCATAATCCTTGAGCGCGCCGTCGATGGAATCGAGATCGTCTTGCGCAAGACCCTTAACGATGGTCGCATTCAATCGCTCGATAGCCGCGAGGTAGACAGAGTCGTCGCTCTGCAACTTGCGCAGATGACTAAGTGCAAGCGCATACGGCTCGCGAAACTCGGGCACATAGCCCGCAAGCCGGTCGAGATCGCGTTGATGCCCCGACGCATCCGCTTCCCAGTGCTTCAGAATTGCGCCGATCCGTCCTTCATCGTCATACATGCGAATGGGCGCATCAGGACCTCCGCGGCTCATCACGAAGCTCTCCAGTTTGCCTATCCAGTCGAGCTCGTCGATCATGGAGCGCACATCGGGATTGTTCTGACCGAGGGCTTTCATCTGCGCGATGATGGCGTCGGCGTTCGCGAAGTCGCCATGTTGCAACGCGGCCAGCCAGCGCGGAACATTTCCCTTGAGCACGGCTTCCGTGTTCATCGCGGCGAATTGCGTGTCTTGCGGATGCGTCAGCAGATAGTCGCTAGTGACACTCGCAGCTTGTGCATAGTCGCCCTGCGCCAGCAGCGATTTCGCCTGACGTTCGTTCGATCCGCTGTAAAAGAGCGCCGCACCACAGGCGAGCATCGCGATCAGCACACTCGCTGCAATCATGCGCGTGCGGCGCGTTGTACGACGGTCATCGCCTGCGAAGGCCGTATGCAATTCGGAAACGAAAAGCGCCGTCTTGCCACGCCGCTTCTTTTCAGGAGCGGCTTCTTTTGCGGGGACAGGCTGCGAATCCAGATTGATTTCGTCTTCGATCGCCGCAGCTTGATCGACGCAAAAGATATCGAGGAACGAGTGCGCCGATCCGACGAAGGTCGTCTTGTCGCTGTCGAAGTTATTGTCGGCATGCGAGGCAGCCATTTCCGTGAGCGTCGATTCGCTCTCTTCGCCATGCAGATGCACGACATAGACGAAATGCGTGCCTCCGAAGGCGAGCGTGTCGCCATTCTTCAGTTCGACTGCTGACTCGCCTAGGCGCGCGCCATTCACGAAGGTGCCGTTGGTGCTGCCAAGGTCTTCGACGAACGGCGCCGCGCCCTTGACGAACACGTGCGCATGCCGCCGCGATACGTAATTCACCTGATGTGGATACTGCTCTCGATGACGCGCAAACGTAGCGTCGCTCTTGCTCACGAGAAACGGGAATTGCAGCAATTCGACTGGCTGCAAGTTCAGGTCGTTGCGCTGCGGAACGAGCGTGATGCTCAAGGGCTTGACGGCCACGTTGCGGCGCTTGCGCGGTGCAAATTGCACGCGGTATGCGAGACGGTTGCCGAACCCGATCTCATCGCCCGCACGAACGCGCACGGGCATTTCGCGCACGGGTGTGCCATTCACGGCGGTGCCGTTCTTGCTGCCGAGATCGGCGATATAGACGAGGCCATGCTCGATGAAGATGCGCGCATGACGACGCGAGAGTTGGGCGACGGCTTCGGGCGGGCTGGTATCGAACGGTGCTTCCGCGCGGCCAATGGCGAAAAGATTTTCGTCGATACGAATCTCCGCCAGATTCTCGCCGATTCCATTACGAGCGAGCGGCTTCAGGACGACATCGAACGCTTCGCCCACGTTCGGCTGCTGTTCCGCTATCGGATCGCCTGGAGCCATGTCCATGTCACGAAGTGAGTCCACGAGCCTCGAGCGGCGCATGGAGCGGATGGGTCGTCCCGCCAGCCGAGCTATGCGACGGCGGGTGTTGAAAGTTTAAGTCACGCATAATCGTAGTCAATCGTGCAGCACTGGCTTAAAACGCCATACGCGAGCCGCTTGAGGCGATATGGAACGAGCGTTAGCAAAGCTTGAGGATTGCTCACTGAGGTGTATCCGTGGATGCGTTCTGAACATTCACCGTTGGCCATCCGCCGCCGAGCGCCTTATAGAGCGTCACCGTATCCGACAGGATCTGCTGATGATTGGCGAGCAGCGCGAGCTGTGCGGCAAGCAAGGTGCGCTCGGTTTCAAACACTTCCAGCTGAGAAATCACGCCTTCCTTGAGCTGCGCGTCGATCTGCGCCGCGACGATGGTCAGATGCTCTACTTCCTGTTGCAACTCGACGCGCTGCTTCGTATGCGAATCGAGATTCACGAGCGCATTCTCTACTTCCTCGAACGCGCTCATGACGGTGCTGCGATATTGCTGTTCCGCGACCGTGGTTTGCGCTTCGGTGGTCTTCACGTGAGCACGAACGCTCGGATCGAGAATCGGGATATTGATGCTTGGCAGAAAGCTGAAGGTGAAAGTTTTGAGCAGGTCCGTCAGCGCGAAACTGGCGCTACCGCCGCGCCCGGTGAGACTGATGGTCGGCAATTGCGCGAGCTTCGCCTGACCGACGAGGTCATACGATTCGAGCACGCGATACTCCGCCGCGACGAGATCGGGACGCCGTGCAAGCAACTGCGATGGCAGCCCCGACGGCACCGGCGGCGCCTGCACACGCGTTTGCAAATGCCCTTCCGGCAGCTTGAATTCGCCTGCAGGAACGCCTGTCAATGTAGCGAGCGCATTATTGGCAAGATCGCGCGAACGGCGCAATTCCAGCAGATCGCGCGTCAGGCGGTTCAATTCCGCGCGCTGCGTCAGAACCTGCGTATGGGGCACGAGGCCGTTCTTTTCCATGCCCTCGAAGATCGTCAGGATTTGCCGGTTGGTCGCGATGGTCTTCTTCTGCTGCTCGATCTGATCGTCGAACTGAAGAATCTGGAAGTAAGTGGTCGAAACGTTTGCGACGAGTTCGAGATAACCCGCGCGCCAGTCGGCTTCGGTCGCGCGAAATTCGGCCTTCTGGGCTTGCACGCCTTTTTCCACCGCGCCCCAGATGTCGATGTCCCAGTTCACTTGCGTGCCCAGGTTGTATTGCTTCGAAAACATCTGGCCGGTGGTCTTTTCGAAGCTCGCGCCCGCACCCGCATCCATGGAAGGCAACGCGCCCGCACGGGCCTCGCCGATCTGCGCGCCCGCCACGTTGATGCGCGCGGCCAGCACCTTGATATCGAAGTTGTTGTCGATGGCCTGGCCGACGAGCGTATCCAGTGCGGGATCGTGGAACTGCTTCCACCAGTCGGGCTGAATGGTGGCAGCCGCTGCGACCTTGGGCGCGTCGATTTTCGTGAAGGCGGTCTTCTCAGGCGTGTCCGGGCGTTGATAAGTCGGCACCTTCACGTCGATGCAACCGGCGAGCAGAGCAAGCCCGCTTGCAAGGCCGACGCGTAAGAGCCCAAAGCGCATAGAGCCTAAGCGCAAAGAGCCTAAGCGCAACGATGGCAACAAGGCTTGCACGATCTCGCTCCCGGTGAACGCGCACCGACGGTCAGGTTGAGTGTGGAGGCGTCGCGGCCCGGCTCGTCGATTCATCGAGTAAATCACAAGGCGGAACGGGATGCCATACGGATCGAATCGGAGGCCGCCCGCCGTCTTGCGAACGGCGGGCGGGTATTGCAAGCGAGACTCCCCGTGCCTCGCCTTTACCGCGTAACCACATTGATGCTCTACCGCGTCACTGCCGCTTTTATTCCCGGCTTCACGAAACAAACGGCGTGAACACGTTGATGTTGCTGACGTTGTGTGCGTCCTGCTTCGGCTTGACGTTCGAGGTCATGTCGCTTGCGAACGCAGCGTTGAGGCCGTTCTGGTTGAACGTGTTTTGCGTCTGGTTTGCGAGTTGTTCCGTCGTACCGCTCAGATCGAACGCGCTGCTGCTATAGAACGGCATGAGGAAATTCATGCCGCCGCGCACGGCCGACATTTCGTCACGGTCCATTTCGGCTTGATGGGAAAGATCGCGGATGGTCAGAGTGGACATGATCGAAGGCTCCTGGATAAGGTTGATTTAGCTCAGTACGGGACGGGCGCCAAGATTGACGGTGCTGATGTTCTGCGCTTCCTGCTTCGGCATGACGTTCGACATCATGTTGCCGCCGAAGGCCACGCCCACGCCGTTTTGATTCACCGTGTTCTGCGTCTGGCCGATCAGTTGCTGCGTGCTGAACGAAGATTCGAACTTCGTGATATCGATGCCGGGAAACAGGAACGACATGCCGCCGCGCACGGCCGACATCGTCTGGCGATCGAGTTCTTCGGTAACAGGCAGGTCTTGAATGGTCAGCGTGGTCATGGCGGTTCTCCTTGGGACTTCGCGCTTTGCGCATCGGGTGGTGGTTGGCGACAACTTGTTTGCGTGAGCTGTTAAATGCATAGGGTGTGCCAGTCGTCGTTCGATGCGGAAAAATATCTAGCAAAGCCTTGTCGCACATAAGCACGGTCGACGTAATGCGCTCTCAAACTCGACCCGCTGATGATGGTCTTCTACCAACACTTCGAACTCCAACTGTCCGTTATCGAACGACATCGCTTTTCTCGGGCCCGAGACGAACGCTCTCATCCGCGAAACATCTGCGGATACGGCGTATCAACAGGGAAAGGCGGCGCTTAAGGCATGCGCGCGCCGCCTACTTGACGTAGATCGTGATCTTCTTCGAATACACAGGCGGGTCGGTCGGGATGTGCCGGTCATCGCCCATCAAGAGCTGAAGTGTGTGCTTGCCCGGCGGAAGTTCGATAGTCGTTTCCGTCTCGCCCGCGCCGTAGTGCAAGTGATTGCGGTCGGACGGAATCTCCTGATCCATCGGCGGCAAGTCCGTATCGATCAACAGGTGATGATGCCCCGTGTTAGGGAATTTGACGCCGCGCGGCGCCACGCCCATGTACCGTAGACCGAACCACACCTTGATAGGCTTGCCCGCCGCGAAGGTCTGGCCATCGTTTGGATAGCCGATATAGGCGTAAGCGTTGGCGGGCGCCGGCGTCGGCCCCGCTACGGCGAATTGCACTGCAAACACAGCGGCAAGCAATGCAAAACGTGATAGCGCGATTGCGCTGACGGTTCGGTTCTTCATGTCATTCCCCTCGGCTGCGCGGTTGCCGTGCATGCTTCATTTCATCGTGATGGTGATCTTCTTGGAATAAACAGGAGGATCGTGCGGTACGTGGTTGTAGTCGCCCATCAGCAGCTGTAGCGTGTGCTTGCCCGGCGGAAGCTCCAGGCGCGCATCGGTCTCGCCCGCGCCATAGTGAAAGTGATTGCGGTCGGAGGGAATCTCCTGATCGAGCGGCGGCAGGTCAGTATCGATCAGCAAGTGGTGATGTCCGACGTTGGGCATGTCCACGCCCTTCGGACAGACGCCCATGTTGCGCAGTCCCATGCGTACCCAAAGTTTGCCGCCCGAGATCACGGCGCCGTCGGGCGGCCAGATGATGTATGCCTCGGCGTTCGGCGGAGCGGGAGTGCGCTGACGCGCGGCGGAAAAAGACGTATCGGCGGCGACGGCGGCGAGTGAAGCCAGTGCGCCAAGCACGGTTCTTCTCAACATGTTGTGCATGCCTCTTGATGAACAGTCACATGAAGGACTGACGAATGTGCGAGCGCTGAAGATACTGTCGTACGCTCGTGCGTGGAGCGATCATGCCGTCGTCAGGTTTTTAGATTAGAACGTAACGTTTAAAAAAGATACTTACGAGAGACCGGAAGCGCACTCCTCATCACGCATACCTGCTTAATGGGGATTTAAGTGCCGACTGACCGCGTGCTATCTTTGTTTGTGCTGCAGATGCACGAGCGCGACGGCAAATGCATGGTCCTCGCATGCGCCGACTTTGCATGAGCATCCAGGCGACAACGACAGACGCGCGAACGGCGCGCCCCTAATCAAGCCGGACCGAAAGGGTGTGAATATGTGGCGGACTCTCTTCATCGCAGGCATGTTCGTGACGATGGGCGGCGCGTTCGCAGCGCCTTCCGATCCACCGCTTGAGAGACCTTCGGTCGCGGCCGCCGACACTCATGCGAATCGCATGGCGCTCGTTATCGGCAATACGCACTACGGCGACGCCCCGCTGCCGGCCGCGGAGCACGACGCATACGATATGAGCGTTGCACTCACGTCGCTCGGATTC
Organism: Caballeronia sp. GACF4; assembly: GCF_023631025.1. NCBI lineage: Bacteria > Pseudomonadati > Pseudomonadota > Betaproteobacteria > Burkholderiales > Burkholderiaceae > Caballeronia > Caballeronia sp. GACF4. The sequence continues at coordinate 475,931 of NZ_JALQDW010000018.1, forward strand.
AACGTGACGCGCCGTATCGATCTCAACGAAACCGCCATGCGCGACGCGCTCGACACGTTCGTCATGCAACTGGGTCCACACGATACCGCGCTCGTCTACTTTGCGGGCCACGGTCTGCAGGCAGGCGGCGATGCCCTGCTCGCCCCGCTCGATGCCCGCGCCGATGCGCCCGTCACGCTGGTCGAGAAAGGTATTCCGGTGAAGGATGTCGTGGCGCGCATGGTGCAACGCCGTCCGGACGCCGCGAACATCGTCGTGCTCGACATGTGTCTGAACGATCCCTTCGGTGCCGCGCCCACCGAGAGCATGTCTTTGCCCGCGAACACACTGGTTGCGTACGCAACTACTTTTGCGACCGAAGCCGCCGAGACGGAACGCAACGGCCTTTACACCGCCGCGCTGTTACGAGCGATGTCCGGCGAAGCACGCACCACATCCCGGGTATTCGAAATAGTTGCCGCAAATGTCGCGCGGCTGACGCACGATAGCCAACGGCCGTGGATCGCATCGACACTCGATGCCGCATTCACACTCGCACCGATGTCGTTAGCTTCCACGGACGCCATCGATGCGACGCAATCCGCCACGGGTACCCGTACGCGCGGCATTCTTCCCAAGGACAGCAGCGAGCAATACGAACTGACCTTCTGGGAATCGATCAAGGACAGCACGTACCCAAGCGATTACGAAGCCTATTTGAAGGCGTATCCGAACGGACGATTCGCCACGCTTGCCAAGGCACGCATCGATCGCTTGCGGGCGGCCGCCGCAAGCTCGAAGCCCGCGGCATCGCCGCAGTTGCCAGCTTCGCCTACTCCGGCGCCAACGCCGAAGCCCGCGCCGCCTATCGTCGCTGAAAAGCCGCGTCAAACCGCGCCCACGCCTGCACCGGCAACCACGACCGCCCCTGTCGCAGTTGCATCCAAACCCGCAGCGAAGACTTCCGCAGGGGCCGAAGTAAAAGACTGCCCGTCTTGTCCCGCGCTGGTCCCGCTCTCGGCTGGCAGCTTCAACATGGGCAGCAACAACGACGATCCCGCAGAAAAGCCGCCGCATCGCGTGGCCATTGCGCAGCCGTATCTCATCGGCAAATACGAAGTGACGATCGAACAATGGAATGCATGCGTCGATGCCGGCGCCTGCACACGTATCTCACCCGATGGCGACGCCGGCAACGCGCCGCCCGCCAATGCGCCGATGCGCAACGTCAGTTGGGACGACGCTCAGGTCTACGTCAAATGGTTGAGCAAGGTGGGCGGCAAGGCATATCGCCTGCCGACCGAGGCCGAATGGGAATATGCGGCGCGCGGCGGCACGCAGAGCACTTACTGGTGGGGCGATCAAATGAAGAAAGGCAACGCCGACTGCAAGGATTGCGGCGAGCCTTATCGTCCCGAAGCGCCGATGCCCGTAGGCTCATTTGCCGCGAATCCGTATGGTCTCCACGACATGAACGGCAGCGTCTGGGAATGGGTCGCCGACTGCTGGCACGGCAACTACAAAGGCGCACCGGCCGACGGCCACGCGTGGGACGATCCATCATGTTCAGTGCGCGTGATTCGCGGCGGTTCGTGGCGCGAAGGCGCGAGCTATATGCAATCGGCCACGCGATTCAAATACAGCTCGAGCGTGAGGCAATCGCAGAACGGTTTTCGTGTGGCGCGTGACGCGCAGTGAAGGCACACTATCGCAACGCCGCCTTCACGATGATCTGCCCTTGCGTATCGCGCTCAATCTTCTTAAGCACCGGCTGCGCCGCCTGAAAGTCCTCGGGCGTGCAGACCTGCTTGCCGAAATTCGCGGTGAAAGTGCGCGAGATCTGAATCGTGTTGGTCGCTGCATCGAACAGATAGCGCGATGAAAAGCGGAAGAAGCCGCTATCGAGGTCGAGGTTGTCGGGCACTTCGACCACGTGCATCGTACGAGGAAGCACGATCTGCGATACCTCGTCGAACACGCCGCCTACGCACAGATAAGGTTGCGTACGCACGCGCTCCGCTAGCCAGTTGCGCGCCTGCGTCGCGATGCCCCCCGAGAGACTCGTCAACGCGGGCAACGCGGTCGTGCCAGTGGGCCAGACCACGTCGTCGAGCGTGCCGTTCACGGTCGTGGCGAAGGGGCCGCTCGTGGCATCGACATCGCTGGTCGTGAGCGCGCCCGCGCCACGCAGATTCGTATAACGCAGACGGTCCGTTGCGATCTGCTCGCGCCGCTCCGTATTCGCCGAACGCAGATTCATACGCTCGATCTCGGCACTCCATCCTGCATCCTCGACCCAGTACGCGAAGTTGGCGACGCCTCCGGGCGCCACGTCGATCTGCAATCGCGCCGCGCGCGACAAGGGCTGCGTGGATGGTGTGTGCGAAAGCTTGCCGGCATTCACGAGCACGGTCGGGCGATCCATGTCCGCGAGTGGCAGATAGCCGAACTCGACGCTCGCCGCCGTGCTATCCGCATATAGATTCAGATCGGGCATCCAATTGATGACGTGATTGATCGCGCCCGCGCCGTAGCCTGGCACCGAAGGCAGCGAATACACCGCGCCCAGGCCGATCAGCGCGGGCTCGTTGCGAATGCCCACGGCATCGAGCAACGCGCCGAACAGCGCGACGTGGTCCTTGCAATCGCCATAACGATTCGCAAGTACCTCGGTCACGCGATGCGGCACGGCGGGACTTTGACCGATGAACATCGCGACATAGCGGATATTGCGGCGTACCCAGTCGTAGAGCGTCTTTGCTTTGGCGCGCGCGTCGGCGTCGTTGCGTGTGAGCGATTGCGCGAACGCGATCACGGCGGGATCTTTCGTGCTCGGGTCCACGGAAGGTTCGCGATAGCTCGCGGCGAAGCTCGCGTAATCGGGAAACGTCGACACCATCAGACGGTCGCCGTATTGCGCGTAAGCGACCGAGCCGGTTTCGATGCGCGCAATGTGTTCGCGACGGTAATCGAACGCATAGCGCGTGCGGCCATTCGCGGTGACGGGCGGCTCGGCTTCATAGCCGCGCGCATCGGCGAAGAGCGGCTTGGTCGCGGGCAGATCGAAGATGAGCCGCTGTGCAAGCACCGGCCGCGAACCTGGATCGACGTAATAGTTGAACTGCCCCGCGATGACAGGACTCGCCTGGCTCTTGCGAAACCGCAGATGCACCGTCGAGCCGATGCCCACCGCCGGAAAAATCACCGCGCGCAGCTTGGCGTCCTGAAACGTGGGCGCGCCTGCCGAACGCGGCTCCTGGATGTCACGGATCTGCTCGGGCGAAACATCGTGACGCGCGCCGTTGGCATCGACGGAATAGGCTTCGACGATTTCCACGTTCGACACGCTGCGGTCGTACCAGACGTAACGCTGCGCAATTTCGTCGATGCCGGCCGACGTGTTCGCGCGCAACGCGGTGGTATCGTCCTCGGTCACCGAACCGTCTTCGGCCACGACGAACTCGTGGCTGTCGCTGATAACGGTCGATGGATCGTCGTCGCCGGATGCGGCATGCGCAATGCCAGTCAGCGCGAGCGCCAGGACGAGAGCCAGGACGAGAACCAAACGGATCGATAGACGAGTCATGTCGCGGGCGCATGTGGGAGCTGCGTCAATCGTACATGAAGCGCGCCGGGGTCGAGCGGCGTCAGCGTGCAGCGAGTTGCGCCAGATCGGCCTGCAATTCGTCGAGCGGATGCGACCAGTCGCCGAGTTGCGTCTGACGATAAAGCCGCATAGACGGATACCAGGGCGTGAAGCGCTGACAGTCATACCAGCGGCAATCGCACGCGTTTGCAAGCAGCACCCATACGGGACGATTCAACGCGCCTGCAAGATGCGTGGGACCCGAGTCGATGGTAATGAACAAATCGAGTTCGTCGAGCACGTATGCCGTATCGCCGAAAGCCGCGAGATACGGCGCCATGTCGATGACATCGTGTGCCTGCATCAACGCACGTTCGTCATCGGTCAGCGCGCCGACCTGAAGCGAGTAGAAGCGGCAATCGGGATTGGCGAACAACGCGGCCAGTTGTTGGAGTTGCATCGACCGGTACGGCTCATGGCGCACGTTGCTGGCGCTGCGCCAGCCGATACCGACCTTCATCCGCTTCGGTTCGCGTTGCATCGATGCAAGCGCTTCGTGTGGCAAGCCGCGATTGGGATTGCATGCGATCATGCCGCTGGGATTCTCCATCGGAAAATATGGCGAATGCTGATAGCGCGCGAAGAGATTGAACACGTACGTGATGCGGTCGCAATGCTGCATCTCGTGCGCACGTTGCTCGGCCGTCGGGATGACAAGACGCACACCTTCGCGCGGGCGGACGACATCGCGCCACTCGTCGAAGACTTCGATGACCAATTCGCGTGCGCCTTCCCGCAGCAAGGCATCGACGTAGCGCGAATAGAGCACGAAATCGCCGAAGCCGCCTTCGATGGAGATCAAGATCGACTTGCCGTCAACGGGTTCGTCTATGCCGAGCAGCTTGGGTCGCGCCAAGTCGATCCACGGCATGTCACCGCTAAAGAGCACGTGGAGAAGCGACTCGCCGCGTCCGACATCGCGGTTGATGCGATGCAGTGCATGCGCTTCGTGATACTTGCCGCTTGAGTAAAGCACCATCGCGAGTTCTTCGGTGAGCTGGTAGCGCACGAAGGGGGACATGTCGTGCGTAAGCGCTATCCTGAGACAACGTTCCGCAAGCTCGCGCATGCCGAGATAGTTCAAGTCGATGCCGAGTTGTCCGATCCATACGCCGGGATCGGGCAAGGCGGCGAGTCGAGTGATCATGGCCTGCGCTTCGGCGGCGCGCCCGGCCACGCGCAAGGCGCGCACGCTGTCTATGTTGAGCGGTAAGTTCTGGGCGTTTGGGAGACTCATTTTTATTTTGCAAGGTGCGAAGAGCGGAGCCGCGAATGCCGGCGCTCGGGCGCACATGCTAATTGCACGGTTCGCCCTAGCTGCAAAAAAATGTCAGATCGAGCTTTCGTTGCCGGGTACGACTTCCGAGCATAGACGCAAGCGTATCGATCAGGCGAGCACGTACGTGAAACAAACGCGCCGGTTATGGTAACGTTTTCGAGTCTGTCTCGACGAGCCCAGGAAGAAGTAGCGCCGGCATCGTTCGTTTCGGTATCGGGTTATCCTGCTGCGAGACGCGGGTTGCACCAGACATTGCATCTGTTCTTGCATGTCTTCGCCAGGAGCCTGATCGATGATGCCTTTGCCTAACTCGAACCATGCACGGCGTCATGGTTCTTCTCTGCCATGAACGGCCGTTCACCGGATCGCCGACGGTTCCTGCGTGTCGCGGCCACGGCGGCGCTCGCCGGAGCGACAAACCCGCTCATCGCGCAGATCGCGCCCTCGCAGTCGACGCCCATGCACAAGCGCCCGATTCCATCGAGCAACGAAGCGCTGCCTGTAATCGGCTGCGGCACGTGGCGCACATTCGACGTCGGCGACGACGCCGCCCGCCGTCGCGAACTCGCCGAAGTGCTGCGCGTGCTGTTCGCGGCGGGCGGCTCGGTGATCGATTCATCGCCCATGTATGGCTCGTCCGAAGCCGTCGCGGGCGACCTGCTCGCCGAATTGCACGCACGCGACAAGGCGTTCATCGCCACCAAGGTGTGGACCGATGGACGCGAGGCGGGCATCGCGCAAATGGAACAGTCGATGCGCCTTTTCAAAACGCCGCGCATCGACCTCATGCAGATCCACAATCTGCTCGACTGGCGCACGCAACTCGCCACGCTGCACGATTGGAAAGCGGCCGGGCGCGTGCGCTATATCGGCGTTACGCATTACACGTCGAGCGCGTTCGGGCAGGTCGAAGCGGTGCTGCGATCCGAGCGTGTGGACTTCGTGCAAATCAACTACGCGGCCAACGACCGCGACGCCGAGGAACGGCTGCTGCCGCTTGCCGCCGAGCGCGGCGTCGCTGTGCTCGTCAATCAGCCGTTCGGCGGCGGCTCGCTGCTCGCCTCGCTTCGCGCAAAACCGCTGCCCGCGTTCGCGGCCGATTTGGGCTGCACGAGTTGGGCACAGCTTCTGCTCAAATTCGTGTTGGGAAACCCTGCCGTCACTTGCGTGATTCCGGGCACCGGACGGCGCGAGTACATGATCGACAACGTGCGCGCGGGCATTGGCGATTATCCGGATGCGGCGCTGCGAAAGCGCATCGCGGATGCCGTCGCGTGACTAGAGAGCCAGGACATGCCATGAGCGATACCTTCGATCTTCAACGCTTCGTCGATGCACAAGAAGCCGTCATCGACGACGTGCGCGCCGAGTTATCCGCCGGCCGCAAGCGCACGCACTGGATGTGGTTCGTGTTCCCGCAAATCGCAGGTCTCGGCCATAGCCACATGGCGCGGCATTACGCTATCCAGTCCCGCGCGGAAGCCGAAGCCTATATCGCGCATCCTGTGCTCGGCGCGCGGCTCGTCGAATTGACGCGCATCGTCAACGGCGTGAAGAATTCGAGCGTCGAGCAAATTTTTGGGTATCCGGACGACGTGAAGTTTCATTCGTCGATGACGCTCTTCGCGCGCACCGCGCCCGATCCCGCGATCTTTAACGACGCGCTGCAACGCTTTTTCGATGGCCACGAGGATGAAGGGACGCTCGCCCGCTTGAAGTAGCCGTGCGTGGGCATGGCCGTTGCGCTTTCTTTGGCACTTCAACGATGGAGAGACGCGATGACTCAATCCCTCAAGCTGCACGATCACGTTAGCTGGAATACGCCGCAGGGCGAGACCACGGGCCATGTCGTGAAAGTGATCCCCGAACGCACGACAGTCGATGGCCATACGGTCAATGCATCGAAGTCCGATCCGCACTACGAGGTGGAAAGCGACAAGAGCGGCAAGCATGCCGTGCACAAAGCGGAAGCGCTGAAACGCATTTCACACTGAATTTTCTTCGATTTCCGCGTCACGGCGTGCGCCCCAAGCGGGTGCACGCCGTGCGTATGCGCACGTTCCCTGCAAAATTCGCAATAAACGTTCACACTTCTACCGCGCTAGATTCGCGCAATTCCCAAGAACTGATTTGCCAAATCTTTTGAGGATTGGAAGATGAACTCGAAACTCGTGGCACTGCTCTTCGCCGCATCGGCCATTGGCCTGACTTCCACCGCGTCCTACGCGCAAGTTGCGGGCGCACAGACGCTCGGCGTATCGGTCGAGGTATCGACCGCCATCATCGACGGCTGGAGCGTCAGGAAGTCGATTCTCAACAAGCCCGTCTTCAATGAACAGGGCGCAAAGGTCGGCGTGATCCACGACATCATCGTGGCGCCAGACCGTTCGGTTTCGTTCGCGATCATCGCGGCAAACCAGTTCCTCGGCGTCTCGCATCACGACGTCGCCATTCCGGTCGAACAACTCGATTTCCAGGGCGGAAAGCTCGTGCTGCCCGGCGCGACGAAGGACGCGATCAAGGCCCTGCCCGAATTCCAGTACACCAAGGTCAAGGCAACGCCGAAGCCGCGTGCGGAGTTTGAACATCACTGATGCTTGGCAGGCAGCGGCGTGAGGTTTGCGCCGCTGCAGGCCGCTTGCGAGTTCGTCGTATCGAAGTAAGCACGCTTCAAAGCCGTGACGGCGTTCGTTCGACGCCGCTACGCACGGCATCGGTCCGACGCAGCTTCAACGCGCTACTGCGCGCGATCGGTCAGAACGAACTCCACTCGTCGCCATGCGTCGCCGCAGCGGTCGCCACGGGCGCAGCACGCCGCGTACGCGCGGGTGCGGCAACGCGCGCGGCAGTACGCGCCACGGGCGCGGCAGGCGCATACGACCGGGGCGCAATACCACCGCCTTCGACCACGAAGAACGCCATGACTTCGTTCAGGCGACGGCCCTGCTCTTCCAGCGCCTGCGACGCGGCCGCGGCTTCCTCGACGAGCGCCGCGTTCTGTTGCGTGACCTCGTCCATCTGCGTGATCGCCTGATTCACCTGCTCGATGCCGCGTCCCTGCTCCGCCGATGCTGCCGCGATCTCCGACATGATGTCGGTCACCTGAGCCACGGCCTGCGTTACTTCGGTCATGGTCGTACCGGCTTCGCTCGCGAGTGCCGAACCGTCCTTCACCTTTTCGACGGAATCGGCGATCAGTTCCTTGATCTCCTTCGCCGCCGACGACGAGCGCTGCGCGAGGCTGCGCACTTCGCTTGCCACGACCGCAAAGCCGCGTCCCTGTTCACCCGCGCGCGCCGCTTCAACGGCCGCGTTGAGCGCCAGAATGTTGGTCTGGAAAGCGATGCCTTCGATGATGCCCGTGATCTCCGCAATCTTCGACGAGCTGTTGCTGATGCCGTGCATGGTGTCGACCACGCGACCGACCACATCGCTGCCCTTTCGCGCGACATTCGAGGCATTCGACGCGAGCGAACTCGCCTGATGCGCGTTGTCGGCATTCTGGCGCACCGTGGACGTCAATTGCTCCATGCTCGCCGCCGTTTCCTGCAACGACGCCGCCTGCTCTTCGGTGCGCTGGCTCAGGTCCGTGTTGCCTGTGGCCAGCTCCTTGGCGGCGCCGCCCACCGCGCCGCTGCTGTCGCGCACACGGCTCACGGTTTCGGTCAGGCGTTCGTTCATCTCGGCAAGCGCACGCAGCAAGTCGCCAGTCTCGTCCTTCGAATCGGCGATGATCGTGCTGCGCAAGTCGCCACGCGCCACGGTTTGCGCGATCTCGACTGCGTCCTCGATAGGCCGGGTGATCGAACGCGTGATCGCAAAGCCCGCGGCCACCGCGAACAGCGTGGCGAACGAGCACAACGCGATCAGCACGTTGCGCTGCATTTCGTACTGAGCTTCGAAATCACGCACGATCTCTTCGCGACGCGTCGCCGTGTAGCTCGCGTAGTCGTCGGTGGCCTTGACCAGTTGGGCGAGCAGCGGACGGCATTCGTCGTCCATCTTGGAGATCGCCTGGTCGTGCTTGCCGGCGAGCGCGAGGCCGACGATATCCGTCGCCACCGGGCCGTACAAGCCTTCCACGCGCGCCATTTCGGCGACGAGGCCACGGGCCTTCTCGCTCGTGTCGCTCGCCGAGGCGATCATGTCCTTGAGTTGTTTCAGGCGCGCCTGCACGTCTTCGTGAGCGCGCGTGACCTGGGCTTTTTCCAATTCGAGATCGGCGGGCTTGCTGACGAGCACGAGATTGCGTGCGGCAATGGCGCGGCGATCGACCGCGGTGCGCAACTGACTGGCCACATCGGCGCGCGCGTTGATGCCGTTGACGTAGTTCGCGAAGCCGTCGGTCGCCTGGGAAAGCGAGCGCAGCGACATGCCTGCGACGAGCACCACGAGGACGGCAAGAATGCCGAAGCCGGCGACCAGTTTGTTCTTGATCGTGATGTTTCTAAGGTTCATTTGAAGGTTCTCTCAGTCAGTTCGTGGAACTGTTTCGGCGTCGTATGTTCGACTCGTGCGCCTTACGCGGCGTACAAGCGAACGTTTGCCCTCATCCGGGGCTTGGCGCTCTAGGAACTATTACGGCGGGCCGTTGCGAAGTCTGAAGGGGCGGAAATACGATTAGTCGGCATTTTGTCCATACCTTCGTCGCAACGGCGGTAACTTTGTCCAATCGATACTTCATCGGCGATACTTGATGCTCCTCACGCGATCAAAAGACCGATGACCGAACATCTCGACTTCCGCACGCCTGAATTCAACGCCGCCCTGGCCGCGTTACCCGTCGCGCCTGCCACGAACATCGCTCATGCCGAAGACTGGTGGGACGCGGTGCGCGGGCTGTATAGACAGTCCGACGACCTGATCAATCTGGAAAACGGCTACTGGGGCGCCATGGCCGAGCCGGTCAAGTCGATGTTCCATTACTGGATCGATCGCCTGAACCACGAAACCACGCTGCTCGTGCGTCCGCATTGGATGACGATCCACGACGGCCTGCGTCAGCGTCTTGCTGGCGCCATGGGCTGTTCCGCCGACGAAATAGAGCTCACGCGCAACGCGACCGAGGCGCTGCTTGCGCTCATCAGCGGCTATAACGGCCTCGAACCGGGCGATACCGTGCTCTACAGCAACCTCGACTACCCGTGCGGACGCGATGCGATGGAATGGCTGCGCGAACGGCGTGGCGTCGAGCCGGTGCGCATGACGATGCCGGAGCCTGCCACGCGTGAGGCCGTGCTCGACGCGTACACGTCGGCGTTGAAAGCGCATCCGCGCACGAAGCTCGTGCTGCTGTCGCATGTCTGTTTTGCGACGGGGCTGGTGCCGCCGGTTCGCGAGATCGCGGCGCTCGCGAAAGCTGCGGGCGCAGACGTGATCGTCGATGCCGCGCATTCCTGGGGCATGCTCGACTTCGACGTGCCGACGCTCGACGCGCCGTTTGTCGCGTTGAATCTGCACAAGTGGATCGGGGCGCCGCTCGGTTGCGGGGCGATCTACATCAAGAAAGAGCACCTCGATTCAATTAGTCCCTATCTCGGCGATACGACCTGGCCCGCCGACGATATCCGTTCGCGCGTGCACACGGGTTCGCCGAACTTCGCGGCTTGGCTCACGTTGCCGGCGGCGCTGGAGTTGCATCAGCGCATTGGCGCGCGCTCGAAGGAAGCGCGTCTGCGGGCCTTGCGCGACGCCTGGGCCGAACCGGCGCGCGCGCTGCCGGGCGTGCGGATCATGACGCCAGCGGATGCATCGATGACGGCGGGTATCACTGCGTTTCGCATCGAAGGACTGGCGAGCGATGTCATCGTGAAGACGTTGAAGGACAGGTTTGGCGTGTTCACGGTCGCGCGGCCGATTCCGGATGCAAGCGATGTCGTGCGTGTGACGCCGGGGGTTTTTACGCGGATGGAGCAGGCGGAGAGGTTGCTGGAGGGGATTGATTCGATGGCGGGTGAAGCGGGCTGAGTGGATACGTGGGGACGCTCGTTCAACGCATCGAGCGTCCCCGCTCACCCCCCATCCAGCCCCTCGATCAACGCCTCGAGCGTCTCCGAACAAGGCGCCTCGACCTTCAACGCAAGCAATGCATCCGCGCGCGTCTTGCCAATATTGACCGCCGCAATCGGCTTGCCGCTCTTTGCCGCCCATTCGCAGAATCGATAGCCCGAATACACCATCAACGATGACCCGAGCACGAGCATCGCGTCGGCGGCTTCGAGCGAGCTTGCCGCGTCCTGCACCAGCGCGCGCGGCACGCTCTCGCCGAAGAACACCACGTCCGGCTTGAGCACGCCGCCACAACGCGTGCAGCCCGGCACATTGAACGAAGCGAAGTCGATGTTCTCGATTTGCGCATCGCCATCCGGCACCGATGGCGCCGTGTAATTCGTAAAGTCCGGGTTCGCTTCTTCCAGCATCCGCTGCACCGCCACGCGCGTAAGCGCCGCGCCGCAAGCCATGCAGCGCACGCGGCCGAGATTGCCGTGCAGCTCGATGACATCGGAATTTCCAGCACGCGTATGCAAGCCATCGACATTCTGCGTCACCAGCCGATGCACCCGCGAACGCGCCGCCAGCGCCCGCACGGCGTGATGCGCCGCGTTCGGTTGCGCATCCGCCACCACCGGCCAGCCAATCAGGCTGCGCGCCCAGTAACGGCGGCGCGCGTAGTCGTTGCCTAGAAACTCTTTCAGCAGAATCGGCTGACGGCCCGTGCGCTGGCCCTCGCGATCGCGATAACAGGGAATACCCGACTCGGTGCTGATACCCGCGCCCGACAGCACGAATAGCCGCGGATGCCGCTCGACAAAATCCTGAAGTGCAAGCACGTGCCGTCCTGAAACCTTATTGAGATGATCAGAATATAAGGCGAAACGCGCCGCCGCGCTGACGCACAATCCGGCCTTACCACTTTATCGAATATCAAATTGGCTTGACCAGATCGCCGCGTATCGCTAAATTAATGCGCTGCCGCCCCCACACGAACCACATAAAGAGACACGCCATGCTGACCGTCATCTGCGAAACCCCCGGAACCCTCAAGGCCGAACAGCGCGAGAAGCCCGCGCGCGGCGACAACGAAGTGCTGCTGCGCGTGAAGCGCGTCGGCGTGTGCGGGACCGACCTGCATATCTTCACCGGCAATCAGCCGTTCTTGTCGTATCCGCGCGTGATGGGGCATGAACTCTCCGGCGTGATCGAAGAGGCGGATGCATCGAGCGGACTCAAGGCGGGCGACACCGTTTACGTCATGCCCTATCTGTCGTGCGGCAAGTGCATTGCATGCCGCCAGGGCAAAACCAATTGCTGCGTGAACATTCAGGTGCTCGGCGTGCATCGCGACGGCGCGTTCACGGAGCACCTGAACCTCCCCGCGCAATTCGTCCACAAGGCCGAAGGCGTCACGCTCGATCAGGCCGCGATGGTGGAATTCCTCGCGATCGGCGCGCATGCGGTGCGCCGCGCGGATGTGCAACCGGGACAACGCGTGCTGGTCGTCGGCACGGGGCCGATCGGCATGGCGGCGATCACCTTTGCGCGTCTGCGCGGCGCAAACGTGACCGCGCTCGACACGCGTGAAGATCGCCTGAACTTCTGCCGCCGCGAGTTGAAGGCGGACGCGACCGTGCAAATCGGCGAGCGCGACAAGGAAGAGTTGTCGAGCCTCACCAACGGCGAATTCTTCGATGTCGTCTTCGATGCCACGGGCAACTCGCGCGCAATGGAACGTGGCTTCGAATTCATCGCGCATGGCGGCAAGTACGTGCTGGTGTCCATCGTGCCGGACCGCATCTCGTTCGCCGATCCCGAGTTTCACAAGCGCGAAGCAACCTTGCTCGCGAGCCGCAACGCAACGCCCGAGGACTTCGAGACCGTGCTCGATGCCATGCGTCGCGGCGAAGTGCCGACCGATGCGCTCAACACCCACCGACTCACGCTCGCCGACGTGCCCGAGCGCTTCTCGTCGCTACTCGACCCGAAGGCGGGCGTGGTGAAGGCAATCGTCGAGTGCTGATCAATTAGTTCTGTCGGCCGCGTGCGAAGCGCGGCCTGCCCCGCGCGTCGTGCCACGGCTCGGCGTTTTTGCACCAGATTTCATAAGTGGGCGGAAAGAGGCCGGTTTCGTCGAAGATGCCGGTTGGCACTTCGATTTCCGGCACGCCGTTGAAGGCGAGATAGATAGGCGAGCCGCATGTCAGGCAATGATGCCGATGCCCGGTCTCCGAGCTTTGCCACGCGACGGTATCGCCCGTGATCTGCACGGCGTCGCGCTCGAAGATGGCATAGACGCCGAACGGCGCACCGTGAATGCGGCGGCATGTCATGCAGTGGCAGAGATTGACTTGCAGCGGCCGCGCGAAAACCGCAAGGCGCACCGCGCCGCACGCGCATTGGCCTTCGTGAAGGGACGTCATGGCGTTCATCTGAAGTCTCCGTTTCGCGCTGCAAGGAGCTTCTAATCGCTTGGCCCTCGGGCGCGTTCGTTATGAGCGTAGGTCGCAAGATGCAGACTGCCTGGGCCGTGTTGTCTGGCCGCGTCCGCAAGAGTTGAATACTCTTTCACCGTCTGCTTCAGCCGTATAGCCACGAGCGCGACAAGCGCCCTGCATTAGCCGATGCAACGAGCGCACTCGAGCGAATGCGCTCATCGGCGGCCCTCGGCTTCAGCGAACGTAATAACCGCGATTTTGCATGCACTCGCCGTACGCGCGCCAGTAGCGCACCATTGGCGGCTCGGGCGGCGGCATCGGCGGCATTTTCATCTCGGCGTAATTTGCATCCGATGCGCCCGAGGCCGCCACGGCGCCCGATGCGCCCGAAGCACCTGCAGCGACCGCGGCTCCGGATGCGCCCATCGGCGCCGATGCGCCCGCGGCAACCGTCGCCGAAGCGCCTGCGGGCCGGCCCGCCATCGTCGCGGATGCGCCCGATGCCGGCGCCGCCGACGCGGCCAGCGCGCCCGATGCAACCGGCGGCAACGGCGGCTCGACCGGGCGCGGAGCCCCGAGCGTGCGCGTCTCGATGGCGTTGTTCTTGGGTGCGGTCTGCGGCTCGCGCGCCATCACGACCTTGGTCGTCTGATTGGCATAGGCGTAGCAGGCCGCGTTGTCGACGCTCTGCTGCCCCGTGCTCTGACTGCGGCCGGGCAAGGCGAGCGGTTGTTGCGCGAAGGCCGCGCCACAACTGACGAGCAAAGCGAATCCCGCGTAAGTGGAAGGTCTCATTGGCTTGCGTTTCCCCGATGCGGTGTTATTAGTCGTTGCAGCGCGCACGGGGTCACGCCGGCCTCAGGCGGCAGGTGACCGCGCGCGTCTGCGCCGGGCCTGCTGCAAGAATACCGTGCCGGCAAAGTGTTCCACGCCAGAAGCACCGGCTTCATCCGCCAATTTTCGATAAAACGGGTCGGTCGCCGCCTGTTTCTCCCTCAGAACTTCATGCCCACGCCAACGCCGAACACCCACGGGTCGATCTTGAGCGAGCCGAGATCGACGCCGCCCGCCGACGCGCTCGTGCGCATCCAGATCTTCTTGACGTCCGCGTTGACGAACAGATTCTTCGCGACCTGCACATCGACGCCCGCCTGAAGCGCGGGGCCGAAGCTGCTGTGCTTGATGGAGACATCGGCGTCGCCCGCTTTCAGTTTGTCGTTGTAGAAGAGCGTGTAGTTGATACCCGCGCCGACATAGGGCCGCACGCGTCCCGCATGATTGAAGTGGTATTGCAACAGCAAGGTCGGCGGCAAAACACCCACGCCGCCGAGCCCGCCTATGCTCGATGTCACCTGATGCCGCGAGGTCGCGAGAATCAGCTCGACGCCGATGTCGTCGCGAATCATGTAGGTGAAGTCGAGTTCGGGAACGATGGAGTTATTCACGTCGGTGTTGAGCGTGCCGAGCGCGCCGCCCGCGCTCACTTGCGGCTCGATGCTGATGGCGCGCAACCGCACGAGCACATCGCCTGCATGTATGCCGCTCATCGAAACGTTCGACGACGAATCTTCCGCCGCGTGTGCCATGCCCGCGCACAATGCCGCGCATGCCATGACGATGGCGCTAATGCCTGCTTTCACTGTTTTCATTGCTGGTTTTCCCTGTTCTGGATCGATGTCCTGCACAGGAATTGTCCCGAGCGCAGCACCGCCCGGCGTTGATGCGCGTCAAGGCAAGACGCCGTCGTCTGCTCTCCTGCGGGGGACTTTGCGCGAGAACAAGCTATGTTCGCGGGTCCGTTGTTTGCTGGCTACAATCAGGCGCACAACAACGGGAGGCGATACATGAAACCGATAATCGGCGCACTCAGCCGCACGGCGGGGATACTGCTCGGCGGCACGATCGCAGTCGTGGCAAGCGCCCAGCAACCAAACAAGCTGCACTACGACAGTACTCCGGCTTATCAGGAACACAGCTCGACGCCACCTGCCGCGGCGGCGGCATCGGCGAGCGATGCGCTCAAGACGACGCCGGGCAAGACCTCGGCGGGAAAGGGACCGGCGCCGGATCGGCCGAATGGCCTGGGAATGGATGCGGGCGCGGGCAGTATGAGCAAGAAGCCCTGAGCTTCGTGCGGGGTTGGGAGGATCGCAGAACGCGGACGTGTCCATAGGCCCGCGCGCCTCGATGCGTTACGAACAGGCTGCGAATGTCCTCGCCCCATCGACCATTGCTTGGCACGCTATGACGCATCCTTCGCCTTATCCGGCCACGGCCAAGTCGCATACCGCGACGTCTTCGCTGAATCGCCGGACTCGGCTGCGTCCAATGACGCTGTGCTCTGCTCGGCCTCCGGCAAGTCCTCGCCAAACCAAGCCACCTCGCGGTGTCGTTCCTGGACGTACGCATCCCAGCCTTTCGCGTTGTCTTCGAATAGATCGTGACGCACGGTATTCGCGAGCATCGGCCGATTGAGCGTCTCGTCGAGCAGCGCCTTCGGCCACACGAAAAACGCGCCCGACGCGCGCCGGATAAACTCGCGCGGCGTCATGTCGCCCGCGACGAAGCCAAGCAGCGTGAAGTCCGCGAGCGCATCGTTACCACGCACCGCATCGGCGATGCTCGGATAGTCATCGGCGCATTGACTCAGGCAGAACACGGTTTCCAGCACATCGCCGAGATGCAGCAGTAATGCGCGCCGCTCGAAGGGGTCCTGCACGTGGGACGCTTGTGTCGTCATTCGATCTTCCGTCTGTCGATTTAGTTTGCGATGCAGCGTGCCCGCAGCAAGTAAAGCAGCAACAGCGGCACGCCTCGTTATCCCAATTTTAACGAACGCACGGCGACGCCTGTTCCATCACTTTGAAAAGCGTGTCCTGAAGCTCAGCCGATAATCGTTCGGCGATACCCCGAGCCGCCGCATGAACACGAGGCGCATGCGGTCCGCGGTGCCGAAGCCGCATTCGTAGGCCACGGTCTTGAGCGGTGTATCCGTGCTTTCGAGCGCGTTGCGCGCAGCATCGACCCGCGCGCGCTCGACGAACTCGTGCGGCGTCATCTGCGCGAGCTGCACGAAGGCCCGCGCGAAATTGCGCTCGCTCATGCCCGCGACCTTCGCGAGTTGCGACACTGCGAGCCTTTCGCCGATGTGCTCCATCACATAACCCTGCACTTTCGCCACCGGCGATGTCTCGTCGGCAGGCGCGCTCAGATAAGGGCTGAACTGCGACTGTCCGCCGCGCCGCTGCGCGAACACGACGAGGCGCTTCGCCACCGCAAGCGCCACGCGCGCCCCGTGATCTTCCGCGACGAGCGCGAGCGCCACATCGATGCCCGCCGTCACTCCGGCCGACGTCACGAGCCGCCCATCGCGCATATAGATGCGATCCAGCTCCACGCGCGCCTGTGGAAAGCGCTCGGCCAGACGCGGCGCATTCTGCCAGTGCGTGGTCACTCCGCGCCCGTCGAGCAGACCGGCATGACCCAGCGCAAACGCGCCCGTGCAGATCGAGCCGTACCGCTCGCATTTTGCGGCGACATCGGCGAGCCAGGCGGTGAGATCGGGATCGGGCTCATCGAAAGGCAGACCCGGACCGCCCGCGACGAGCGCCGTGTCGTAGCGCCCGCGCGCTTCATGCCATGAGACGTCCGCCAACAGCCGCGTGCCGTTCGATGCGCGCACCGCAAGCGCTTCGGGGCCGACGAGCGTGATTGCGTAGGCATCGGCGGCGGGTACGAACATATTGGCTTCCGCGAAGACATCGACGGGGCCGGCTACGTCCAGCGCCTGCACGCCGGGAAAGATCGCGAGGGCAACGGTGGGCATCGGCGAAGGCGGTTTTTAGCTCGTTAAAAACACATGGCAGAAGACAGCGTGCGACTGGCAGAGTTCGACGCGTCGTTTTCATTGTCGCGACCGCGCGTTTTGCCGACACTGATACTCATCGAAACGCAATGCAACGCAATGTCTCACGCCACGGAGGCGAGTGCAATGGACACATCAGCAAACACCCGCGTCGATATCGAACGCAGCGCGCATGCCGACTTGCAGGAGTATCTGCTCGATGAAGCGCTGGCCGAAACTTTTCCGGCAAGCGATCCCATCTCGCCGAGCCATATCAGTTAAACAACCTTCAAGGAGTAGTTGAAATGAACGAAATCATCGCTGGCATCCGCATTCCCGACAGCAAGATGGCGCGCGAAGCCACGCAACTCGTGCGCGATACGGAACCCGACTTGCTCTATCACCACTCGCGCCGCGTGTTCCTGTTCGGTGCGCTCGCGGGCGAACGCAAGCAACTGAAGTATGACGCGGAACTCTTGTATATCGGCGCGATGTTCCATGACATGGGACTCGTCGATGCTTACAGCAGCGCGCACGACCGCTTCGAAGTGGATGGCGCGAATGCGGCGCGCGACTTCCTGCTCGGTTACGGCATCGGCGAAAGCGAGATCGAACAAGTATGGGATGCCATCGCGCTGCACACGACGCCGGGCATTCCGCAGTACAAGAAGCCGGTCGTCGCGCTCGTGACGGCAGGCGTTGAGATGGACGTGCTCGGGCTTGCTTACGACGAATTCACGGCGGATCAGCGCCGGCTCGTGGTGGCGGCACATCCGCGGGAAGCGAATTTCAAGGAAGGCATCATCGATGCGTTCGCGCAAGGCACCATCAAAAAGCCCGAAACGACGTTTGGCAACGTGAAAGCAGACGTGCTCGCGCTGAAGGACCCGAACTACAAGCGGCTGAACTTCTGCAGCATCATCCTCGGCTCGGCATGGAGCGATGGTCCTCACGATCATTCGACCTGCCGTAATCCGGCGCATCAGCACGCGTGACGTGAACGCATCAGCGGCAGATGCGATACGGGCCCATGTCGACGTGAAAGTGTGTCTTGTGGAGCGCGTTGTAATCGGGGCCGAGGGTCGTGTCGAACGACTGGCATGCGCCTTCGTGGACGCGTCGCAGGAAGCTCGCTTCGGGCGATGCAGAATCGTTCCAGCGCGCGAGCGTGATGCGCTTGCCGTCGGCGAGCACGAAACCCGTGAGGTCGATGGCATTGGCGCTTGCATGCTGACTCAGCGCGCCGTCTTGCCGATGATTCACGTTGCGGCACGCGTAGCTGCCAACATGCTCGATGCGCGTCACGCGTTCGCCGAAGAGTTCGACGGCGGCGCTCTGCAGGTATCGATGCTCGAAGAACGCCATCGAGAGCGCGAGCGGACACGTGGCGAGATACGGCGAGCTGTAGCGAACTTCGGCGGATTGCGTCACGCGCACCACGTCCTTGAGTCCGCAGCCGCCGGGGGCCGATGAATCCGCCATCGGCCGATAGTCGAGCCCAGATTGTTCGAGCGCGGCCCGGCACATGTCGGCGTCGTGCAGCGTGCGCCAACGTCGGAACGTGGTGAAGAAGTCGGGTGGCGCGCGAACATCGAGCGGCGTGAAAGGATCGTATTGCGCGGGTACGCTAATGCGGCGCGCATAGACCGCATAGCCCAGGCCGAGCGCCGCGACGCACGCCACCAGCAGCAGCCACGCGATGAATCGACCGATCAAGACGCGCGCCCTGGTCGAAGCGGATCGACGCGCAACTGTCAGCTCCCTTCCGCCGCGTGCGTGCCGCCTGACTGCACGCGCTGTGCGAGCTTCGCGTCGTAACTCGAATGAATGTGCACGCGCTTCTTGTCGGGGTAAGCGTACGAGTAAGCCTTGCGCAATGCGAGCGATGCCTCGTGAAAGCCCGACAAGATGAGCTTCTGCTTGTTCGGATAGTTGGCGATATCTCCGACCGCGAAAATGCCCGGCCGCGACGACTCGTAATACGAGGTATCGACTTCGATGCGTCCGCCGCGCACATCCAGGTTCCATTGGGCGATAGGCCCGAGATCCGCCACGAGGCCATACAGCGCGACGAGCTTGTCGGCGGCGAGATCGGTGGTGCCGTCAACGTGCTTGATACGCACGCCGCGCAAGGTGTTGCCGGGCGCGTCGAGCGAATCGATCATGCCGACGACGAACGCCATCTCGCCCGCCTCCACGGCGCGCTTCATTGCCGCCACGGATGCCGCCGCCGCCGAAAACCCGTTACGCCGATGCACCAGCGTGAGCTTCTTCGCGACGCCGCGCAAAGCCAGCGCCCAGTCGAGCGCGGAATCGCCGCCGCCCGCGACGATGACCTCGCGGTCCGCGAAATCTGCCAGACGCGCGACGCTGTAGTGCACGCCTTTGTCTTCGAGCGCTTCAGCTTGCGGCACTTGCAGGCGCTGCGGCACGAACGCGCCATTGCCCGCGGCGATCAGAATGGCGGCGGCATCGAAACGCATGCCCTGCTCGGTCTCGACAGTCCAGCGATGATCCTCGCGTTGCGCCACCGACATCACGCGCTGATCGAGGTGGATCGGCACGTCGAACGGACGAATCTGTTCGAGCAGACGATCCACGAGTTCGCGCGCGGTGCACGAGGGAACGGCGGGAATGTCGTAGATCGGCTTGTCGGGATAAAGCTCGATGCATTGCCCGCCGATGCGCCCGAGCGTGTCGACAATCCGGCACGAAAGGCCGAGCACGCCGGCTTCGAAGGCGGCGAAAAGCCCGACGGGGCCTGCGCCGACGATGAGGACGTCGGTGGTGTGGATGGCGTGATCGTTCATTGCGGGGTCCGGTGCCTGCTGCGCAAAACGCAGCATTGAACGGACCACGATACAGAAACCGAACCAGCGCGGCAACGAAACCCCTGCTTTCCGAACGGCGATAGCGTGCAGTTGCAGCCGCTCAATGCCCGTCCAGCTCCCGCGCATAATAAGCCGCCGCGGCTTCGATCTCGTCCGGCGTCATGTTGCGCGCCACGTTGCGCATGATTTCGTTGATATCGTTGGTGCGCGTGCCATTGGCAAAAGCGGTCAACTGCGCCTTCGTATAAGCGGCCGGCAAGCCGTCGAGCCACGGGCTGCCCGCCTTGCTGTCGATACCGCCGTGACACGTCGCGCAGGGCGCGATGTTGCGCATCGGCGCACCGTGGGAAACGATCGAAGGCGCGAGCGACGCGCTCACCTTGCGCTGTGCGGGCGGCCTCGGCAAGCTCGCGTAGTAAGCGGCAAGATCGCGCATGTCTTGATCGGAGAGATTCACGGCCATCGGCGACATCACCGCGTTATTGCGCGCGCCCTTCTGAAAATCGATCAACTGTTTGTAGATCACCGACGCATACTGGCCCGCGAGATTCGGCGAATTGGCCTCGCTCATGCCGCGCTCGCCGTGACACATCGTGCAGCGCAGAGCCAGCGTCGCGCCGCGTCCAACCGCGCTCGCGTTGACGTTCACGAGCAACTGCGGCGTGACTTCGACACCCGTGAGCGTGACGGTCGGCTCGACGGTCTTTCCGCCCTCGCCCGCATACCAGCTGCGCGGCACGCCCGCCGCGCTGCAGATGGCGTTCCAGACGCCCGTGAACGGCTCGTCGCGATGCACCGAAGGCAGCCACACGAAGCCGATCAGCGCCGACACCACCGCGATGCCGATCATCCCCAGCACGCTCGTCGCGAACCAGCGGTTCCTGAAGGTGAAGAGGCGTTCGTCGCTCATCGCTGCGCTCCGATGGGAACCGCGGGCACGGCGGTATCCGGCCGCGAGAGAAGCTGCGCGATGGGATAACCGTAGTTGACGAGCGTGAGGCCGATCATCAGCACGAGCCACAGCGCGAAGCTGTTCAACGCCACCGGTATGCTGCGCGGCTCATGCAACGCGCGGCTGAAGCGGAATTCCTCGACCGTCACGCGCGGCGCGCGATGCGCCTGTATGAGCACGATGAAGAACAGCACCGCCGAGACCACGAGAATGAACCCGCCGATCACCGAGACGATCACGGACACGGCCTGCGCCGCGATAGCAGGGTCCGTATAGTCGTAGAAGGCCATGCGTCGGGGCATGCCGAGCACGCCGACGTAATGCCAAGGGAACGTCAGCACGATCATGCCGACGAACCACAGCCACAACTGCCAGCGCATCAGCTTCAGGTTTTGCAGCGCGCGGCCGGTGAGATGCGGCCACAGATCGTAGGCGATCGCGAAGTACATGATGACGATGGCACCCGCGAAGATCAGATGAAAATGCCCCGTCACCCATTGCGTGTTGTGCACGGTCGAGTCGAGCTGATAACTCATGTTGATGAGCCCGCCCGCGCCGCCGAAGCCGAGCATCACGAAGGAGAAGGCGACGGCGAGCATCATGGGATTGGACCAGGGCAGCGCCTTGATCCACCCGAGCGCGCCCTTGCCGCCGCGCAACCGCGCCGCGATCTCCACCGACGCGCAGATGGTGAACACGGTCAAGAGCGTCGGCACCGCGACCAGCGCCGTGAACACCGAATGCATGAACTTGAAGCCCGAGCCGACTTGCGGATCGGCGAACAGATGGTGAATGCCGATGGGCATCGACACCACGAGAAACAGAATGAAGGAGATGCGCGCCATCGCATCGCTGTAAAGACGCCCACCAATGGCGCGCGGAATGATCGTGTAATACGCGATATACGCGGGCATCAGCCAGAAATAGACGATAGCGTGCAGCGTCCACGAGAAGAACACGCGCGCAAGTCCCGCGTCGATGGTGTGCTTGAGGCCGAGCGCCACCGGCAGAATCATGAACAGCACTTCGATGGCCGCGCCCACCGCCGTCCAGCCCCACAAATAAGCGCCCGCGACGGTCGCGAACATGGCGAGCGGCACCGGCTTGCCGCGATTGTCGCGCTTCCACGCCGCGAGGTTCACCGACATCAGCGCGACCCAGATCCACGAGCCCACGACCACCAGCACCACGCCGATGTAATAGAACGCGTTGCCGATCATCGGCGGATAGAAGGTGTAGAGCACCGACGCAAGACCCATGGCGACAGGCGCCATCGCGGTGACGGAGCCTATGGCGACGAGCCAGAAGCCGAGCCACGCCCAACGCTTTCCGACGAGCGGGCGCTTCAGCGCCAGTTCGCTTACCGCATAGCCGAAGCCCATGGCGATCAGGGTCGGAAACACGTAGCCCATGGCCGAGCCGTGCGCCGTCACCGAGCGGTAGTAAAGCTCCGGATTCTGCAGCCACGGATGCAGCGGACTGCGCACCAGCATCTGCCACGCGCCGAGCAAAAGCGCGACACCGAAGGCGATGAACGCCAGCCAGAAATGCGCGAGGACGAGGCGCTTGCTATTTAACACAGGACACTCTCCGCGAATTGGCCGGCAATTGCGCGGCCATCTGCATGAACTCGGCGCGATCCACCACTTTCACATGCGCCCACATGTTCTGATGCCCGGTGCCGCAGTATTCGTGGCATGGCATCAGGTGCTCACCGGGTTGGTTGAAAGTCGTCTTGAAGGTCGAGACGTAACCGGGTTCGAGCATCGAATTGATGTTGGTGTTCTCGATCAGAAAGCCGTGTACCACGTCCGAACTCGTCGCGCGGAACGTAACCGGCACGCCTGCGGGCACCACGAGACATTGCGGCGTGAACGAATACTGCTGCGCGACGATCCGCACCGTCACCGAGCCATCCGCCTCGGGCGCGCTGCCGAGATTGCTTTCGATGAATTCGCCCGATACATGCAGCGATTCTGGGCGCACGGTCTCGACGCGCGAAGGCGGCATCATTGCCCAGTGGATGCCGGTGTAGACCACCATCGCGACGAGCACGACGACGATCGCCATGACAAGCATTGCCCAGCGTTTTTCGACGCGCTCGGCGACTTCATGCGAACCGGGGGAAATGGCCATTTATCTGCCGCCTCGACGAATCACGATCACTGAATCACCCCGCGCGGCAAGAACACGGCGAAGTAAAAGACGAACCACAGTCCGATGACGATCGCGGTGGAAATACCCGCGAGCGCGAGCGCGCCGCCGGGGCCGCTCTTGACTATTTCATCGAGCCGCGCGTCTTCGTTCGGGTCTTCGTTCATGTGTCGTCGATCCTCAATAAAGCGGCGCGGAGCGCAGCTCGTTGACTTCCTTCACCGTCACCGGCGCGCCGCGATTGCCCCACGCGGTGCGGATATACGTGACGACCGCCGCGACCTCCACGTCGGACAGCGACTGCGCGAACGGCGGCATGCCGTATGGACGCGGATTCTTGAACGTGCCGGGTGGATAGCCGCCGTTCAGCACCATGCGGATAGGGTTCACGGCCGAGTTCATGACGATGGACTGATTGTTCGCGAGCGGCGGAAAATCGGGCGGCTTGCCCTGGCCCTGGGCCGCGTGACATTCGGCGCATTGGGCGTCATAAATCTTCTTGCCGAGCGGCGAGAGATTCGTGCGCTGTTCGACCACGGCCTGGGTCGGCGGCTCGGACTTATCGCCGGAGCGCGCGGGCAACGCCTTCAGATAGACGGCCATCGCGCGCACGTCGTCTTCGGAGAGATATTGCAGGCTGTCGTAGACCACTTCGGCCATCGGTCCATACACCGCGCCGCGATGCGAGACGCCCGCGTGCAGCAAGCCCACGATTTCGTCGATACTCCAGTCGCCCAAGCCCGCTTCCTTGTTCGACGTAAGCGAGGGCGCGTACCAGTTCTGAATCGGGATCAGGCCGCCTTCGAATGCCTTCGACGCGACATTGCCGCCGAGCGCGTTGATCGCGGTATGGCACATCGAGCAATGCCCGAGTCCTTCGACGAGATACGCGCCGCGATTCCATTCCACCGATTGCTTCGGGTCCGGCCGATATTCGGCCTCCCTGAAAAAGAGCGAGCGCCAGCCGATCAGCAGTTCGCGCCGGTTGAACGGAAAGCGCAGTTCATGCGGCCGGTTCGGCTGATGCACGGGCGGCGTGGACATGAGAAACGCATAAATGGCGTCGGAGTCGGCGCGCGTGACCTTGGTGTAGGACGTGAACGGCATGGCCGGATAGAGCAGCGAGCCGTCCTTCGAGCGGCCGGTGTGCATCATTCGGTAGAACTCGTCGGCGGTCCAGTTGCCGAGTCCGGTCTCCTTGTCCGACGAAATGTTCGGCGTGAAGAGCGTGCCGAACGGCGTATCCATGGGACGGCCGCCGCCGAAGGTCTTGCCAGCGGGCAACGTATGGCACGCGATGCAATCGCCCGCGCGCGCGAGGTATTCGCCGCGCTGGACCGTGGCGGCATCGGCACTCTTCGTCTGTGCAGACGCGTTGCCCGCCGATACGGCGCAGGCCGCAAAGAACACCGCCAAGGCAAGCGTCCCAAGTTGTCGGAATCGAAGCACGTCGGTTCCTCGGTTAGTTATGGACGCTGCCGCAAGCGAGCGGCATCTTGAGGCTTCCGGCCGCGACCGGCGACACATCGGGCGGCGCGGGCAACGACGCGAGGAACGCGGCGATGGCGGTGATATCGCGCTCGCTCAACTGCTGCGCGACGTGGCGCATGCAGTCGGGCGCGATGGTCGTGCGCGTGCCGTAGCGCCATGCCCCGAGTTGCGCGCTGATGTAGTCGGCGTGCAAGCCGAGCAAGCCGGGAATGGCGGGCTCCATGCCGGTCATCGCGCCGCCGTGGCAACTCACGCATGCGGGCACGTTGCGCGCGGAATCGCCCTTCGTGACGAGCGCCTTGCCGTAATCGAGCGTCTTCGTATCGGCCGTGACGGCGCTCGGCGGCGGGAATGGCGGACGCTCGCCCGCGAAGTAATCGGCGATCTGCCTGAGATACGCATCCGGTAGATACGCGAGCAGATAGTTCATCGGCGGATACTTGCGGCGCCCGTCCCGAAACGCGAGTAACTGGTTGTACAGATAGCCTGCGGGCTTGCCCGAAAGACGCGGGAAGTAGTCGTTGCCGGTGCCTTCGCCCTGCGCGCCGTGACAGGCGGCGCAGCCCATGACGCGGGCCTGCATGGTGTCCGGGGCGCGCTCGAGCGCCGGCTCCGCCGCGAATGCGCCCATGCTCGCGAATGCCAATAGCGTGGACAACAGGAGTGCGGTGCGCTTAGTCACGTATCCCACGTTTCCCACGTATCCCCCGTTTCGAGTTGCCGTGTTCGATCAGCCGGACGTGCACGTCAATGCGGTCGCCGGCGCTTGTTGTTCAGTGCAATGCAATGCTCGTACTGCTGATGATTGTCGGGTGGTTGTATCGGTGGATCGTCGTTTTTGCACTTCTGATCTTAGAAGAGCCCAACCGTTTTTCCCAGCCTGCAGATTGTCTCAATCCGCGCGTTTGCTGCGTGCGGATCGAGTGATCGTTGTTTGCGCCAGATCAATGAACCGCATTATTTTGAGATGCGTAACCACGCCACGCCGTCTTGTCTAGCCTCACCAATAAACGCTTTGCGCGTCCGCGTGAAGATTTTCGAGAAAAATATTTGCGCGCTTACTTGAGCCCGAGGCGGCGCGCGAGACGATTGAGATTTGCCCGGTCGACGCCAAGCTCACGCGCCGTCGATGCCCAGTTCTGCCCGTTACGCGCGAGCGCATCGAGGACGATCGTGCGTTCGTAGGCGGTGACGGCTTCGCGGAAATCGACGCCGGCGGCAGGTGTCGGCGGCGCGCCCGGTGACGCGGTGCGCGTAGTGTCGGCGAGACCGAAGTCGGCGGCGGTAAGCGTCAGGATGCGCGGACGTTCGCGCACGCCCGCGAGCGCCTTCAATGCGCTGCGCGCGATCAGATGCTCAAGTTCGCGGACATTTCCCGGCCAGTCGTAAGCGAGCAGCGCGGCTTGCGCATCGGCGGAAAGGCGCAGGCTCAGAAGGCCGAGGCGCGCGCGGTTCTCCTCCAGAAAGAAGCCCGCGAGCAACAGGACGTCGCGTCCGCGCTCA
The DNA here is from genome assembly GCF_023631025.1 of Caballeronia sp. GACF4. NCBI lineage: Bacteria > Pseudomonadati > Pseudomonadota > Betaproteobacteria > Burkholderiales > Burkholderiaceae > Caballeronia > Caballeronia sp. GACF4. The sequence goes on from NZ_JALQDW010000018.1 coordinate 502,042, forward strand.
CGCAACGGCGGCACGACAAGCGGATAAACCGACAACCGATGATAAAAATCCGCGCGAAACCGTCCCGCCCGGACTTCCTCGACGAGATCGCGATTGGTCGCGGCGATGAGCCGCACATCGACCTTATGCTCGCTGTCCGACCCAATGCGCTGCAACTGCCCGTTCTGCAGCACGCGCAAGAGCTTGGCCTGCACGGCGAGCGGCAGTTCGCCGACTTCATCGAGAAAAAGCGTGCCGCCGTCGGCCAGTTCGAATTTGCCGCGCCGGTCCGACGACGCGCCCGAGAACGCACCGCGCACGTGCCCGAAGAGTTCGCTTTCGACGAGCGTATCCGGCAGCGCCGCGCAATTGAGGCTCACGAGCGGCTTGTCGGACCGCGACGAGAGCGCATGAATCTCGCTCGCGACGAGTTCCTTGCCGACGCCCGTTTCACCGGTAATGAGCACGGTCAGCTCGCTCGTAGCGACGATCGCGATGTCTTCCAGCAAGCGCTTGTGCGGCTCGCTATTGCCGATCATCTCGCGGCGACGCGTCCCGTTCGCCTGCCGATACGACTCCGCGCGCTGCCGTTCGGCTTCGCCCGTGCGCGCGAGCGTATCGATGCGTTCGGCCACACTCACGGTCGCCGCCGCGAGACTGAGAAACGCCTGAAGCGACGCCATGTCGATGTCGTCGAAGCGCGCGGGATCGAGTGCGTCGAGTGTGAGCAAACCCCAAGGCCGTTCGTCGATGAAAAGCGTGCAGCCGAGGCAATCGTGTACTTCGAGATGACCGTCCACGCCCTTGACGAGGCCGTCGTAAGGATCGGGCAGATCGGAGTTGGCGGCGAAGCGCGTCGGTTCGCTGCGCGCGAGGATGCGGGCAAAACGCGGATGATCGCCGACGCGGAAGCGCCTGCCGAGCGTATCGCCAGATAACCCGTCGATCGCGAGCGGCACGAGCATGTCGCCATCGAGTCGCAAGAGCGCGGCGGCGTCGCCCGGAAAAAGCGCGCGCAGCGTACGCAAAAGGCGACGATAGCGCTCGGTGTCCGGCATCTCGTGCGAGAGGTCTTCGATCAGCGGAACGAGCGCGTCGAGCAATACACGCGAAGTCATTGCGACTACTTCAGCAGTCTTTCTGACTAGAGTCGAATCGACCATGTGCGAAGGTAAGCAATTGATTTAACGATAATTCTACTCTGGCACGGAACCTGTATTGCAAATTGCGAGACGAAGCGCTCCCTGCTTCGCCCTGGAACGAGGACTCCGACCATGCTGTCACCCGAACACCGCGCCATCGTCAAAGCCACCGTGCCGCTTCTGGAAAGCGGCGGCGAGGCGCTCACCACGCACTTCTACAAAATGCTCATCGACGAGAATCCCGAAGTGCGTCCGATGTTCAACCAGGCGCATCAGGCGAGCGGCGCGCAGCAGCGTGCCCTTGCCAACGGCGTCTTGATGTACGCGCGGCATATCGACCAACTGGAACAGCTCGGCGGACTCGTCGGGCAGATCATCAATAAGCACGTCGCGCTCGATATCCGCCCGGAACATTATCCGGTCGTGGGACGCTGCCTGCTCAGGTCGATCCGCGAAGTGCTCGGCGAGGAAATCGCCACCGATGCCGTGATCGAGGCATGGTCCGCCGCGTATCGGCAACTCGCGGATCTTTTGATCGGCTTGGAAGAAGGCATGTACAGCGAACGCGAGAAGGCGCCGGGCGGCTGGCGCGGCACGCGGCGATTCGTGGTCACGCGCAAGGTCGCGGAGAGCGAGGAGATCGTGTCGTTCTATCTCGTGCCCGAAGATAGCGGCGCCCTGCTCGACTTTCATCCGGGCCAATACATCGGGCTGCGCGTTTATATCGATGGCGAAGAAATGCGCCGCAACTACTCGCTGTCCGCCGCGCCGAATGGTCGCGAGTACCGCATCAGCGTAAAGCGCGAAGCGAACGGCCGCGTGTCCGGTTTTCTGCATGCGAACGTACGTGAAAACGATGTCATCGAGCTTTATCCGCCCGCTGGCGACTTCAGGCTCGAACATAACGAGAAGCCGCTCGTGCTGATCAGCGGTGGCGTCGGGATCACACCGACGCTTGCCATGCTGCATGCCGCGCTCGCCGCCAATCCGAATCGACCGGTGCACTTCATTCATTCGGCGCGCCACGGCGGCGTGCACGCGTTTCGCGAGGTGGTGGATGAGCTGGCGACGCGGCATCCGCAACTGAAGCGTTTCTACTGCTATGAGCAGCAGCGCGATGGCGACCAGGAAGCGCACGGCACTGGTTTCGTCGATGAAACCCTGCTCGCGCGATGGCTGCCCGTGACTCGCGACGTCGATGCCTATTTTCTCGGGCCGAAGCCCTTCATGAAGGCGGTGAAAAAGCATCTGAAGACGCTCGGCGTGCCGGATGCGCAGAGCCGCTACGAGTTTTTCGGACCGGCTTCCGCGCTGGAATGAGCGCTGTCATCGAGCCCGCGACTCATCGTCTCGGGCTTTTTTTCACCGGTTATTGGTCACCTGAAATTACCAAAAATCGGCCATTTCATAAAACCAATCCGTCGACTAATCTACATCTGTCGCGTCACTCAGGACGCTCTTTCAAACCCCAAGCGAAGAGGAAATCATCATGGAATCACGTCTCGACTTCTACAAAGCCAGCCCCGCCGCGATCAAGGCGCTCGTTGGTGTCGAAGAGCGCATCGCCAAATGCGGACTCGAGAAATCGCTGACCGAGCTGGTCCGCCTGCGCGCATCGCAGATCAACGGCTGCGCGTTTTGCGTCGACATGCACACCACCGACGCGCGCAAGGGCGGCGAAACGGATCGCCGGCTGGCGACGGTCGTCGTCTGGCGCGAAACGCCGTTCTTCACCGACCGCGAACGTGCCGCGCTGGAATGGACCGAGGCGCTCACGCTCGTGTCCGAGGAGCACGTACCCGATGCCGTCTGGACCGCCGTGAAGCCGCATTTCAGCGACGAGGAAATCGTCGACCTGACGCTGCTCATCGCCGCGATCAATAGCTGGAACCGCTTTTCGATCGCGTTCCGCAAGATTCCCGCGTGAGGTAAAAACCATGAACCTTCGCAAGATCATGATGTTGACGGCGGCGCTGGCGTTGAGCGCGTCCAGGGTGTTCGCGCACGATGCAGCCGCGGAAGTCATCACGCCCGTGATGAAGCAGGCGATTCCCGAGATCGCGGGCAAGAACGTGCTGATGGCGACTGTCTCGTATAAGCCGGGGCAGGCATCCGAGGCGCATATGCACCCCGGCTCGATCTTCGCGTATGTGCTGGAAGGTCATGTCACGTCACAACTCGAAGGGTCCTCCGCGAAGACCTACGGGCCGGGCGAATCGTGGTACGAGCCGCCCGGCGCGCATCACCTCGTATCGAAGAATGCGAGCGCGACCAAGCCGGCGAAGCTGCTGGTCTTTGCGGTGGCAGGCGACGGCGATCCGGTCAAGCTGCCGATTCCGCATTGAGCGATGTCCTGGCGGTTAAGCGTGATTCATTCGGCATTCACGCTTTGTGACAAACGTGCCTAGCCATTGAGCGACAATCGCGGCGCCACGTTTATTCCGTTTCGACATCATGAAGCAGGTTCGTACTTTTCTTGCCGCCGCCGCGGTTTTCGCAGTCTTATCCGCGCTTGGCGGATGCGGCATTCTGGGATGCGCCGGCTTCGCCACCAATGGCATTGGCTTCGGCATGTGCAACATGGGCATGCGGTTCTAGCGTCGGCGCGGGTGCGCCGACTTGGCGCTTCATTCGCTTCTTCGAGAGGCGCCCGAAGCCGTCGCCGCCATGCTGATGCACCATGCGATAAAGCACCAACGAGACGAGACGGGCGACGCCTAACGCCACCCGCCCGCGCCTTGCGCTCTACTCCTTCAGCGGCGAATACCCCATCTCCAACCCCGCCGCGCGCGCATGCTTCTGCGAATGGGCATTGCGCATCGGCTTGAGTACGAACAGCGCCAGCAGCGCGGATATTGCCGCCATGCCCGCCGCCAGCATGAAGACCGCGTGCCAGCTTCCCGTCATCGATGTGATCACGCTCGAGAACGGCACCAGCAACGCAGCCGTTCCCTTCGCCGTGTACAGCAAGCCGGCATTGGTGGCCGCGAACTTCGGGCCGAAGGTATCGCCACATGTCGCGGGAAAGAGGCTGTAGATTTCCCCCCACGCGAAGAACACGATGCCCGTCAGCACCACGAACGCCACCGGACTCTGCCCGTATCGCGATAACGCGACGATGCCCACCGCTTCAATCGCAAAGGCGATGAACATGGTGTTCTCGCGTCCGATACGGTCCGATACCCAACCGAAAAACGGTCGAGTCAAGCCATTGAGCACGCGGTCGATGGTCAGCGCAAAAGTCAGCGCCGGCAACGTCAGGCCAAGCAGCGACACGGGCGAATCGTGCAACCCGAAATCCTTCGCGATTGGCCCGAGTTGCGCGGTCGCCATCAATCCGCCGGCGGCCATCATCACGAACATGATGTACATGACCCAGAAGATCGGCGAACTCAACACCTGCTTCGGGCTCGCGTTGTAGACGGCGCGCTTCAACTTGCTCTTGACCGCGGCGAGCATCTGCGCGGGCGGCGCGTAGAGCGCCATGCCGAGCAGGAACACCACGAGTCCCTGACCGAGTCCGAACCATAGGAACGTGGCTTCGTATCCGCTCGACTTGATCATGTGCGCAATCGGCACGACAGTCGCGGCCGATCCCATGCCGAAGCCCGCCGCCGTGATGCCCGCCGCGAGGCCGCGTCGCTCGGGGAACCACTTGAGCGCGTTACCGACGCACGTCCCATACACCGCGCCCGCGCCGATGCCGCCCACCGCCGCCGCGAAGTACAAGAGCGGCAGTGACGACGCCACCGAGTTGATAACCCAGGCAATCGCGCACAGCAAGCCGCCGCACACGACGACAGGACGCGGACCGTATTTGTCGACGAGATACCCCTCCACGGGCACGAGCCACGTCTCGGTAACCACGAAGATAGTGAACGCGACCTGAATTGATGCACGGCCCCAGTGATACTTCTCGTCGATCGGATTGACGAAGAGCGTCCACCCGTACTGCATGTTGGCGATCATCGCCATGCAAATCACGCCGAACACCAACTGCACCCACGGCGACGCCAGGCGCGACGTCTCCGTCTCGCGATCCATCCGGTCGGTTCCCATGCATGTCTCCTTGCCTTGTGTAATCGGACGCCGAGCGGCGCCTCCTGCGATGACGCTTCGACCGCCATCGCATATACACAGTATTTGATATATCAAGTAAGTCAAGCGAAAGAAACGGCGGGGTTTTCACTTAGAACGATGCATACCGTAAGCGCATGAAAGCTAACCGCCGCGCGTTGAACGGACGAAAAAAAGCCCGGCAGTCACGAGGCTGCCGGGCGATGTGCGTGGGCGAGACATGGCAATCCGCAACACGCACTCTCTTTATATATGAAAGCTATACGTAATGTAAAGAGGAGATTTTGTAGGATTCTCGCTTCGCGTCAGAACACGTTCACTGGGACGTTGACCATGAGTCGATACACGTCGCTCGTTCCGTCCGAATAGTATTGGCTGCCGTGATGGTGCATGTAGTAGAACTTGACCGACGTGTTCTTGAACTTGCCGTCCGGCACCGTATAGCTCGGGATCACGCCAATTTCATAGTGCGTGCCATGCACCGGCTGCCCGTCCTTCCAGTAGAGCCCGTGCTGGCTGCTATCCGGGTTGGCATATTGGTTGGCCATGGCGGTCGCATCCGCGTCCCAGCCATACGCGCCCCACAGCGTGAACTTCAGGCCGGGCACGCCGTACTCCTTCATGTTGAGCGAATACGACAGACTCACGGACTTTTCGTGCGGCGCGTTGTAGTCGACATCCAGCGAATTCGAGAGATAGTCGCCCGCGGATTGGCCCACGTAGTCGAAGAACTGATCGCTTGCAATCTGCTGAAACGCGAATTGAAGCGTATGCGCGCCGTGCGTGCCGGCAAGCGCCAGGCTGTACGCGTTGTTGTTGATCGAGCCTTGGCGCTTGTCGCCGATCGCGCCCGTGTAGTAGTAGTTCAGCGCGCCGGTCCAGCGCACGGTTTTCGGGTCGCCGATACTTTGCGTCGCCGAGAGGTAGTACTGCTGCCACACGTTGTTCGCGACGCTGCCGTAGAGCGTGACGGCGGTATCGTCGCCATGGGTCCAGTCGCCGCCGAAATACGTGAACTGCGACATGTGCGTGCCGCCGTACTCGGTGGTCAGGCCCGTAACGCTCGCCATGCCGCGCGCGATCACGCCATCCACGGTACCGGCCTTCAAGGTCAGGTTCTTGATCTCGTCGCTGGCAAGCGAGAAGCCGCGATATGTCGGCGGCAGCGCGCGATTGTCGTGCGGCACGAGGAACGGGTTATCGAAGAGTTGCTGGCCGTACTTGAACACGGTGTTCGAAACACGCGCCTTCACGTCCCACACGCCGGGATACGCCCACGCAAGTTGCGTGCGCCCCGCTTCGCCCGGCGCGCCGATCCGTACGCGGTTGCCCGCGCCGCTGCCGCCGTTGAGTTTGAGCGCGCCGAACATCGTCAGATCGAAACCGAGACCGACGAGACCGCGCGTGTAACCCGATTCGAATACCGCTTGCTCGCCGAGCACCCACGCGTCCTTCTTCTCCGCGCCCTTCGCTTCGAAATGCTCGGTGTAAGAGCGCGTGAGCAAGTTCAGATGCGAGTCTTCGATCAGCCCTTTCGATTTCGCCTGATTGCTCACGGGCGCATCTGCCTCGGTATTGGGCGGCGATGAAGGCGGCGCCTCGGTATGCCGCGACGGCGGGTCGGTATCGTCGGTCTGTGCCGGGGCTTGTTGCCCGTAGGACGCGACCGAAGCGGCCATGAAGCCGCTGAAAAGCAAAATGGAAAGCGCGAGGGAACGTTTTTGTTTTTTCATGAAAAGTATCTCCAACTACTGACTCAACCTGTTGATTGCTCCATCGAAATCCATGAAGGATTCCGAAACGAACGGATGCGAAAAGCCACGTCCGGCGATACAAACGGTCGGGACGAACGTGGCAAACGGCTAGGGCGAACAGAAGACGCGCCATGCTGCGCGCGAGCGAAATTGATAGTGCTTTAGGGCGAGTTTCCGGGTTCCTCTATTCGACGTGTTTAGATGTAAATCAAGCAAAGAAGCAGGCGGCGGAGGATCCCTCCGCCAACGCGCGCAACGTGGGCGTCTCCAGCGAACAACGCGACTCGGCCATGGGACAGCGCGTATGAAACACGCAGCCCGATGGCGGGTCGATCGGGCTCGGAATATCGCCGGAAAGAATCTGCACGACCTTGGCGCGCTCGACCGACGGGTCCGGCACCGGCACGGCCGAAAGCAGCGCGCGCGTGTACGGATGGCGCGGCGTTTCATAGAGCGCGTGTTTGTCGGCAAGCTCCATCACGCGGCCGAGGTACATCACCATCACGCGGTCGGAGATATGGCGCACCACGGCGAGATCGTGCGCGATGAAGATCAGCGAGAGCTTCATCTCCTTCTGAAGCGACTTCAGCAAATTGACGATTTGCGCCTGGATGGAGACATCGAGCGCGGACACCGGCTCGTCGCAGATCACGAGTTTCGGCTCGACGATCAACGCGCGCGCAATGCCGATGCGCTGACACTGCCCGCCCGAAAACTCGTGCGGATAGCGGTTGATCATCTGTTCGCGCAGACCCACCTTCGCCATCAACGCGCGCACCTTAACGTCGATCTCGTGCCGGCTCATGCCCGGCCGATGTTCGAGCAAAGGCTCCGCGATGATCTGCCCGACCGTCATACGCGGATCGAGCGATGCCAGCGGATCCTGAAAGATCATCTGCACGTCGCCGCGTACGCGATGCCATTCGCGCGTCGATGCTTCGCGCAACGGCGCGCCCATCCACACGATATCGCCGGCGGTCGCGGGAATGAGGTTGAGAATGGCGCGCGAGAGCGTGGACTTGCCGCAGCCCGATTCGCCGACCACGCCGAGCGTTTCGCCCGCCTTCAGATCGAAGCTCACGCCGTCGACGGCCTTGAGCGTGCGCGACGGCGCCCACGGCAAGCGCTTCTTCGACTTCACCTGAAAATGCACGCGGACATCGCGCACGGAAAGTATCGTCGGGGCCGATGCATCAGACATGGCTCGCCTCCTGATAGCGGGTGATCATGTCTTCGGCGGAACGGTGGCAGGCGCGCAGCCAGTGCACGCCATCGACCGGCCGCAACGCGGGCACGTGCTGCACGCAGTCTTCGGCGGCATGCGCGCATCGTTCGTGAAACGGGCAGCCCGCGGGCGGATGCGCCATGTTCGGCGGGTTGCCCGGAATGCCGGTCAGTTCGCCGCCGCTCTTGTCGAGACGCGGCAGCGCGCGCAAGAGCCCGATGGTGTACGGATGCGACGGCTTTGCGAACAGCGTGCTCGCATCGCACTGCTCCATCACGCGGCCGCCGTACATAACCATGACTTTTTCGCAGAGACCGGCCACCACGCCGAGGTCGTGCGTGATCAACACGATCGACGTGCCGAAGTCGCGCTGCAGATCGCGCAGCAATTGCAGCACTTGCGCCTGCACGGTGACGTCGAGCGCGGTGGTCGGTTCATCGGCGAAAAGCACTTCGGGCTCGCAGAGCAGCGCCATGGCGATCATCACGCGCTGACGCATGCCGCCCGACAACTCATGCGGATATTGTCCGATACGATGCGCGGCTTCCGGGATGCGTACCGCTTCGAGCATGCCGATGGCACGCTTTTTCGCCGCGCGGCGCGTCATGTTCTTGTGCAGTTCGAGCACTTCGGTCATCTGCCGTTCGATGCTCAGGTACGGATTGAGCGAACTCATCGGGTCCTGAAAGATCATCGAGAGACGGTTGCCGCGAATGCGGTTCAGCGCCTTGCCCGACAGCCCGAGCAAATTTTCCCCGCGATACAGCGCCTGCCCGCTCGCGCGTCCGTTCGATGCAAGCAGCCCAAGCATGGCGAGCACGCTCTGGCTCTTGCCCGAACCCGATTCGCCGACGATACCGAGCGTTTCCCCCGCTTCCAGCGTGAAGTTCACGCCGTTGACCGCGCGCACGGTGGCGTCGTTGGTCTTGAACTCGACCTGTAGATCGCTGACTTGAAGTAGCGGCATGACTCACCTGTCCTTCGGATCGAGTGCGTCGCGCAAACCGTCGCCGACGAAGTTGATGCAATAGAGCGTGATCGAAAGCAGCGCCGCCGGACACAGCAAAATCCACGGCGAGGTTTCCATCACCCCTACGCCGTCCTGAATCAGCACGCCCCAGCTCGTCATCGGTTCCTGCACGCCGAGCCCGAGAAACGACAGCACGGATTCGGTAAGAATGACGCCGGGCACCGTGACGGTGGTATAGATCGCGACGATGCCGAGCAGATTCGGCACCACATGCCGCACGATGATGCGCGAGGTCGGCACGCCGATGGCGCGCGCCGCTTCCACGTATTCCTTCGAGCGAATGGCGAGCGTCTGGCCGCGTACCACGCGCGCCATGTCCATCCACGAGAACACGGTGATGGTGAGCACGACGAGATAGAACTCGCGGCCGAGCAGCGTGACCATGAGAATGGCGATCAGCAGGTACGGAATGGCGTACATCATGTCGACGAAACGCATCATCGCGTTATCGATCTTCCCGCCGATGAATCCCGCCAGCGCGCCCCACACGATGCCGAGCGTGACCGATGTCAACGTGGCGAGCGCGCCGATCACGAGCGACACGCGTCCGCCGATGAGACAGCGCACGAGCAGATCGCGCCCGGTTTCATCGGTGCCGAAGAGGTGCCAGTTTTCGAACGTGGGCGCGGCGCTCATGGCGTTCCAGTCGGCGGAATCGAACTGATTCGGCAAGAGCCACGGTCCGACTACGCAGATAAGCGTGATGACCGCGAGCAACGCGAGACTGACCACCGCCGCCTTGTTGCGCACGAAGCGTGCGCGGGCGTCCTGCCAGGGGCTTCGGCCCGCGACGGCCTGTTCCAAGAGCGGCGCTAAAGATACGGATTTCATTGGGCGCCCTTTAGTAACGGATCTTCGGATCGAGCCACGCATAGGCGAGGTCGACCAAAAGGTTGAGCAGCACGGCCACCACCGTGACGAGCACGACGAGTCCCAGCACCAGTGTGTAATCGCGGTTGGCCGCGCCGTTCACGATCAGCTTGCCGATGCCCGGCAACGAGAACACGGACTCCGTCACGACCGCCGCCGTGATCGAGGAAATCGCGAGCGGACCGAGCACCGAGACGACTGGAATGAGCGTGGGCTTCATCGCATGGCGAAGCACGATGGTGCGCATGGGCAAGCCCTTCGCGCGCGCGGTGCGGATGTACTGCGTGTTCATCACTTCGATGAGACTCGCACGCGTCACACGGCCCACGGTGGCGACGTTGATCATCACGAGCAGCGCGATGGGCAGCACCATGTAGCGCATCTGAAAGTCGTTCCAGCCGCCCGCGGGAAGCCATTTCAGCGCAATGGCGAACACGAGGATCAGTACCGGCCCGATCACGAACGAGGGAAACGCGTTGCCCGCGTTGCTCACGAACATGAGCGCGTAATCGATCATGCTGTTGCGCCGAAGCGCCGCCGCCACGCCGAAGGCGACGCCGATAATGATGGCGAGCAGCATCGACACGCCGCCGATGGAGAGCGACACCGGCAAGGCGCGCAGCACGAGTTCGTTCACGCTCCAGTCGGCATAGCGGAACGAGGCGCCCAGGTCGCCGTGCAACAAGCTGTCGAGATACAGCAGGTACTGCTTCCACAACGGCTCGCCGAGGTGATACTTCGCCTGCAGATTCGCGAGCACTTCGGCGGAAACCTTGCGCTCGCCGTCGAACGGACCACCGGGCGTGGCGTGCAGCAGCAAATAGCACACCGTGATCACGATGAGAAGCGTAGGCAGCGTGAGCAGCACGCGCCGCAATGTATAAGACCACATAGGTATCTCAGTGCTTGACGATGTAGAGGTCCTTGCTGCCGTAGTGATCCATCGGATTCTTGAGCGAATAGCCGCCTACGTAGCTCTTCACCAGTCGCGGCAGGCCGTATTGCAGGAGCGGCAGGAACGGATAATCCTCCATCACGAGTTTCGCCGCCTGCGTCTGCAACTGCGTGCGCTTCGCCTGATCGGTCGTCTCGCTGGCTTGCTGCGCGAGCGCGTCGGCCTTCGGATTGCAATTGAAGTTGTCGTTCTGCTCGGACTTGCACTGCACGAGCGTGAGGAACGTGGTGGCGTCGTTGTAGTCGGCGACCCAGCCATTGCGCGCGATCTGATAGTCGCCCTCGTGACGCTTCTTGACCAGAACCTTGAATTCCATCGATTCGATCTGCGTGTCGAGGCCGAGCTTGGTCTTCCATTCCGACGCCGCGAAAATCGCCATTTTCTTGTTGTAGTCGCTCGTGTTCATGGCGAAACGCAGCTTCGTGCCGAGTTTCACGCCGGCTTGTTCGAGCAGTTTCTTCGCTTCCTCGACGCGCTTGGACATCGGCCAGGCAGACCAGTCATATGCCGATACATCCGCGCCCTGCACGCCCTTGGGCATCAACCCGTACATGGGCGTCTGGCCGTCGGCGGTCACGCGCTGCGCGAGCAGATCGCGGTCGATCACCATTGACAAGGCCTTGCGCACGCGCACGTCCTTCAGGAGCGGATCGCGATTGTTGAAGCTGTAATAGCGCGTGCCGAGGATCAGCGAATTGCGAATGTCGTTCGGAAACTGCTGGCGATACTTGGCAAACGTGCCAGTCGGAATCTGATAAGTCATGTCGTTATCGCCCGACTGGAAGAGCTTCACGTCCGTGTTTTCGTCCTCGACGGGCAGATAGGTCACTTGCGTCAGCTGCACATGTTCCTTGTCCCAGTAACTCGCGTTCTTCGTCAGCACGAGCTTGCTGTTGACCTGCCAGTCCTTCAACTGAAACGCGCCGTTGCTCACGAGCTTGCCCGGCTTGGTCCAGTCTTTCCCATATTTCTCGACGCCCGCGCGATACACCGGCGCAAAGTTCTGATTCGACATCAGTTCCGGGAGGAACGGCACGAGGCCAGCGGTCTTGACTTCGATCGTATAGGCGTCGATGGCGCGCACGCCGAGCGCGTTAGCCGGCTTCTTGCCCGCGACGATCTCGGCGCCATTCAGGAGAAACGGCCCGAACACGCTCGCATAAGAAGATGCCGTCTTCGGGTCGATGAAACGCTGCCAGCCGTACGCGAAATCGTTTGCGCTGACAGCCTCGCCATTGGACCAACGGGCGTTCTTGCGCAGATGGAAGAGCCAGGTGGTTGCGTCCTTCTGCTCCCACTTTTCGGCCACGCCCGGCACCACGGTGCCGTCCGCGTTGGCGGCGGTGAGGCTCTCGAACAGGTCGCGCGTGACGTTCGCCGCCACGACCGTTTCGACCAGCGCGGGGTCGAGCGTTTCGACTTCGGAGCCGTTATTGCGCACCAGTTCCTGCTTGGCGGCAAGCGTAACGCCCGACGGCACGATGGCAGCGTGCGCCGACATCGTGAAGGCCAGCGCCGCGAGCATCGCGAGAGCGTATTTGGGCGTAAGTGAGGTCGTGCGCATTGCGTTTTCCTTCTTGTCTCGTTGTCTTGGTTATCGTTGCTGTTGCGCCGGTCGTTTAGTTCGGCTGCACTAAACAATTGGCTCAACGAATCATCATGGCTAGATTCGTAGAGCCCGAAGCACTGCCCCCGCGCGCCGCGGCCAGCCTTTGGCTTACGCCGGGCCTTTCATCGCGCTTCTAGGTTGGCGGCGAGTATTTCGTATCAATAAGACGGATGCCACTCACATGTCGTTATAGTGACTAAATTTTTCGAATACTCGTGCGAATTGTTGGCAAAACACACACGGTCGGCATGCGTCAAAGCGCAGCGAAAAGGCAGTAAAGCATTGTTTCCTATAAGATCTGCGTCCTCGCAGTACCGAAACTGCACTACCAGAGCCGCTTGACAAAGCCGTCCCCAAAATGATTCGTTTTCGCCAGATCGAGGCATTCCGTAGCCTCATCATGACGGGCACCAGCGTCGGCGCCGCCCGCAAACTCCATGTGACGCAACCGGCCATCAGCCGCCTGATTGCCGATCTCGAAGCCGATCTCGGCTTCAGCCTCTTCAGCCGTATCGGCGGCCGTCTGAATCCGACCAACGCGGGCCTGCGCTTCTATAAGTCCGTCGAGGAAAACTTCCTCGGGCTGGAGCGCCTGAAACAGGTCGCGCAGATGATCCGCGACGAAGCCTCGGACGGCCTGACCGTCGCCTGCATGCCGGTGTTGGCCACCACGTTGTTGCCGCCCGTGCTTGCCGACTTCATGGAGCGTCATCCGGGCGTGCCGATCAAGGTGGATTCGGTGAAGGTGCCCGAGGTGCTCGTCAGCCTGCAAAATCACACCGCCGATGTTGCCTTGAGTCAGGCATTTCCCGCGGTGGCAGGCATTGAAGTCGAGACCTTGCTGAAAGCGCGTGCGCTTTGCGCCATGCCCGCGTCGCACAGGCTCGCTGCGAAGAAGATCATCCGTCCGGACGACTTGCGCGGCGAGAAGCTGATCGGCTGGCTGCCCAATGCGCGGCAGCCTTACGAGGCGGAGCAATCGCTTATTTCGGCGACCGAAGAAAGGCCCCGCTATACCGTGCTCACCGACACTGCCCACACGCGCTACGCGATGGTCGCGGGCGGTCTGGGCGTGTCGATCGTCGAGCCGTTCGCGGCCAAGGTCTGGCGCTCGCACGGCGTGGTCGTGCGGCCGTTCGAAACCGATATCGAATATGAATACGCGCTGTCGTATCCGGGCAGCGGCATTCGTTCGGATCTCGTCGCGTCGTTCAGGGAATCGGTGCGGCGCGTGGTCGAGACTTATTCGTTCGATGCGTAGCGGCTTCGTTCGAGCGTGGCGCGCGGTTCACCCGCGTTTCGATGCGTAGTGAATTCTTCGCGGCGCTCGCGCCGACAAGCGCGCTTCGTAGCTGGCGAATTCATCGTGGCGCGTCGTTCCGACGGACGCGTGCTCCACGCGAGCCGACTCGTCGCGCGTATCGTAAGCGCGTCAGATGGGCGTTGAAGAATCACGCCCCGCCAAACAACGCCTCCGCCCTCCGCTGCATCTCTTCCGGCGACACATCTTCGCGGTGCGTTGCCACCCACCACACATGCCCGTACGGATCGCGGATCTTGCCGCCGCGATCGCCATAGAACTGGTCTTCGACCGCGCGCAGAATGGTCGCGCCCTGGTCCACCGCGCGCTGGGCAACGGCATCGACGTCATCGACATAGAGATGCAGCATCACCGGGCTGCCGCCTATGGAGAGCGGGCCTTTCACATCCATCTCCGGAAATTCGTCGCACAGATAGACGACCTTGCCGCCGATAGACAACTCCGCATGCCCGATGCGCCCGCCCGGCTGTTCGAGCCGGTAGATCTCGGTAGCGCCGAACACCTTCGTATAGAACTCGATGGCCGTCACGCCGCCCGCCACCGCGATGTACGGGATCACGCCCTGACGGCCGGCGGGGATGGGATCGACTTGTGCGTTCATGTGCGTCTCCTGGTTTCACTTCGACGTGAGCAGATGAACATGTTGCCACTGTTTGCGGCCGGTTTGGGCGCGGCTTGCGCGCCGCCCGACGCCGCCCGCGAATGCTCCGTATACTCTTGGCTGGCGCAACCTGTCCCGTTCATAAAACAACCACACTGGAGCACTCATGCACGATCTGAAAGGCAAATCGATCCTCATCACCGGCGCGAGCACGGGTATCGGCGCGGCGGCGGCGCGTGCGTTCGGCCAATACGGCGCGAATGTCGCGGTGCACTACAACAGCTCGAAGGACCAAGCCGAGCAAGTGGCGAGCGACGTGCGCGCGCTGGGAGTCTCGGCCGTCACCGTGGGTGCGGACGTGCGCGATTCGAAGGCCATCGATGCCGCCGTCGCCGCGACGGTCGAAGCCTTCGGCAAGATCGACGTGCTCATCAACAACGCGGGAAGCCTCGTCAAGCGCGAGCCGATCGGCGACGTTACCGACGAACTCTTCGACGAAGTCATGCATATCAATGCGCGCTCGGTGGTTGCATTCACGCGCGCGGCGCTGCCCTCGCTGCGTTCGAGCGGCGGCGGTTCGATCATCAACGTGACCTCGGTCGCGGCGCGCAACGGCGGCGGTCCGGGCGCGCTGCTTTATGCGGCGTCGAAAGGCTTTGTCAGCACGATCACCAAGGGCATGGCCAAGGAATTGATGGGCGATCGCATCCGCGTGAACGCCGTCGCGCCCGGCGTGATCCAGACGCCGTTTCAGGAGCGCTTCACCTCGCCGGAACAGCTCGAATCCTTCCGCAAGTCAATTCCGATGGGCTTCATAGGCGAGCCGGACGACTGCAGCGGCGCGTTCCTCTATCTCGCCTCCGAGGCGATGTCGCGCTATGTGACTGGCCAGATCATCGACGTGAACGGCGGTCAGTTGATGCCTTGAGCGCATGATGCGGCGCGTGCCATTTCTTGGCGCGCCGCGAACATGGTATAAGCGCTTACAACCCCGAAAAGCCTAAGGAGAACGCAGGAGATGCAGTCGAAAAGAGAACCGCGCTTTCGCACGCTCGCATTGAGCGCCATCGTTGCCTCGGCGCTTCTGGCGGCCGGTTTCGTCGAAACCACGCCCGCCGTTGCCAAGACCGCGGACACTCAGCCGCAAGTCCTCACCGCCTCGGCCGTGGCGGTTGCCGACAAGTTCGCCGCCGACACCGCCGAGCAAATCCTGAAGCAAGGCGGTAACGCGGTCGATGCAGCCGTCGCCATCGCCTTCACGCTCGCGGTGACTTATCCGGAAGCGGGCAACATCGGCGGCGGCGGATTCATGACGCTGTACGTGGATCATCGTCCGTACTTCCTCGACTATCGCGAACGCGCGCCGCTCACCGCCACGCGCAACATGTATCTCGACGACAAGGGCGAGGTCATCAAGGGCATGAGCCTTTACGGACATCGCGCGGTCGGCGTGCCGGGCACGGTGGAAGGCATGTGGCAGGCGCAAAAGCGCTTCGGCAAGCTGAAGTGGAAGCAGGTGCTCGCGCCCGCCATCAAGTATGCGGAAAACGGCTTTCTCGTCGACGATCAACTGATTTCCCGGCGTGACGCCGCATCGAAGGATTTCGCCGGCAAGACGAATTTCGATCTCTACTTCGGCGGCATGAAGGCGGGTCAGGTATTCAAGCAGCCCGATCTCGCGGATACCTTGCAGCGCATCTCCGACAAGGGCGCCAAGGGCTTCTACGAAGGCAGAACGGCCGAGCTGATCGCCACTTCCATGGCGGGCCACGGCCTCATCACGTCGCGCGATCTGAAAGACTACAAGGCGGTCTGGCGGCAACCGATCGTCGCGAGCTGGAACGGCTATCGCGTGATCACCGCGCCGCCGCCGAGTTCGGGCGGCGTCGGCCTCGTGCAGTTGCTCAAGATGAAGGCGGACCTGAAGGACAAGTTCGAAGGCGTGCCGCTGGATTCGGCGCAGTACATTCACCTCGTCGCGGAAATCGAAAAACGCGTCTTCGCCGATCGTGCGCAATATCTCGGCGATCCCGACTTCTACAAGGTGCCGGTCGCACAACTCACCGACGACGACTACATCCTGAAACGCGCACAGGAAGTGAATCCCGACAAGCCCTCGGAGACGAAGAGCGTGCTGCCGGGCCTCGGTACATCGATGCCCGAGAAAGCGGAGACGACGCACTTTTCTGTCGTCGACAAATGGGGCAACGCGGTGTCGAACACCTACACCATCAACGGCTACTTCGGCTCGGGCGTGATCGCCGAAGGCACGGGCGTCGTGCTCAACGACGAGATGGACGACTTCGCTTCCAAGCCGGGCGTGCCGAACATGTTCGGCGTGGTCGGCAGCGACGCCAACGCCATCGAGCCGAAGAAGCGGCCGCTGTCTTCCATGACGCCGACCATCCTCACGCGCGACGACAAGGTCGCGATGGTGATCGGCACGCCGGGCGGCTCGCGCATTTTCACGTCGATCTTCCAGGTGCTCTCGAACGTCTACGACTTCAACTTGCCGCTACCTGAAGCCGTGGGCGCGACGCGTTTTCATCATCAGTTGCTGCCGCCGGACACGATCTACCAGGAGCCGTTCCATCAGCTCGATCCGGAAGTCGTGAAGCAGCTCGAAGACAAGGGCTATAAGTTCACGATGCAAGGCTTCAATGGCGACATTCAGGCTATCCGCATCAACGGCGACACGCCCGAGCCCATGTCCGACCCGCGCGGACGCGGTGTATCGCGAATCATGCAGTAATGGGTTTGTCAGGGCGTACGTGACGAAGCGTTCACCCCCGACGCCGGCCTAGGCATTTGCCCTAGTCCGGCGTTTATCGTTCTGGCGGGAAGCCCCAGCCAGCTTAGGACTCTCAGAAATATAAGAATGTTGGCATGAGCGGCATGTTTTCCACGGGATTGGACCTCGCGTTGCGTTCCCATAGTCTTTGTCCTGACCGAGTGCAGCCATCAGCGGCGAGCACGAGGCTACATCCAGAACTAAATACGAGACGACCCTGACGACGGACCGCAGTGCGCTTGATTGCGCGCACGGTCGACCGTTTCAGCGTGCTGATAAAGGAGCAGCTCATGTTGGAATCCCCCGCCCAGCAGCTTGGCGACATCGACATTTCCCCTATCGAACGAGAGGACACGGCACCGACCGCGAGCGGCGGCTTTCTTGACCGCTACTTCGGCATATCGCTCGCTGGCAGCACGGAAAAGACCGAAGTGGTCGCGGGCATCACGACCTTTCTCGCGATGGTCTACTCCGTGTTCGTCGTGCCGGGCATGCTCGGCAAGGCCGGTTTCGATACCAGCGCGGTGTTCGTCGCCGTGTGCCTCACGACCGCGTTCGGCTCGCTGCTGATGGGCGTATGGGCGCGTCTGCCTATCGCGATTGGTTGCGCCATCTCGCTGACCGCATTCACCGCGTTCGGTCTCGTGCTCGGCAAAGGCCTCTCGCCTGCCATCGCACTGGGCGCCGTGTTCCTGATGGGCGTCGTTTTCACCGCGATCTCCGTGACTGGCGTGCGCTCGTGGATCTTGCGCAATCTGCCGACGGGCGTCGCGCATGGCACGGGCATCGGCATCGGCTTGTTTCTGCTGCTGATCGCGTCCAACGACGTCGGCCTGATCGTTAAAAATCCCGCGCCGGGCATGCCGGTTTCGCTGGGCGCGATCCGCGCGTTTCCCGTGCTGATGTCGGTGCTCGGCCTGGCGGCGATTTTCGGGCTGGAACGCCGGCGCGTGCCGGGCGGCATTCTGCTCGTGGTGGTCGGCCTGTCGGCTATCGGCCTGATCTTCGATCCGTCCGTGCGCTTTCACGGCGTGTTTGCGCTGCCTTCGCTCGCGACGCCGGGACACGCGTCGCTCATCGGCGCGATGGACATCAAGGGCGCGCTCTCGATGGCCGTGCTGCCGAGCGTGCTCGCACTCGTGATGACCGCCGTGTTCGACGCCACCGGAACGATCCGCGCCGTCGCGGGCCAGGCGGGTCAGATCGACGCCAACGGGCGCATCGTCAACGGCGGACGCGCGCTGACGGCCGATTCGCTCAGCTCGATCTTCTCCGCATGCTTTGGTGGTGCACCGGCGGCGGCGTATATCGAATCGTCGGTGGGCGTGGCGGCGGGCGCGAAGACGGGGCTTGCGGCAACGGTCGTCGGCCTGCTCTTTCTCGCGGTGATGTTCCTTTCGCCGCTCGCCGGTCTCGTGCCCTCCTACGCGACGGCGCCCGCCTTGATGTACGTCGGCCTGCTCATGCTCGGCAACGTGAGCAAGCTGCACATGGACGATACCGTCGACTCCATGTCCGGGCTCGTATGCGCCGTGTTCATCGTGCTGTCGGCGAATATCGTCACCGGCATCATGCTTGGCTTCTGCACGCTGGTGATCGGGCGGATCGTGGCGGGCGAGTATCGCAAGCTGAACGTGGGGACGGTCGCGATCGCGATCGTGCTCGCGGTGTTCTATCTCGGCGGCTGGGCGATCTAGACGTCGCCATCCGATGCGACAACGGCGCGCTCTCCGTGAGGAGGCGCGCCGTTGTCGCTCTGGCGAGCTGCGGTACGCGCTCGCAAAAGACAAACGCCCCGGGAGCCATTCGCTTCCGGGGCGTTGCTTTGAAACTCTGACCGGGTACTGTCCGACTTACTTGGTGCGGCGATACGATTCGACGAGCATCTCGCAGTTTTGCAGATGCAATTGCAGCGCGCGATTCCACTCACGGCGCACCGTTGCCTTCGCCGAGCGCAGGAACGAACCGAACGAAACGAACAAAGATTGTTGAGCGGTGGTTTTCATGGCGTCTCTCAGGTAAAGAATCAGGGTAACTAGCTAGGGGATAACCCTAACTATACCCTTTTCATGCTGCATTGCAACCAAATCTTAAAAAGCGTCGCTCTGGTTTGGATTTTTGCAACAGGAATTTGCTGGATAGTAGGTAAATTTAACGAACGTCGCAGCGCCGGCGTGTACTGGCTCGCTTCTTGCAACCGCCACGCGAGGCGCGGGCGTTCTCCAATGGTTTCCGATTGCTCGCGCGAAAGGCCAGATAAAAAGGCCAGACAACAGAAAGCGCGAGCACATGCCAGAAAAAACCACGCAAGCCGTGCCCGCCCGCATTCCGACGGGCATCGAGGGAGTTGACGACATTCTCGGCGGCGGATTGACGCCGCATCGCATGTATTTGATCGAAGGTGCGCCGGGTGCGGGCAAAACGACTCTCGCCTTGCAGTTCTTACTCAAGGGCGCGGAAGTCGGCGAGCCAGGTCTTTATGTGACGCTTTCGGAGACGAAGGAAGAACTCGTCGCCGTGGCCGAAAGCCATGGCTGGGACACGAAGCGCTTTACCATCATCGAACTTCTATCGGACGAAGGGCTCGACCCGCGTTACGAGCAGACCGTTCTGCATCCCGCTGAAGTGGAACTGGGCGAAACCGTGCGCGATGTCATCGCGCAAGTGGATGAAGTGAAGCCCGCGCGACTCGTCTTCGACAGCTTGTCCGAGTTGCGCATGCTCTCGCAAAACCCGCTGCGTTATCGCAGACAGATTCTCGCGTTGAAGCGTTACTTCGCGACGCGCGCCTGCACCGTCATGCTGCTCGACGACAACACGTCCGAGCCGGGCGATCTGCAATTGCACAGCATCGCGCACGGCGTGCTGTGCCTCGACAATCTCGTGCACGACTACGGCGGCGAGCGCCGGCGCCTGCGGATTGCGAAGATGCGCGGCATCAAGTTTCGCGAAGGTTTTCACGACATGACGCTGAACACCGGCGGCATTGAAGTCTATCCGCGTCTGATCGCGTCTGAACATCACGCCGATTTTTCGGCAAAGCCGCTCAGCACCGGCACGGCCGGGCTGGATGCGCTTCTCGGCGGCGGCCTCGTGCCAGGCACTAATACGCTCATCGTCGGGCCGTCGGGCGTGGGCAAGACGACCACCGTGACCTCGTGTCTGCTCGCCGCGCTCGAACGCGGCGAGCCGTGTGTCTACTATCTTTTCGATGAAACGCGCACCACGCTTTTGCGGCGCTCGACGAGCCTCGGCATCGATCTGCGGCCGCATCTCGACAGCGGCTTGCTGAACTTGCGCCAGGTCGATCCCGCCGAAATATCGCCCGGAGAGTTTACGAGCAGCGTGCGACAGAGCGTCGAACAGGGCAACGCGCGCTACGTTGCCATCGACAGCCTGAACGCGTATCTGCAAGCGATGCCCGGCGAGCGCTACCTGCTCCTGCAAATGCACGAACTGCTCACCTATCTGAACCAGCGCGGTGTCATCACGATGCTGGTGCTGGGGCAGCATGGAATCATCGGCGAAATACAGAGCGACGTGGATATCAGTTATCTCAGTGACGTGGTCCTGCTGTTTCGCTACTTCGAGCGTCAAGGCGAAGTGCTGACGGCGCTGACCGCCGTGAAAAGCCGCGCGAGCGGCCATGAGCGCTCGATTCGTCAATTTCAGCTGGGCGCGGGCGGGCTGAACGTCGGCGAGGCATTGCGCGACTTCGAAGGCATTCTGAGCGGCCTGCCTTCGTACAAGGGCGGCACGGCCATGCTGGTTCCCGACACCAGTCACGCGGGCTCCTCGGGGAACTAGCGCCATGGAGTTTCGCGTTCTGATAGTGGCGCCATTCGGCCGCGATGCCGACGTAATCGCCGATGTCCTCGCATTCGATGACCGCGATTGCTTCGCGTGCGCCGATTCGGTTTGCCTCACCGCCGAACTCGACCGCGGCGCGGGCACTGCCATCGTCACCGAGGAATCGCTCAAGAGCGACAACGGCGAAGTGCTCGCCGCCTGGATCGACCGGCAACCGGCGTGGTCCGACTTTCCCATCATTCTGCTTTCAGGACGCGCAACCGAACGGCGCTCGGCGGCGAGTATCGACATGCTGGAGCGTCTTGGCAACGTGCTCGTCCTCGAACGTCCGCTGAACTCGGAGACCTTGCGCCGCGCGGTGATGTCGTCGCTGCGGGCGCGTGCGCGCCAGTACGATGCGCGCCGGCATCTCGCGGAGTCGGAGCAGCATCTGATCGCGCGCTCGAAGGCGCAGGAAGCGCTCGAACGGCTCAACGACTCGCTGGAAAGCCGTATCGCCGAACGCACCCAGGAACTGGCATCGGCAAATAATCGCCTGATGCGCGAAATCCACGAGCGCGCCAAGGTGCAGGCCGTGCTCGTGCAGTCGCAAAAGATGGAGGCGCTCGGGCAATTGACGGGCGGCATCGCGCATGATTTCAACAATCTGCTGAATGTCATCATGGCGAACGCGGAATTGATCGCGCGAATCAGCAGCGACGAGCGCGTGCGCAAAATGGCCGCGACGACCAAGCGCGCCACCGAACGCGGCGCCAAGCTCACCGCGCAGTTGCTGACGTTTTCGCGCACCAGCAATCTCGATCTGAAAGCGGTCAACGTCGCGTCGCTTTTGCAAGGCATGCGCGACATCATCTCGATCTCGCTCGGCTCGTCGATCGCGTTCACCACGACCTCCGATTCCGAAGATCTCTGGACCCAGGCGGATGCCAATCAGCTGGAACTGGCCGTCCTCAATCTCACGATCAATGCGCGCGACGCCATGCCCGGCGGCGGGCGCCTCACGATCCACGCGGGCGAGCGCCCCGCGCCCGACGAAACCTTCACGGCAGGACGCTACGTGGTCATCCGTGTGAGCGATTCGGGCTCGGGCATCGAGCCAGGCGTGCTGTCGCGCGTGTTCGACCCGTTCTTCACGACCAAACCAGTCGGCAAAGGGACGGGGCTCGGCTTGAGCCAGGTCTACGGCATCGCGCGGCAGGCGGGCGGCGTGGCGCGTATCGAAAGCGAACCGGGCAAAGGGACGAGCGTCGAAATCTGGTTGCCGCTGGGCGCGAAGGATTTGCAGGAAGCCGACGTTGCGCTCAAACCCGAGGACAGCGCATCGGGCGCGAAGCGCATCCTCGTGGTCGAGGACGACGAAGACGTGCGCGAGATGCTCGTCGAATGCCTGCAGACGCTCGGCTATTCGGTGACGCACGCCTGCGACGGCCCCAACGGCCTCAAACGCCTGCCACTGGACCATCCCGATCTGATGATGGTCGACTTCGCGATGCCCGGCATGAACGGCATGGAGGTGATCGCGAAAGCGCGTGAACTGCGTGCCGATCTGCCGGTGATCCTGGCAACGGGCTATGCGGACGTCGATGTATCGAAGATCAAGGAAAAGCGCTTCGCTGCGCTGCGCAAGCCGTTTCAGCTCGATGAACTCGCGCGCACGGTGCGTATTGCGCTGGACAACTGAAGCCGCCGCGACAACGTGACGGTTACACGGCGTTGAACGCTACTCGTGGATCGTATAACGATTCTGCGGGCCGCCCGTGTAGAGACCCTTCGCCAGTTCGAGAATGCGTTCGCGATTACGGTCGAACGTGGCGAGTAGCGCCATCTCACCCGTGCCCATGCCGGGATTCAGCGCGGCAAGCATCTTGTCCTCGACCAGAAAGCTGATCTCGCGCTTGCTGTCGTAACCCCAGAAGCACACGCCGTGTCTTGCGGCGTCGTAGCTGCGGCTGGGGTTCGGGAAGTTGAGGACTTCCGCGGGCTTTCCCATCTAGACACCCGGGCCCACGTAACGCCACTTGCTCGCGTTGACGTCGATAAGCGCGTCATTATCGCGGCGCTTTTGAGCGCGCTCGCTGTCCGCGTTGCTCAGCGCCGATGCACGCGACTTCTGCGCGATCGTATATTCGCTTTGTTTGACGGCCACGGCGGGATTGACTTTGGGTCTCGTTGTCATGCTGGTTCCAGTCCGGAAAGAGAAAACATCGGGACTCGGTGGTGGGCGTCTGACTTCCACTTCGATGGCGAAGTCAGAATAGAGCGTCGTCGCGCCATGCACCGAGGACAGCTTGAACGAATGTCGCGCTAAGGCTATTTCTTCTTCACGGATGCGCTGGCTTCCGCGCTCTTCTTGGGCGTGGCCCACGATACAGCCGCTGCCGGCGACTCTACTTTCTTCGGCTGTTTGGGCTTTTTAGCCTCTTTATTTCCGCGTACCTGACCTTTTGCCATGATCCTGCTCCCCGACTTGCACAGACGCGAAGGCGACTGCTGCGCCACATAGTGTGGGCGCTTTCGGAGGAACTGTCGCGATTTATTTTTTTACCGGCAGTTTTGAGAGAGTGGAAGCACGGCTCGAAGCCTTTTCGAAGCTTTTATAGCATGCCTTAATATCAAGCCGAAACAGCCTCATTCTGCTTGCTCCTTCCCGATACCGTTTGCTTTTCGCTCGCTTTGAGCGCATGGTGAGGCAGCATCACTACACGTTGAAACTGCCCTGATCCGCATTTGTCCAGTACTGGCGGCAGCGCTTATCGAGCAAGTTTTCTGACTGTCATTTCACGAGACACGTCGCACCAAGCCACGTGCATTTGACAACGTGTTCGCGTTTCATGGCGAGCAAACCTTCGACGAGTTGCCGGTCTCGAAAGAGCCGGTATCGGAAGAACTTCGCTGGCGGCGCGAAACCAGCCAAAGCCAGTTTTCCGACAACGAAGGTGAATCTATGTGGACCTGCATACGATGCAGCGGCAGGATCTCGCGCGCCAAGGCCGAAGCTAGCGTCGACAGCTTCGGCTGCTATTTCATCTGCAAGGTATGCTCGCGCCGTAATACGCTCGTGGATGTCTCGCTTCCCGCCGGGCCGACCCTGCTTGCGCAGGCGCCCGACAGAAAGCCGCGCTGGGTTGCCCGGCCGGCTATTCTGTTTTCATGATCGCGGTCAGGCGCCGCAAGCTAGTGTCAAGAAATCAGCGTGTCATTGCGCTGGCGTGTCGGGCGCGAGTTGCACGCCCTTTTTGAAGATGAAGCAGCCGTAGCCGCGCGCTTCGCTCGTCTGAATCACGCAATAAGCCTGTTTGGCGCGCTCGTAAAAAGCGAAGCGCTCGACGGGCGCGAGCGGAACGGCGCGGCCTTCGGCGTCGTCGACTTCGCGTTGTACTTCACGCTGTACGGCAGGCAGCGCATCCGGGTCGCCGACCACTTCCATGCGCTCGGCGGGATGATCGACGAACGTATCCAGCGGCAGCACAGACAACACGGCCCGCACCGCACGCGGCGCGTTGATGCCGTCGAGACGCAGCAATTGTCCGCGCACGGTCTGACGCGCGACGGAATCGCCGGGAAAGTTGGCGTCGCAGATGACGACTTCATCGCCGTGGCCCATCGCGCAGAGTGCGTGAAGGATGTCGGCGTTGAGCAAGGGATCGAGATTCTTCAGCATGTTCCTGTCGTTCTCCGTGGACATTGAAACCGGGTTTGCCGACGTATGGTAACCGCGTGGGACGACTCGTCGGCAACTTCAAGGCACGAGCAGGTCGCCTTCGCGCCGGACTTCCGCGCCCGCGATGCGCGCCACCAGCATTCCCGCCGTCGCGAACCGCGTCCAGTGCCGCGCGTACAACACGCCGTCGCTCTGCGCGATGAGCGGCACGAGCTCGTCATGGAGCGGATCGAGCACTTCAGCGACGACATCGCCCGCGCACACTCTCTCTCCAACTTCGCGCGCATGCAGAATCACGCCGGAGATCGGCGCGTGAAGGTAGTCGCATCCGGCAAGCGGCGTCGGCGGATTGGCGAGCGCGGGCAGCGCGGGGGCATCGCCCGAAATAAAACCCGCGTGCGTCAGATAATCGACGATTGCCTGTGCATCGCGCGAGGCGGTTTCGCGCGATACGTCGCGCACGCCGCGCAGTTCGAGAGTGACGGTTGCCGCGCCCCGAGGAATGGGGAAGCGTCCGGCGAACGCGTCACGCAGATAACGCCACGCCGATACGCACGCTTCGTCGAACGGCTCGCCGCCCGAAACGTCCGCGAGCAATTGCGCCTCGCTGCCTAGATAGCGCGCAAGCGGTTCGATCCGAACCCAGGCCTCGGGCGTCGTGTAGAGATGCGCGACGGCTTCCCAGTCGCAATGCATGTCGATGATGAGATCGGCATCGCAAGCCAGCGTCATCAGCGCGATGCGCTGCGATTCGAGTTCGGTCGCGGGCTCGAGCGCCGCGAACGTATCGCGCAAGGCGGCGCGGATGGCGCGGGCGTTGTGCGTTTCATCGCCAGTCAGGTGTTGCTTGAGTCCATCGACGAGCCCCGGCCCAAGCGCGGGAAAGCGCCGGTTGAAATCCTGTCCGGACTGCATGTCGAAGCGGCCCATTTGCGTGCCGAACCAGTGCTGATTGAGCCCGGCCGGATTCGCCACGGGCACGAGCACGATCCGCGCGTTCAGGCGCCCCGCCGCTTCCAACTCCGCGAAATGCCGCTTGAGATACCACGCGACCACCATGCCCGGCAGTTCGTCGGCGTGCAGCGATGCCTGGATATAGACCTTCGGCCCATGTTCCGCGCCGAAGGCGTAGCTCGTGATCGCGCGCCCCGTTCCAGGCGAAGCGGCGACGAGCGGATGGTGCGTGACCTGCATGGAATGAATTGCCTCGTAAAAAAAGAAAGGCACCGCAAGCGATGCCTTTTCGGTCGATACTCGGAACGCTAAACGCCAGGGCGCTTACTGAATCGAGATATCGGTGGCGAAATACTTCGCCATGATGCGCTTGAACGTGCCGTCCTTCTTGATCGCGTCGAACGCCTGGTCCAGGCCGTTCTTCAGATCGGCGTCGCCCTTGCGCAAGCCGATTGCCGTGCCCGGACCGATGATCGCCCGGTCTTCGACAATCGGCCCAACGAGCGCGAACGCCTTGCCTTGCGGCTTCTTAAGAAAGCCGATGGCGGCTTGCGCGGCATCGGTGAACATGGCGTCGATACGGCCCGCGACCAGATCGTTCTCGACCTGATCCTCATCGCCGTAAGGCACGACGGTCACACCCTGCGGTTCCCACTTCACGCGCGCATAGTGTTCCTGCACCGTGCCCTGTTCGACGCCGACGCGTTTGCCCTTGAGCGCCTGCGGCGTCGGCAGAATGCCCGAGCCCGCGCGCGCGACGAGTTGCGCGTGGGTATCGTAGAGCGGCTGGGTGAAATCGATCTGCTTCAGGCGTTCTTCGGTAATGCCCATGTCGGACAACACGGCGTCGAACTTGCGCGCCTTGAGGCCGGGAATCATGCCGTCGAAACTGTTTTCGACCCACACGCATTTGACCTTCATCTGCGCGCAAAGCGCATTGCCGAGGTCGATGTCGAAACCGGCCAGCTTGCCATCCGCCTGCTTGGATTCGAACGGCGGGTAGCTGGGATCGACGGCGAAGCGGATCTGCGTGAGTTCCTTGGCGTGAACGGAAACCGAGGTGACGGCGAGTGCTGCGAGCATCGCGGAGAAAGCGAACGATGCGGACTTGCTGACTGACTTCTTGAACGACATTCCAATCCTTCGAGACTTGCGGTAAAAATTGACGCCGGAGCGATTACTGCCAAGCGCGTGACGGGTCGACGAAACCCGCGGCGCGCGCCGGAAAACCGTGAATGGTAGCAAAACCGCATGCGTCGATGCTCATGGCACGACGGTCAGGAACAGGAACGCCGCGAAGATCACCAGATGCACGACGCCTTGCAGCACGGTCGAGCGCCCGGTGCCGAGCGTGATCACGGAGACGAGCAACGTCACCGCGAGCATGGTGATCTCCTTCGGCGCGAGCCCGAGGGAGATAGGCTGGCCGATGAGGATCGACACGATCGCAACCGTGGGAATGGTCAAACCGATGCTCGCGAGCGCCGAGCCTAGCGCAAGGTTCAAACTCGTTTGCAGCCGGTTCAGACGCGCCGCGCGCAATGCCGCGAGACCTTCGGGCAACAAAACGAGCGCGGCGATCACCACGCCGACGACCGCCTCGGGTGCACCGGCTGCCGCGACGCCCGCCTCGACCGCAGGCGACAAGAGCTTCGCCAGCCCGACCACGGACAAAAGCGAAAGCACGAGCAGGCCGAGCGCGGTCCATGCGGCGGCGTTGGTCGGCGGCGGCGCATGGGGCACGTCGTCTTCCGTGGCGGTTAGCTTGACGACATCCGGCACGGCTTGCAAAAAGTAGTCGCGATGCCGGATGGTCTGCACGAACACGAACACCACATACAGCACGAGCGAGATCACCCCGACGAACACGAGTTGCGAAGTGGACAAACCCGGTCCCGGCACGGTGCTCGTGAAGTTCGGCAGGACGAGCGTGAGCACGGACATGGCGCAGAGAATGGCAAGCGCGGCGCTTGCGCCCTGCAACTGAAAATCCTGCACGTGATGCCGCATGCCGCCGATCAGCAGACACAGCCCCATGATCGCGTTGCTGCAGATCATGATCGCGGCGAATACGGTGTCGCGCGGCAAGCCGGCTTTTTCGGGGCCGCCGGACAGCATGACGGAGACGATCAGCGCGACTTCGATCACCGTCACCGCAATGGCCAGCACCAGCGTGCCGAACGGCTCGCCGACGCGATGCGCGACTACTTCGGCATGATGCACGGCCGCGAACACCGCGAACGCCAGCGCGATGGCAGCCAGCGCCATGAGCGCGGTGTTGTGAATGAGCGCGGTGGCCACGAGCACGACGAGCGCGAGAATCGGGGTGATGACGGTCCAGTCGAACTTGAGTTTCAATGGGCGCTCCATGCGAATCAGGTAAAGGGGTCGTCGGTTCATGGCGAAGTGCCACCATGTCCGACCCGCCTGCGCGACGAAGGTGCGCTGCAAGGGCGATGAAAGCGCCGTGACAAAGGGCCGCGGTCCATCGGCATGATAGCGAAAACGCCGCGCGGCGCGAGACTGTCGAAGCGAGCGCTGCGCTCGGCTTCGTGCTGAAGAATTGGCGTATTTGTCGGAGAATAAGCGCTGTTGCCGATTGTCCCGTCGTCAGCGGCCCTGCCGCCAAACCGTCTCAGGAAACGGAGATCCATGCTCGTCGCGCCCAAACCCCCGACCGAAGCCGCCCGGCTCGCCACGCTGCGCTCGCTGAATATCCTCGATACCCCGCCGGAAGAGCGCTTCGACCGTCTCACGCGCCTGGCGCGGCGTCTGTTCGGCGTGCCGATCGCGCTCGTGAGCCTGATCGATGAGAATCGGCAGTGGTTCAAGTCGTGCATCGGTCTCGATGTGCCGGAGACTTCGCGCGATGTGTCGTTCTGCGCGCACGCCATTCTGCATGACGACGTGTTGATGATTCCCGATGCGCGCATCGATACGCGCTTCCATGACAATCCGCTCGTGACTGGCGCGCCCGGCATTCGGTTTTACGCGGGGCATCCGCTGACGGTGCCCAATGGCAGCAAGTTGGGCACGCTTTGTCTCATCGATACCCGTCCCCGCGAATTCGACGGCGAAGAGCGCAGCCTCTTGCGCGATCTCGCGCATATCGCGGAACAGGAGATCGCGGCGATCGAACTTGCAACCGTCGATGACCTGACGCTCATTGCCAACCGTCGCGGTTTCGAAGCGCTAGCGCGGCATGCGCTCAATATCTGCAAACGGCTCGATCGGCGCGCGTCGCTGCTGTTTTTCGATCTCGACGATTTCAAGCGTATCAACGACACCTTCGGTCACGCGGAAGGCGACCGCGCGCTCGTCACTTTCGCCGATGCCTTGCGCGCTTCGCTGCGTGCAAGCGATGTCATCGGCAGGCTTGGCGGCGACGAATTCGTCGCGCTCCTGACCGACGCGAGCGACGAGGAAGCCGCCCACGCGCTCGAACGTCTGCGCGCAAAGCTGGCTGCGCACAATGCTTCGGCCACACGCGGTTACGAGATTCGCTTCAGCGTTGGACAGACGCAGTTCGATCCCGCGCAGCATGCGAGTTTCTTCGACCTTCTGATTGAAAGCGACAGCAAAATGTACGCGCATAAGGCCGAGAGGAAGAACGCGGCGCGGCATTAAAAAACGCGGACGGTCGAGATAACCGGTCCGCGTCTTTTCACTCAAACCACGCCTCGAACGCTCAGGAAACCAGTTCGGCGTTCAGCGTAATCTTCGCGTTGCCCGCAAACAGCTTCGACACCGGGCAGCCTTCCTTCGCGGCTTGCGCGGCCTTGTCGAATGCAGCCTTGTCCGCGCCGGGAATCTTCGCCTTCAGATCGAGTTGACACGCGGTGATGGTGAAGCCTTCGCCGTCTTTGTCGAGCGTGACGGTCGATTTCGTTTCCAGGCTTTCGGCCTTCAGACCCGCGAGTTCGAGTTGCAGCGAAAGCGCCATCGTGAAGCAGCCAGCGTGCGCCGCGCCGATCAACTCTTCCGGGTTCGTGCCCGGACCTTCCTCGAAACGCGACTTGAAGCCATACGGCGCTTCGTTGAGCACGCCGGTTTGCGTCGAGATGAAACCCTTGCCGTCCTTAATGCCGCCGCTCCACTTCGCCGATGCTGTCTTTTGCATGAAAGTTCTCCAGAGATGGGGTGAAATTGCGTTGACTGGCGCCAATGGCGCGTGACGCATGCGGCGCTGAGTTCGCACGCGCCGTGCCTGACGCTCGATGACGGGTGCTGTCGGACGCGGCGCATCCGCTTGTGTTTGCTCCTGGACGCCGCGCCTGCCCTATCGTAGCGGATCGCCGGCGCATGCGCAGACGGCGTGCAACATGCGCTGCATACTCGGATGCAACATCGCGGCAATTTCATTCATATGGTCAAAAAGAGGCGCATCCCTTAGCATGACTGCCTCCCGGCTCAACCTGACCGACACATGAACGTAACGGCACGACTTGACGAGCGCGCGTCCTGACATGGGACCGCTGACAGAACGTATCGACGAAGACAGAACGCTGCCCGAACGTGTCGACGTGGTCGTCGTGGGCGGCGGCGTGATCGGCATCAGCACCGCGCGCTCGCTGGCGGCCAAGGGCTTGTCGGTGGCGGTGTGCGAGAAAGGGCACATCGCGGGCGAGCAGTCGAGCCGCAACTGGGGCTGGTGCCGCGCGACACATCGCGACCTGCGCGAGCTCGAACTCAGTCTCGAGAGTCTGAAGCTGTGGCGTCGCATCGATGAAGAACTCGGCATTGACACCGGCTTTCGCGAGTGCGGCATCCTCTATGCCGCCGACGACGCCAAAGCGCTCGCCGATCACGAAGCGTGGCTCGCGCGCGCGGTCGCAAAAGTCGGCCGCGACGCGCTCGACTCGCGCATCATCTCCGCCGATGAAACCGCCGCGCTGATAACCGGCGCGTCACGCCGCTTCGCGGGCGGCATCTACACGCCCGGCGATGGCCGCGCCGAACCGCAACGCGCCGTCCCGGCGATGGCCGCCGCGCTGCGCAAGCGAGGCGTCAAGATCCTCACGCCCTGCGCCGTGCGCGGCGTGGAAACGAGCGGCGGCAAGGTCAGCGGCGTGGTGACGGAATACGGACGGATCGCGTGCACGAGCGTGGTGGTCGCGGGCGGCGCGTGGACGCGGCTCTTCGCGGGCAACCTCGATGTCGATGTGCCACAGCTCATGGTGCGTTCGTCGGTCATGCGCACGGCGCCGCTCGAAGGCGGTCCCGACGTGAGCGCGTGCAATCACGCGATGGGTTATCGCAAGCGGCTCGACGGCGGCTATACCATCGCCAACGCATTCCGCAACTACAGCGACATCACGCCCGACAGTTTCCGGCTGTTCTTCAAGTTTTTGCCCGCGCTCAAAAGCCAGCTCGGCGCGCTCAAGCTCGGCTTCAACGCGCGCTTCTTCGAGGAACTACGCCGTCCGCGCCACTGGCCGCTGAATCGGCCGACGGTATTCGAATCCGTGCGCACGCTCGACCCCGCGCCTGTCGAGGCTTTCAACCAGCGCGCGCTCGACGAATTTCGCGCGGTTTTTCCGGCGCTTGGCGCGGTGAAGGTCGAGCAGTCGTGGGCCGGCTATATCGATGTAACGCCCGATGCGGTGCCGGTCATCTCGGGCATCGACGGAACGCCAGGGGTGTTCATCGCCACGGGATTTTCGGGGCACGGCTTCGGCATCGGTCCGGGTGCGGGTCGGTTGATGGCGGATATCGTCGCGAACGACACCCCGCTCGTCGACCCGCGCGCCTTCCGTCTGTCGCGCTTCTTCGACGGCAGCAAGATCGAGCTCGACGGCGGGTTCTGAGCCGGCGAATCTTGAACGCGCCGCGCCATGCCTACATCGACTCGCAGCACGCGCTAACATACCGGTTTTGCGGTTTTGTCCTTTCCGGGCGCGCGCATGCATCGCCCTGTATTCGAGGTTTTTTCATGGCAACCACGCCTGTTTTGTATGTCGATGTCTGGTCGGACTTCACATGTCCTTTCTGCTACCTGGAAACACCGGTGCTCGATCAGTTCGCCAAGGCGTATGGCAACGCAGTAGAGCTTCGCTGGCACGCGTTCGAACTGCGTCCCGAACCCACGCCGCTGCCTGATCCGAATAGCGAACAAGCCCAGGACGCCTGGGAAAACTCGGTGGTTCCGCTTGCCGAGGAGCGCAACGTGTTGATGCGTCCGCCGCCCGTCGCGCCACGCAGCCGCAAGGCGTTCGAGACCGCGCTTTTTGCGCAGGAATCGGGGCGCTTCGATATCGTGCATCGCGCGATCTTCAGGGCTTACTTCGAGGAAGGTATCGATATCGGCGATCCGGACGCGCTCATCGATATTGCCGCGACATGCGGCATCGATCCGGAGTTGCTCGAAGAAGCGCTCGACGAAGGCACCTACACGGACCTCGTGATCGAAGACGAAGAGTTTGCCAAGCAACTGGGCGTGAGCGGCGTGCCGTTTGCCGTGCTATCACGCGAAGCCGCGCCGGGCAAGGAACCGCCGCCGCCCATCGCGTTGCGTGGCGCCGCGCCGATTCAGCACTTCGAGAATGCGGTCGAGCGATTGTTTCCGGATGGCTTTCCGAGTTGATCTTCGAGGTAAGCGGGCGATGCGGGGCTGGCATGCGCTCGGCCACGACGCCGACGACGCGCAGGCTCGCGAATGTAAGCTCGGCAAAGCGCACCGGCCGACGCCCCGTCTAACCGTGCTCCGCCATGAACGACTTCAGCGCAATACGCTGCGCTGGTTCGAGCGATTCGAATTCAAGCCCATAAGCGGCGCTTTGCGTCGATGCATCGAAGTCGCCGACGTGACGCACGATGGCGATGGTATCGACCTGAACATCGACGCCGTCGGTCGCGAATCGAAACGAGAGTGCGAGACGATCGCCCACGCGCGCGTTCGGCGTCGCGACAGTCAAAGACATGCCGTAGGGACTGATATCGCTCACGCGACCCGGCTGTTTGAGCGCGCCCTCGTCGCCTTCGATGGCATAGCATGCCGCCATGCGCGTCGGCATGCGGACGAACTTGCGCGTGCGCAGGCGGCGGATCGTACCTGGCGCCGATAACACCACATAACTGAACGGCTCGCGGCAAAGCGCATCCACCGTACACGCGAAGCGGAAGACGCCCTTTCCCGTCAGCGCGACGAGATCGACCAGTTCGCCACGCGTGAGGTCCAGCGGATCGAAGCCCGTCATGAGCGGCTGAGTGACGAAAAGCGAACGCTCGCCATTGCGACGTGCATTCGAAAAACCGATTACGCGACTCGCATACATCGCCGAACCCGAACCGCCTGTGACACGCACGCCAATCCGGCCGCCGATCGACAAACCCAAGTCGTCGAGAGCGAGCGTTTCCTCACTCGGCTCTTCCGGTTTTCGTCGAGGCGCCGCGTCGCCGGCAGTCCGGTGCGGATCGAACTGCCTGAAAATGAAATCGCGCGTCGCTTCGTCGGGAATGAGGGTGCCTGCCGCGAAAAGCGGCGTCCCATCGGCGGAAACGATCGCCCATTCGAGCGGCGCGCCCGGCACGACGTCGGCAGATTGAAGACGCACGATGGCCTGTCGTGCGTCAACGGCGGAGTCTTCGATCATTTATCGGACGATTCTTAAGTGTTTTCGCAATCGTCTCCGGTCGCCGAATTGCCGTCAAGTGCTACGAAGCAAAATTTACGTTCGCGCACTAATAAATGACTTCCGCGCGCCCTCTTTTGCGAACATTCTGCAAAAAGTTTATGCGCATAAAACTTTTTAACGCGCTATTACGCCAGCATGCGCGTGGCGATTCGCTTCAGTGGGAGCCAAAACGCTTTGGATTGCCCCGAGCACTTGCGGTACGTCAGGCGGCGCTCCGCCATCACCGACAGAGACCGAACGGCCAGGTTCGTGGATACCGAAATGCTCGCGCGATGTCGCCGCGAACAGCATGACGGTGCGCCGCTGCAAAGCATGTGCGAGGTGGACGAGCCCGGTATCGGTTCCGACGACCAGCTCAGACGCCTGAATCCAGTGCGCGCATTCCTCGACGCTCAGCTTCGGCAGCACAAGCGCCTGCGGCACAAGTGCGGCAATGGCCTGTGCTTCGCCGCGCTCGCGGTCCGTGCCCCACGGCAACGCAATCTGATAGCCGCGCTCGACGAGCCAGCGCCCGACTTCGGCCCAGCGATCCTTCGGCCACTTCTTCACATCGGCGGAGGTCGCGTGGAACAACATGGCGATGGGCGCGCCGCCGCGTGGAATGCCGAGGTCATGCGTAGACTCGGGGAGTCGAAGATCGTAGTCGGGCGTTTCCTGAATCTCGTAGCCCAGCGCATCGGCGACGCTCACGCGCATGCCGCGCCAGGCGTCGGTGTGCGGACGCGGACCGAAGCGCGCGTTGTACGCGAACGCCGCGCCACGCTCGCCAAGGTCCTGATTCAGATAGCCGTAGCGCCGCCGCCCACGCGCTATGAACGCGATGATCGCGCTCTTGTACACGCCATGAATATCGACGATGACGTCGTATTTCTCGGCGCGCAACTCGCTGATGGACCCCGTGATTTCTTTGAGATCGTTCCAGTTGCGCGCCTTCTTGAACTTGCGCAAAGGCGCGCTCAGCACGCGGTCGACACCCCGACTCCAACGGATGATGTCAGCGAACGCGGCGTCGGCGGCCCAGTCGACCTTCGCGGATGGAAACGCCCGCCGCAAGTCGGAGACAACCGGCAGCGTTTCGACGATATCGCCGAGAGACGTGACTTTGACGATCAGAATTCGCTTCATCGACAGACCTGGATGCACCGGTGTGTGCGGCTCGATGCCGCGCCGGAAAAACAGCGATTCTAAAGAATTTGTCGCGCCACGGCTGTCAGCGTTTGTAAGTCCGCCGTCGCGTCACGTCTTCGGCGCCTAGACGGCGTTACAGGGTCTTGGCCGAAAACGTATCGCATTGACGGATATCGCCGGACGACAAGCCCTTGCGCAACCATCGCTGCCGTTGCTCGCTCGATCCGTGCGTGAACGCTTCCGGCACCACGCGTCCTTGCGATTGCTGCTGCAACCGGTCGTCGCCAATTGCGCCCGCCGCATTCAAGCCCTGCTCGAAATCGCCCGGTTGAATGAGCTTTGCATTGTCCTGCTGCGCAACCGCCGCCCACACGCCCGCAAAACAATCCGCCTGCAACTCGACGCGCACCGAAAGCGCATTCGCCTGCGCGGGCGACATGCGCGCGCGTGCGCTATCGACCTTGTCCATGATGCCGAGCACGTTTTGCACGTGATGCCCGACTTCGTGCGCGATCACGTAGGCCTGTGCGAAGTCGCCGCCCGCGCCGAAGCGATCCTTCAACTCGCGATAGAACGACAAGTCGATATAAACGCGCCGGTCGTTCGGACAATAGAACGGCCCCATCGCCGCTTGTCCCGTGCCGCAGCCTGTTTGCGTGCCGCCCGAGAACAGCACGAGCTTGGGCGCCGGATAGTCCTGATTGAACTGCGTCCTGAAGATGTGTTGCCAGGTTCGCTCGGTATTGCCGAGCACGCGACGCACGAATACGGCGCCGGCGTCTTGCGCGGGCGCCGTATTCGACGGCGCGGCTTGCTGCTGCACGGGCGCGTTGCCATGAAGCATTTGCGCGCCGTTGATGATGGTCATCGGATTGATGCCGAAGAAGTACGATGCCGCGAGCGCGACGACGATCGTCCCTATGCCGATGGATCCGCCGCCGACTCTGAATCCGCCGCCTCCGCCGCTGCCTCGCCGGTCTTCGACATTGCTGCTTTCTGCTTCGTCATCGAGGCGCATTTGGGTCTCCTTGCATAGCCGCGCGTGGCGCGTGCTCAAAAGCCATTATGGTACTCGCGCGTCTCGCAAATGAAGTCTCGCGAGGACGTGAAAGTTCGTCGAACAAGCCTGCGTCAATGTGAATCGGACGGTTCTTGATGCAGTGCGGTCGATTGTCGCGTAAAGCAGCCCGCATTCCTGCTCTCGACGAGTCATCCTCCATACCAAAAACAGCGCGCTTTCAAGCCACTAGCTTCGCTAAACCCTTGAAACCGCGGCATTTGCGCGCAACGCGCATTTCCTGACGCAGCGCAACAGATACGCTTAAATGGCGCTACAGTCCGCTCCAGCATTACCGACGTTTCAACCCGCGCATGCCGCACGTTGCAATCCGGCACGCGTGAATTTCAAAGCAAAAGTCATCATGCATGCGACTCCCGAAGCAATCGACCTGGCGCGTATCCAGTTCGCGTTCACTGTCTCGTTTCATATCATCTTTCCCGCACTTTCCATCGGACTTGCAAGCTTCATCGCCGTGCTAGAAGGCGCGTGGCTCAAGACCGGCAAACCCGTCTACAAGGAACTGTGCCTTTTCTGGTCGAAGGTATTTGCCGTCGCGTTCGGCATGGGCGTGGTGTCGGGCGTCGTGATGGCTTACGAATTCGGCACCAACTGGGGCGGCTTTTCGAGCTTCGCCGGTCCGATCACGGGTCCCTTGCTCACCTACGAGGTGATGACCGCGTTCTTCCTCGAAGCTGGCTTCCTCGGCATCATGCTGTTCGGCTGGAACAAGGTCGGCCCGAAAGCGCACTTCGGCGCCACCTTGATGGTGGCCATCGGCACGCTCATCTCGACTTTCTGGATTCTTGCGTCCAATAGCTGGATGCAGACCCCGCAAGGGTTTCGCATCGAAGGCGATCACGTCGTGCCGGTGGACTGGTTCGCGATCATCTTCAACCCGTCGTTTCCGTACCGGCTCGCGCATATGGCGATTGCGGCGTTCATCGTCGCGGCGCTGGTCGTGGCCGCGACGGGCGCGTGGCATCTGCTGAAGGGCCGACGCGATCCGGCCATCAGGAAGACTTTTTCGATGGCGCTCTGGCTGCTGCTGGTCCTGACGCCGATCCAGGCTTTCGTCGGCGACGCGCACGGTCTCAACACGCGCAAGTATCAGCCGGCGAAGATCGCGGCTATCGAAGGTATTTGGGAAACGGAGAAAGGCGGCACCGCGCTCAATCTCTTCGGCATTCCGGACATGGAAGCGGAAACGACGAAGTACGCCGTGCAGATTCCGCATCTCGGCAGCGTGATCCTCACGCATAGCTGGGACGGCGAGATTCGCGGCCTCAAGACGTTCCCGAAAGACGAGCGGCCGAATTCGACCATCGTGTTCTGGAGTTTTCGCGTGATGGCGGGACTCGGCGTCTTGATGATCCTCATGTCCATCGCCGGTTGGCTGCTGCATCGCAAGCGCAAGTTATTCGATGCGCGCTGGTTCCATCGCTTCGTGCTGATCATGGGTCCGAGCGGTTTCATCACCTTGCTCGCGGGCTGGGTCACGACCGAAGCGGGCCGTCAACCGTGGGTGGTCTACGGCGTGATGCGCACGGCCGACGCCGTCTCGCCCGTCACCGCGCAGCAAGTCGGCGTCTCGCTGCTCGCGTTCGTGATCGTCTACACGATCGTCTTCGGCACCGGCATCTACTACTTGCTGAAGTTGTTGCGTCATGGGCCGGCGTTGCCGGGCGCGCCGTCTCATACGCCCGATTCGTCCGATGGCACCGCGCGCCGTCCGATGAGTCTTCCGCATCAGTCCATCGAAGGAGCTTGAACATATGGACCTCACCGTCGCGTGGGCCGCGATCATCGCACTGGGCCTCTTTCTCTACGTCGTGCTCGATGGCTTCGATCTGGGCATCGGCATTCTGTTTCCCTTCTTTCCCGACCGGCACGACCGCGACGTGATGATGAACACCGTCGCGCCCGTGTGGGACGGCAACGAAACGTGGCTCGTGCTGGGCGGCGCGGGTCTCTTTGCCGCGTTCCCGATGGTCTATTCGACCGTGCTTTCCGCGCTCTATCTGCCGCTCGTGCTGATGCTCGTGTGCCTGATCTTTCGCGGCGTGTCGTTCGAGATTCGCGCCAAGGCGTCGCGCACGAAGTCCATGTGGGATCTTGCGTTCATCGGCGGATCGGCGGGCGCGACGTTCTTTCAAGGCGTGGCGCTCGGCGCGTTTCTCGATGGCATCCCCGTCGCCGATGGCCGCTTCGCCGGCGACGCCTTCGGCTGGTTCACGCCGTTTTCGCTGTTCACGGGCGGCGCGCTCGTCGTGACTTACGCCCTGCTCGGCGCATGCTGGCTGATCGCGAAGACCGAAGGCGATTTGCAGCGACGGCTGTATCGCGTCGTATGGCCGTTGACGCTGCTGCAGCTTGCGACGATTGTCGTGGTGAGCGTGTGGACGCCGCTGCAGGACGCGGGCATTGCATCGCGCTGGTTCGACTCGCCGTGGTTTTATCGGATGCTGCCGGTGCCGGCGCTAGTCGTGGCCTGTGCTTGGGCGATGCATCGCTCGATCCGTTCGCGGCATGAAACGCGGCCGTTCGCGGTGGCGCTCGGCTTCATGTTGCTGGGTTACGCGGGATTGGTTGCGAGCATTTCGCCGCAGGAGATTTTTCCGGGCGTGTCGCTTTGGGATGCCGCTTCGCCGCGTTCTTCGCAGCTCTTCACGATTGTCGGCGCGGCGATTATTTTGCCGGTGATCCTGGGTTACACCATGCTGAGTTATTGGGTATTCAGAGGAAAGGTGCGTCATGGCGAACATCACTATCACTGAACGCGGCGGCTCTATTGCGATGATGCGCGCGAAGAAGGTCTTCTGGTTCGTCGCGCTTTGGGTGACAGGTGTGGGCGGCGCGATGCTGCTGGCTTTGCCGTTCAAGTTGTTGATCAAGGCGGGAGCGGCGTTGCATTGATGCCGCTGGGCAAGGCGCTCACGACGGCGATCGTCGTTGAGCGCCCGAGCCCGTCTGCTCAAAACCACCAGGCCGCCACCGCCCCACTCACTACCCCGAACACGACCACCGCCGCCGTGACGAACGCGAGCACCTTCGGCGGAAACGAGCGCGCGAGCATGGCGAGCGAGGGCACGCTGACGGGCGGCAAGGTCATCAGCAACGCGCCTGCTGGGCCGGCAGCCATGCCGAGTGAAAGCATCGCCTGAATGATCGGCACTTCGCCCGCCGTCGGAATGACGAACAACGTGCCCGCAATCGCGAATGCGACGATCCACAGCATGCTGTCGTCGATATTCGGTCCGATATGCGGAAACAGCCACGCGCGCGCCGCGCCTAGCAACAACACCAGCACGATGTACTCCGGCACGAGCCGCAACGTCATACGTCCGAGAATGCGCAACCAGCGCGAAAACGCCGTGCCCGGCTCATCTTCCTTGACGAGGTTTGCAAGCGCCTCGCGCGATTGCGCCGCCTGCGCGGGCGTCACCATGCGATTGACCGCGTAACCCAACCCGA
This sequence comes from Caballeronia sp. GACF4, assembly GCF_023631025.1. Lineage (NCBI taxonomy): Bacteria > Pseudomonadati > Pseudomonadota > Betaproteobacteria > Burkholderiales > Burkholderiaceae > Caballeronia > Caballeronia sp. GACF4. Next base: position 541,114 of record NZ_JALQDW010000018.1, read on the forward strand.
ACACCATCAGCACACCGAGCACGAGGCGCAGCCCGGTCCACTGCCAGCCGAGCACGAAGCCCATGAACACCAGCGCCGCCGGATTGAGCACCGTGTTGCCGAGCCAGAACGCGACCGCCGCGCCCGGCGCCGCTTCCCGCGCACGCAAGCCCGCCACGACCGGCGCCGCGCAGCACGTGCACATCATGCCGGGCAAGGACATCAAGCCGCCATTCAACACGCTGCCGAAGTTTCGTTCGCCGAGCGCACGCGCGACCCAGCGCGGCGGAATCAACGCCTGCACCGCCGAACCGAGCAACAGGCCGAGCACCATCGCCTGCCAGATGGCCTTGCCGTAAGCCATGGCATAGTCGAGCGCCGCTTGCCACGACGGTGCCGGCGCACTCGCGGACGCGCCCATCAAAATGGACTTGCCGATGGAATGCTGACTCGCCGCCACGAACGCGCGGTTGTAGTATGGAAACCATTTGACATAGAAGAGACCGACGACCGCGATCAGCAGAAAAACGATCCAGCCGGGCGCGATGCGAGGGGGTCGGGGCGCGTGAGTATTCATGTTTGACTCGAATGATGAAGATTAATCTCAGTTCGCCGCGGGCGATGTCTGCGCCAATTGCGCGAGAAGCGCCTCGGCCTGCGCGACGCTGTCGGCATCGTTGGGCCGGAAGGTCATGTGGGACGCCTTTGCCAGATGCGTATAAAGCGCGCGGCTGCTGCGGCCATACGCGGGATCGTAATGACGGTCGATGAGTTCCGCGAACAGCTCGGCACGCGCGTTCTCATCGATCAGCCGATGCCAGCGCTCCACGCGCTCGCGGCTATGCAGCCCGATGAGTCGCGCCAGTTGCGACTTGAAGAACGCGGGATTGTCGAAAAGATGCGCGTAGTCCTGCAACAGAAACGCGATGCGATCTTCGCGGCGCGCCTCCACTTCCACGCACGCCGCGCCATGCAGACCGTCCAGCAATGCATCCGGCACCGAAAGCGCGCCGATGCGCCGCCCTTCCGCTTCGATATACACGGGCTTGGCCGCATCGAAACCACGCAACGCACTCACGAGCGCCGACTCGAACGCCTTCTGCGAAGGCTGCGTCTGTCCCGGCAACGCGCCGAGCAACGAACCGCGATGTGCCGCGAGCCCTTCCAGATCCAGCGTTTGCGCGCCGGCCTGATCGAGCGCGTGCAACAGACGCGTCTTGCCGCTGCCGGTGTGGCCCGTCAGCGCGACGTAACGAAAACGGCACGGCAGCGTGACGAGGGAATCGAGCACTTCGCGCCGATAAGTCTTGTAGCCGCCTTCCAGTTGACGCGCCTGCCAGCCGATCATGTTGAACCAGGTCGTCATCGAGCCGGAGCGCTTGCCGCCGCGCCAGCAATAAATGAGCGGGCGCCAGTTGCGCGGCCGGTCGGAAAAGAGCGTATCCAGATGTCGCGCGATATTGCGCGCGACCATGGCGGCGCCGACGCGCGTGGCTTCGAAAGGCGAGACCTGCTTGTACATGGTCCCGACGATCACGCGCTCCTCGTTGGTCAGCACCGGCGCGTTGAGGGCGCCGGGGATGTGATCGTCGGCGTATTCGAGCGGCGTGCGGACATCGACGATTTCGTCGAAAGCGCCGATACGGTCGAGGTTCACGAGGAGATTTTTCACGGGCGATGACGCTGCACGGGCGCAACGCAAGAGACGGGACAAGCGCGAAATTATCGCACGGGCGCGGATTTCGGCGCGGCGGGCTTTTTTGACGAGGCGCGGGCGCTGCGCGAAGCGGTTAAAGTGAGTGGCAGCACGTACGGACGACGTGGCGGCTTTCCCTTGAACGAAGGAAACGCGATGACATATCAGGAGACGATCGGCGCACGGCGCTACCGTTTCGACGATCTGAAAACGCTGCTCGCGCGCGCGAGTCCGCGTCGTTCGGGCGACGAACTCGCGGGCCTCGCGGCGGCGACGGAAGAAGAGCGCATCGCCGCAAAACTCGCGCTTGCACAGGTGCCGCTGCGCGCGTTTCTCGACGAACCGCTCATTCCCTACGAGCACGATGAAGTCACGCGCCTGATCGTCGATACCCATGACGCGCATGCCTTCGCGCCCATCGCGCATCTCACCGTCGGCGAGTTCCGCGAATGGCTGCTTGCCGACACCACGGACACCGCCGCGCTCGAAGGCGTGACCGCGGGTCTCACGCCGGAAATGGTCGCAGCCGTTTCCAAGCTCATGCGCAATCAGGATCTGATCCTCGCCGCGCGCAAGCGTCCGGTGATCACGCGGTTTCGCACGACCATCGGCTTGCCGGGGCATCTTTCGGTGCGGCTGCAGCCGAACCATCCAACCGACGATCCGAAAGGCATTGCCGCGTCCATGCTCGACGGCCTTTTCTACGGCTGCGGCGACGCGGTGATCGGCATCAATCCGGCGTCGGATTCGCCTGCCGCCATCACGGCGCTGCTCACGATGATGGACGATTTCCGCCAGCGCTACGACGTGCCGATGCAATCGTGCGTGCTGACTCACGTCACCAACACGCTCGCGGCGATCGAGCAAGGCGCGCCGGTGGATCTCGTGTTCCAGTCGGTCGCGGGCACCGAGCGCGCCAACGCGAGTTTCGGTGTATCGCTCAAGCTGTTGGAGGAAGCGCACGATGCCGCGCTGTCGCTCGGTCGCGGTACGGTCGGCGACAACGTGATGTACTTCGAGACGGGCCAGGGCAGCGCGTTGTCGGCCAATGCGCATCATGGCGTCGATCAGCAGACCTGCGAGGCGCGCGCCTATGCGGTCGCGCGCCGTTTCAAGCCGCTTCTGACGAACACGGTGGTCGGTTTCATCGGTCCGGAATATTTATACGATGGCCGGCAGATCATCCGCGCCGGCCTCGAAGATCACTTTTGCGGCAAGCTGCTCGGCGTGCCGATGGGTTGCGACATCTGCTACACGAACCACGCCGAAGCCGATCAGGACGACATGGACACGCTTCTGACGCTGCTGGGCGTGGCCAACGTGAACTTCATCATGGGCGTGCCGGGCGCGGACGATGTCATGCTGAACTATCAGAGCACGTCGTTCCATGACGCGCTTTATATTCGCCGCGTGCTGAACTTGAAGCGCGCGCCGGAATTCGAAGCGTGGCTGCAAAAAATGCGCGTGACGGATGGACGTGGCGGCTTGCTGTCGGCATCCGGCAGCGCGCAGGGACAGCCGTTGCTCGACTGGATCGATGCGTGATGGATGAGATCGATAAGCGGAGCGTGGATGCATCGGCGCGCGAGGACCGCGTCGATGAGCGCGCGGACGCGTCGGTGCAAAGACGCGACATGGCGGGCTTGCACACTGGCGCGCCGAAGCACGACGGCGACAGCGTTCGCGCGAGTGCATCTGCCAGTGGTTCGAGCTCCACCAACGGCATCGAAACCAATCCCTGGGATGCGCTCAAGCGCTTCACCAACGCGCGCATTGCTCTGGGACGCACCGGCGACAGTTTGCCAACCGCGCCGCTGCTCGCCTTTGGCCTGGCGCATGCGCAGGCGCGCGACGCCGTGCATCAGCCGCTCGATACCGCCGCGCTCGCCGCGGAACTCCATGCAGCCGGCTTCGACACGCTCGAAGCGGCGAGCGCCGCGCCGGATCGCGATCATTATTTGCGGCGTCCCGACCTGGGCCGCGCTCTCGACGATGCCAGCCGCGCCCGCCTTGCCGAACATGCCGCACGAACAGAAGCGGCGCCCGACATTGTTTTCGTCGCCGCCGATGGCCTCTCGGCTTTCGCCGCGCAGCGACACGCCGCCGCCTTTCTCGCCCGCCTGAGTCCGAAGCTCGATGGCTGGAAAGTCGCGCCTGTCGTCATCGCGACACAGGCGCGTGTCGCGCTCGGCGACCCGATCGGCGAGTTGCTGGGAGCGCGCATCGTCGTGGTGATGATCGGCGAGCGGCCGGGCCTCAGTTCGCCCGACAGCCTCGGGCTCTACGTGACTTTTGCGCCGAGGCCAGGCCGTCACGACGCCGAGCGCAACTGCATCTCGAACGTGCGGCCCGAGGGATTGAACTACGATGCGGCCGCGTTCAAGCTGCACTGGCTGCTGAACGAAGCGCGCCGCCTGAAGCTGACCGGCGTGGGCCTCAAGGATCATAGCGGCGCGCTGCCGTCTGCCGCGGGCGATGCAAGTTCGCTGGATCATCACGCGTAACGGCACGATCGCCACCGTCGTTTCGCGCGCACTTGCATTGCCTCGCGAGCGTTCGTAATTCGCGTGGCGGCGCGATGATTGTTCCGCTGATCGCACAGTACGTGCGCACCTCGGCGACTTTGCAAATGGGCCGAGTCAGCGGCAAGGCACTCTTCACCATGTCGTATCAGTGAAAAGAAGCGCTATCGCCGCAACTTCCGATAAACCGTCGTCCGCGACACACCCAGCGCCCGCGCCGTCGCCGACACATTGCCGCCATGCGACTCCAGCGCCGCCGCAACCACGCTCGCGGCGATATCCGCGAGCCGCGCATCGCCAGCGGGAGCAGCGCTCGGTTCGTCGCGAACGGGAGCCTCGAAATCATCGATGAAATCGCGCGGCAGATGCGTCACGCCGATGCGCGTTTCGTCATCATCGAGCATCGCCGATGCCGTGCGCAGCACATTGCTCAACTGCCGGAAATTACCCGGCCAGCGATGCCGCGCAAACAGCGCGAGCACATCTTCGTCGACGCTCAACACGCGATCCGCAGGACACTCGTGGCGCAAGATGCGCTCGACGGCCGCTCGCAAATCGGTGCGCTCGCGCAGCGGCGGCAAGGTTACAGCCAGGCCGTTCACGCGATAAAACAGGTCCTCGCGAAACTCGCCCTTCGCAACCTGCTCGCGCAACTTGCGGTTGCTCGCGCAGACCAGCGTGAAGTCGACCGGCACGGCGCGCGCCGCGCCGAGCGGCTCGACCACGCGCTCTTGCAGCACGCGCAAGAGCCGGCTTTGAAGCGCGAGCGGCATGTCGCCGATTTCATCGAGAAAGAGCGTGCCGCCGTTCGCCTGCACGATCTTGCCCGACGCACCGCGCTTGGCCGCGCCGGTGAACGCGCCCTGCGCATAGCCAAATAGCTCGGATTCGATCAGCGTCTCCGGCAACGACGCACAGTTCACCGCGACGAACGGTCCATCGCGCCGTGGCGAATCGCGATGAATGGCGCGCGCCAGCATCTCCTTGCCCGCGCCGGTCTCGCCGCCGATCAGGATAGGAATCTCCTTGCCGACCACTTTCCTGACTTGCTGGATGAGTTCGTACACGCGCGCATCGCCCGTGCAGAGATCGGCGAGACGCGACGGCGTCTTGCTTTCAACGGGCGCAGTTGTTCTGACTGGCACCGCGACCGGCGCGACCGTGCGCTCGCGATATTCGACGCCCGCGAACACGCCGACGCCGCTATGCAGCTGAAGGCGGCGCGGCGGCTTGCCGGCCCGCTCGATCAGTTCGTCGGGAGTCGCACCGAATAGCGATGCCAGCGTCTGCACGCGCAGATGCCCAAGCTCCAGCCCGAGTTGAAACTGCGCGCTGCGATTGGCGCTTAGAAGCCGGCCATCGAGATCGAATACGGCGATGCCTTCCATCAACGTGCCGATGAATTCCGGGCGGCTATGAAAATGAATTCGCAGACCGTCGCCGAACGCGCTTGCGATCAGGCGGTTCTCGATCATCTGGCCGGACATTTTGACGAGCGCCATCGTGTGCTGGTGATAGCCGCGGCGGTCGCCGGTGACATCGAGTACGCCGCTCAGGCCGCCGCGCGGATCGAGAATCGGCACCGACGAACACGTCAGAAAATGGTTGGCGCGCAGATAGTGCTGATCGCCGTGGACGGTGACGGCCTGCCGTTCGGCGATGGTCGTGCCGATGGCATTCGTACCCTGATGCGCCTCGCTCCACACCGCGCCCGCTTGCAGCGCGACCTTTTGCGCGCGGGCGAGGAAGTCGTCGTCCCCCAGGGAATGCAGAATCAGCCCGCTCGAATCCGTGAGCGCGATCATGCTGTGCGTGTTGGCGATCTGCGCGTAGAGCGTTTCTATCACCGGCAACGCGTGAGCGAAGAGCGCGCGGCTCTCGTCGCGCTTCAAGGCGAGTTGCGCGCCGGACAAGACTTCGTATTCGGGACGCATGGTCGCGGAAAGACCAAAAGTGGCCGAGCGCTCATGCGATTGATGGATTACGTCATGATGCGCGGGCCGAAGCGCCGCGCCGATGGCATGCTGCATCGCCTCCTCCTTTCGAATTCAGCGCGGCGGGGTCGTCGGGCGCCCATGCCGTCGCGTGAATGTCTCTTGACGCAGAGTAACACCGACCCGGCGACCGGGTCGATGCGAGGAAGCGCGCAGTCGTTACAAGACGAGCGAGCCCGCCGAAATGGCGACGATCAGGAAGATGACGAACAGAATCAGGAAGATGAAGAAGCAAATCTTCGCGATGCCGGCCGCACCGGACGACACGCGTCCGAAACCGAAGAAGCCGGCGATGACCGAAATGACCGCGAAAATAATGGCAAGTTTTAACATGACGTCGATGGTTTATCGTTAAGGTTTCGCCTTGTCTGCAAGGGTTGTGCCCAATCTCTTTCAAGCTGTCGCTGAATTCGACCGTTAGTTGCTCGTACGCGCGTTAAAAAGGCGGCCTATTAGCCGCCCTTTCTTACTGCGCCCCGCCCTTCTCGGCCGCAGGAACCACGGCCGGAATCGTCCTTGGCCGCCCTCCCAGCCATCGCAAGACCGCTTGATGCACTTGAGGCACGGCAAGCAGCGTGGTTACGGCAATCGCATCCGCGGCCAGACCGGCGGGCACGTTGATGAGGCCATCGGTCAACGTGAAGAGAATGGAATCGACGACGAGCGATATCACCGTGCCGACGACGAAGCACACCATGCCGTCGCGCCCGACTGCCCCGACCCACGGCAGGCGCGATGCGATTTCCTTGATCAGACCGTAGCGCGCAAAATTGGTGGCGATCCACGCAATGGCGAGAAAGTTGACGACGCGCGCGCCGGCGAGGTCACGCTTGAACGCGCTATCCAAGACGGGCGGCAGTACGAGCAGCTTGTAATACGCCATGCCGATGATCAGCGCGAGCGCGCCCAGACTGACGACCCATCCCATGCGATGCGAACTCACGCGCTGATACACCGGCGTGCAGCGCGCCAGCACGCCGAGCACGAACATCAGTTGCCAGGCGGCGGGATTGAAGTCCCAAAGCGTATCGTTGGCGGATGGCAAGTATTCACCGATTTGCGGCGCAAACGCCCACAGGCCGAGGCTTAGACCGAGCAGCAACCACGGCTTGCTGCGCGCGAGCGGCAGCGTAAGCGGCACGGACAGCGCGAAGAGCGCGTACATCGGCAGGACCGCGGCAAGATACGGCTGGCGCTCGAAGGTGAGAATCTGCGTCAGCGACGACACCGGCGCGGCTGTGAGACTGTCGAGGTCATGCAGCGCCAGATTCGGCGCGCTGCCGAAAAACGGCCGCAGCAGGAAGGTCGCGACGAGCATCAGCGCGGCAGTGACGAGAAACGCGCGGTAGATTTCGACCGAGCGCTTGAGAAAACGCACGCAGGCGGCGCTTTCCGAGCGCCGGCTGGCCATCGCGGTATAGGCCGTCGCCGTGGCGAAGCCGCCGAGGAACACGAAGACTTCGGCGGCGTCGTTGAGCGCAAAGGCGTGCAGCGTGAAGCGCGACAACATGCTGCCGCCGATGTGATCGACGACGATGACGAGCAGCACGAGTCCGCGAAAGAAGTCCAGCTCGACGAGGCGTTGAGATTTTCCTGACATGCTGCTCAAGGAGTTTTCCTGCGGCGCGCAGGAGGGTGGGCAGGCGCCGCAATCGGCGGCAAACGAGACCGAGAGTTTACCCTTAATCGTCTGCGGTGAGCATCTTCGCGTAAGGAAAAAACCGTTTCAAATCCGGCGCTTGTTGTGTTTTGAGCGCAAACGCTGACACTTCGCAACGCATCTCTGTGTCTCCCACGCTTGGTGTCTCGAAAAGTTTTCAAGTTCCTTTCATTCATCCAAGTCTGCGTTAATATCACGCGCTCAATCCACTCGATGCGGCTTTCGCACAACTCAAAGGCTTCCGACGCGCATGGACTACCTCGCCACACTGCTGACCGATCCCGCCGCCTGGGCCGCTCTCGCGACGCTCGTCGTCATGGAAGTGGTGCTTGGCATCGACAACCTGATCTTCATCTCGATCCTGACCAACAAGCTGCCCGAGGCGCATCGGGAGCGCACGCAACGCATCGGCATCGGGCTCGCGCTCGTGATGCGGCTCGGTTTGCTCGGCACGGTCGCGCTGATCGTGCGCCTCACCGCGCCGATCTTCGAGGCGTTCGGGCACGGCTTCTCGTGGCGCGACCTGATCCTGATCGCGGGCGGCGTTTTTCTCGTGTGGAAGGCGACCACGGAAATCCGCCATCACGTCACGCACGACGCCGACGATCACGCTGGCGCGAATGCGGGCGCGCGCCTCACGCCGTTGTCGGCGATCGGCCAGATTCTGCTGCTCGATCTGGTGTTTTCCATCGACAGCATCGTGACGGCGGTCGGCATGACGGAACACATTCCGATCATGTTCGTTGCCGTGATCGCGGCGGTCGCGGTCATGCTGTTCGCGGCGGGGCCGCTTTCGCGGTTCATCGAACGCAATCCGACTATCGTGATGCTGGCGCTCGGCTTCTTGCTCGTGATCGGGATGACGCTGATCGCGGAAGGATTCGGCTCGCACGTGCCGAAAGGCTATATCTATGCGGCGATGGCGTTCTCCGCGCTCGTCGAAGCGCTCAACATGCTGGCGCGGCGGGCAAAGCGGAAGTCCGATCCGGCTCGGAACCGACGCGGCGAGAACTGATGCATCAGCTCGTGTAGCCGTCGCGGATCAGGCGGCATAGAACCGGCGCCATCGCGGGCTCCTCGGGTTCGCCTCGGTCGACCCATGCGGCGAATGCCTTCACGTCGTCGGTGAATGGCGGTTCACCGCGCGCCTTGCGGATGACGTTGTGAGCGCTCAGCAAAGCTTTCGCGGGCGCCACGATCGATGCGATGAGCGGCCCCTTCGCCGGGCCGAAGTCGAAATTGTCCATGCCGTGCTTATCGGCATTGGCGATGGAGACTTGAGGCTCAGCAGGTCTGGTGGCGTCGCGCTTGCACGGCGGGGGCGTTATGAGCCGCACCTCAAAACGGCAACTCGCCCTGCCGCTTTTCAACAACCGCGATCTCCGGCAACGGCTGCGCGCGCAGCCAGCTATCGATCGCGTCGACGACATGCCGACGTTCGGTTTCATCGAGTACCTTGCCCGCCGCGATGTCGTGCCATTTCGCCAGACAACCGCGGCAGCACGTCGCCGTCGCGTGCTGCGCGATGAACACCGGATGCCCGCGAAACGGCGTCTGCTTGCCATCGTTGAGCGGCGCTTGCGGCGCAAGGCGCTTCGCGATCAGCTCGTGCGCCTGCGCGACGACCGCTTCCACCCCGCGTTCGCGCAGATAGCGCCCTTCCCGCACACCCAACGCAAAACGCCTGCGAAACGCGGATTTCGCGAGCGAGGCGAAGACGGCGTCGAGATCGCGCATCGACCTTCATTCCTTGCCGTAGAGCGTGGAATCGGCGAAACCCTGGGCGTCGAGCACACGGCCCACGAGAATCAGCGCCGTGCGTTGCAAACGCACTGCCCGCACCTTCACCGCGATATCCGCAAGCGTGCCTTCCACGCGCGTTTCATCCGGCCAACTCGCGCGAAACACCACGGCGACAGGACAATCCGCGCCGTAATGCGGCAGCAGATCGTCGACGATACGCTCGATATGCCGCACGCCAAGATGAATGGCGAGCGTCGCACGATGACGCGCCAGATCCGCGAGCGATTCGCCTTCGGGCATCGACGTTTTCGCGGCATAGCGCGTGAGAATCACGGTCTGCGAGATGCCCGGCAAGGTGAGTTCGCGTTTGAGCGCCGCCGCCGATGCCGCCGTCGCCGTCACGCCCGGCACGATCTCATAAGGAATCGCGAGCGTATCGAGACGGCGCATCTGCTCGCCTGTCGCGCCGTAAAGCGAAGGGTCGCCGGAATGCACGCGCGCCACGTCTTCTCCCCGCGCGTGCGCGTTTTCGAGCAACGCGACGATCGCATCGAGATCGAGTTCCGCCGTGTTCACGACACGCGTCGCCCGATGCCCGCTCAACACTTCGTCGGGCACGAGCGAGCCCGCATAAAGAATCACCGGACACGAGCGGATGAGCCGCTGGCCCTTCACGGTGATGAGTTCCGGGTCGCCCGGTCCGGCGCCGATGAAATAGACGGTCATGGAAGAGGAAGTTCGGTTGTGAGTGCATCGAGCGCGCTTGCCGGATCGTCGAATGCGCGATCGGCTTCGGGAAGCGCGGGCCGCGCAAGCATCACGACGGGCAAGCCGCGTTCGCGCGCCACCGCGAGCTTCGCTTCGGTCGCGCGGCCGCCGCTGTTTTTGCTGACGACGACATCGATACGCGCCGCATCGAACAACGCGCGCTCGCCTTCGATACTGAACGGCCCGCGCGCATCGACGATCCGCGCACGCGCGTTGCCTTCGTGCGGGTCGAGACAACGGATCGTCCAGAATTGCGACGCGGGTATCTCGTCAAGATGCGCAAGCGGCTCGCGTCCAAGCGTGAATAACGGCTTTTCATAGGCCGCGATCGCATCGACGACGCCTGGCCAATCGCGCGCCTCGCGCCAGATGTCGCCTGCTCGCGGTTGCCATGCCGGACGACGCACGGCCCACAAGCGCACGCCAACAAGCGTACACGCTTCGCGTGCATGACGGCTCATCTGCGCGGCGTAGGGATGCGTGGCATCGAGCACGAGCGCGATGTCTTCTTCACGCAGATACGTTGCCAGACCCGCCACGCCGCCAAAACCGCCGACGCGAACCTCACATGCGAGATCCGTCGGCACACGCGCGAGCCCCGCGAGACTGTAGACATGCGACGTGCCGAGCCTGCGCGCGACGACGAGCGCGTCGCCGGTGCCGCCGAGCAATAGCACGCGCTTCATTGCGCGCTCCCGACGATCTGCCCTTGCCTGTCGATGGCGAAAGTCTCCACGACGATGCCTTGCGGCACGACGTCGAGCGCCACTTCGCGGGCTCGCGCGCAGACGATATCGCCGAGCGCGATGCCTTCGCCGCGCGCCAGCTTAAGCGCTTCCTGACTCGTGTTGGCCATGCGAATCGCGTGCTGCAACGCGATGCTCGCGCCAGCATCGGCGGCCCAAGTGGCGAGAAGCGGCAAGTCGATACTCGACGTGCGGCTGTGCAGATCCATATGTCCCGCCGCAAGCTTGCTGAGTTTGCCGAAGCCGCCGCAAACACTGAGTTTTTCGACCGGCGCGCGGCGCAAGTGCTTCAAAACCGCGCCCGCGAAATCGCCCATTTCGATGAGCGCCATATCCGGCAAGCCGTAACGCGCGCGCATGGCGTCCTCGCTCTGATTGCCGGTGCACGCCGCGATATGTTTTACGCCGTTGGCGCGCGCGACATCGATCCCCTGATGGATCGACGCGATATAAGCCGCACACGAAAACGGCCGGACGATGCCGGTGGTCCCGAGTATCGACAGTCCGCCGATAATGCCGAGCCGCGGATTCATCGTCTTGAGCGCAAGCGCCTCGCCATTCTCCACGCCGATGCTCACGTCGAAACCGCCCGCATAACCCGCTTGCGTGGCGAGTGCGTCGAGATGCTCGCTCATCATTTTGCGAGGAACGGGGTTGATGGCCGGCTCGCCGATCGGCAACGCAAGGCCCGCGCGCGTCACGGTGCCAACGCCCGGCCCCGCATGAAAGCGTACGCCATGCCGCGCCGCAAGCCGCACGCGAGCTATGACGAGCGCGCCATGCGTGACATCGGGATCGTCGCCGGCATCCTTGATGACGCCCGCTTCCGCTGCATCGCCGGCAAGACGGCAGAACGCGAGCGGCATGGTCACGGACTGGCCCTTCGGCAGCACGATCTCCGCGCGCTCGCTCGGCTCGCCGAGCAACAAAAGGCGCGCGGCCGCGAGACTCGTCACCGTCGCGCAGCTTCCCGTCGTGTAGCCGCTTCTGAGCGGCGCGGACTGTTCGGGCGTCTCGTCACGCATCGGGATGGTCATCCGCCGGCGAGCTCATGGCTTCTTCGCGTGCAGAAGCGTGATCGGCAGCGCTTGCCGCCACGTATCGAAACTGCCGAGCGGCTCGGCCCGTGCGATGCCGATCCGCGTCAGCTCGCCGCCATGCTCCGCGCGCCATGCAACGAGCGCCGCTTCGCTCTGCAAGGTCACGGCGTTGACGATCAGCCGACCGCCCTGCCGCACGCGCGCCCAGCACGCATCGAGGAGACCCGGCACGGTCACGCCGCCGCCGATGAACACGGCATCCGGCGCGCTCAAACCGTCGAGCGCGCCGGGCGCCTCGCCCTTGACGAGTTGCAGCGCAGGCACGCCGAGCGCATCGCGGTTATGTTCGATGAGACGCTGCCGCCCTTCGTTCGCTTCGATTGCAATCGCGCGGCAAGCGGGATGCGCGCGCATCCACTCGATACCGATGGACCCGCAACCCGCGCCGACATCCCACAGCAATTCGCCCGGTTGCGGCGCGAGACGTGCGAGCGTCACGGCGCGTACATCGCGCTTGGTGAGCTGGCCGTCGTGCCGATACGCGTCGTCGGCAAGACCCGGCGTGAGCGATGGCCCCGCGTGGCCCGCATGCGTGCGGCATTCGATCGCCATGAGATTGAGCGCCGCCACGCGCGGCTCGCGCCAGTCGTCCGCACGTTCGTCGAACCGGCGTTCATTCGTGCCGCCCAGATGCTCGAACACCGTCACGCGGCTCGCGCCGAAACCATGCAGCGTGAGAAGCTGCGTGACGGCGGCGGGCGTCGCGCCATCGGCGCTCAGGACGAGCAGACGTCCGCCGCGAAACACATGCGCGAGCAGGGACGCCACCGGCCGCCCGACGAGCGACACGCATTGCGCGTCCTGCAACGGCCAGCCCAAGCGCGCCGCCGCCAGCGACAGCGACGAAGGCGCGGGCATGACGCGCATTTCTTCCGTGGATAATTCGCGCGCAAGCGTGGCGCCGACGCCGAAGAACATAGGGTCGCCGCTCGCAAGCACGCATGTTTGGACGCCGCGCTCGGCGAGCACGGCATCGACGGAAAACGGGCTTGGCCATGGCACGCGGCGCGCCGCGATACGCGCCGGCAGAAACGCGAGGTGACGTTCGCCGCCGTGGATCGACCGTGCTTCGAAGAGCGCGCGCCGCGCCTCGCGGCCAAGCCCATGCCAGCCGTCCTCGCCGATACCCACGACGGTCAGCCAGTTCGACATGTGCGGCCTCCTACGGGCGAATCCCGCGTTTGAAGCACCCGCGCAAGGCGGGAAGCGGTCTGATGGTCGATAAAAGCGGGCATAATAGCGCGTTCGTCGGTGCCTGAAGGGTTCGATCGGTATCGAGCCTCATGGCCTAACAGGGAACACAGCAAAACTGTGGCTGCCCCCGCAATTGTACGCAGCGAGTCCGCGCTCCACTGCCACTGGTTTTTACCGGGAAGGCTAGCGCGAATGTCGACCTGCCAGCCAAGAGACCTGCCGACGTAAGCATTCACTGCTATTCAACGCTATTCAACGCAATTGCGCGAAGCCTGCCGGGCGGGGTGTACCGGTTCGCAACTCAAGCGCTTGAGCATACGGTCGAGCTTTTGGAATCGTTCTTGCCGCCTCGGTCTTCGGCCTGTCCCGGCCTCATGCGTATCGTGCCCGCACGCGATGGCGCCCTTGCGCGCGTGCGTCTTGCCGGTGGCGAGTTGCGTCGCGAAGCCGCGCATGCCGTGGCGCACGCCGCCGAGCGCTGCGGTTCCGGCACGATCGAAGTGACCAATCGCGCCAATCTGCAACTGCGCGGCATTCGCGACGACGCCCACGCGGAACTCATCGACATCGTGCTCGCGGCGGGCCTCGGTCCGACCACGGCCGGCGCCGACGATATCCGAAACGTCATGCTGAGCCCGCTTGCGAGCACGGGAACGCGTGCGCTTGCAGCGGATATCGTCGAACGCATGCAGGCCGATGCCGCGTTGCACGCGTTGTCGCCGAAGTTCGCGTTGCAGATCGACGATGGCGAAACGCTTGCGATGCTCGATCATCCGCACGATCTTTGGCTTTCGGCGCTGGACAATGGCGCGCGCTTCGCATTCGGTTTTGCAGGATCGATGCCGCATCGTGAGGAACATGCGCCTGCCTCGGGCGCGATTGCGCGTGACGACGCGAAGCGCTTCATCCTGGCCGTGCTGCAGGCGTTTCTGGCGCTGGCATCGGTGGAAGAACACCGCATGCGCGATGTGCTCGCACGCGTTGGAATTACGGGCTTTCTCCATGCCCTCGACTTCGAAACACAGCACGACGCCGCACTTCAGTCATGGCGTCGCGCGCCTTCCGATGCAACGTTACGACTCGGCGCGCATGCGGACTATGTCGGCGCGCAAGCGCCGCTCGGCCGCCTCGATGCTAATACACTTCACGCAATCGCCGATCTCGCCGAAGAACGCGTCGTGATGACGCCCTGGCAAAGCGTGTTGCTGCCGGACGTGCACGCGAATCGCATGACGCATGTCGTCGATGCCCTTCGCGCGCTTGGCCTCTCCACCGATCCACGCGATCCGTTCGCGCGTCTGATCGCATGCGCGGGTTCTTCGGGCTGCGCGAAAAGCCGTGCCGATACGAAAGCGGACGCGCATCGTTTAGCCGCCTTGCTGCCCGAGCATGCGCACGCGCATCTGAGCGGCTGCGAGCGCTCTTGTGCGGCGGCGCATCCCGTCGAAAACACGCTCGTTGCCGTTGCGCCCGGCCGCTACGACGTGCTTCGAGGCACACACGTGATCGCCCATAACCTCCTCATCGAAGAGGCGGCCGCATGGCTCGCCCGGAGTCATGCCGATGTCTGACTATATCCGCGACGGTGCGGAGATTTACCGGCGATCGTTCGCGACGATTCGCGCCGAAGCCGACCTCGCCGCCATTCCCGTCAACCTCGAAATGCTCGCTGTGCGGCTGATTCATGCGTGCGGCATGATCGATATCGTCGATGACCTGCGCTTCTCGTCCGATGCCGGTATCGCGGGCCGTGAGGCGCTCGTGAGCGGCGCGCCCATTCTCTGCGATGCGCGCATGGTTGCCGAAGGCATCACGCGCGCGCGCCTTCCCGCGAATAATCGCGTGATCTGCACGCTCGGCGATGCCTCCGTGCCGGAACGCGCCCGTGCGATGCACAACACGCGCTCCGCTGCCGCACTCGAACTATGGCGGCCCGATCTTGCGGGTGCGATCGTCGCAATCGGCAATGCGCCCACCGCGCTCTTTCATCTACTCGACATGATCGACGACGGCGCACCGAAGCCCGCGCTCATTCTCGGCTTTCCGGTGGGCTTTATAGGCGCGGCGGAATCGAAAGCCATGCTTGCCGCCGACAGCCGTGGCATTCCTTTCGTCGCGTTGCTCGGACGACGCGGCGGCAGCGCGATGGCGGCGGCCGCCGTGAATGCGCTCGCATCGGAGGCCGAGTGATGAGCGGAAGACTCCATGGTCTGGGCGTCGGTCCGGGCGATCCCGATCTCATCACGGTGAAGGCGTTGAAGCTGCTCAAGGCGGCGCCCGTGGTCGCGTATTTCGTCGCGAAGGGGAAGAAGGGCAACGCGTTCGGCATCATCGAATCTCATCTCGAAGACACGCAGACGCGCTTGCCGCTCGTCTATCCCGTGACGACCGAAGCGCTCGAACCGCCACTTTGCTACGAGACGATCATCAGCGCGTTCTACGATGAATGCGCGCTCGCCATTGCGGATCATCTCGAAGCCGGCCGCGACGTGGCGGTGATCTGCGAAGGCGATCCGTTCTTCTACGGCTCGTACATGTATCTGCACGATCGCCTTGCCGCGCGCTTCGAGGCAGAAGTCGTGCCCGGCGTCTGTTCGATGCTGGGCGGCGTCGCAGTGCTTGGCGTGCCACTGGTTTATCGTAATCAGAGCCTTGCGGTGCTTTCGGGCGTTCTTTCGGAAACCGAACTAAAACGAAAGCTGGCGACGAGCGATGCCGCCGTCATCATGAAGCTCGGCCGCAACTTCGACAAAGTGCGTCGTGTGCTGGCGGAACTCGGGCTCGACAAACGCGCGTTGTATGTGGAACGCGCGACGATGGCGAATCAACGCATCGTGCCGCTGAACGAAGTCGATCCAATGGCATCGCCCTACTTCTCGCTGTTGATCGTGCCGGGGACGAAATGGAGCGCATAGACTTAGCGAAGCCGCTTGCCATCGTCGTGCTCGGCAACGGTGCGCTGACTATCGCGCGCAAGATTCAGGCGTGTCGTCCGGGATCGCTCGTTCATGGACTCGCTAGTCGCGTGAAGGTGGACGTCTCCTTCGACGACTTCGGCGCGCACGTGCGGGCACTCTACGCGGCAGGCTCGCCAATCGTCGCACTGTGTTCAGCAGGCATCGTAATTCGCGCGCTGGCAGCGTCGCTTGCGGATAAGGGCGCGGAGCCGCCGGTGCTCGCTGTCGCGCAGGACGGCAGCGCGGTCGTGCCGCTGCTCGGCGGCATGAGCGGCGTGAACGTGCTTGCGCGTGAAATCGGCCAGATGCTCGGTATCGTACCGGCCATCACGACGAGCGGCGAATTACGCTTCGGTCAATGTCTGCTCGCGCCGCCCGAAGGCTACGTACTGGCGGATATCGAACGCGGCAAGCGCTTCGTGTCCGACTTGCTTGGCGGAGCAACGACGCGCGTGGAAGGCCACGCACCGTGGCTCGATCAGGCAGCCCTTCCTCGCGCCGACGATGCGTTGCGCGCCATCCGCATCACGCCCGAAAGCGCCCACGATGAACACAGTCTCGTGATTCATCCACGTTGTGTGATTGCATGGATCGAAGATGACGCGACGAACGGCGATGTAGCGGAATGCGTACGCAAGGCACTTCAAGCACGAAGCCTCGCGCCGCTCGCACTCGCTGTGCTGGTCACGCCCACGCACGCAATGACATCGCAACGTCTTGCCGATGCCGCGCAAGCGCTCGACGTGCCATTGCGTTTCAGCGACGCCCCGCCTTTCGATGTTTCGCACAACGGCGACGTTGCATTGCACGTCGCGAACGCGCCCGTCGATGCGCAGGCGATAGGCCGTGCACGCGGCACGTTGACCGTGATCGGTCTCGGTCCCGGCAGCTCCGAGATGATGACGCCCGCCGCGAAAGCCGCGCTCCGTGCCGCAGAAGACGTGCTCGGTTACGAAACCTACGTGCGCATGGCAGGCCCGTTTCGCACCGATCAACGCGCGCATATGACGGACAATCGCGAAGAGTTGCAGCGCGCGCGACATGCGTTCGAACTGGCAAGCGAGGGACGCAGGGTCGTGGTCGTATCGTCGGGCGATCCGGGCGTGTTCGCCATGGCGGCAGCCGTGCTCGAAGCACTCGACAAGGAAGCGAACGCGTCATGGCATGCCGTGAAACTCGAGATCTTGCCGGGCGTATCGGCGTCGCTTGCCACGGCGGCGCGTGCGGGCGCACCGCTCGGCCATGACTTCTGCGTTTTGTCGCTATCGGATAATCTGAAGCCGTGGGGCGTCATCGAGAAACGCATAGCGCATGCGGGTCAGGCCGATTTCGTCATGGCGTTCTACAACCCGCTATCTAAGGCACGGCCCTGGCAATTCGATCGCGCGATCGAAATCGTGAAGCAGCATCGCGATGCCAAAACGCCGGTCGTGCTCGGGCGCGATGTGGGACGCGCGGGCGAGACGCTTCGCATCATGACGCTTGGCGAGTTGGACAGCACGATGGTGGACATGCGAACGATGGTGATCGTCGGATCATCGACCACGCGCGTGATCGGCGATGGCGCATGGGTTTATACGCCGCGATGGTATGAATGACACGGGCAGGCTACCGCAAGTCCGCGCTCAGTTCGCTCGCATGAAAGTACTCCGCCGCCCAGCGTAGCGCCAACGTGCTCGCTTGCCCGACTCCGAATTGCCCTTCATCGAAGTCCACCAGCACGACGCGGTCCGCGCACTGCGGCGGCGCGGGCGTCTCGTTCGTGCGGCCATCGGTCAGCACCCATAGCCAGCGACGCTGCGCGGGTCTTCGACGCGCGGCTCGTGCAAGCACGGTCTGCGCACTCGAAAGACCCAACGCCAGCGGCGTGCCACCACCGCCACCGATAGGACTCACCCAGCGCTCGTTCCACCAATGCGCGGCGCCCGGCTGACGACGCACTTCCGCACGCCCGCCACCGAAACATACGAGCGCGATTTCCGCACGCTCGCGATAGGCCCGATCGAACAACGCAATCAACAAGCCCTTGGCACGCGCGAGCCGTTCACCCGTGAGCATCGATCCCGAGCAATCGAGAAGAAAGCAATGCAACGACGCCGCTTCGCCCTGCACACGTCGATAGCGAAGATGCCGTGCATCGAGACGCTCGGCACGTTTCGCGCGTAGCGTCGATATCCAGTCGAGCGTGGTGCTTTCATCGCCTTCGCGACCGGTCATGCGACCGCGTGCCCGCGCTTCACGCCATCGAAGACGATGCTCTTGAGCATCCGCTTCGTGTCTCCGATGGCTCAGGCTTTTTTTGCGGCAAGCGGTCTGACTTGCTTGACCTTCGCCGTGCCTGCTGGCTCGGGCGGCATGTAGCCCCAATCGCTTTCATTCGTGCTGCCGTTATCGCGCGGGGCGGGCTGCTGCGGCGCTTCGCCTTGCGATGCATCGGCCTCGCGTCGTCGATGCTTCAGCACGGCGTCGGCCACGCGATCGACGTGAAGCGTCTGCACGTTGCTCGCGCCTTCGAATGCCGCGAGCGCTCTCGCCGCACGCAGCATCACGAGATCGGCGCGCAAGCCATCCACGTGGGCGGCGATGCAAAGCGCGCTCACGCGCGCATGCACCGCGTCGTCCGGATCGAGCGCGAATAGCACGGCACGTGCTGCATGAATGCGTTCTGCTAGCGCCGACTGTGCGTCGGCATGGCGTGCGCAGAATGCTTCAGCATCCATATCGAACGCGAGCCGCGCCCTGACGATCCGTTGCCGCACGCTCGCATCGAAGCAATTGTTCAATTCGACCGCGAGCCCGAAGCGGTCGAGCAATTGCGGACGCAATTCGCCTTCTTCGGGATTCATCGTGCCGATCAATACGAAACGCGCTTCATGCCGATGCGAAATACCATCGCGCTCGATGACGTTCACGCCGCTTGCCGCGACATCCAGCAACTGATCGACGAGCGGGTTGGGCAGCAGATTCACTTCATCGACATAGAGCACGCCGAGATGCGCTTTTGCAAGCAAGCCCGGCGAAAAGGTCACGCCGCCGTCGCGCAAGGCGCTTTGAATATCGAGCGTACCGATCAACTGCTCTTCGCTTGCGCCGAGCGGCAGCGTGACGAGCCGGCCTTCGGGCAATAGCTCGGCAAGGGCGCGTGCGGCAGTGGACTTCGCCGTTCCGCGTGGGCCGCTGACGAGCACGCCGCCAAGCGCCGGATCGATAGCCGCGAGCACGAGCGCCTGCTGCAAGGCCTCCTGCCCGACGAGCGCGGTAAAGGGAAACACCGGAAAATCAGCGTCGTTCGGGTTCAAGTCTGTCGGCCTTCGAGTTGCAGTTCGACATCGAGCAAATGGCGCGTCACGTCAGCGCGATAGCCGCCCGGCTCTTGCCATAAACCGCGCTCCATGGCTTCGAGCAGACGCTCGCATATCGATTGGAGCGCGTGAGGATTGTGCTGCGTGATGAACTCGCGCGTGTCTGCGTCGTTCACGTAAGCGTCGGTAACGAGCGCGTATTGATGATCCGATACGACACGCGCCGTGGCGTCGTATCCATAGAGATAATCCACCGTTGCAGCGAGTTCGGATGCGCCTTTGTAGCCGTGACGCTTGACGCCGTCGATCCATTTTGGATTGACCACGCGCGAGCGCACCACGCGTGCAATCTCTTCGTTCAAGGTCCGCACGCGCGGCGCGGCGGGATTGCTATGATCCGCGTTATACGCCTGCGGTTGCAGGCCCGAAAGATAACGCACGGCCGCGACCATGCCGCCCTGAAACTGATGGTAGTCGTTCGAGTCCAGCAGATCGTGCTCGCGGTTATCTTGATTCTGAAGCACGACATCGAGCGCGGAAAGCCGCGTGCCGAAGCTCGCTCGCGCATCCACGCCGTCTTGCGCCTGCGAATACGCATAGCCTCCCGTGCTTTGATACGCGGCCGAGAGATCGGCGTCGCTCTGCCATTGCTTCGCATCGATCAGTTCCTGCAAGCCCGCGCCATATGCGCCCGGCTTCGTGCTGAACACGCGCCAGCCTGCACGTTGCCGCGCTTCTTTCGCATTCATACCGCGACCGATCAGTTCATCGCGCTCACGCATGACGCGCGCGCGAATCGGATTGATATCCTCGGGCTCGTCTTCGAGTTCGGCGACGGCTTGCACCGCCGCATCGAAAAGATGCATGAGATTGGCGAAGGCGTCGCGAAAGAACCCCGATACGCGCAAGGTAACGTCGATACGCGGCCGGTTGAAGATGGAGATTGGCAGTATCTCGAAGTCCGTCACGCGATTGCTTCCCGCCGCCCACTTCGGCCGTACGCCGATCAGTGCGAACGCCTGGGCCATATCGTCGCCGCCAGTGCGCATGGTCGCCGTGCCCCACACGGAAAGGCCGATGGCGCGCGGGAAATCGCCGTGATCCTGCACGTGTCTTTCCACCAGCAGATTGGCCGACTTGAGGCCGATGGACCATGCGGCCTGCGTCGGCAATGCGCGTGTGTCGACCGAATAAAAATTGCGTCCGGTAGGCAACACGTCCGGTCTGCCGCGCGATGGAGAACCGCTCGGACCAGGCGGCACGAAGCGGCCCTCAAGCCCGCGCTTCAGTTGCTCGAGCTCTTGCGGACCACACGCGTCAAGACGCGCGAGCACATCGCCTTGCAAGCGTTCGAGCACCAGCGTCGTTTGCGGCCCCGGCGATTCGGCATCGCCTTGAAATAGTTGCAATGCTAACGATTCGAGGCGTTCGCGTGTATCGCCATGATGCCGCCAAGGCGCGTCGACCGCGTTTTGAAGCGCGTCGGGGCGAGGTCCATTCCATGGCGCCGCCCAGTCGGCATCGAGCGGATCGAACGCTTCACCGAGCGCGAGATCGCGCGCCATGGCCGTGATGAGACTTGCATTTGCACCGCGTCCGTCGCCGGTCGGAAAACGGCCCAATGCGAGCAGCGTATCGCGCCTTTGCACGCCTTCGGGTGATACGCCGAACACATGCAAGCCATCGCGTATCTGCGCTTCCTTCAGTTCGCACAGATAGGCATCGGCACGCGTAAGCAATGTGTCTTCACCCTGCAAGTCGCCCGGTGCGTCGAGCCCGAGTTCCTCATGCAATCTGTTCTCGACGATGTTCGCGAGGATGGACTTGCGCAGCAGCTTCGCGCGGCGCGTATCGACCATGAGCGCTTCGTAGTATTCGTCCACTTGTCGTTCGAGATCCTGCAGCGGCCCATAGTTTTCGGCACGCGTGAGCGGCGGCATCAGATGGTCGATGATGACCGCCTGCGCGCGACGCTTGGCCTGACTTCCCTCGCCCGGATCGTTCACGATGAAGGGATAGAGATGCGGCATGGGACCGAGAATGAGATCGGGCCAGCACGATGCCGACAACGCAACGCTCTTGCCCGGCAGCCATTCGAGGTTGCCATGCTTGCCGACATGCACGAGCGCATCGGCCTGGAAACGCAAGCGCAACCAAAAATAAAACGCGAGATACGCATGCGGCGGCACGAGCTCGGCATCGTGATAGCTCGCATAATCGTTGCGCTCGCGCGAGCGCGAAGGCTGAATGCCGATGAACACTTCACCGCAACGCAAGCCTGCAATCATGAAGCGGCCGCGCCGTATCGTCGGATCGTCTTCAGGCGCGCCCCATGTATTTTCCAGTGCTTGCCGTGCATCCAGCGGCAACGCGCGATAGGCATCGAGATAATCTTCGAGCGCAAGACTTTGCAGGGCCGGGCGAAGATCGCGCACGACAGGGTCGTTCGTCACGCCTCGCGTAAGCGCTTCGATGAGCGCATCGCCATGTTCGGGAATCTGGTCTAAGCGATAGCCTTCACGCTCGAGCAACTGCAAGATGTTGATGGCCGATGCCGGCGTGTCCAGTCCCACGCCGTTGCCAATGCGCCCTTCGCTCGCCGGATAATTCGCCAAGACGAGCGCGATGCGCTTGCGCTCGTTCGGCGTATGTCTGAGCTTGCACCAGCGCGCGCTGAGTTCGGCGACGAAGCGCATGCGCTCGGTATCGGCTTGATAACGCACCACGTCGACCTGCGTATGCGGGCATCGATAAGCAAGCCCCTTGAAGCTCACCGCTCGCGTGATGATACGGCCATCCACCTCGGGGAGCGCCACGTGCATGGCGACATCGCGCGAATTCAGGCCTTGATTGTCCTTCTGCCAGTCATCGCGATTGCCCCCGCTCAAGATCACTTGCATCACGGGCGCATCGCCGGCCACTTCGAATGCTTCGCTTTCTCCGATCACGCCCGCAGCGAACGCCGTGGTATTGAGCACGAGCGATGCAACATGCTGCGCGCACAAACGCTCCACTACTTCGCGGCTCAGACTTTCCTTGAGCGATGCAATCGCAATGGGCAGCGGATTCATGCCCTCGCGTTCGAGCGCTTCGATGAATGCATCGAACACAGCGGTGTTGCCTGATTGAAGATGCGCGCGATAGAAAAGAATGGCAACCACCGGCGCGCCTTCGGTCCAGCGTTCGCGCCAATCGTCGCTAGAAGCGCTTTCGCGCTCGGGGTGATAGATCGCGACCGCGGGCAACGCGCTCGGCGCGTGCGCTTCGCGTCCCCAACCGAACGCGCGATGCGCGATGGCGCGTAGAAACTCTTCGGCATTGCGCGCGCCGCCTTCACGTAAATAGCGCGACAGGTCGCGGCAGAACGCGGCATCGGCCGTACTCTTGCCGATGAGATTCGGGTCTTCCGAAAGATCGCCCGAAAACATGGCGAGCATTTGCTTTTCGCGCTTTGCCAAAGCGACGAGACGCTCGATACCGTAGGGCCAATACGATTCGCCGCCGAGATGATCGACGATGACGACCTTTGCATGACGCAGAATGTCGTCGACATAAAAGTCGACCGAAGCGTTCTGGCGCAGGAACGATTGATTTGCGAGCCGCACTTCCGGAAAGCCGGGGCCGAGACGTGGAAAGACGCTTGCGAGCAGCGCGAGCGTGGTATCGGCCGAACTGAGCACGACGATGGGCGCGCGCGTCTGCTCGATCCGCATCACGCCTGCGGCGTCGTCGACGAAGCCTCCCGGAGTCGTGCGCAGCAGATGCATCGCTCAGGCCTGCACGGGTAAGTTCTGCAACGCGGAAACGAAGGCACGTTGCAGCGTTTCGCGGTCGAGGTCCTCGCCGATAAGCACGAAGCGACTCGATGCCTCGCCTTCGTTCCAGCGCCTGTCGAAGTAACTGTCGAAGCGTCGCCCCACGCCTTGCACGACGAGCCGCATGGCGGCACCCGGCAACGCCGCGAAGCCCTTCACACGGTAAATCGTGTGCCTTTCCACCAGCACGTGCAGTGCCGCAAGCAGCTGTTCGCGCGACTCGACATCCGCTGCGACCACCACGGAATCGAACTCGTCGTGATGATGATCCGCATGACCGTCTTCGTCGGGCGAGCCATGATGGTCGTGCCGCAGATGAATGGTCTCTTCCGATGCGGATTGCAAGCCGAGCAGCGCATGCACGTCGAGTTTGCCCATCTGCGCGGGAACGATCTTCACTTCGGGCGGAATCTCGGGGCGCACGAGCGCATCGACCTTGCTCAACGCGGCGGCATCCATGAGATCGGTCTTGTTGACGATGACGAGATCCGCCGACGACAGTTGGTCTTCGAACAACTCATGCAACGGCGATTCGTGATCGAGATTCGGATCGGCCTTGCGCTGCGCATCGACGGCGATGGGATTTGCCGCGAACTGACCGCTTGCCGCAGCCGGACCGTCGACCACGGTAACGACCGCGTCCACGGTGAAGGCGTTCTTGATGGACGGCCAGTTGAAGGCCTGCACGAGCGGCTTGGGCAAGGCAAGCCCGGACGTTTCAATCAACACGTGATCGATACTGTCGCGCCGTTCAAGCAGTTGCTCCATCACCGGATAAAACTCTTCCTGCACGGTGCAACACAAGCAACCGTTCGCGAGTTCATAGAGATTGCGTTCGGCGGAGCCTGCTTCGTCGTCGCAACCGATACCGCAGCCCTTGAAAATTTCTCCATCGATACCGAGCTCGCCGAACTCGTTGACGATGACCGCGATGCGCTTGCCCTGCGCGTTCGAAAGAATGTGCCGCATCAGCGTGGTTTTGCCGCTGCCGAGGAAGCCGGTCACGACCGTGACGGGGATCTTGCGCGTTTGCATCGTTGCTCCGTGCTTGATTGATGCGTGCGCCCTATGCGTGATGGTGTGCGCGATGCGGTCTATTCGACCTTTGCAGCGGCATGGACATGGAAAAGCGCACGACTCGGTGGATCTGGGGATACGCCGCAACCCCGCGGCTAAGGAAATCCCTTCGGTAATTCTGGCCGGTATCCGGGCTGACGAAAATAGCCGCTTCGCCTTCCCGCGCCGGACGCTTTGAACGCCTAGCACAGTGGCTTTGAAACCGGCTTGCCGCGCATGTCATGCGTGGCTTTCGCTTACCGTTGCGGGGGCAGCACAGGTTGGCTTGCGTTCGCCTGAACGCGCGCTTCCTGTTTCCCGTTCAACTGCGCGCTAAAGACTTGGCGCGCGAGCACCTGAACTATTGAAAGTCTAGGGCTAGCGGGGTTAGGCGTCAAGAAAGCATGGTGCCTGCCTAAGCGTCCGGTATGGTATCTTTCCTCCGCCTTAAGGCTTTTCAAGTCGACCTCCATGAATTGGCTTCGTTTAGCATGAGCGCCGCGCTCGTCATCGGCATCGGCTGCCGCCGCGGCGTAAGCGCCGAAGCAATAGAACGCGCTGTGCGTGGTGCGCTTGGCACGCTCGCATTTGCCGATATCGCCAGCGTGGCAAGCATCGACGCTAAGAAAGACGAAACAGGATTGCTTGCATTTTGCGAGCGTCATCAATTGCGCGTGGATTTCTTTAGCGCCGATCAAATCGAGCGCGCGCCTGGGAAATTCTTATCGCAGGCCAGGCGGCATTTGAATGTCGACGGCGTATGCGAGCCTTGCGCGCTCATTGCCAGCGGCGGCCGGCTCGTCGTGCACAAGACTATCGCGGGCGGCGTGACGGTCGCTATTGCAGAGACACCATCGAAGAAACAAGCATGAAAACCGATACCGAATCGCATTTGCGCATGACCCAGCGGCGCAAGGAAGGCCATGAGAAAAAGCAGGCCGCCGCCGACCATGAAAAGGGCCTGTTGATCGTCAATACCGGCAACGGCAAAGGCAAGACCACCGCTGCATTCGGCATGGCCATGCGCGTGCTCGGGCACGGCATGAAACTCGGCGTGGTGCAATTTATCAAAGGCGCGCTGCATACGTCGGAACGCGATTTCCTTGGCGCAATCGCGCATTGCGATTTCGTGACGATGGGCGATGGCTATACGTGGAACACGCAAAATCGCGAGGCGGACATCGCCACGGCGCGCAAGGGATGGGACGAAGCACGACGCATGATCCAAAGCGGCGAGTATCAGATGGTCGTACTCGACGAGCTCAATGCCGTGCTCAAGTACGAATATTTGCCGCTCGAGGAAGTACTCGGCGTGCTAAAGGCACGGCCGGCCATGCTGCATGTCGTCGTGACAGGACGACACGCGGCCGATGAGCTCATTGAAATAGCCGATCTCGTCACCGAAATGCGCCTCGTAAAGCACCCTTATCGCGAGCAGGGCGTCAAGGCGCAACGCGGCGTCGAGTTCTGACGCAATGGCAGACTGTCCCGCACTCTTCATCGGCGCGAGCGCGTCGCATCAAGGCAAGACCACGGTGACGGCCGCGCTTGCACGTCATCACACGCGGCAAGGCAGGCGCGTGCGCGTCTTCAAGACCGGGCCGGATTTTCTCGATCCGATGATTCTCGAGCGGGCATGCGGGTCGCCCGTTTATTCGCTGCATCTTTGGATGGTCGGACTGGAAGCGTGCCGCGCGATGCTTTCCGCGGCCGCCAAGGAAGCCGACCTTATTTTGATCGAAGGCGTAATGGGCCTCTTCGATGGCACGCCGAGCAGCGCCGATCTCGCCGCTGCGTTCAATGTGCCAGTGCTTGCGGTAATCGGCGCGCATGGCATGGCGCAAACCTTCGGCGCGCTTGCGTTCGGACTTGCGCGTTATCGGCCCGATGTGCCGTTTCATGGCGTGCTTGCAAATCGCGTGGCGTCTGCGCGCCATGCACAGATGCTGGCCGAAGCCATCCCCGAAGGGCTGCGCTATTGCGGTCATTTTTCGAACGCGGACGATATCGCGCTACCCGAACGTCACCTCGGCCTTACTCAAGCGCGGGAAGTGGCGGACCTGGATGCGCGTCTCGACCGCGCCGCCGATGCCATTGCCGCGACCACGCTTGCCGATTTGCCGCCGCTCGTTCGCTTCGACGACGACATCACGCCAAGTGAACCGCCGCGTCTTCTCGACGGATTGCACATTGCGATCGCGCGGGACGCCGCGTTTTCATTTATTTATCCCGCGAATGTCGATTTGCTAAAGGCATCGGGCGCAAGCGTCAGCTATTTTTCCCCGCTAGCGGATGAGCCCGTACCCGCCCATGTCGATGCGCTCTACTTGCCCGGCGGCTACCCCGAGCTTCATGCCGCGACGCTTGCTTCCAATGCGTGCACGCGCGCTTCGATAAGAGAACATATCGCGCGCAATCGCGCGGTAGTCGCGGAATGCGGCGGTATGCTCTACCTGCTCGACGCACTGACGGATGTCGAAGGCAATCGTCATTCAATGCTAAGCGCCCTTCCCGGCGACGCCACCATGCAACGCCGTCTTTCGCGGCTGGCGATGCAACGAGTCGACACCGCCCACGGTCCACTCACCGGCCACACCTTTCACTATTCGACGCTCAAGACATCGATGCAGCCTTTCACGACAGCCACGCACGCAACGACAGGTGCGCAGGGCGAAGCGCTTTATCGTCATGGCGCGATAACGGCCACTTACATGCACGCTTACTGGCCATCGAATCCTGCAGCAATGGCTACGCTCTTTCGCGGCGAAGCGCTATGACGACATCGACCGAAATCGGGCCACGCGATCTCGCCGAGATGATCGAACGCGCCAGCACGCAGGAACCAATCGGCTCGCCGTGCACCGGCGTGTGCAAGCTCGATGCATCGAGCGGCCTGTGCGCGGGATGCTTTAGAAGCCGCGAGGAAATTAAATTCTTTAGAACGATGGACGATCACGCGAAGCTCGCGTTGTTCGACCAGTTGCTTGAGCGGCGCGCGGCCTCGCAATGAACGAAGGCCCGCGCTCGTGCTCAAGCGACGCGGGCCTTTTGATACCCATCGAGCATTCGATTCAGGCAGCGGCCATGCGACGCGCTGCCGGACGCTCGAGTTCACGTGACGCAAGCGCGCCGAAGAGCAGTCCAAGCGTTGCCCAGATCAATGCCTGGATACCGACGGCAGTCAGCCTGAAATTCCACAACAACGACGCGGAAAAGTCGGCGGGTACTTCGTCGACAGAAGGCAGTGCCACTTGCGCGATAACCATCAGGATGACATAACCAGCCGCCGCAATAAGCGCCGCGTTCCAGTTGCCGCGACGCGCCTGCAAGCGTCGCTGCGCATAGACCGCGAACACCGCGCCGACGATTGATATCGCCACCATGCCGAAGAAAAGCGCCGTACGCGGACCGATGGTTTCGGCATTGCCCACGGCGGGCGGGTTTGGGGGATATTTGATGAACGGCACGAGCGCAACGCTAACGAAACCAATGAGCGCAAGCAAAACCGACGTTCCGCGCGCATGCAACGAGCCGAGCCGCCCATAAGCCAAGGCAAAGATCAGCGAGAAAATACCGCCTAAAGCCGTGCCGAACACCACCACGCCCGTTAGTAAGCCCAAACCCGCTTGCGTGTCCCGGCTAACGAGTTCTTCATCATCACCGTGACTATGCGATTGCGCTGCCGCCGCTTCATCGTGATGATCGTGTGCGGGCGCTTGTGCATGCTCGTGCTGTTCCTCGAACGCGATAGCCCGAGCAACTGAAGGTTCGCCGAAGCCGCGCGCAGAGCCAAAGCCGATCAGGCCCGCGACGAGTCCCGCGACCATGCCGCGTATAAGCAAGTTGCGAATCATGCTTCGTCCTCAGTGGCACGGAAAGCCGAGCAAGTGTCGGCCATCGTGAACGAATTCGTGGACGTACATGCCCGAGATAATGGACGTTGCACCTTGCTCGGCGCCGACGAAATAAATCGCGATCAGCAGAACGAGGCCGATAAAAACGGCCCAAGGAAGGACCTCACGCACCGGAATGGGGACCGGCGCATCGTTAGCGGGCGTTGCAATGCCAGCGGAAAAAGCCGGCGCGTTGGACATATTCATTGAAATTTCTCCAGGGAAAAGCGCGTCCCGATAGACGAAGAGCATGCAGCGGGGTCTGACTCGCGGCATCGCGCTCTTAGCGCGAACCGCATACAGTGGCGCGACCGTGCCGGGCTTCCACCGGCTTCCTCGCACTGCAGGCTTGCCATTCTATGATGATTGCCGGCAAAGTAAAACGACCATGAGCTAAAGCCTATGCAATCGACATTGATTTTGCTGTGCCACGCCGCCACGCATGCCATGAAAAGCGGGCGTTTTCCGCAAGGCGACGAGCCTGTCGAACAGGCTGAATGCACGCTCGATGTCCCGGGCGAGCCAAGCCGTGTAACATCCAGCCCGGCCCGCGCTGCTTGCGAAACAGCGGCTTGGATCACGACAGATTTTTCGATCGATGCCGCATTCGACGACATCGACTATGGAGAATGGCGCGGTCGTTCCATTCGCGAGATTAGTGAGCGCGAGCCTCAAGACGTTGCGGCATGGCTTTCCGATCCCCATGCAAGGCCGCATGGCGGCGAGAGCGTGGCAATGCTGTCAAAGCGCGTTAAGAAAGCGCTTGAGGGGCTTGCTTCGAATACGGAGCACGAATGCTGCATAGTCGTAACGCACGCCATCGTCATGAAGGCGGCGCTCTGTATCGTGCGCGACGAACCGTTGTCGTC
This sequence comes from Caballeronia sp. GACF4, assembly GCF_023631025.1. NCBI lineage: Bacteria > Pseudomonadati > Pseudomonadota > Betaproteobacteria > Burkholderiales > Burkholderiaceae > Caballeronia > Caballeronia sp. GACF4. The sequence continues at coordinate 570,408 of NZ_JALQDW010000018.1, forward strand.
GATACTCAAGATGGATCTCGCGCCGCTATCGTCCGTCTTGCTCAAGTTCGCGGAAGGCAAATGGACAAACGTGCCCTCCTGAACTTAGATGGCCGCCCGGTGCTCAAAGCAAGCAGCGACTGGTTCGCTCAAAGGAGACAGCAATGGCGCACTATGTGGATGGTTTCGTCGTACCAGTGCCGATCGACAAGGTCGACGCGTATCGCAGCATGGCCGATGCAGCGGGCAAAATATGGCTGGAATATGGCGCGCTGCAGTTTGTCGAATGTATTGCCGACGATGTTAAGCCAGGCGAGCTCACCTCGTTCCCTCGAAGCGTACATCTCAAGGAAGGCGAAACGGTGGTCTTCTCGTGGATCGTCTATGAATCGCGCGAACAACGTGACGCCGTCAACGCCAAAGTAATGGAAGACTCGCGCCTTAAGAGCATGATGGAAAACGGCGAACCGCCGTTCGATCCCAAACGCATGTTCTTCGGCGGCTTCAGGACGCTGGTCGAACTGTCAAAGACCTGATTATTTTTCGAATGCCTAAAACCAAGGAGCCATATCGACATGTACATTGCCATGAACCGCTTCAAGATCGTTCCAGGCGCGGAAGCCGATTTCGAACATCTCTGGACAAGCCGCGACACGCACCTCAAGGAAGTGCCGGGCTTCGTGGAGTTCCATCTCCTAAAGGGACCGACGCGGGATGACCATGTGCTCTACTCGAGTCACACGATCTGGACAAACCATGCTGCGTTCGAACAGTGGACCCAATCGGACGCATTTCGCGCCGCGCATCGTAATGCGGGCGGAGAAACCAGGCAGCTTTACTTGGGTCACCCGGAATTCGAAGGCTTCGAAGTGGTTCAGACGGTTAAATAAGAGCCGCCTGTCTTACAAGACCGTGAACGAATTGCGTCGCTCGCTAAGGCCCTTCTCAAGCCTTAGCGCCACGCGCCATTCGCTGCAATGTCGATGAATCGATGGCTCCGGCACAAATGCGCACGGCCTCCTTAAGCGTACGTGGACGTCCCTCGCCAAACTGCGATTCAAGCATGGCGACGGCGCGTAAGCGTTCGTCATTGCCCAGCTTCTCGCCAGTCGCAAGCTCCAGCACCGAGATAAAGTAAGCAGCCGGCGGCGCCGCGTTAGGCTGTGCGGACGCACCGCCTGATCCATCATTTCCGTCGTCGCGCGCGGGAAAACCGGGCGTCCATCTGGTGTCGTATCGGCTATTCATGGGTCTGTTCATTTGAGTGCAAAGGCGCTTGCGCCAGCTTTCGATTGAACAGACATTCAGCAAGGAACGTTCCAAGCCAGCTAGCGCCTTAAATAGCGCGGTTATTTTTGTCTAACAATAAAGCTCTAGCAACTCGACATGCAGCAAGATCCCATGCCGCGCATCCGACGGATTTAAATACGACCGGGCGTTCGTTTTTCACCCTTGCCGTGATTGCTTGTGCAAGTGAATTGACGTTCTCCCATTTCACACCGGCAAGGATGAAATCCCCCGCTTCATGGCGCGCGCCTGCCGGGTCATCGACATACAAAGCGCTTGAATCGATAATGCCCGACGCTATTTCTGCCGCATCAGGCGTAAAGGCGCCAACACCGATAACCAACCGATCTGCTCGCGCCGGCAGCGTATAGACAGGCTGCTTGCTGGTAGTCGCGGTGATGACGACATCGACAGCTTCGGGAATGTTTGAGCTTTCAAGCGCCGCGAGCTTTGGCAAAGCCGCTGCGTAGGCCTTGCAAAAGGCATTCGCACGCTCGGCTCGCGACCCCTGGACGATGATCGATGCATCGGGATAAACGCTTGCGATCGCCTCCGCATGGTAGGCCGCCTGCTTGCCCGTACCGATCACCAGCACTTGTTTCGGCGGCTGCGCGCTTAGAGCGCGGATAGCGAGCATCGATACCGCCGCCGTTCTGCGCCCCGTTACAGTTGGGCCGTCGAGCATGAATTGCGGCACGCCGGTGACGGCATCGAATGCGGTGACCTGTCCGTGAATCGTGGGCAAACCAAGCGCACCGTTACCCGCGCACACGTTGACGAGCTTGTGCATGGCCAAGTCCGCCGCGCTTGCAGGCATCGACAACATGATCCCACCTTGTGCAAGCGGCACCACCATGCGCTCCGGACTCACGATACGGCCCGCCGCGTAATCGAGCATGGTGGCGGCGAGCGTGTCGACCAGGCGGTCATAAGGAACGAGTTGCGCGGTGCGTTCGGCGTCGAAAATTGGAATCGCGCTTGAGGTTTGATTCATCGTGTCTTTGGCCTCGGAAGGGAAAGTTGCCATCGCAATGCCACTGAAATATCGCAACATTCTAACGGCGCAAGCGACCTCGACAATTTGCCCTCGGTGCACTAAACGCGCAAAGCGTTGCGTACGCCGTCATATGATTGCCTTCGAATACAGTCATAATCAAGCAATCTGCGCCGCAAAAATTGCAGCGGCAAGCCGCCCACGGAGCCCCCAATGAACGAGATGGACAAGCAGCGCCGCTTCCATGCCGACCTGATCGACAGCTACGACGAAGAGTTCGAAATGGAGATCGACGACCGCTTCCTGGATGGCGAGGCAGCGTTCTCCGACGAGGAACGGCTGCTTCGTAAGACCTATTTCCGCGAGCTATTTCGCTTGCAGGGCGAACTGGTGAAGTTGCAGGATTGGGTTGTGCATACGGGCCATAGACTCGTGGTGATTTTTGAAGGCCGCGATGCGGCCGGTAAAGGTGGTGCGATCAAGCGCATCACGCAGCGGCTGAACCCACGCGTGTGCCGCGTCGCTGCTCTGCCTGCGCCGAATAATCGTGAACGCACGCAATGGTATTTCCAGCGCTACGTATCGCATCTTCCGGCAGGCGGCGAAATCGTTCTATTCGATCGAAGCTGGTATAACCGCGCGGGCGTGGAACGCGTGATGAACTTCTGTACCGACGCCGAATACGAAGAGTTCTTCCGTTCCGTGCCCGAGTTCGAAAAGATGCTCGTGCGTAGCGGCGTTCAGATCATCAAGTACTGGTTTTCTATTACCGATGACGAACAGGAAGTGCGCTTCGAGGCGCGTATTGAAGATCCGCTAAAGCAGTGGAAGCTGAGTCCGATGGACCTCGAAAGCCGACGCCGCTGGGAAGCCTATACAGCCGCTAAGGAAGTCATGCTGCAGCGTTCACACATTCCCGAAGCGCCGTGGTGGGTGGTTCAGGCCGTCGACAAGAAGCGTGCGCGGCTGAACTGCATGCATCATCTGTTGAGTCAGGTGCCGTATCACGAGATCGAGCACTCTGCGATTACGCTGCCCGAGCGCGTATTCAATCCGGATTATTTGCGGCAGCCCGTGCCGGAGACCATGTACGTTCCGGAGATTTACTAAAGCGCTTTAGCAGCAGTGACTGCACCCGATGTGTTCCTGACGGTGCAGCGTGCGGCGAATGGCAAACTGATACGCTTGCTGCGAACCCTTGAACACCATCACGAACATGACTTGCGCGAGGTTGAAGTCAAGGGTGACCATCAGGCGCATGAGTAGCAGCAGTGGCAGCACCACGGCTGGTTGATACAGTTGTCGGGCAATTAATGCTTTCATCTTTAGCTCCCATTTCCATATAAGAATTTTAGGGATTTGCAGGCCCGGGATAAATGGCCCGCGGATGAAGACATATGTTCCCCGATACGAACAATAAGGCCCTGCATGCTGCAGGGCCTTGAAGGCACATTACTTCTGCGCGAGACTCGGCTCAGGTACCGGCGCGGGCATCGCATCGCCCCAGCCGCCGCCTAACGCACGTATCAAGTTGACTGTGGATACCGCCTGCGTTCCCGCAAGCTGCACCGAAGTACGCTGCGATTGCAGCACAGTGCGCTCCGCATCGATCACATCGAGATAATTGACCGCACCTTCCGTGTACTGCGTTCGCGAGAGTTGTGCCGCGCGCACCGAAGCCTTGACCGCATCCGATTGCGTAGCCGTCTGATCTTCGAGAATGCGCAAGTCGGACAAATTGTCTTCTACCTCACGAAATGCAACGAGCACTTGTTGCCGATAATTCGCGGCGTCCTCTTCATAGATTGCACGTGCATCCGCGAGATTGCCCTTGCGACGGCCGCCATCGAAGATTGGAATATTCAGCGCCGTTCCCGCGAAAGGACCCAGCAGGAATGTTCTGCTCGACCATTTGAAGAGATCGCCAAGCGTTGCCGACTCGAAGCCGCCTGCGCCCGTCAACGTGAGCGAAGGGAAGAACGCAGCCTTCGCTACGCCTATGCGAGCATTTGCTGCGGCCATCGAACGTTCAGCAGCAGCAATGTCAGGACGACGTTCGAGCAAGGTTGAAGGCAAGCCCGGTGGCACGCGAACCGTCACTGGCTTGAGTGGATTCGCCGCCACGCTGAATTCAGCCGGCGTCTTGCCCAGCAGCACCGCAAGACTATGCTCGGACGATGCGCGCAGACGTTGCACGGTCATCGCATCCGAGCGCGCGGTCGCGAGCTCGGACTTGGCGCGCGCCACATCGAGCTCACTGATGTCGCCTTCATCGAAACGGCGCTGCACGAGTTTCAACGCTTGCTCACGCAACGTCACCGTGCGCGTGAAGACATCGTTCTCCGCATCGAGCTCGCGCAGATTGAAGTAGTTCTGCGCGACGTCCGCTTGCAAGGCCAACTGCACCGAGCGGAACAGCGCTTCGCCTTGTTGCGTGTCGGCGTTGGCGGCTTTGACGGAATCCGAAACGCGGCCGAACAGATCGACTTCATACGATGCGCTCGCCTGGGCACGCCACAACGTTTGTGCAGGCACGTTGGCATCGGCCGGCAGGAACTGCGATGCCGGCGAGAACTTCTCACGCGTCGGACCGAAGCCTGCATCGAGCGTCGGGAACAGACCCGCACGCGCAGTCTGGTTGATTGCGCGCGCTTCCTTCACGCGTGCCGCTGCTGCCTTGAGGTTCTGGTTCGCTTCCTGCGCCTGACGTTCGAGATCGTTGAGCGCGGGATCATCGAACAAGGTCCACCACTCGCCGCGCATCATTTCTTCGGAGGGTTGAGCCGTTTTCCAGGTGCCCGTTTCCGAAGGAGCAAGCGCGCTCGTATCACTAGTTCCTTGCGGCGTTTCCTTGTAAGCGGAAGGCGCATGCACATCCGGCTTTTCGTAAGTGGGCGCGAGCGAGCAGCCCGCGAACACGAGCAGCGCCGCCATCAAACCCGGGAGGCCCAGCCATCGTTTCATATGCAACTTGTTCATGTTTGACCTCATTGCGCCTCGTAAGAGCCGCCGATACCCCGCATCTGCGGATGCGAGCCGTGCTTGTCCGTCACATGCTCCGTGCGCGAGAGCTTGCGCAGGATCACGTAGAAGACCGGCGTCAGCATCAGACCGAAGAGCGTGACACCCAGCATGCCGAAGAACACCGCAACGCCCATTGCATGACGCATCTCCGATCCCGCACCCGAAGACAGTACGAGCGGCACCACGCCCATGATGAAGGCGATGGATGTCATGAGAATCGGGCGCAAGCGCAAGCGGCTTGCTTCGATCGCGGCCTGCACGATCGAGCGTCCCTGCATCTCCAGTTCGCGGGCGAACTCCACGATCAGAATCGCGTTCTTCGCCGACAAGCCCACCAGCACCATCAAACCAATCTGCGTGAAGATGTTGTTGTCGCCATCCGTAAGCCAAACACCGAGCAGCGCCGACAGAATGCTCATCGGTACGATCAGGATCACCGCGAGCGGCAGGGTCAGGCTTTCATACAACGCTGCAAGCACGAGGAACACGAGCAGCACGCTGATCGGGAACACCCACAAAGCCGCATTGCCCGCGAGAATCTGCTGATACGTGAGATCCGTCCATTCGAACTTGATCCCGCGCGGCAACACTTCCGCGGCGATTCGCTCCGCCGCTGCCTGCGCCTGACCCGATGAATAGCCAGGAGCCGGACCGCCGTTGATGTCAGCTGCCGTGTAGCCGTTGTAGCGCACCACCATTTCCGGACCATAGGTCGGCGTCACCCTGACGAGAGACGAGAGCGGCACCATGTCGCCATTCGCGTTGCGAGTCTTCAGCAAGCCGATATCTTCAGGGTTCGCGCGGAACGGGGCATCGGCCTGCACGCGCACTTGATACACGCGTCCGAAGCGGTTGAAGTCGTTCACGTAGAGCGAGCCGAGATACACCTGCATCGTGTCGAAAACATCTGTCACGGATACGCCAAGCTGCTTGGCCTTGACGCGATCCAGATCGACGTTCAGCTGCGGCACGTTGATCTGATAGCTCGAGAACGTCGGTCCGAGTTCAGGCGTCTGCGAGGCACGCTTGATGAACGCCTGCGTCGCATCCGCGAGCGCTGCATAACCGAGCGCACCACGGTCCTCCAGTTGCATCTTGAAACCACCTAGCGTACCCAGCCCGAGAACCGGCGGCGGTGGGAACACGGCGATGAACGACCCCTTGATACCCGCATACTTCTGATTCAGCGCACCCGCGATCGCATTGGCGGAAAGTGCCTCGTCATGCACGCGGTTCTTGAAGGGCTTCAACGTCACGAACACGATCCCCGCGCTCGATGAGTTCGTAAAGCCGTTCACCGACAAGCCCGGAAATTCCACCGCGCTTTCCACGCCCGGTTGCTTGAGCGCGATGTCGCTCATCTGCCGAATCACGCCTTCGGTACGGTCGAGCGATGCGCCATTGGGCAATTGCGCGAAGCTGATCAGATACTCCTTGTCCTGCGCGGGCACGAAACCGCCCGGCACAATCTTGCCCATCAGAACCGCACCTGCAAGAAGCACGGCATACAGCACCATCATTACGGCCTTGCGGTTGATGACGCTCTTCACGCCCTTGCCGTAGGCATCCGAACCGCGATGAAAGACCTTGTTGAACTGACGGAAGAAACCGCCGAACACACGGTCCATGCCACGCGTGAGCCAGTCCTTCGGTTCATCGTGACCCTTGAGCAACATCGCAGCCAGCGCGGGCGACAAGGTCAACGAGTTGAATGCGGAGATCACCGTTGAGATAGCGATGGTCATCGCGAACTGCTTGTAGAACTGACCCGTGAGGCCAGACATGAACGCGAGCGGCACGAACACGGCCACGAGCGTCAAGGCAATTGCGATGATTGGCCCGCTCACTTCGCGCATGGCCTGATACGTCGCCTCTCGGGCAGATAACCCCGCTTCGATATTACGTTCGACGTTCTCCACGACGACGATTGCATCGTCCACCACGATGCCAATCGCGAGGACCATCCCGAACAATGACAACGCGTTGATCGAGAAGCCGAACGCAAGCAACAGCGAGAACGTGCCGACAATCGACACCGGCACCGCCAGCAACGGAATGATCGAAGCACGCCAGGTTTGCAGGAACACGATCACCACGAGCACGACCAAAGCGATGGCTTCAGCGAGCGTATGAATTACCGCTTCGATACTGGAGCGCACGAACTGCGTCGGGTCATAGACGATCTGATACTCGAGACCCGCAGGCATATCCGCCTGCAGTTCCTTCATCGTCTTGCGCACTTCATCGGAGATTTGCAGCGAGTTTGCACCCGGCTGCTGATTGATTGCGATTGCAACCGCCGACTTGTTGTCGAGCAAGGAACGCAAGCCATATTCCGATGCTGCGAGTTCGACGCGCGCCACATCGCTCAGATGCGTGACTGCACCATCGGGCGACGTCTTCAGCACGATGTCGCGGAACTCGGACTCGTTCTGCAAGCGGCCGCGTGCATTCACGTTCAGTTGCAAGGGCGTATTTGGCAGCGTGGGCGAACCACCGATCACGCCTGCCGCCACTTGCACGTTCTGTTCACGAATGGCGTTGACCACGTCGGTCGCCGTCATGCCGCGTTGCGCGACCTTTTGCGGATCGAGCCATACGCGCATCGAATAATCGCCCGAACCCCACAGTTGCACTTCACCCACACCCGAGATGCGTTCGAGCCGATCCTTCACGTTGATCAGCGCATAGTTGCGCAGATACGTCATGTCGTAACGGTTGTTCGGCGAGTTCAGGTGAACCACCATCGTCAGCGTCGGCGAGGACTTGATGGTGGTCACGCCAAGCCGCTGCACGTCTTGCGGCAAGCGCGGCAAAGCCTGATTCACGCGGTTCTGAACGAGCTGCGTGTTTTTGTCCGGATCGGTGCCGAGCTTGAACGTGACCGTGGTCGTGAGGTTGCCGTCGCTATTCGCCTGCGACTGCATGTAGAGCATGTCCTCGACGCCGTTGATCTGCTCTTCGATCGGCGAGGCCACGGTCTCCGCGATCACCTTCGGATTCGCGCCCGGATACTGCGCGTGCACCACGACCGAAGGCGGTACGACTTCCGGGTACTCGGAGATCGGCAGCTTGAACATGGCGATGACGCCAGCCAGCAACACGATTACCGACAGCACGCCCGCAAAGATCGGACGGTCGATGAAAAATTTGGATATGTTCATGACGAGTTCTGTCTGTTCGAGATGCTTACGAAGCCGATGCCGTTTTCACAGGCGTCGCATTGGCGTTGCTGTCCATTGCGACGTTATTGGCCTTGATCACATCGTTGGGACGCACGCGCTGCAAGCCATTGACGACGATGCGTTCGCCCGGCTGCAATCCCTTCGTAATCACGCGCAGGCCTTCATGCGTGGCGCCTAACGTGACTTCGCGGTACTGCACGCGGTTGTCTTTGTCCACCACCATGACGTACTTCTTGTCCTGATCGGTGCCGACAGCCGCGTCATCCACGAGCACGGCCGGATGCGGCGTGCCACCGCCGACCTTGATGCGTGCATAAAGTCCCGGCAAGAGCGAGCCATCCGGATTGTTGAAGCGCGCACGCACGCGGATCGTGCCCGAGGTCGTATCGAGGCGGTTATCGACGGAATCGACCACGCCTTCGCGCGAGTAACCGTCTTCGTTTGCAAGACCCAGCGAAACAGGCACGCTGCTGCCCGTATCGCGGCCGAGATAGCGCAAGTACGTCTGTTCGTCGACATCGAACGAGGCATAGATCGGCGAGACCGAGACCAGCGTGGTCAGAAGCGGCGCATTCGCACCCGTCGAGACGATGTTGCCCACCGTGAGCTCTGCACGCGACACGCGCCCCGATACGGGCGCCACGATATGCGTGTAGGCGAGGTTGATCTTCGCCGTTTCGAGCGCAGCCTGCGCGGCCTTCAGATTGGCGACAGCCTCGCGCGCGGCGTTCTGTTTCTCGTCGTAATCGCGCTTGGCGATGGCGTTATCGGTAAGCAAGCGCTCTGCACGCGCAGCGTCGGTGGACGTATAGCCGTTACGCGCTTGCGCCGATGCAACTTGCGCCGCGGCGCGTGCGACTTCCGCTTCGTACGGACGCGGGTCGATGGTAAAGAGCGCGTCACCCTTCTTCACGAGCGCGCCGTCCTTGAAGTGCACCGCGACGATCGTGCCGGGCACGAGCGGGCGAATGTCGACATGGTCCACCGCTTCGAGACGGCCCGAATAGCTCTGCCAGTCCGTGATGGTCTTCGAGACCACCGCGGCCACGTCCACTTCGGTGGCGGTCGGGCTATGCGCGGCGGCTTGCGCCTGGTTGATGGCGTCGCCGTGACCGCGCCAGGCGGTATAGCCGCCCGCGCCAGCAATGACGATCACCGCGCCTAGCGCAGCGTAAATACGTTTGCGAGTGAAGAACATGGTGAAGCTCCGGTTGCGTTGAGATTGTTTTTTTATGGTGCGTGGCGCGCTTATTTGGGGCGCGCGAGGCGTTTCTTGAAGAACGCGACGACATCGGCGAGCGCGTCGGGATGCGCGGCCAGCGCTTGATGCGAGGCCTTGCAATGACGCGTCATTTCGGTCGGCACGCCTGCGTTGATCAATTCCGCCGCGTATTTTTCCGCCTCGATATGCAGGAGGTCATGCTCCGCGCTCGCGATCAGCGCCGGCGGCAAGCCATTGAGTCGCCGCGATTCGAGCGGCGCCGCATAGGGATGCAAACGTTGCGAAGGCACGGGCAGATACGCGCGATAGCAACGCGCGCAATCGCTCATTTCCAGATCGGGGCACAGCACTTTGCGTTCATCGGCGAGGCGCGTCATGCTCGGATCGAGCAATGGCGCAAGCAGCACTTGAGCGGACAGGCGCAAATCGCCGCGATCGCGCGCTATGGCTGCAACGCACGTCGCGAGGTTGCCGCCTGCGTCATGCCCCGCCACGCCGATGCGCAAAGGGTCTGCGCGTTGCGCACGAGCATGCGCAACCGCCCACTGTGCCGCGCGATATCCGTCTTCAGGCGCGGCGGGAAATGGAAATTCAGGCGCAAGCGAATAGCCGACCGAGATGACCCAAGCGGGCGTATCTCGCGCAATGACGCTTGCAGCCACATCGGCTTCGTCCAGACTTCCACGCACGAAACCGCCGCCGTGGAAATAAAGAACGATAGGCAACACGTTGCCATCCGACGCGGGGCGGTAACTGCGCAGCGTGATCGGCTGTACGTGTCCGGCGATACGCACATCTTCGATGCACAATCTCGGACGCGCCTCCAGATCCAACAATGTTGCCATGGTTATTTTTCGTGCGCGGCCTGAAAAATAAGGCCGTCACGCATAAGTTGCGATGCTGCGAATTCTGGATGCCACGCCTTTTTTAATAAATGCCTATAATCCGGCAACACAATTCGGACGCACCGAACAATCATCGTTAATACGCACATGACTGTTCTTAGCCAGGCGCTTAATTCCGTGCGCCGCTATGCTGGTGCCCTAAGCATCGAAGGTGAGGAAACATGGATCGGCTACAAGCAATGCAGGTCTTCACACGGGTTGTCGACACCAACAGTTTTTCGCGCGCAGCGGATACGCTCAATTTGCCGCGCGCGTCGGTCACGACGATCATTCAAAACCTGGAAGCGTTTCTCAACGTGCGACTGCTTCAGCGCACGACACGCAGGCTCAATCTGACGCCCGATGGCGCGGCCTACTACGAGCGCTGCGTGCGCATCCTTGCCGACATCGAGGAAGCCGAGGGCACATTCTCGAACAACGGCAAGGGTCCGCACGGCAAATTGCGGGTAGACATGCCGGGGGCCATTGGAAGGCTCATTGTGATGCCGCAGCTTTGCGACTTTCACACGCGCTATCCGGAAATCGAACTCATGCTCGGCTTCGGCGACAAGCCAGTCGACCTCATCCAGGAAGGCGTCGACTGCGTGATTCGCGTTGGAACGCTACAGGATTCGAGTCTGGTCGCGCGACGCATTGGCGTGTTTCAGGGCGTGACGGTCGCAAGTCCCCAATATCTCGAACGTCATGGCAAGCCGCAAACGCTTGAAGACCTTCAGGACCATGTGGCCGTGAATTATTTTTCGAGCCGCACGGGGCGTGTGATGGATATGGACTTCGTCGTCAACGACGAATCCATCGAAGTGAAGATGCGCGGCATGATCGCGGTGAACGACGCCGAAGCCTATCTCAGTTGCGGTCTCAAGGGTGTGGGTCTGATTCAAGCGCCGCGCTTCATGGCGTTGCCGTACTTGCGTTCAGGCGAGCTTGTCGAAGTGCTGCCGCAATGGAGCCCTTTGCCGATGCCTATTTCCGCCGTCTATCCGCACAATCGCCATCTTTCGCCAAAGGTGCGCGTGTTCGTGGACTGGGTCGCGGAGCTGTTCGAGCGTTGCCCGTTGCTGCAAGGTCAGAAGGACGCGGAAGAGCGTTGCCTGCCCACTAGCACTGCCGCGCCCACGGTCGTGCGTCACGGTACACCGGAAGTTTCGGGTACTGAGGATGTCGTTGTATAGCTAACTACTGGCTAGCTATTTCGCTGGCAAAGCAAAGGCGTGTCTCAGGCGACACGCCTTTTTTTCGTCCCTATCGATGCGATAGGGAAAAATGTCAGCACATGCAAGCGTCGCCAAATGTCCGGTGGCTAAGGCTCTTAGCGATTATTCGCCGAAATCGACAAATCTATTCGCGCATCCGGCATTTATCTGCCCCTAGCGTGGCGACTACATTTCGACCTGTCGCGAAGCGCATGCAATCATCTTCTTAGCCGATTGCATCCGCGTCGCATCCGAAGCACAGGAAACGGATCGAAAGGAGTTGCACGCATGAAAAGCTATCTCATCACGGGTTTCTCACTCGCGGCTATCTCAGCCGTGGTTTCGAGCACGGCATTTGCCGACGGCGGTGAAGGCATTGGTCGCGCGGGAACGTATCAGACGCAAACGACTACGAGTGAAACGCCCAAGACGCGTGCGCAAGTGCGGGCTGAACTTGCCGCTGCCTATTCGAACGGTTCGTTGCCCGCGTTGAATCGCAATACGTATCCTGATCGCAGCATGTGGGGCGATGCGGTCGCTGCCCAAAGCGAAGCGCATGCTCGCGATGCCGCTCAAGCGGAAGCGCGCAATCGCCATATCGTGGAATATGCGAACGGTTCGGTCACGCGCTAAAGAATTGCAGAGGTCATCATGTTCGAAAATACTTCGCTTGAACAATATTCGGTTCTTGAAGAACTAGCCTCGGTGACGCCGGTGTGGCGCCCGTTTGTCGAATCTCGCTCGCAAGAGACCGAGCAGGACACGAGCGAGCACGGCGAGTAGCAAATCAATCAAACGCGTGTGCCTGCCGGGCACACGCGTTTGAGCTTCAGCCGCAAGCGCCTATTTCACCGCAAGCAGTGCAGAAGTCGCAACCGTCCTTCCGGATCACCGCATTCGCGCCACATGTCGGGCATTTGCGCCCATGCATCTGCGTGAGTGTATGCGGGTCGTTCGACAAGGCATCGTCGGACGACAAATCCGTCACGTCCGCGTGTGCCACGGTCTCGTCTTCAGTCACTAGAGCGCGTGTATGGGTCACGTCGATATGCTTGCGGGCAAGTACGCGTGACGGCACCTGACTGCCTTCGGCATCGAGAAAACCGCGTCGATGAAGAATTTGCTGAATCGCAAAGGCAAGCGCGGCGACTTCCGAGTCATGCCAGCGTGGACTGCGGTGTCCATCTAAACGCTCGACATCGCCGAGACGCACCTGACCGCGATCCCACGATACCTTGCGCATGTCCTGCAGCGTACGCGCGGCAAAGCCTCCACGCGCCGCAAGCGACAATGAACGCATGGTCGCCGTGATCCATTGTTGCGATTCGTCGCTCTGCCCCGTCGGGATAAAGAATTCGATGGGTCGCTCGATGGTCACGTCATCGCCTGCAATACGCCCTGTCACTTCGATAAACGACACCGCAAGATAGAGCGACTTCTTTCCAGCCTGCGTCAGATACTCGACCTTCTCGATAATCGCGGGCAGCTCTCCACGCGGACGATGATCGATCGCAATACGCAAAGGATCGAGATCCAGTTCGGGATCGGGCGAGTCGCTCGGTGTCTTCTCTTCCTGTGGCGTGACTGACAACACCGCGCCCAAGGTGTCGTTAGGCCGATAGGTCGCGAGTCCCTTCAAGCCACGTCGCCATGCCTCGAAGTAAAGGTCCTGGAATGCGTCGAACGGATAATCCGCGGGTACGTTGACGGTCTTCGATATCGATGTGTCGACGAAAGGCTGTACGGCCGTCATCATTTCCAGATGATCTTGCGCGGACATATCGAGCGCACTCACGAAGTAATCGGGCAGCGCCTTGACGTGTCCGCCCATCTCGCGATAAAGCCTGTACGCGTGGTCTTCGACAGCGAAGGTCTGGCTGGAGCCATCGGCCATGCGCTTGGTGCGCTGATAGGTCCACGAGAACGCGGGCTCGATACCATTCGATGCATTGTCCGCAAACGCGAGACTCACGGTGCCCGTGGGCGCGATGGAAAGCAGATGGCTATTGCGGATGCCATGCGCGCGAATCTCGCTCTTGAGATCATCAGGCAAGCGCGATGCGAAAGTGCCCTCTTCCAGATAACGTGCTGCATCGAAGAGCGGAAATGCGCCGCGTTCGCGTGCAAGTTCGACCGACGCGCGATACGCTTCATCGCGCATGGTGCGTGCGACGCGCATGGCAAATTCGCGCCCTTCGTTCGAGTTATAACGAAGACCAAGCATTACGAGCGTGTCGCCTAACCCCGTAAAGCCGACGCCGATACGTCGCTTGGCAGCCGCTTCACGTGCTTGTTCTTCGAGCGGCCACAACGTGACATCGAGAACGTCATCGAGAAAGCGCACTTGCGTGCGCGTGGTACGCATGAGACCGTCCCAATCGAAACCAGGGACGCCGCCGCGCGCTTGCGCAAAAGGGTCGCGCACGAAGCGAGTCAGATTGAGCGGGCCCAGGTTGCAGCAACCGTATGCGGGCAAGGGTTGTTCACCGCAAGGGTTCGTCGCGCGAATCGTTTCGACGGCGCGCAGATTGTTATCGTCATTCATGCGCGACATGAAAACGACGCCTGGCTCGGCGACATCGTAGGTCGATCGCATGATCGTGTTCCATACGTCACGCGCACGCACTTCCCGATACACCCACAAGCCGTCGTCACGCTTCCGGATGTCCGCCGATGCCCGCTGTGCAGGCGAAGGCTCGGCCTTATGCACGAGTTGCCAGACGGCGTCGTCGGCAACGGCCTGCATGAATTCGTCCGTTACCGCGACGGACACGTTGAAGTTGTTCCAGCGTCCCTTCGTGTGTTTAGCCGCGATGAATTCGAGCAAATCGGGGTGCGTGCAGTCGAGTATGCCCATCTGTGCGCCACGGCGTGATCCTGCGCTCTCCACCGTGCGGCATGATGCATCGAACACATCCATATAACTGCATGGTCCGGATGCAGCTGAACCCGTGGAATGCACGCGCGCACCGCGAGGACGAATGGCGGAAAAGTTATAGCCCACGCCTCCGCCGCGCCGCATCGTCTCGGCCGCTTGCAGCAGCGCAACGTAAATGCCGGGCAAACCGTTATCGTCGACGCCTTGAATGGCATCGCCCACGGGCTGAACGAAGCAGTTGATGAGCGTGGCATCGATACCCGCGCCCGCCGCGCTCATGATGCGCCCGGCGCCCAATGCACCGCGCCGGAAGTTATCGACGAACTCCGCTTCGATCTTCGCGCGTAACGCTTTGGGCTCGGCCATTGCGACACCACGCGCCACGCGCAGATAAATATCTTCGACGCGCGTCTCGTCGCCCTTGGCATATTTTTCAAGCATTACGTCGATGGAAAATTGCTGCGGAGCGACGCCTGTGCTGGGATTGTCTTCTGCCATGTTTGATCCTGTTGAATGCTTTGTCCGCTAATGCTTGACGGGGCCATGACGCGAACCGTGGGGCGCCGCCAAACGCAATGCACGACGATAGCGCGAATTCTCCCTGGCTGCTAATGAACCGTTAAACTCCCTCGATCGATCCAGCACTTTTCCTTGAGACGATCTATCGCATGAATGCGCCGCTCTTCGGTATCTCGGGCCGCTCGGGTCAGGGCAAGACCACGCTGATCGAGGCGTTATTGCCCTGGTTTCGGGCACGCGGTCTTGTAGTCAACGTCATCAAGCACAGTCATCATTCAATCGAACTCGAACCTCCGGGCAAAGACAGCGCGCGCTTCAGGCGTGCAGGCGCGGGCGAAGTGGTGATTGCATCGCCTTACCGCTATGCAATCGTGCGCGAGTTGCGCGAGGGGAACGAGCCTTCGCTTACGGAACTCGCTGCGCGGCTGACACATGCGGACCTCACGATTGTCGAAGGATTTGCACGCGAAGCCATTCCGCGACTGGAAGTGGTTCGGCCATCGGTTGGCCGGGAGCCGCTTTATAAGACCGACGTCGCAATTCTTGCCATTGCAACCGACGATGCCTCGGCAGTCGACAGCGCGCTGCCTCTGCTGCCGCTAGACGATCTAGACCGCATTGGCGCCTTTATCTGCGAGACACTGCGCATTGCCGTTTAATCTGCTTTGACGCCGTTGCGCGCGATGTCCAATGCTTCTCCGATTACATCGTCATCGCCAATATGATTCACGAGAAGCAGCACGAGCTTGGCGTTGAGCATGCGGCTTTCTTCGTCGCTTAGTCCGTCGTGTGTGCCGATGAGCCGTTCATAGAACGCATCCGGATCGGCAAGATTGGCCTCGAGCTTGAGCTTCATGCTGGCTTATCCATTGCAAGTAGCGCGTTGTACGGCGTTAAATATCGCATCGGCGTTGAACGCACGCCAGCGCGCGCATACGTGCTGGTCGGGGCGCAACAAGTAGAACGTGCCGGGGCGAGCATCGAATCGATGCGCCACGATGCCATCGACGTCTTCGATATCTTCGAACGACGCGGCCATGCCCTTCGGCGCAACCAGTAATAGACGAAACGACGTTAGCCTCTGTAAAAGAGCCCTGCGCACTTCCTCCCCGTCATCGCTGCCGCAGAAGTAGATTCCTATAAAGCCTTTGCCATGCGTTTGTTGCAAGAGCCATGCAGCGCGGCCATTCACGCGTATGGGCGCATCCACGCATGCCGTCCCTGGCGTCATCGAACATGCGAAGCTGTCATCGGGCTGATCGGGCGTATTGAGCGGCGAGTCTTGCAGCACGGTCGGCACCGAGAGTCGCCCGCTATTGACGAGGCGTCGCGCAAAAGCACAGTCCTTCGATAGCTTCAACACCGCGTCCCGAAAGAGACGCGAGGCCGTACTCTTCGGCGTGATGAAATCGGTCGATCGCGTGGAATGACGAATGTTTTCATCCGCGGCGTATTCCCGTTCGGATGCATACGTGTCGAGTAAAGCGGGCGGAGCGTCGCCATGAACGACGAGACTGAGCTTCCATGCGAGATTGTCTGCATCTTGCACACCGCTATTCGCGCCGCGCGCGCCGAAAGGTGAGACGCCGTGCGCCGCATCGCCTGCGAACAGAATTCGACCGTGCCTGAAATGCTCCATGCGCTGACATGCAAACGTATAGATGCTCACCCATTCGAGTTCGAATTCCGCGTCTTCGCCAAGCAATGCCTTGACGCGCGGAGTGACACGTTCGGGTGCTTTTTCCGTGACAGGGTCAGCTTCCCAGCCGAGCTGAAAGTCGATGCGCCATACGTTGTCCGGCTGGCGATGCAGCAGCACAGACTGGTTGCGATGAAACGGTGGATCGAACCAGAACCAGCGTTCCGCCGGAAACGGCGCTTTCATCTTGACGTCCGCAATGAGAAAGCGGTCCTTGAATACCCGGCCGTGACTATCGAGATCGAGAGCCTGACGAATGAAGCTGCGTGAGCCGTCGGCCGCTACGACATAGCGTGTACGTAAGGCGTATCGTCCATCGGGCGTATCCACTTGCAGTTCGACATGATCCCGATGCTGCGTTACACCGACTACACGGCTCTTCCAGCGCATATGCAAGTTATCGAGTTGTGCCGCGCGTTCGACGAGATAGCGCTCGACGTAATATTGCTGGAGATTGATGAACGCGGGATGCGCATGGCCTGCTTCGGGCAGCAAGTCGAATGCATAAATCAGATCGTCATGCAGGAACACCTTCCCGACATTCCAGCGCACACCTTTTTCGATCATCTCGTCGACGCAGCCGAGACGTTCGAAGATTTCAAGCGTGCGCTTCGCAAAACAGATGGCGCGCGAACCGGCCGATACGGTGTCGTCGCTATCGACGAGCACGGTACGAACGCCGTGTTGCGCAAGATCGATTGCAGTGGCAAGACCGACCGGTCCCGCGCCGGTCACGACCACCGGATAGACCGGGGACTCGGCGGTGTCGTGTTCCGGTGCTCGCTTGTAAGCAAAGCGGACCATGTCGTTTTTGGGTTGTCTCCTGCTATTGCCTCTTTGGGCAGACCTCAAATCTCCGTTAAGGGCATTGTACAAACGGACTTTTCTGTGCGGCTATGTTTTCTTGTATTTCCTTAAGCACAAAAAAAGAACGTCCGTTCTAATGAACGGACGTTTTTATTGCGTCTTTAATTGCTTTCTTTAGCAAGCCGCTAAGACCGCCATAAAGCCTTCTTCAGTGAAGGGCTTGAGGTAGTAGCCGTCGAATTGTTCCTGTTCGCTGTCACGGTGCCGATCGTCACCCGTTACCGCGACGACGCAAGCAAG
Organism: Caballeronia sp. GACF4; assembly: GCF_023631025.1. Lineage (NCBI taxonomy): Bacteria > Pseudomonadati > Pseudomonadota > Betaproteobacteria > Burkholderiales > Burkholderiaceae > Caballeronia > Caballeronia sp. GACF4. The sequence continues at coordinate 588,400 of NZ_JALQDW010000018.1, forward strand.
CTGGCTCGGCCCGGCAGCGCGCAACCGTCTGCAAAGATCGCGACCATCGAAATCCGGCAGACCTATGTCGATAAATATCGTGTCGTAGCGATTTTCCGACGCGAGTTCAAGCGCCCGGTGTCCATCGTATGCGACATCTGCGATATGCCCGGAGGCGCGGGCAAGCGCGCTGAAAGCGTCGCAAAGACCAACGTCATCTTCAACGAAAAGCACGCGCATGATGGATTTTTCCCGAAGCGTAAATAGCACAAGCGTCGAAGATCGAGCGCAATAACCAATAGCGCAATAAGCGGGCCTGAGGTTCGAAGCTGATGCTTTTAATCGAGCGGGTTGTCGCTCCAGGCGCTGCGTTCTTGCCAGGTATCGATATCCGCGTTAAGCGCTGCAAGCTTGGCCCGCACGGCTTGAAGCCCAATGTTGCCAAGCACGAGATGCGCGGGCGGATTTTTAGCTTCCACGGCTTCGATGATGACCTGCACCGCGCGCACCGGATCGCCCGCTTGTCTGCCGCTAAGCTCGGCAATCCCCGCGCGACGGCGACCGGCGACGGCATCGTAATCGTCAATCGAACGCTGGGTCTGCTTAAGCGAGCGGCCCGCCCAATCCGTGCGGAAAGGTCCCGGTTCGACGGCCGTGACCTTGATGCCAAGGCCTTCGGTCTCGCGCGCGAGCGCTTCGCCGAGGCCTTCGAGCGCAAACTTGGTCGCAGCGTAATACCCGCTGCCCGGATTACCAACCAGGCCGCCCACGGATGTGATGTTGACCACGTGCCCCGCGCGACGCTCCCGCATGCCTGGCAGTACCGCGCGAATCATTGCAGCCGCGCCGAAGAAATTGGTTTCGAACATCGCGCGCACCTCGTCGTCCTCGCCTTCCTCGACTGCGGCCAAATAGCCAAAGCCGGCATTATTGACCAATACGTCGATCTGACCGAACGCTTCGTGCGCCGCTTTTACCGAAGCGGTGATGTCGTCCGGGTGCGTGACGTCGAGCCGAACCGCAATGGCTCTATCGCCTGCAGGCTCGACGATGTCGGCGACGCGGGCGGGATCGCGAGCGGCGACGACAGCACGCCAGCCGCGCGCAAGCACAGCGGATGCGAGTTCACGGCCAAAGCCGGTGGAACAGCCGGTGATGAACCAGACAGGCGTGTCTTGCTTCGATGCTGACATTGCGGGTCTCCGTGGTTAGCGTTGCGCTAATCATTTTGACCGCAAAGGCCGACGCTTGCTTAACGCAGACGCGGCATGCGTAACGCGCGATGTTCGCGCGGCTCGAACAAAACAGTCGTCTCCAATTTTGCGGCCATGCGCTTCCAGCCGCAAAGGTCTTGCTCCAATGCCGCGAAGGTAACGGGGCAGTAAGTTCGTTCGGGGGTGGCGTTGCCGCCAAGAACTGCGTAGTCGCGCATCGGTTGTAGGGTTGCTTCTCGCTCGGCGATTTGCCTTGCAATCTTCGCCCGCAGGCGGATAAGGGAATCGTCCATGGCGCTTTCGGTTTGCTCGTTTGCTAAGTTGCTTTTCATTTCTTAGCCGTTTCACAGCAAACCGCGCGCCTGACTTTCATTTGGCTCACAGACGCTTAGGCTCCAGCCGCTCGATCAACTGGCGATGCCGTGGATAACGCGCCCCGAGCGCGCCGGGCGCGGCCAATTCGAACTCGCTGAACTCGAACCCTGGCGCCACCGTGCAGCCGACGAGCGCGGCACCGCCTGGTTCATGGCATTCGGCGGCAAACCAGTCACCCGCGTTGACGACCGCCTGAAACGCCGCCTGCGGATCTTCAAGCGCATTGCCGAGTCGATGCGTCGCCAGTTCTCCGTTCGAATGGAGCACATGGACATCGATCGAATCACCCGCATAGAAATGCCAGACTTCATCCGACCGAATACGGTGCCAGGCGGAGTAAGCGCCATCGCAAAGGAGGAAATAGATGGCTGTCGATGCCGAACGGAGATCGTCCTCGCCGTTGCGCGTGACTCCTGAATTCGCGCGATAGGTCTCACGAAAGTAGCCGCCCTCGGGATGCGGTTCGAGCTTGAGGCGATCGATCAACTCGCGACTGTCTATGCGGGGTATCTGCATGCGTTCTCCTTTGCCAGATGGTTGGCGCATCGCGTATTCTGCATCGGATCGGTTTGCATGCAGAACGCAAGATGCCAACGTCTCTCATCGAAGGAAGACCATGACGCTAACCGCGACCACGAAAAACGCTCTTGCTCCAACCGGCACGCTTCGCGCGGCGCTCAACCTTGGAAACCCCGTGCTCGTGCATCGCGATTCGGCGAGCAGCGAGCCCAGCGGCGTCTCCGTGGATATTGCCCGCGAACTGGCCGCGCGGCTCGGCGTCGAGATTGCATTCAATTCCTTTCCCAACGCCGCGCAATCGGTGGAGACGGTGACGGCGGAACAGGCCGATGTCGGCTTCTTCGCGATCGATCCGCTGCGTGGCGCGGGCATCGCGTTCACTGCACCGTATGTGTTGATCGAAGGGTGCTATCTGGTGCGCAACGACTCGCCGCTTTCTCGCATCGAGGATGTGGATCGCGAGGGCAATCGCATCATGGTGGGCAAAGGGAGCGCATACGACCTCTTCCTGACGCGCGAGTTGGAGCACGCTCAACTCGTGCGCACTGGACTGTCGGAGGCGGTGGTCGACACTTTTCTGCGCGACGGGATCGAGGTCGCCGCGGGCGTGAAGCAGCAACTCGAGGCCGACGCCGCTCGCACGCCCGGGGTACGGCTGATCGACGGGCGCTTCATGGTGATCAGGCAGGCAATGGGCTTGCCGAAGACTCGCGGCGATGCGGCCACGCAGTATCTTCGCGACTTCATCGAGGACATCAAACGGTCGGGCTTTATTCGGGATGCGTTCGCGCGACACGGCATCACCGGCGTCTCGCTTGCGCCGCCGGAGCAGCTTTGATGCAGGGCGAGCGTATCCAAGTGACGGTATCCGTGACCGACTGGATCGACGCATCGTTCGAGGCCGATGTCGCAGGCGGTCTCGCCGCGTTCAATACCGGTCAACTCGGACCAAGCGATCATCGCGACTTGGCCGTTTCGCTTTATCAAGGCGACGACTTTGTAGGCGGCCTCGCGGGCTATACCGCGTGGGAATGGCTTTTCGTCAAATGGCTCTGGGTTCGCGAAGATGCGCGCGGTCGCGGACTTGGCGCTCGCGCGCTCGACGCCGCCGAAGTCGAGGCACGCAAGCGCGGCTGCCGCGCCGCGTGGCTCGATACGCTCAATCCCGCAGCCCGCGATCTTTATGTTCGCCACGGTTTCGAAGTCTTCGGCGAACTGGCGGATTTCCATGCAGGACGTGCGCGGTACTTCATGCAAAAGCGGTTCTGAATACAGGCATTTGGCATTCAAAATGCGGCATGCCGGCATTTTGCATCAAGCATTCAATCCGAGCCGATGCACCGCGCGCTTCGTGATTTCCCTGCGCTTTGCGAGCGAAGCCCCCGAGCGCTCCCGCACGTCCGCCACTACAGCGGCAGGCGCGTGATTCGGATCCCCGGCATCGAACGGCGGCGCGGGCGCGTACTCCATTTGCAGTTGAATGGCCTGCGCCTCGTGCTCGCCGACGAGTTCAGCCGCGAGCGTCAGCGCGAAGTCGATGCCCGCCGTGATTCCACCGCCCGTGAACAAGGCGCCGTCGCGCACCACGCGGGCGTGCACGGGCGTCGCATCGAATTCGCCCAGCAGTTCGTGAAAAGCCCAATGCGTCGTCGCACGCTTGCCGCGCAGCAAACCGGCCGCGCCGAGAACGAGTGAACCGGTGCATACCGAAGTGATGAAGCGAGCGCCCTTCGCCTGCTGGCGGATGAACGCAAGCGTTTCCTCGTCTTCCATCAGAGCGCCGACGCCTTCGCCTCCGGGAACACAGAGCACGTCGAGCGTGGGGCATTCCGCGAACGATGTGTCGGGTGCGAGTTGCATCCCTGTACTGGAAGGAACAGGCGCAAGCGTTTTGCATACAAGATGCACTTTAGCGTCCGACAGATGCGCAAAGACTTCGTACGGACCGGTGAGGTCGAGTTGTTGAACGCGCGGGAAAAGCAGCAGGCCGATGTGAAGGGTCATCGCTTTCTCTCTCGTGGCAGGTTGAAGAATGAAGGTGGACGAATGCATCCTACGCCGCTACGCTATGGCGAGATGGTCGATCGCCCCACTTTTTACGCCAAGCGCCCTAGCTATCATGTCATCGCCGAAGCCATGCATCATCGACATACTCGCCTTTCCCGACGTTCAGTTGCTCGATGTCGCCGGTCCCTTGCAGGTGTTCGCGTCCGCGAACGAACTGGCGCGCGAGGCCGGCATGCCACGCCCTTATCGCGCGAGAGTCGTCGCGCCGGGCGGCACGGTGACAGCCTCGGCGGGACTTGGGCTGATCGGCGAAGCGCTGCCCGATGCGCGCGAGCCGTGCGACACGCTCGTCATCGCGGGCGGCTGGGGCGTGCATGAAGCGCTGCGCGACCGCACGCTGGTCGACTGGGTGCGCGCGCGGTCCGCTCATGCGCGCCGCACGGCATCGGTGTGTACCGGCGCCTTTCTGCTTGCGGCGACCGGCCTGCTGGACGAACGCCGCGCCGTCACGCACTGGACGCGCTGCGCCGAGCTGGCGAGCCGCTTTCCGGCGGTGCGGGTCGAGTCCGATCCCATCTTCATCCGCGACGGCGATCTCTGGACCTCCGCAGGCGTGACAGCGGGAATCGACCTGGCGCTTGCGCTCGTCGAAGATGATCTCGGACGCGCGCTCGCGCTCGATGTCGCGCGTCATCTCGTCGTGTTTCTAAAGCGCCCCGGCGGGCAGGCGCAGTTCAGCGCCGCGCTTTTGCTGCAGAAGGACTCGGGCGAACGCTTCGGCGAATTGCATGCATGGATCGCGGAGAATCTTGCATGCAATCTATCCATTGGAACGCTGGCGGCGCGCGTCGGCATGAGCGAGCGCAGCTTCGTGCGTCATTACCGGGCGCAGACCGGCGCAACGCCTGCTCGCGCCATCGAGCAAATGCGGCTGGAAGCCGCGCGCCGTATGCTGGGCGACACGGACCTGCCGGTCAAGCGCATTGCGGCACGCTGCGGCTTCGGCTCGGAAGAAACCATGCGACGCGGCTTCGTGCGCGCACTCGGGGTTGCGCCTCAGACTTACCGCGAACGCTTCGCCCGCGCGGCGGTATCGGCATAAAGTGCATGCAAAAGCCAATCCTGCTGCTTTTTTTGTCATCCATGCTCAAGGCTGTATGCTCGCTGCCGATACCAGAGTAAGAGCGATTGCATGAGGCGCTTCGGGCAACCGTGCGCGAGCCGCTTTGCTTAACCAACCGTCCGACGAGGCGGCCTGAGGGCCTGGAGCGCCGATGAGTGTGTTTTCCGCGTATAACGCGCCACTGCAGGCGGCTCAGGCCGCACAGGAAGACGTGACCGACGATGGCGCGGACGATGCCGCGCCGGCGAACATCGCACCGTCCATCGACGCCTTGCTGCGGGACACTGCCGCGTCCGCTTGCCCCAACACATGGGCTTGGTATCGCGCGGGCGAGCAATTGCATCTTGAACGCCAGGGCAATGAATTTTGCATACCAGCGTGGCCAAGCGACATCGCTGAGGACCGCCTCGCGAAAGCCTGCGCCGCGCACGGCTGGCATGCCTGGCCGACCGGCCGCGGCGAAAGCGTGCTCGGCTGGCTGCTCGCGCCTGTGGCATACAGCGACAATGCACATCTCGCTGAATTCGCACGCGCACTTGGTGAACGCGTGCAAGCCGATGTCCTCGCGCGGGCGCAACTCACGCAACGCGTGTTGTATGAGATCGCGTATCTCGCCAGTTCGGTGCCCGAGCGCGCGGACTTTCTGCGTTGCGTGCACGAGCGTCTCGGCACGCTCATCGACGCCGAGAACTTCTACCTCGCGCTCTACGACCGCAAGACCGGCAAGATCACCTATCCGTATTACGTCGATGTGATCGACACGGACGTGGTCGCCGCCGAGAACTACGACATTCTCGATCCCAAGCGTCTTTCGATGACAGGGCAAGTGCTCACGAGCGAACAGCCGCTTTTCGTGACCGCAGCCGACATCTGCGCCGCCGAACGCGCGGAGCGTTTCTATTGCATCGGCGATCGCCCCGAGTTCTGGATGGGCGCGCCGCTCAAGAATGCGTCCGACGAAGTCTTCGGCATGCTGGCCATGCAGGTCTATGACGTCTCGCGCATGTACACCGCCGAGGACCGCGCGCTGTTTTTAGTCGTGGCGCGTCACGTCGCAATGGCGCTCGACCGTATCCTGCATCGCGCGGATCTGGAAGAACAGGTCGCCCGCCGCACCTCCGAATTGTCGAAGCTCAACGCTGCTTTGCGACATGGCATTGCCGAGCGCGAGCGTTCCGAGCATCTGCAAGCAGCGCTCTATCAAATCGCGGAATTGTCGAGCCGGCCCGGCGACATGATGGAGTTCTTTCGCAGTCTGCATGGCATCGTCGGCGAGCTGCTCTACGCGCGCAATTTCTATGTGGCGCTCTTCGAAACCGAAACATGCGAAGTCTCGTTTCCCTATTACGTCGATGAAATCGTGCAGGAGCGGCCCGAGCCGCGTCGCGGCCAGCGTGGGCTCACCGAGTATGTGATTCGCGAACGCCGCGCGCGTCTCATCGATCATCAGGAAGCGCTGCGTCTCATCGCGGAAGGGGCGTTCGAAACCGATCACGACGACGTGCGCCTGCGCTCGTGGCTCGGCATTCCGCTATTCGATGGCGATGTCGTACGCGGCGTGCTCGCGGTGCAAAGTTACTCGCCGCTCGTGCGCTATTCGCAGCGCGATCAGGAGTTGCTGACCTTCGTATCGCGCCATATCGATACCGCCCTCTCGCGCCGTCGCGATGCCGAAGCATTGCATGCAGCCAACCTCGAGCTCGAAGCCCGTGTGCAGGCCCGTACGCGTGAACTCGACGATGTCAACGCGCGTCTGCTGTACGAGAATTCGCACGATGCATTGACCGGCCTGCCCAACCGCAGTCATCTGATGCATCGGCTGCGTGATGCATGGCACGACTACCAGACACGCGGCGATGAGCTTTCGGTGATGTTCATCGACCTCGATCGCTTCAAGGTGGTGAACGACAGCCTGGGTCATCATTTCGGCGACATGCTGCTGGTGCAGGCCGCCGCGCGTCTGCGCGATTGTCTGCGCTCCACCGATCTGCTCGCGCGCTTGGGCGGCGACGAATTCGCAGTGCTGTCGCCCAAGGCGCCGGTACGCGACGCGGTGGCGATTGCCAAGCGCATCCTCGCAGCTTTCGATCTGCCGTTTCATATCGAAGAACATGTGGTGTTTTCTTCGTGCAGCATTGGCATCGTGAGCGCGGACACGCAGTTTCATACCGAGCCCGCCGATCTTTTGCGCGATGCCGATACCGCGATGTATCGCGTCAAGAACGCGGGTCGCGACAGCTTCGTCGTGTTCAATCAGGAGCTTCGCCGACAGGTCTCCGATCAGGTCGAACGCGAGGGCGCATTGCGTAACGCGATCAAGCGCGACGACGAGTTGCTGCCGTATTTTCAGCCTATCGTCGATGTAGGGAGTGGCCAAGTGGTCGCGCTCGAAGCGTTGATTCGCTGGCGCCAACCCGATGGACGTATCGTGGCACCCGGCGAATTTCTGCCTGCAGTGGAAGGGCTGCGTCTCATCGGTCGGCTCGACTTATACATGCTGGAACGCGTCGCCGCGATACTTTCCAATGCCAGCTTTGCGCACTGGCCGCCCGTGCATGTCAATTGTTCGAGCTATAGCATGACGCGCCCCGAGTTCGCCGACGATGTCCTTGCGCTGCTCAGGCGTTATCGCGTGTCGCCATCGCGTGTATGTCTCGAACTGACGGAAGGCGCGCTCGTAGCCGAGCCGGATCTTGCGCGCCGCACCATGCAAAGACTCGCGGATAACGGCATGTCCGTCGTACTGGATGACTTCGGCGCGGGCTTTTCGTCCCTGAGCTATGTGCATCAGTATCAGTTCAGCGGCCTCAAGATCGACAAGTCGTTTATTCTCGAACTGACCGAAAGCCCTCGCAGTCGCGCGATCGTGCGAGCTATCGTGCGAATGGCCGAGTCGCTCGATCTCACGCTTGTGGCCGAAGGCGTCGAGGACGCGGCCACGCTTGCAGTACTACGCGACATGGGTGCAGCGCAGGCGCAAGGCTACTTCTTCGACAAGCCTTTGCCGCTTGAGTCGTTGACGCGCAGCGCGCTTGCGCCACGCACCACTTCAAGCGCCATTCTCTGATTCTTGAGCATTGGATCAGGGCATGCCGCCAAGCAAGGGCGAGATGATGCTGCCCGGTTCACCTTCCGGCACGCCGGTGTCGGTCGTCACAGCGCGCATCGATACAGGCGCATGATTAGTGGTGCACGTCTGCAACGAGTCGTTGCCAAGGCACTGCATGAACGCGTCAGCGCGATCCTTCGTGTCGAACATGTACAACGTGTCTTCGACTTTCACTTCGAGATCGGAAATACGGTCCGCTTCGATTGACATGCTCGCTCCTTCGAGTGGATAGACATATCAATCGGCTAGCATCAAGTGCGCCTGGCGCACGCTGACCTTAGGTACAACGGTTGCTGGTCCGTCGGCCTGGTTCATCGAATGACAAGGCGACTTAAGGAAACCGTAATGACATCCGCGCGAGCAAATAACGACCTGCATGAAGAGCCGCGTACACCCGGCGGCAATCGTCTGAACGAAATCGAGCCGTCCGAAGCAGACAGGGTGATCCCTCGTCCCGGCGAAGCGCTGGAACAGAATCCCGCCACGGACCCTGACAAAGTAGGTACATCCCCTGACAATTCAGGAAACCGGCAAAGACCGCTATAAATAAATTAAATGATCTTGCGGGCAATTTCCAATGATGCAGACGCCTAAGACGCGTTAGGATTAAAGCGCGTCGAATTTTGGGCGCGGATTCGCACGGCGCTAAATCAAGCTTAGAACCGCGCATCGGTCTTGCAACCGCTTGGCCGCTTTAGCAAAAGGAGGCTTTATGAAATGGGAAACCCCTAGCTTTACCGATATGCGCTTTGGCTTTGAAATTACGATGTACATCGCCACGCGTTAATCGCCAAGCAGAAAACGGCCGCACAAAGCGGCCGCTTTCTTTTCAAGGCTTGAGCGGCTCGTGCTACGTTGCACCGTCACCTTCGCTTTTTTGTGGGCCAAGTCCACCCTTTCCTGCCGGTTCAGGTCGGCTGCCTGAACCCAAAGGCACTTCCGCCGTTTGATGCGGATCTTCGTCAAGCCGCCTGTTTTCAGGCTCGATCTCTCCCGCATTAGGCTGACGCACTCCTTGCTTTGGATCGCCTCCTGTCGCTGAACCGGGACCCGGCAGATTGCCGATAGAACCGCCACCGCTTGCTCCGCTGCCAGCATCGCCAAGCGGCTTATCCGTGCTCTTCTGTTCGCTGTCGTTAATCGTCATTGCTTGCTCCCGTTAAAGGCTGTCGGTGCCAACAACACGAGCAACGCGCATTCCACTTCGAACCTCAGCTCGCGACAGTCGATCCGATCACGTCATTAGCCACCGCGTCGACCGCCTGCTTGACGATGCCGACTATCTCATCCACTTCGGCACGCGTCGTGACGAGCGGTGGCGCAAAGCCGAGAATATCGCCGTGCGGCATGGCTCGCGCAATCACACCGCGCTCCAGAGCCGCTGCCGATACCTTCGGCCCGACCTTGAGCGCCGCATCGAAAGGTTTGCGCGCGTCTTTATCGGCCATGAATTCGAGCGCGGCAAGCATACCCGCGCCACGTACTTCGCCCACTAACGGATGCGAATCGAATGCCGCGTGAAGCTGCGCATGCAGATAAGCACCCGTTTCCGCCGCATTCTGCGTGAGGTTTTCACGTTCGAGAATGTCGAGGTTGGCCAGCGCAGCAGCCGCGCAAATGGGATGACCCGAATAGGTCCAGCCGTGTCCCATCGGACCATGCTCTCGCGAGCCCTTGTCGATCACATCCCATACACGTTCGCCCACGATCACGCCCGACAGCGGCGCATAAGCGCTCGTGAGGCCCTTAGCCACGGTGATGAGATCCGGCTTGATGCCGTAATGCTGCGCGCCCATCTTCGAGCCGAGACGTCCGAAGCCGCACACGACTTCATCGGAGATCAAGAGGATGTCGTGCTTGCTGAGCACTTGCTGGATAGCATCCCAGTAACCTTCCGGCGGCGCGATGATGCCGCCCGTGCCCATGACCGGTTCGGCGATGAACGCAGCGATGGTATCCGCGCCTTCCTTCGCGATCAGCTTCTCGAGTTCTTCCACGCAGTATGCGGTGAACTGCGCTTCACTCATACCAGCCGGTGCCTTTCGATACCAATGCGGACAAACCGTATGCTTCACACGATCGATCGGCAAGTCGAAGTGCTGATGAAAGCTCGGCAAGCCAGTGAGGCTGCCCGTGACGATGCCCGAGCCATGATAGCCCCGTTCGCGCGAGATGATCTTCTTCTTGTTCGGGCGACCCAGTACGTTGTTGTAGTACCAGACGATCTTGACCTGCGTTTCGTTGGCATCGGACCCGGACATGCCGTAGTACACCTTCTTCATGCCTTCCGGTGACCACGCGATGATGCGCGACGACAACTCGATGATCGCATCGGTCGAGTGGCCGACATAAGTGTGATAGTAAGCGAGCTTCTTTGCCTGCTCATAAATGGCTTCGGCCACTTCGGTTCGACCGTAGCCGATGTTCACGCAATACAGTCCTGCGAATGCATCGATATAAGTCCGGCCCTGATGATCTTCGATACGAATGCCCTTGGCGCCCGTCACGATCTTGCCCGGCAACGCGCCGCTTGCATGATCGTGCGCGTGCGTGGACGGATGCATGAAGTGCGCGCGATCTTCCGCGAACAAGTGTTCAATCGATTGCTGTTGCTGGCTCATGTGCTTCTCCTTGAAGCGCTATGCGTGTTCTTAACGTGGGTTGAATCAGGCTGCGCTCGAAAGCGGCAGACCCAGATTCCCTAAGCAAAAATATTTCGTTTCGACGAAGGGTTCGAAGCCCTCCGCGCCACCTTCGCGGCCGAGACCCGATGCCTTCATGCCGCCAAAGGGAATGGGCGCGCCCGTGAACTTGACGCCGTTCACCGAGACCATTGCGAAGTCGAGCCGTCGCACCAATTGAAAGATCGTGTCGATGCGCGTGGCGCAGATATAGGCGGCAAGGCCGTATTCCGTATCGTTGGCGCGTGTCACGGCTTCGTCGAGCGTATCGAACGGAGAGATCGCGGAGATGGGCGCGAAGTTCTCTTCATCGTAGATACGCATGCCAGCTCTAGCATCCGCGACAACGGTCGGCTCATAGAACCATCCACCGAGCTCATGCGCGTTGCCGCCGACAGTGATGCGCGCGCCTTGCGCCTTTGCGTCTTCGATACGCGCAACGGTCGCATCGAAAGCGGCCTGATGCATGAGCGGACCGACATCGACATTCGCTTCGAACGCGCTGCCTACCTTCAGTGCCTTGACCGCTTCGGTATAACGTTGCACGAACGCTTCGTACAAGGGTCGCGCCACGAAGATGCGATTCGCGGCGCAACAATCCTGACCCGATGTCTGAAACTTTGCCCCAATCGCAACGCGCACCGAATGTTCGAGATCTGCGTCCTCGGTCACGATGAACGGCGCATTGCCGCCAAGCTCGAGTGCAAGCTTCTTGATGCCTGCCTGCGCCACGGCCTTTGCCACGAGACCTCCAACGCCCGTCGAACCGGTGAAGCTCACCGCACGCACGCGAGTGTCGCTCACGAGCGCTTCCATGGTCATCTGCGGCTCGCCGATCACGACGTTGAACACGCCTGCGGGAAAGCCCGCCTCTTCCGCGAGTTGTGCAAGCGCCATCGCTGAAAAAGGCGTTTCATGCGCAGGCTTGATGACAACCGTGCAGCCCGACGCGATAGCGGCCGCGGCTTTGCGCGTGATCATCGCCACGGGAAAATTCCATGGCGTGATGAGCGCCGCAACGCCGACTGGCTCCATGACCGTGCCGAGATGCGCGCCATCGATATGCGTTGGAATGGTGCGTCCTGCAAGGCGTTTTGCTTCGTCGGCGAACCATTCGATAAAGCTCGCGGCATATGCGATCTCGCCCTTCGCTTCGGCGAGCGGCTTGCCTTGCTCCAGCGACAAAATGCCGGCGAGGTCAGACTGATGACGCAAGATCAGTTCATGCCAGCGCATGAGAAACGCGCTGCGCTTTTGCTGGGGTGTCCAGCGCCAAGCTTGAAACGCGCGGTCGGCGGCTCCGACGGCGCTGACGACCTGTTCGCGTTCGAGCATCGGCACATGCCCGATGACGTGCTGATCGGCGGGATTGACCACCGGGATCGACGCGGCATTGTTGCTATGTACCCAACGGCCGTCCACATAGCACAGCGACTTGAAGAGAACCGGATGTCCTAACAGCATGACGTTCGCTCCTATCGGTTGATTCGCTCTTGAGTCTAATTCGATGGAGTCACTTTAAGCTCATGCAGTCGCGGAATTTTTCGTTATCGATTGCCACGCCTGGTGTTTTTTCTGTTTCGATGTTCGCGACTCAAACTTGCGCCCACTCGGGCGGACCACCGCAATCGTCCTTGATGACCTTGGTCACGATATACGTGAAGTACTTTTCGATGCTGAGTTCCTCGACCAGCAACGAGTCGATGAAGCGCTGGTAGTGGTCTATGTCCCGCGCGACTACATGCAGCACGTAATCGACACCACCACCTGTCGCCACGCACTGCACGATCTCGGACGCTTGTTGCACGCGGTCTTCGAAGCGTCTCATGTCTGACGCGGTATGCCGCGAGAGCGTAACTTCCACGACGATACGGCTTCCCTTGAACGCCGACGTCCAGTCGATATTCGCCCGATATCCCTTGACTATCCCGCTTTCTTCGAGCCGCTTCACACGCTCCCATGCAGGTGAGATCGACAGGTTCACCTTCTCCGCCAGACGCGACTTCGTAATGCGTCCGTCGCCCGCGAGGATGCGTAAGATAGCCAGATCGTATCGGTCGAGTTTGGTCAAGTCAGATCGTCACCGGTATGTTGCGTTCGATGATGTCGGCCACGACAGCCACCGTGTCCCCTGTTTGTACGAGGCCAGGAAAGTGCCTTGCCGCAAGCAGTCCCGCACGCTTTGCGCGATATTCGACCGGCGTCGCGCCAGAGCGCGTGATGTCATGAACACGCGCGAGCACGTCGCCCTCGGCCACCATGTCGCCAAGATCGCGGCACATCTCCAGCAAGCCCGCATGTTCGCTCGTCGTATAGCACGCGTCATCGGGCATATCGAGCAGCGTGGTCGTGCGCGCTTCGCCAATCACGCTTTCTTTGTCGATGATGCCCGCATGGGCGAGGAAGCCATACACGCCGCGTTCCGCGATGGCGACGCTAGCAGCAGTGGATGAACCGCCGCCACCGAGTTCGGTGGAGACGAACACCTTGCCCGCCTCTTCGGCTGCGCTGTCGTATAAACCGACGCTATCGAGTTCGAGCATGCGCATTGAATAAGGTGCGCCGAACGCGCGCATGGCGGCTTCGCAGCGAGCCTGTTGCCGTGCATCCGCCAACACGTGAGTCGCCGCGAACGGAAGAAAATCGAGCGTACGCCCGCCTGCATGAATGTCGAGAACGTAGTCCGCCAAGGGCAGCAAATGACGCTGAAAGTAATCGGCTATCTTCTGCGTCACCGTGCCATCGGGATGGCCCGGAAAGCTGCGATTGAGATTACCCGCGTCGATGGGCGACGTGCGCGTACCCGCGCGAAACGCCGGGTAATTCATGAACGGCACTACGATCACGCGGCCATTGATATCGCCGGCCTTCAACGTCGATGCGAGCTTCGACAACGCGATCGGCCCTTCATACTCGTCACCGTGATTGCCGCCCGTGAGCAACACGGTCGGTCCGTCGCCGCGCTTGATGACCGTGACCGGAATCATTACCGCACCCCACGCCGAATCGTTGCGCGAATACGGCAGCTTCAGGAAGCCGTGTTGTTCGCCGTCGGCTTCGAAGTCGACGGTCGGACTGATCGGTGACGCGCGCATCGTACTACTCCTTCACGAACAATTTGCGAGGCGTATTGCAGAAAGTCTCGACGCCGGTATCGGTAATCAGGATGCTTTCCGTGATCTCGAGACCCCAGTCATCGAGCCATAGTCCCGGCATGAAATGAAACGTCATGCCGGGTTCGAGGACCGTCTTGTCCCCCGGCCGCAAGCTCATGGTGCGCTCGCCCCAGTCGGGCGGATAACTCGCACCGATGGGATAACCGCAGCGGCTATCCTTCTCGATACCCGACTTGCGCAGCACCGCGAAGAACGCATTGGCGATGTCCTCGGTCTTGTTGCCCGGCTTCGCAGCGGCGAGTCCTGCTTCAATGCCTTCGACTACCGCCTTCTCGGCATCGATGAAATGCTGCGGCGGTTTGCCGAGATAAACCGTGCGCGATTGCGGACAGTGATAGCGCTTGAAACATCCGGCGATTTCGAAAAACGTCCCGGCATTCGCAGTGAACGCGGAGTCGTCCCATGTGAGATGTGGCGCCGCTGCATCCGAGCCAGTAGGCAAGAGCGGCACGATAGCCGGATAGTCGCCGCCATAGCCTTCGACGCCCGTGATGCCGGCGTCATAGATTTGCGCGACGAGGTCGCACTTCCTCATGCCAGGCTCGACCTTGTCGAGAATGCGCGCGTGCATCTTCTCGACGATGTGCGCCGCCACACGCATATATTCGATCTCGCGCGGCGATTTCACCGCACGCTGCCAGTTGACGAGCGCGGTCGCGTCCTTGAACTTCGCGTTGGGCAAGTGCTGAACGAGCGACGCATACGCCTTCGCACTGAAGTAGTAATTGTCCATCTCCACACCGATATGCTTCTTGTCCCATCCGCGCGCGACGATGACTTCAATCGAGAGAAAGTCCATCGGATGACGAACCTGAGACTGCACGTAGTGATCCGGATATCCGACGATATTCTCGTGCGCCATGAACACCGTGCGCTTCGCGCCGTTCGCATCTTGCCCGCGACCGAACCATACCGGCTCGCCATCCATGGCAAGCAGCACGCATTGATGCACATAGAATGACCAGCCGTCGTAACCGGTGAGCCATGCCATGTTGGTCGGGTCCGTCACGATCATCAGGTCGATACCTGCTTTCTCCATTGCGCGTCGCGTCTTCGCCATGCGCGCGTCGTACTCGCCGCGATCGAACGGCAAGCGCACGACCGGCGCTTCGCCTCGCTTCTCTTGCTTGATTTCGGACATCGTCCCCTCTGTCAAAGCGTCACGTCGTTGTGAAAGATGCTTCCTGCACGCGTCGCGCGTGCTCTTGCAAGCGCAAGTGCTGCAATGGCCGTGTCCTGCGCGCCGGTGCCGGTGAGATCGCATACGGTGATGTCGTCATCGCTCATGCGGCCTTGCACTTGCTGCGCGATGATCTGTCCCAATTCGGCGAACGATGCATCGGCGGCGATAACCCCTGCGCTTATCGCGTGATGTAGTTCGCCAAGCACGCGCGTTTGCTGCAAGCGGTCGCACACGTAGCGCGCCGCCTTGAACACGTCTGGCGCAATCTCGTTCTTGTGCTCGGCATCCGAACCCATCGCGGTGATATGCAAGCCCGCATGAAGATCGCGGGCGTGAATCAACGGCTCGCGGCTAGGTGTCGTGGTGATGGCGATATCCGCATGCCTGAGCGCGTGGCTCACGCTATCGGCGACAGCCCATTCAAGGCCCGCCGCTTCACAATCGCGTGCGTAGTGCAACGCGCGCTCGCCTTCGCGGGCCCACACGGTCACGTGATCGATGTCGCGTACCAGTCGCAACGCTTTGAGTTGAAGGCGCGCCTGTTCGCCCGCACCGATGATCGCCACGCGTTTGGCGTCATGTCTTGCGAGCCAGCGTGCGGCGACAGCACCCGCTGCCGCCGTGCGTACCGCCGTGAGATAGCCGTTGTCGAGCAGCACGGCTTGCGTCAGTCCCGTGCGCGCCGAAAGCACGAGCATGAGACCGTTCAAGCTCGGCAAACCCAGAGAGGGATTGTTGAAGAAGCCAGGACTGACCTTGATCGCAAAACTCAGAAGACCCGGCAAATAAGCGGTTTTTACGTCGACTTCGCCAGCGTGTTCGGGAATGTCGAGGCGAAGAATCGGCGGCATCGCCACCGCTTCTGTCGCAAGCGAACGGAAGGCAGCTTCGATCTGTGCGATCGCATCGAGGTCGAGCGGCACGAGTTCGCGCAGCTCCGCTTCGCCTAGCAAGATGGTGGAACGATCGATTGAAGACGTCATCAAAGCGCTCCAATCAGGCGGCGGTGCGTATCGATATCGATGTTGCAACCGCTCACGACGATAACCACTGGCCCACCTTCACGCGGCCTGATGGCACCATCCAGCACAGCCGCGATGCCGACGGCCGCTGCGCCCTCCACCACGAGCCGCTCTTCGTTATATGCATGTGCAATGCCGCGAGCAATCGAACGCTCATCGAGGAGCACCATGCGATCGATCAATTCACGTGTCATCGCGAACGTATGCTGGTTGTCGAGACCAATGCCGCCGCCGAGCGAATCCGCCAGCGTCTCGAGTTCATCGACGAGAACGGGTTTGCCCGCCTCGAGGCTCGCATGCATGGCGGCGCCGCGTTGCATGGATACGCCGATCATTTCGATGCCTGGCCTCATGCCTTTTGCCGCGAATGCCACGCCGCTGAAAAGACCGCCGCCCGACAGGGGCACGACGATAGCGGATGCGTCGGGAAGCGCTTCGATAATCTCCAGACCAATGGTGCTCTGCCCCGCAATGACGCGCGCATCGTCGAAAGGCGGTACGAACGCATAGCCTTCTTCGCGCACCAGGCGCTGCGCTTCGACTTGTGCATCGTCCTGGCTCTTGCCTGCAATCACGACGCGCGCGCCGAGCGCCGCGACCGCATCCACCTTGTTCGCTGGCACAAGCGATGACATGCACACTGCGGCCTCGATTCCCAGCGCGCGCGCCGCATGCGCGATCGCACGGCCATGATTACCCGTCGATGCCGTCACGACACGCTTGCACCCTGCTTCCGCGAGTTGCGCCAATGCGTTGGTCGCGCCGCGCAACTTGAAGCTGCCGGTAGGCTGAAGCGTTTCGAGTTTGAGGTAGACAGGTGCGTCTACAACGCGCGAGAGTGTCGCCGACTGCACGAGCGGCGTGACGAGCACACGCCCTTCGATGCGTTGGCGTGCGCGATAAACATCGTCGAGCGTGAGTGCGGACATGGCGCGATTGCATTGAGCAAGTGTCGATGCAACCGAGTCTAATGTCCTAAAAAATCGTTTTGAATTGTCCTAGTTCATTTCCGCGCATGCGAGATTAGTTGAAGTCGTGCACGTGCGGAAATTGCTCGAAGACTTCGCGAATGGTCTCTATGGCCGTGCGAAAGCTCGCCTCGCCCACTTCGGCGCCCACGCACAGACGCACCGCATTGGGCCGCTCAGCGCCGCGCACGAGAAACGGATCGGGCGATGTCACCGCGATATTGCGGTTGCGCAGTTCGCGCGTGATACGTTCCGCTTCCCATTCATCCGGCACGCGCAGCCACGCAGAGAGCGCGTTCGGATGGCTGCCGAGCACATATTCTCCCAGCACTTCACGCACGACACTCTGACGCATCGAAAGCCGCTCGCGTTGTATCTGCACGAGACGTTGCGCCGTGCCGTCCATGATCCAGCGCGCGGTGACTTCGGCTATCGGCGAGGTCGCCATCCAACTCGATACGCGCAACACGCTTTCCGCGCGCAAGGCAAGACGCCGTGGCACGGTCATGAAGCCCGTGCGCAAGCCGCTTAACACTGACTTCGTCATGCTCGTGCAATAGAACGCCAGTTCGGGGATCAGGCTTGCTATCGGCGTCTGCGCCTTGGCGGGCAACGCGCCGTAGACATCGTCTTCGATGACATACACGCCGTATCGCTCTGCAATGCGCGCAATCGCGCGCCGGCGCGAGTCGGTCAAGATGGCGACCGTGGGATTATTGAGCGTCGGTGTGCAGACCAGTGCGCTTACGCGCTCGCTGTCGCACATTTCCTCGAAATGTTCGGGACGTATGCCATGTTCGTCGATTTCCAGTCCCTTGAGCGTGAAGCCGAGCACGTTCGCGGAGCCTATGACGCCGTGATCGGTCAGGCTCTCGCAGAGCACGGTATCGCCCGGTCCGACAATGGAAGCAAGCGCCAGAAAGATGCCGTGCGCAGCACCATTCGTGACTAGGAGCGTCTCAGCGGTCGCAGGCATGTTGAGCGATTCGAGCCAAGCAACACCCGCTTGCCGATGATGCTCGAAACCCGCAATCGGACGAAACGCGCGTATCCAGGGCTGATCCTCGATGGTTGCAAGCGTCGCGCAGACCTTGCGCCACATTGCATCGTGTTCGGGCGTATGGACGATACGCGCAATCGAAAAGTCGACCACGGAGCGCTCGGCCGTATCGAGCATGTAGTTGGACATGGTCTCTGTGACGCGCGCCGCGACGAAGCTGCCGCGCCCGACTTCACAGCGAATCAGCCCCTGGCGCTCGAGTTCTTTATAGGCATTGGTGACCGTCTGCACGCTGATTTCCAGATCCGCCGCGACCTCGCGTTGCGGCGGCAAGCGTGCGCCTGAAGCCAGTGTGCCGTTCTCGATATCCAGCGCCATCGCCTTGACGAGCCGCTTGTATTTCGACTGTACGCCTTGCACGGTGCGTACGGCCTCGCGCCATCGCTGATTCAATTTCCACTCCTCGTGCGCTTGACTCATGCGCAATAGTGGCGCAAAAGCTCCTTGAAAAATAATTGTCCTAGAGCAATCGGAACAAATATATGGCTTTGTATTCTGCATTGGTGGCTGCGCGGTAAAGCCTGTGAAGACCGCTTCCTATAAGGGTTTTCTCCATGACCGATCTAGCCGCAGCCTTCAAGGAACGCGCGCAATAGACCATACGAACGCTACCAACGCTATAAACGGAAAACGCTATGAAGACCAAACGACTGTCTGGAATGCTGGTGGCCGCATGCGTCGCCGCGGCGAGCTTGAGTGCCTTCAGCGCGGGCGCTGCCGCGGAAACCACCTTGCAACGGATTCAACGCACCGGCGAGGTGCGCATCGGCTATGCGAACGAAACGCCCTTCGCCTATACGACGGCCGACGGCACCGTGACGGGCGAATCGCCGGAAATCGCCAAGAAAGTATTCGCCAAACTGGGCGTCAAGAAAGTCGATGCGGTGCTGACCGAATGGGGCGCGCTCATTCCGGGCCTCAAGGCAGGCCGTTTCGATGTGATTGCAGCGGGCATGTACATTACGCCCGAGCGCTGCAAGCAGGTTGCTTTCGCCGATCCGCAATATCAGATTCCCGACACGTTGCTGACGCTCAAGGGCAACCCCAAAAACCTTCACAGTTACGCCGATGTCGCCAAGCAAGGCGACACGAAACTCGCAGTAATGGCCGGCACGGCGGAACTCGGTTATGCACGCGAGGCGGGCATCAAGGACGATCAGATTCTTCAGGTGCCCGATACCACCGCGCAATTGCAGGCCGTGCGCGCACGCCGCGCCGATGCAGCCGTTGGCACCTCACTCACCATGAAGGGTCTTGCGACGAAGGGCGGTCCGCTAGTCGAAGCAACGAGCCAGTTTAACGACGACCCGAAGCATACGGGCTATGGCGCACTCGCCTTTCGCCCCGAAGATACCGATCTGCGCGATGCGGTCAACAAGGAACTCCATGCCTGGCTCGGCACGGACGATCATCTGAAAACGGTGGGACCGTTCGGCTTCGACAAGACGAATCTGACCACGAAGAAAGCGCCTGAACTTTGCGGCGGTTGAGCAGAGATACATTCGGTACAGGCGCGCGTCGCGTCGTTCATTTAGCGAGGAACCGTCATGAGTGACCTCAATGAGCTACTGCCGCTGATGTGGAAAGGCACGCTCGTCACGATCCAGATCGCCGTGCTCAGCATCATGCTTGCGATCGTCATGGCGGGCATCGCAACGACGCTGCGCGAAGCGCCTTATCGTGCTCTGCGCTGGCTTGGCAATGTCTATGTCGAAGTCTTTCGCGGCACGTCCTTGCTGGTGCAATTGTTCTGGCTGTTCTTCGTGCTGCCCTTGCCGCCCTTCAGTATTCAGTTGACGCCCTTTACCGTGGCCATCGTTGGTTTGGGTTTGCATTACGGCGCTTATGGCTCCGAGATTCTGCGCGGCGCATTGCACTCGGTGGCAGGCGGACAATACGAAGCAGCACTGGCACTCAACATGCCGGCATGGGTCAGGCTGCGCCGCGTCGTGTTGCCTCAAGCCATGATCAACGCACTGCCGCCAGCCACGAACCTCATGATCGAATTACTCAAAGGGACTTCGCTCGTGTCGCTGATCACGCTTTCGGACCTGACGTTCCGCGCGCGACAACTCGATGAAGCGACCTTCAAGACAGCGGAAATCTTCGGGCTGACGCTGCTGATCTACTTCGTACTGGCGCAGATCATCGTCACGGTAATGCGTCACTTCGAGCGCCGTGTAAGCAGTCACGTCGCCGTTCGTCGCGTCGTGCCGAGGGCCGCATCATGACGACATTCGGTCAACTCTTCGATGTGAAATACGCGCTGCATATCCTGCCGGAACTGCTGCACGCCGCGTTATACACCATCGGCATCACGCTAGTGGGGTTTGCCATCGCGCTGGTGCTGGGCCTCGTGCTCGCAATACTGCGACGCAGCGAGATCGCTTTCGTCTCGAAGGCGACGGCTTTCTTCATCGAGTTTATTCGCAGCACGCCGCTTTTGATTCAGGTGTATGTGCTCTTTTACGTTGCGCCGCTTTATGGACTCACCATGTCGGCGTTGATGGCGGGCACCATCGGCATTGCCGTGCACTATGCGTGTTACGTGTCGGAGGTTTATCGCGCAGGACTCAACGGCGTCGCGCGTGGACAATGGGAAGCGGCCTGTGCGCTGTCGTTGTCGCCCTGGCGCACGTATGGCGGCGTGATTCTGCCACAGGCCATTCGTCCCGTGATTCCCGCGCTCGGCAATTACCTCGTCGCCATGTTCAAGGACACGCCCGTGTTGTCAGCCATTACCGTGGTCGAATTGATGCAGCAGGCGAAGAACATCGGCTCGGAAACCTTCCGCTATCTCGAACCGATCACCATGACGGGCGTCTTCTTTCTGATCATCAGCGTGACTTTCGCTTCGGGCGTGCGTCACCTCGAACGGCGGGTCAGGTTGCCATGATTTCGCGCGGAGACACGATGGCTAACCCGGCGGATGGCGCACGGTAATGGAAATCAAGGAGCAACCGATGAAACGAGACCTCGACCCGTCGTTAGGCGAAGCCGCCGACGCGCAAGCCAATACGCCGATGGTGCGCTTTCGCAACGTGACGAAGCGCTACGGCGCGCTTACCGTGCTCGATGGACTCGATCTGGATATCGCGCGTAACGAGAAGGTCGCGATCATCGGGCCGAGCGGCTCGGGGAAATCCACGCTGCTGCGCGTGTTGATGACGCTCGATCCCTTGACCGACGGCGTAATCGAAGTCGATGGCGAGTCTCTCACGCATGAGATGCGCGGCGGCAAGCTCGTACCCGCGTCGCAACGACATGTGCGGCAAGTGCGCAGCAAGATCGGCATGGTGTTTCAGAGCTTCAACCTGTTCCCGCACATGACCGCGCTCACGAACGTCATTGAAGCGCCTACGAGCGTGCTAGGTCTTTCGAAGAAGGAAGCAATCGAACGTGGACGCGAGTTGCTATCCATGGTCGGTTTGTCGGAAAAATGCGGTCACTATCCTTCGCAATTGTCGGGTGGACAGCAGCAGCGCGTAGCCATCGCGCGGGCGCTTGCCATGCGCCCTAAAATCATGCTCTTCGACGAAGTGACCTCCGCGCTCGATCCCGAACTCTGCGGTGAGGTCCTCAATGTCATTCGGCGCTTAGGCTCCGAACATAACCTCACCATGTTGATGGTCACACATCAGATGGGCTTTGCAAAAGACTTCGCGGATCGCGTCTGCTTCTTCTCAGAAGGAAAGATCATCGAGCAGGCCGCGCCGCAGCAGTTCTTCACCGCGCCGCAACATGAACGCACCAAGCAGTTTTTGCGCGCGGTCACGGAGGCGCTCTAATCCAAGCATTCAGCTGGCAAGCGGTCCGGGAATTGCTTCCTGCTCCGGGGATAGACACCGGAGAGTGCAATGTCCCCTTCCCAGCATAAGGTCGCTCGCGTGGACGACTTGCCCACCGGGCACGGCACGCGTGTGTGCATCAAGCACGATGCGAGCGAAACACCGATTCTTCTCGTGCGCGACGGTCAGGCCGTGCACGCCTTTTCACCCGACTGTCCGCATGCAGGCGCGCCGCTCGAAGAAGGCGCGATCTGCAACGGCCGCATCGTTTGCCCGTGGCACAAGGGCACGTTTGAAATTAGTGATGGCAGTCTCGTCGAGCCGCCGGCGCTCAAAGGTCTGACGCGTTATCCGGTCACCGTGTCGAATGGCGATGTATTTGTCTCGCTCGGTGCCGAAGCGCCGAAGACGCAAGACGAGCATGGCGCGGATAAGACCATGCTCATCGTCGGCGCGGGCGCCGCAGGCGCCGCGGCATGCGCGGCGCTGCGCGAAGCCGGTTTCAGCGGGCGTATCGTGCTCGCTGGCGACGATGCACGCGAGCCTTACGATCGCACTTCGCTAAGCAAGTTCGTGCTGTCAGGCGACATGCCGCCCGACGATGTTCCACCCCTTCTCGACGACGATTTCTTCGACGCTCATAAGATCGAACGCGAATTGACACGCGCCGTGCGACTCGACGCGAGCAACAAGCAAGCCGAATTCGCCAGCGGTCGGACAGTCGATTACGACGCCGCGCTCGTTTGCACGGGCGGCACGCCCAAGCCGCTCAAGGCGCCGGGTTCAAACCTTAAGCATATCCATCTGCTGCGCAATCGCGAACATGCAAAAGAGATTCTTGCATCGCTCGATGCAGTGCAATCACCTGTGCGCGTCGTGATCGTCGGGGCGAGTTTCATCGGTCTGGAAGTGGCTTCGTGTCTTCGTAAGCGCAAGATCGAAGTCACTGTCGTCGCGCCCGGCAAGGTGCCATTCGAAAAGCAGTTCGGTACGCGCATCGGCGAGATGTTCAAGCGCATGCATGAACAAAACGGCGTGACGTTCCATATGGATACGCATGTCAGCGCGTTCGAAGGCGACGACGCCGTGCGCGAAGTGCTGCTCGAATCCGGCGAACGGCTACAGGCCAATGTCGTGATTGCGGGAACGGGCGTGACGCCGGCTACGGACTTCATCACTGGCGTCACGATGGGCGACGACGAAGGCATGGAAGTCGATGCGTCGATGCTTGCCGCGCCGAGTCTCTACGCAGCGGGCGACATCGCGCGCTTTCCGTTGCCGCGTGCCGGTGCAATGGGTCGCATCGAACATTGGCGCGTCGCCCAGCAACATGCGCGCGTGGCGGCGTACAACATGGCGGGCATCGCACGCGATTACATCGGCGTGCCTTTTTTCTGGACCTTTCATTACGACAAGAACTTCGAGTATCTCGGCCACGTCAGAGAACCCGAGCACGTCGAAATAGATGGCGATCTCGATCAGCAGCAGTTCATCGCTTACCTGCTGAAAGACGGCGAGGTTCGCGCGGTGGTCGGATGCGGGCATGGAGCCGCCATAGGCCGGCTTGCCGAAGCCATGCGCGAGCCGATCACGCTCGAAGCCGCACGGCGCGTTGCGAGTAGCTAAACGGTCGATGGCGCGCCGCCCCATTGCTCGACACAACGCAGAAATTATTTGGCTTAAGAGGAATAGGCTATGGCAACTCGAAAGACCAAGACGAGGACGAGCAAGGCGAAGCCTCGCGGCAAGTCGAACAGCACGCGTCAGCGACACGGCCTCGCTACCACCGGTAAAAAGTCGACAGCGAAACCCTCGCCCAAACGCTGGTCGCATCATGTGATGGAGACCAGCGACGCAATGGATATCGAGGGAAGTATCTTCAAGACCGGTAACGCGGACGAGATCGCGGATTCGTTGAAGCGCTCGTCGACCAGAAGCAAGCGTCGCAAGGGCTCGCCGTTTCAATCGGCCATGGCGATGCTAAATTTTTATATCAACCGCGCCGGGCGCAATTTGCCGAAGTCACGCCGCAGCACGCTGGAGCGCGCCAAGAAGCGGTTGCGCGAAGCATTCGGACGCAAGCCTTGAAACACGGGCTAGCGCAATGCGAGCCACTGCAACACGATCGATCAAGGCTGACTTTGTCCGCCGTTATATCAACGGCTGGTGCTGCGTATTCGTCTGAGCATCAGGGCACACCTGAGCGGGAGGCCGTCTTGTCGAGGGAACGACTCTTGCTCGCTCATGGATTACCTACGGAAGAAGACAGGAGACACCATGACTGAAGACCCACCGCTTAGCCCCGGCGACGAAGCCGAACCCGGCGTGCCCGGAACCGGCGAAGACTTGTGTCCGGCCTGCAACGGCTCGGGCAAGCTCGACGGCGAGAAGTGCGACACATGCGGCGGCACGGGCAAGGTGACGCAAGGTATTGGCGGCGGCTGAGACGACTCTCAGCGTTGCAGTCCCTGCCAATCTCCTGGAGACCAGCTTGAACCTGCACCCTCTCACGCGTACCGCTGCGCTGCTCGTGGCGCTTGCGGCCACGAATACTGCTGCAATGGCCGACGACTACGCGCCTGGCTTCGGCCCGGACCCGTCCCTGCCCGCGCCGCATAAGTCGATGTTGCCAACCGTGAACATCGCGCCTGCCAAGCCCTGGCAGCAAGGACAAATGCCCATTGCGGCCGCAGGGTTCAACGTTACTCCTTATGCAACCGGTCTAGATCATCCGCGCTGGCTCGCCACGCTTCCCAACGGCGATGTGCTCGTCGCGGAAAGCAATGCGCCCGCGCAGCACGATACAAACGCGGGCATCAAAGGCCTCGTGATGAAGAAGGTGATGAAGCGCGCGGGCGCGGCGGTGCCGAGTCCCGACCGCATCGTCCTCTTGCGTGACTCGGACGGAGACGGCATAGCGGAAACGCGCACGGTGTTCATCGACAAGCTGCATTCTCCGTTCGGCATGGTGCTAGTCGGTGACGATCTCTACGTCGCCGACACGGACGCCGTCATGCGCTACAAGTACGAACCGGGCGCCACGCAGATCACGACACCGGGAGAGAAGTTCATCGACTTGCCTGCTGGCCCGATCAACCATCACTGGACCAAAAACATCATCGCGAGTCAGGACGGCAAGCGGCTTTACGTGACGGTCGGCTCGAACAGCAACGCCGCGGAAAACGGTATCGATGCCGAAAGCGGCCGCGCGGCGATCATGGAAGTCGATATCGAATCGAAGCAGACCCGCCTCTTCGCCACGGGCTTGCGCAACCCGAACGGCATGTCGTGGCAACCGCAAAGCGGCGCGCTATGGACCGTGGTCAACGAGCGCGACGAACTCGGCGACGACCTCGTGCCCGACTATATGACCTCGGTCAAAGACGGCGCCTTCTACGGCTGGCCGTACAGCTATTACGGCCAGCATGTGGATGACCGCGTGAAGCCGCAGCGCGATGAGCTCGTGCTGTCGGCAATCCCGCCGGACTATGCACTCGGTGCGCATACGGCATCGCTCGGACTCACGTTTTACGATGCCAAAGCGTTCCCGCAGCATTACTGGAGCGGCGCCTTCATCGGTCAGCATGGCTCGTGGAATCGCAAGCCGAGGAGCGGCTATAAGGTCGTGTTCGTTCCGTTCGATGACGGCAAGCCGTCCGGTCCGCCCGAAGACATACTGACAGGCTTTCTCTCCACCGATGGCCACGCGCTCGGTCGTCCCGTCGGCGTCGCGGTGGACCACAGCGGCGCGTTGCTCGTCGCGGATGATGTCGGCAATAGCGTATGGCGCGTTGCGCCGGCTGCGAAGTAAATGGCCGCGCGCAAGCCCAAGGCGAAGGCCGTCACATCGAGCTTGTTCGCGCTCGCCGAACGGCAGATCGTCGGCCTTTACGACGCCGGCGTGCTTTCGCCTGCCGTGTTGCATCACGTGATCGCGGCTTACGCGAACAGCGCGATCGACTGGAGCGAAGCCGCTTCCCTGCGTACCGTCGACGATCGCTCGGTGCACGAGGCCGTGGTGCTCACCATGATGCCGGGCCGCCCGCTGCGATCGGCGCAAAAAGACTTCATGTCGGTGGTGGAACATCTCGCGGCGGGCGCCGGCGCGAGCGCCAAGGCCGCGGCGTCATCCGACGAAGCGCCCGAAGACGACGAAGCGCTGCTCGATCAGCTCGATGGCAAAAGCAAAAGCTCGAGCGGGACGGCATCGCGTTCATCGAAGGCAAGCGATGAACCAAGCCAACGCAAGTCCGCCGGCTTCAATCCGCTCGTCGGCGCGCGCGGGTTCTCCACTCACGACAAGGGCTAAGATACCAGCCCGGCATCTTCAGTGCGGCACGCCCGGTGCGACCACATCGACGAGATCGTCCATGTCGAAAGGTTTCGCGAGAATCGGCACATTGAGATGCCTCGCACGGTCCAGTTCGTCCGCATAGCCTGTCATGAGAATAAGCTTCTGCGCGGGCAGTCGCTGCGTGATCTGCTCGGCCAGATCGACGCCGTTCATGCGACCGGGCATTTGCACATCGGAGAGAATCAGGTCGAAGCTGTAGCCTTCGCCGAGCAGCGCAAAAGCGGCATCCGCGCTCTCTTCGTGATGAACGACACAGCCCAGCACTTCGAGCACGGCCATCACGCCGGCAGCGACATCGACGTTGTCTTCGACAACCAGCACGGTCAAGCCACGCAGCGGATGCTCTTCGTCGTTGAACGATGGCGCCGGGCGCGGCGCTTCGGCCTTCGGCACGGGCGCCACGCTCACAGGCGGAACGTGAACCGGAACGGGCACCGCCACCGATGCCGACGCGTGATGACGCGGCAGATAAAGCCGCACGGTCGTGCCCGAGCCTGGCACGCTCGTGATACGCGCGGTGCCCCCCGCCTGCTCGCAAGCCGCGAGCACCTGCGTCAAGCCGAGGCCCGTGCCCGCGCCGCGCTCTTTCGTCGTGAACAGCGGCTCGAAGGCGCGACGCAGTACCTCTTCGTTCATTCCTTCGCCGTTATCGGTCACGGAAATGAGCACGTATTCCCCTTCGGGCAAGTCGCTTTCGCCGTTGCGCACGCGCGCGTTCTGGCAACGGATGACGAGACGCCCGCTATGCAACATGGCCTCGCTTGCATTGACGGCGATGTTGACCAGCGCCAGCTCCAGTTCGACCGGATCGGCCCTTACCCGCCACAAGTCCGGCGACAATTCCACCTTCACCGAAACGGACGGCGGCACCGCGCTCTTGACGAGATCGAGCGTGGTCTTGAGCCAGTTGGATGGATCGAGCAGTTCCTGCTTTTGCGGATGCTTGCGCGCCACGCTCATCAGGCGGCGCGCAAGCGATTCCGCGCCCGCCGTCGCACGCTCCACCGCAATGACTTCGCTTTCCACGCCGTTGAAGTGCTTGCGCCGCGCGAGTTCCATGTTCGAGCCGACGACCATCAGCAAGTTATTGAAGTCGTGCGCGACGTTGGCGACGAGATTGCCGAGCGCGCCCATGCGCTGCAATTGCCTGCTCGACGCCTCTATCGACAGCCGCGAAGCGACTTCTGACTGCCATTGCTCCCACGCCACCTGTTCGGCGTTCAGACGGCGAATGGAGAACGCAATCAAGAGCCACACGGCGATGCAAGGCAGCGCCGCGATGGCGGCCACGAGCCCGAGGTGCTGACGCCAGCGCATTTGCAAGGCGGAAGCCGCGTAACCCGTCGCCACGTAGAGCGGAAAGTCGCCGACGCGCCGATAGGCAATGAGCCGCTCGACGTTATCGACCGTCGAACTCATGCGCGCTTGTCCATAGACTTCGTTATTGCGAAAGGCGTTGGTGAAGGGCGTGTTGTTGGCGGGCTGCGCGTCGACGTCGCTCAAGGGATAACGCGCGAGAATGCCGCCATCGCGCCGGTACAAGCCGATGACGAGCGCGCTGTCGCTCGCCGCGAGTTCGCGATAGAAGTCGACGAAATAAGCGCGTTTCAGGGCGATCGACACGACGCCGAGAAAGCGTCCGTCTCGACTGATGCGGCCCATGGTCGTGGTGAAGACATCGGACTTCGCGACCTTGCCGCGCAGCGGCAGCGAGAAATACGCGACGGGCGCGACTTCGCGGGCGGACAGAAAGTCGTCACGATCTGCAATCGATACGGCGGGCGCGGGATAGAAGCGGCTGCTGGCCAGCAGAACGCCATTCGCACCGAACACGGAGATGGCGGCCACTTGGGCGAGCGTCCCGCTCATGCTGTCGAGCGTGCGATGCAGCGCTTCCTGACGGCCCTGAATATTGGCGTCGTCGCTGTCGCCCAGTAAGTCGACGATGCGCGTTTCCAGTTGCTGGTTGAGATCGACCACCTTAATGGCATGTTCGTTCGCAACGCGCGAGAGGCGCTCGGTAAGTTCTTCGGCGTCCGAAAAGCGGCGCTCGTAGTCGTAGTAGCCATAAATACTGAGGCAGACTAACGGAATGACGACCGAGCCGGCCAGCACGAGCATCAGCACCCGGCGCGTCAGGGCGAAGTTACGCGTGGGTAGCGGCAGATCGAATGTCGCGGTCTCTGTTGAGTTCAAGCGTTTCGCCCTGCGATGAAATCGACGGGTATATCGTAACCGGTGCGCGCCCGCCGTCCAAGCGAACGCGGTTCAGGCGTGGCGAAGCGCGCCCTTGCGCCAGTCGTCCTGAGGTGTTATTGGCAGTACGCGTTTGTGATGCGTCGCGTCGTGAAAGCGATAGATGGTCTTGTAGACTTCGTCGGATACCCGCTTGCCTTCGAGGAAGTCGTCGATGTCTTCGTAAGAGATGCCGTAGCTGTCTTCGTCGGGCTTTTGCGGCGTGAGCGTTTCGAGATCGGCGGTGGGCACCTTCATGGCGATTTCATCGCTTGCGCCAAGCGATCTGGCAAGCGCGCGCACGCGGCGTTTGTCGAGGCCGTAAAGCGGCAGGACATCCGCGCCGCCATCGCCGTATTTGGTAAAGAAGCCCATCACGGACTCCGCCGCGTGATCCGTGCCGATCACCACGCCCACGCGCGCGCTCGCCACCGCGTATTGCGCGATCATCCGCTGGCGCGCCTTGATGTTGCCGAGCACGAAGTCCTCGTGCTTCTCGTCCATGTAGCGCGCGCCCGAGAGGTTGAGCGAAGCGAGCATGGCGTCGGCTGCGGGCTTTACGTTGACCACGAGCGTCTCGTCGGGCCGGATGAACGCAAGCGCGCGCTGGGCGTCGGCTTCGTCGCGCTGCTCACCGTAAGGAAGGCGCATGGCGATGAAACGCGCATTGGCGCCGCGCGCGCGCAAGCGTTCGACCGCGAGTTGCGCAAGACGCCCCGCCGTCGACGAATCCACGCCGCCGCTGATGCCGAGCACATAGGTCTTGAGCTTCTGCGCTTCCAGATAGTCGGCGAGAAACGCGATGCGGAATTCGGTTTCGGCGGCTTCATCGAACGACGGCGAAACCTTGAGTTCCTCGATGATCGATTGCTGTCGCGCGGCGTAATCGGAATCGTTGGTCATATTCGCGGCCCGGAAAGTTTTCTGTCCTGCTGTCCCTTTGGAACACGCGCTCATGCGCCCGGCTCCGCCTTGAGTTTTATCACATCGGCACGCGTTTGACGGGCTTACGCAAGCGCTTTTAACGACTATGCTTGAACGACAAGTAAGCAGCCCGCAGCACCCATTGCCATGGATTCCGTCTTCAAAAGCCGTCGCGACGCAGGCCGTGTACTGGCCGCGTATCTTCGCGACTATGCCGACCGCGACGATGTCACCGTGCTCGCGCTGCCTCGCGGCGGCGTGCCGGTCGCCTTCGAAGTCGCGGATGCCTTGCGCGCCGCACTCGACGTGCTGGTCGTGCGCAAGCTCGGCGTGCCCGTGCAGCCCGAACTCGCGATGGGCGCCATCGCGTCCGGCAATGCCTTCTATCTGGACGAACGCATAGTCGCCGCCGCCGGCGTCACCGAAGACGCGCTCGACGGCGTGATCGCCCAGGAGCGCGCCGAACTCGAGCGGCGCGAGACGCTTTATCGCGGCGAACGGCCGCCGCTCGATATGAATGGACGCGTGGCGATCATCATCGATGACGGCCTTGCCACCGGCGCGACCATGAAGGCGGCGGCGCTGTCGTTACGTCATGCGGGCGCCGCACGGCCCGCGCGCATCGTGGCGGCGTTGCCCGTCGCGCCACTGAGATCGGAAGCGCGTTTCGAGGAGGCCGTCGACGACTTCGTGTGTGTGCTGCGTCCGCCGCACTTTTTAGGCGTCGGCCAGTTCTACGCCGATTTCGATCAAACCAGCGACGACGAAGTGCGCGCCCTGCTCGCCGCCGCGCGCTCAACGTAACCAGGGCGCATCGCTCACTTCCGCACTGAGTTCGTACTTCGCACGCGCCTGTGCGAGTACGGAGCGGTCGACGGTTCCGTCATCGGCAAGCGCCTTGAGCGCCGCGATCACGATAGCCACGCGGTCCACTTCGAAGAACGCGCGCAACGCCTGGCGCGTATCGCTGCGGCCGAAGCCGTCCGTGCCGAGCGTCACGTAACGGCGCGGCACGTAAGCACGGATGAGTTCTGGCACGGCGCGCACGTAATCGGTGGCCGCGATCACGGGTCCATTGGATGCCGCGAGCGCGCGCGTGACGTAGGGCTCGAGCGCGTTGTCCTCGACATCGGAAAGGCGTGCAATGCGTTCGGCCGACGCGCCATCGCGGTGCAACTCGGTATAGCTCGTCACGCTCCACACGGCGGCTTCTATGTTCCAGTCGTCCTTGAGCATGGTGCGCGCGGCGATGGCTTCGTTGAGGATCGCGCCGGAGCCCAGCAACTGGACCTGCGCCGCGCTTTCTTTACCGCCGATGCAATACATGCCGCGCAGGATGCCGGCTCGCGTCGCGTCGTCGAGCGCGTCGTTGGGCGCGGACGGTTGCGCGTAGTTTTCGTTCGTCACGGTGACGTAGTAGAAGACGTCGTTTTGCCGGACCATCATTTCCTGCATGCCTTCATCGACGATCGCGGCGACTTCGTAGGCGAACGCGGGATCGTAGGCGCGGCAGTTCGGAATGGTCGATGCGCTGAGATGGCTCGTACCGTCCTGATGCTGCAAGCCTTCGCCGCCGAGCGTCGTGCGCCCCGCCGTCGCGCCGATGAGAAAGCCGCGCGAACGCTGATCCGCCGCGGCGAAGATGATGTCGCCAATGCGCTGAAAACCGAACATCGAGTAGTAGATGTAGAACGGCAGCATCGGCAGATCGTGCACGCTGTAGGACGTCGCCGCCGCGATCCATGACGAGATCGCGCCCGCCTCCGAAATACCTTCCTCGAGAATCTGCCCGCGCGTGTCTTCGCGGTAATAAAGCATCGAGCCCATGTCTTCCGGCTCGTACAACTGCCCGAGCGGCGAATAGATGCCAACCTGCCTAAAAAGGTTCGCCATGCCGAACGTGCGCGCTTCGTCGGCGACCACCGGAACCACGCGCGGGCCGATCGCGGCGTCTTTCATGAGGCTTCCGAGCATGCGCACGAAGGCCATTGTCGTGGACATTTCCTTGCCCTTGGCATCGACCGCGAACTGCGCCCAGGTGTTCAACGCGGGCGGCGTGAGCGCCTGCGACGCGCGTGCGCGCCGGCGCGGCAAGTAACCGCCGAGCGCTTTACGGCGTTCGTGGAGATAGCGCATTTCCGGCGCATCGTCGGCGGGCTTGTAGAACTTGACGTGCTCGACGTCGGCATCGGACAAAGGCAGCCGAAAGCGGTCGCGGAACGCCTTCAACTCCTCGAGATCGAGCTTCTTCTGCTGATGCGTCGTCATGCGGCCCTGACCGACCGTTCCCATGCCAAAGCCCTTCATCGTCTTGGCGAGAATCACGGTCGGCTGACCTTTGTGCGCGAGCGCTTTGGCGTAGGCCGCGTGGAGTTTGCGGACATCGTGACCGCCGCGCCGCAAGCGGTCGATGTCCTCGTCCGACATATGCGCGACGAGTGACGCGAGTTCCGGGTTCTGCCCGAAGAAGCGTTCGCGGTTGTAACAGCCGTCGTTGGCGGAGAAAGTCTGGAACTGGCCGTCGACGGTATGGGCGAAGGCGCGCAGCAAGGCGCCGGTGCGGTCGCGTTCGAAGAGCGAGTCCCAGTCCGATCCCCACAGCACCTTGATGACGTTCCAGCCCGCGCCAGTGAATTGCGCTTCGAGTTCATCGACGATACGGCCGTTACTGCGGACCGGTCCATCGAGCCGCTGCAGATTGCAATTGATGACGAAGACGAGGTTGTCGAGCTGCTCGCGCGCCGCGAGCGACAGCGCGCCGATCGACTCGGGCTCGTCCATTTCGCCATCGCCGAAAAAGCCCCACACCTTGCGGCCTTCCGTTTGCAGCAGATTGCGGTTCTGCAGGTAGCGCATGAAACGCGCTTGGTAGATCGAGTTGATCGGACCGATGCCCATGGAGCCCGTGGGAAATTGCCAGAAGTCGGGCATCAGCCACGGATGCGGATACGAGCACAAGCCCGGCCCCGCGATCTCTTGCCGGTAATGGCGCAAATGGTCTTCGCTAAGAAAGCCTTCGAGATAGGCGCGCGCATAAACGCCCGGCGACGAATGCGGCTGAAAATAAACGAGATCGCCGCCGTTTTGCGTATCCGCCGCGCGGAAGAAATGATTGAAGCCGACTTCGAACAGATCCGCCGCCGACGCATAACTCGCGATATGCCCGCCAAGTTCGCCATAAGCGCGGTTGGCGCGAACCACCATGGCGAGCGCGTTCCAGCGCAGCACGGCGGCAAGGCGTTCCTCGACATCCAGGTTCCCGGGATACTGCGGCTGCTGCGCGAGCGCAATGGTATTGCGATACGGCGTGGCCCGCGCCCGCGCCGACTCCACGCCGACCGACCGCGCATGTTCGGCGAGCCGGTCGAAGAGATACTGCGCCCGCTCCTTTCCCACGTGCTTGACGACGGCATCGAGCGCGTCCAGCCATTCGGCGGTTTCGTCGGGGTCCGTGTCTTCACGGCCCTTCGCAAGAGAAAGAAGCTGGTTGGTTCCGCTCGATAAATCGGTCATGGCGCGACTCCGGGTCGTTGCGTGCGCAAAGAGAGGTTTTACACAGCATATCCAGTGCTTCGCAAAATGTGCGTCTCATTTGGCTGGCTTCGCGCTTTCCTGTAGTGTAGATATTCTTAAAAAATGCTCAATAACGGAATATTTCGACCATGAGTTCGCAGACACGGCAGCGGCTGGATCGTATCGATATCGGCATATTGAATCAGTTGCAGCAAAACGCGCGCATCACGAACGCGGAACTGGCGCGCGCGGTGAACCTTTCGGCCACGCCGTGCTTCAACCGCGTCCGCGCGCTGGAAAAAGCCGGGCTGTTTCGCCAGCACGTCACGTTGTTGAGCCCGGAAGCGCTCGGCCTCAGCATCAACGTGTTCATTCAGGTGAGTCTTGAAAAGCAGATAAAGGACGCGCTCGCGCGCTTCGAGCAAGCGATCAGCGAGCGGCCGGAGGTGATGGAGTGCTATCTGATGACGGGCGACGCCGACTATCTCTTGCGCGTCGTCTTGCCCGACGTGGCCGCGCTGGAACGCTTCATTCTCGAACGCCTGACGAAGATGCCGGGCGTGGCCAACATCCGTTCGAGCTTCGCGCTCAAGCAGGTGCGCTACAAGACGGCGTTACCGTTGCCGGCATCGGGACTGACGCTGCCTCAATCCGGCGACGACGAAGCCGAATGGACATGATCCTAACCGCTTAACTCCGTATGCAACGCCAGATACTCCTGCGCGAGCTTGTGACGCGGTTCGAAATAGATCATGGGCCGCGCGTGCTGGTGGCTCTCGCGAATCTTCACCGAGAGCGACAAGTGCGAATCCAGCACCGGCAGATTTTCGCCGCGCAATTCGTCCACGAGTTGTTGCGGCAGGCTGGCGCGCGGCTGAAACTGATTGATCACGATGCCTTCCACCATCAGTTCCGGATTGTGGTCGTGCTTGATCTCCTGCACGTTTTCGAGCACGGAATACAGCGCGCGGCGCGAGAAGTCGTCGCAATCAAAGGGAATGAGGCAGCGGTCCACGGCGATCAGCGCCGAGCGCGTGAAGAAGTTCAGCGCGGGCGGCGTGTCGATATAAACGGCGTCGTAGTTTTCGAGCCCTTTGAGCGCATCGCGCAACTTGTAGATCTTGTAGCGCGACTCGAGCTTGCTCTGCAGCGCGTCCAGGTTCGGATGCGACGGCACGATGTCGAGATTTTCGAACGGCGTCGAGTGGACGAACGAGTCGAAGGTCGGCTCGCGAAAGCTGTAACTGAGCGCGGATTCGAAAAACGTCGCCAGATTCGGGCTGGCATCCTTGGCGTCGGCGCCAAGCAAGTATTGACTCGCGTTGCCTTGCGGATCGAGGTCGATCACGAGCGTGCGCAGACCGCGCGACGCGCTGATGGCTGCCAGATTGCAGACGATGGTGGACTTGCCTACGCCACCTTTCTGATTGAAGACGACACGGCGCAGCATCAGGGATTTTTCCTCGGGATTGTGAACGGTCGTTTGCTTTCGACGGGCGGCGGAGTTTGCGGATGAAGCCTAGGCGTTGATCTTAGCGCATCGGGATTTTTGAACTCGCGCACGCGCCGCCCGAGACCGATTCGTCCTTTGCGGTAACGCGGCCTTCTCACGTCGCGCGCGATTTGCCTCTAACATGCTAGCGGACCGGGTGGCTTCGGCATACGCCTAGCTTCCCGCGCGAACGCTCCGTTGGCCGTCACAACAACTTTTGAGGAGACACGCATGACCACGATCAAGAATCTCACGGTACGAGACATTCGCTTTCCCACCTCGCGCTCGCTCGACGGCTCCGACGCGATGAACGCCGCGCCCGACTATTCGGCCGCCTATGTGATCCTCGAAACCGATACGCCGGACTTAGCCGGACATGGCCTCACCTTCACCATCGGACGCGGCACGGAAATCGTCGTCGCGGCGGTGCATGCGCTGGCGCCGCTCGTCGTCGGCAAGCGGCTCGAAGACATCGCCGCGGACATGGGCGGCTTCTGGCGAACCTTCACGGGCGATAGCCAACTTCGCTGGATCGGTCCGGACAAGGGCGCTATTCATCTCGCGACCGCGGCGGTGGTCAATGCCGTCTGGGACTTGTGGGCCAAGTCGGAAAAGAAGCCGGTGTGGAAGCTGCTCGCGGACATGAGCCCGGAAGAACTCGTGCGATGCCTCGACTTCCGCTATGTCACCGACGCGATCACGCCTTCCGAAGCGCTCGCCTTGCTCAAGCGCAATCAGGAAACGCGGGGCGAACGCGAACAGGAAATGCTCGCGCAGGGATTTCCGGCGTACACCACGTCCGCAGGATGGCTCGGTTACGACGACGACAAGATTCGCCGTTTGGCACGCGAAGGCGTTGCCGAAGGTTGGACTCACTTCAAGCAGAAAGTGGGTGGCAGTATTGACGAAGACATTCGACGCGCGCGCATTCTCCGTGAGGAGATTGGTCCGCACCGCAAACTGATGATGGATGCCAATCAGGTCTGGGAAGTGGATGAAGCCATTGCGAACATGCGCCGGCTCGCGGAGTTCGACCCATGGTGGATCGAAGAACCGACCAGCCCCGACGACGTGCTCGGTCACGCCGCCATTCGTCGCCGTGTCGCGCCGATTGGCGTTGCAACCGGCGAACATTGTCAGAACCGCGTGATCTTCAAGCAGTTGTTGCAGGCGCAGGCTATCGACTTCTGTCAGATCGACAGTTGCCGGCTAGGCGGCCTGAACGAAGTGCTCGTGGTGCTGCTGATGGCCGCGAAGGCCGGGGTGCCGGTTTGTCCGCATGCAGGTGGTGTCGGCCTCTGCGAATACGTGCAGCATATTTCGATCTTCGATTACATCTGCGTGTCGGCTTCGCTTTCTAACCGGGTGCTCGAATATGTCGATCATTTGCATGAGCATTTTCTTGATCCTGTCGTAATCAAAAACGGCCGATATATGCCGCCTCAAAAGCCGGGGTACAGCATTGAAATGCACGCGGCTACGCTTGAACGATGTGAATTCGGCAAGGGTGAGGCGTGGCGCGAGTAGTACCGCGCAGGTGGTAACCGTAGACTTAAAGCATTACAGCAAGGGCGCACTCATGCGCAGCCCTTGCTGCGTCACAACCAGAGGCTTTAAGCGTTAAAGCTTATGCCGTGATCGTGATGTTGACCGTCGAGGTCGAGCTGGACGACGTCGAGCCCTTAGAGTCGCCGCCGGCGATGTTGGAGTACACGAGTGCTGCGCGATCGATCTTTTGCATGATATTTCCTTGATACAGATATGAACAAAACAACTACGAGATGATTAAGCCGACTTGATCCAATGTGCAGTTTGTCCCGCTGTTGCTACAAGCTGCGACATTGGTTTCGCGAGGCTCAGTACTTATTGGCCGCTGCTAATGTTGATGGTCACCGAGGTGCTCGACGACGAATCAGCCCCACCCTTGGCGGCGCCGCCAGCGATGTTGGCCTGAACGAGCATGGCGCGATCGATCTTTTGCATTTTTATACCTCTTAAAACACAAGATTAAAAGTAATCATCCATTGGAAAATCGCGGGACACTAAAGTGATCCGATATCTTCTGAAATAGATGAATTCTTACTTGCCCCAACATTTAATCTTGAGTTGCAAACTCAGTTCAAATGTTGGTGAACAAGTTAAGGAAATTTTATAGAGTCAACCGGCAAAAAGACACACCGAATAATCCTAACAATTCGATTTTCTCGATTTATTTGCTTTGAAGATTATATGACTGCGTCTTCGCATGAAGCGTTTTAATTAAATTGCTGATAGGCAATCACGATAGGCCAATGAAGCGACTTTCGAGTGCCAATGAAAAACCTCTTTCCATTACATGCGCCTTCTTGGCAAACCGTCGTGGCGCGCACTACTCAAGCACTGTCATGCGGCGCGTTGCGTTCCTTCGATACCGTGCAGCGCGTCATTGAAGACGGCGGCGTGCGTTTTCTCGTCCGGCAAGTCGCGAATCTCGCCCGGAAGGAAGAACACTCGAAGCTCGCCGCCAAATCCATCGCCGATGCCGCGAGCCCGTGGCGCGATCCCTTTTCGCCGTGCGAGGAAGCGCTCTTCGTCGGCAATATAGGCGAGCGGCACTTTCTCTTGCTCAATAAATTCAACGTGCTCGCGCATCATCTGCTCGTCGTGACGAGCGCGTTCGAACCTCAGGAAGCGCTGCTTTGCGCCGACGACTTCGCCGCGCTCTTTGCATGCCTTGCGCAGTTCGATGGCCTGGGTTTCTATAACGGCGGCTCGGTCGCGGGATCGAGTCAGCCGCATAAGCATCTGCAGATGGTGCCGCTGCCGCTCGATGGTCACGCGTTGCCAATCGAAGCGCTCATCGAAGCGGCGCGCGGCGAAGGCGTCTTTCGTGCGCCCGGTCTTGGTTTTGCGCATGCCGCCGCGTGGCTCGACCTCGGTGTTCAAACCGGGCCGGCACGCATCCACGAAATCTATCTCGAACTACTCGATGCCATCGACGTGAAAGCGCTCGATGTCGCCAGCAGCACGCATCAATCGGCGCCTTACAACCTGCTCGTCACGCGGCGCTGGGTGCTCGTCGTGCCGCGCGGCGTGTCGCACGTCGAAGGCGTCGCGGTGAACGCGCTCGGCTTCGCGGGCTCGCTATTCGTGCGCGACGACGCACAGCGCCTGATCGTCGAATCGCTCGGCCCGATGGCCTTGGTTGCACGAGCCACGCGCTCGCCCTGAGCAACGCCATCTTGAAAAGCGCGGGCTTGCCCCGCATGTCCGCTTCCAGACGTTCATCTGGAGTCCAGCAATGGGAAGCCGACCTCAATTCATCGACGATCTTGCGCGCGGTGCGCAGGACGCCACACCTTCGCCGAACGCCCTGACGCTCGACGATACCGCTCTGCTCGATGCCTATTCGCGCACCGTGATCGGCGCGCTCGAACGCGTGCAGCAGGCGGTGGTTTTCATTTCGGTCGAGCGCGATATCGACCATAACGGCGCGCGGCGCGTGGCCGGCGGCACCGGTTCGGGCTTCATCTTCACGCCGGATGGCTATTTGCTGACCAATAGCCATGTCGTGCATGGCGCGACGCGAATCACGGTCACGCTCGCCGATGGCGGCCGCTTTCACGCCGATCTCGTCGGCGACGATCCGGGCAGCGATCTCGCAGTGCTGCGTATCGGTTCGCCGGAGCCGCTGCCGCACGTCGAACTCGGCGATTCGGGCAGCTTGCGCGTCGGGCAGATCGCCATCGCGGTCGGCAATCCGCTTGGGCTTGCGCAGACCGTCACCACGGGCGTGGTATCCGCGCTCGGGCGTTCGTTGCGCTCCACTTCAGGCCGCATGATCTACGACGTCATTCAGACGGACGCAGCGCTCAATCCCGGCAATTCGGGCGGACCACTCATCAATTCGGCGGGACAGGTGATCGGCGTCAACACGGCGATCATTTCCGGCGCGCAGGCCATTTCCTTTGCCACCGCAATCGATACGGCCAAGTGGGCGATCATGCAGATTTTCGCGCATGGCCGCGTGCGGCGCGCTTATATTGGCGTGGCGGGCACGACGACGCCCATCTCGCGGCGCGTGCAACGCTTCTTCGCGCTGACGGTGACGAGCGGCGTGCATGTGATGGAGATCGTCAAGGGCAGCCCGGCTGCGCTCGGCGGTTTGCAGGTGGGCGACCGGATCGTCGCGGTGGACGATGTCGGCGTCGATAGCGTCGATGGACTTCAACGCACGCTCGATGCGTCGCGTATCGACAAAGCAGTCAAGGTATCGGTACTGCGCAATACGCAGAAACTCGAGCTCAATGTGACGCCCGTCGAGCAACACGGCTAAACGAAGGTCCGCGGGCGGCGAACCGGCGCCGCTCGCCATGTTGCAGCTTACGGCAAGGCAAGTCTCTCTTCCCTTCAGCGCGCTCTCTCTGTGCGCAAACCCACCCAGCGTAACTGCTCGGGCCCACCGTTTGCGCTAGACACAACGACCATCGATGACTATGTGCGCCAACAGGCGGTGGTCCAGGCGGCGCTGCGGCTAAATACGCGTAGCGACCAAAGAGCAGGCGCACCCACGGTTAAACCGTCGGACGACCTGCCCCTGTCGGGGGAAGGTCCAGGTTCAAGAAACCAGGAAAGAGGATTGCCATGACCACGAACAATAAGACGTATTGCGCGCCGCGCCGCCAAGCATTTCGATGCACCGGCCAGCAACTCGATGCCATCGTGCGCTTCGCCGAAGAACGCAAGCTCGACAACCTGCCGTTGCAGTTCGTCGTCGCCGAATATTCGCGCTGTCTCGCGAAAGCCGCCTAAGGCGCGCCTTACTCGCCGTTGGTTATCACGCGTTCCTTCAGCACCCAGATGGCGGTCGGCACCGCGTAATAGGCGCTCACATTGCCGGTGACGAGCTTGCCGGTTAGACGGATGCGTGCATTCTCAGTCGGTATGGCGTCGATGACCTGCACCGTCGATACGTTCGACTGTTGCGGCGCGGCTTGTCCCGAAGCCTGGCCCAGCACGCATATGGGGCGCGCGAGCGTAAGCACCCATGCCGGCTTGGCGTCGGCTTCGGCTTGTCGTGGCGCCTGGCGTGCGGCCGTGCCTTCGAGCGTCACGACGTCGCCATCGCTATAACAAGACGCCGCGCAAACCGGACCAGCAGCAATCGCGCACAGCAGAAGCATGCATACGCGGGCATTCGCCATCATCAAACCTCGTCAAGGGCGCGTCGCGTGACGCATGAGTACCGCTCTCCAAGCCCACACACTTTATGCGATGACGCTTAGGGTCGCAACCCGGACGGTCCCGAGTATGACCGCTCGTGAGGCTTTCGATTTGTCATGCGGGAACGCCCATTGCTGCCTTCATATGAAGAATAAGTCTCGTGCACGCCGGCAAATCGAATTCGAATCAAATGCGGCATTGCATGTCCAACAATCAGTTGCTTGAGGCTTGCTCAACCGCATGCCTTTGGAGGAAGCGACGATGAATCAAGTCATAGTTGGTGTGTTCGCTTGTTATCGTGATGGGCACGAAGCACTGCGCGCCTTGCAACTTGCGGGACTGAGCCGCGACGATACGCACTTATATCGTTCAGGCCACGACGACGTCGAAATCGGTGCCTTCCCGCTTCCTGCCCACAGTGAAGACGACGCGGAATACGTCGCGCACGGTGAACATCAGGGTGTAGTCGGCGCGCACAACCGCTTCGTGCCGAACGAGCCTGCGGCGAGAAAGATCGATGATGTGCCGCGATTGCCCGAAATGCGCGAGCGCACGCTACTTGTGATCCGCATCTCGGATGACATCAAACCTGCTTCGGTCAGCGAAGTTCTGCACGAACATGGGGCCGTCGCGGTGAAAGACCCGGCGGGCCATTGGCGCTTTTCGCCCTATCGAAACGCGGCGCGCGTCTAAACCAAATCAATGTATTCGCCGATGGAGTTTCGAGGAATCCGGAGCGACCGCATTGCGCTCTTTGTCTTCGGCCTCCTTGGCCTCTTTATCGGCTTCTTCCCGACCTTGAGCTTCGTGCGCGGCCGCCGCGCGTAACGCCCTGCAGTGCGCGGCATGCCGGAGCGTCGCCAGCAAGCGCACCATTTGCCTTGGTCCGGTTCTCATGCCCACCTCCCAGAGAGTTGAGAATCTACTTTAACTCTAGGCGGTAAATGCTCGCGTGCAAAGGTGCGAATTGAAATTAAGACGGGTTCGGGTTGGCAGCTTCAAACAGCTCGGGCTTTCAGGCGCGCCGGACTCTCGGAGGCCCGGTCGCAGTTGCAAGCTCCTCCAACTTGCACGTTCACGTCAGAACGCGTTTGTCGCCATCACCGTGCGCGGCAAGCAATGCGCTTCGATCGATGCATACCCCGCGTCCGCCTTGCCGCTCTTCGCAGGCAACGAATAATCGACGCTGCATTGTTCGCCCACGTGATCGCCCCACTTCACTACGAGCGTGCCTTTCTCGTCAATACCGCGCGCGAAAATGCGGCTGTCCTGCGCGACGACGCCCGCCACGCGGCCTTCGCCATCCACGACTTCCGCGCCGAATGGCAACGCTTCGCCATTCAGACGCGGCGCGCGAATCAGCGCTGCGCGTCCCGTCACCGTCTTGTATTTCAACATGACGATGGAACCGAGATGCGGCGCCGACTTCTCGGACGTCGATGCAAACTCGACATCGGTCGACGTGCCCTTCGGATCGATATCGACGCTGTTCATGTCGTATGGCGTGAGATACGGCACGACCGCGTAGCCATGCGAATCGACCTTCACGCCACTCGCGCTCGACACGCTCGCGCCTTCCGCGCCCTTTGCCTCGACGATTCCGAACGTGTCGCCGACCGTCTGCGAGAACGTCACGCCGCCGGGGTGCGCGACGATCGAACCGCTCACGCCCGCCGACACCTGCGAAGAATTGGCTCCCGCACTCGCCGATGCCGTGACCTGTCCATGCGCGCCGTGATACGCGCCGCTCGCGCCAGCGTTCATGTTCGCCGATGAACTCGCGCTCTGACCGCCTGAGCCGTAGACGTTGTATGAATACTGATTCTCGGCGCCCGCGTTGCCGCTCAGACTCGTCTGCACGCTAGCCGAGCCGTTGCTCGCGCTCAAATTCGTCGTCAGTTGTGGCGAGTGTTGCGAATGACCGAGCGGGATCGTCGTGCTGACCATGATCTGGTTCGAAGGCGTGCCGTCCGCGTCGGTCGAGCGGCCCGCCGTAATGCTGTAAGTGCCGTACTTGAAACTGTTCGAGTAACCCGCCTGATAGAACACATCGCGCCCCGGCCGATTCCAGTAGCTTTGCGCCGATGTCGTCAGAAACACCGAACCGTGATCCTTCAACGGCTGATTGATGCTCACCTGCAGGCGGCCGCGGTTCCGATCGGTGGGCGTGCCGCCGAACATGGCTTCGTCGCGAACGCGGGCGGCATCGCTCAGATTGAGATAGCCCGCGTCCGAGTAGCGATACGCGCCAAAGGTGACGTTGGTGCCGGTCGGATCGATAAACTTGTTGTAGCCCACGTGCAGACTGCGCCCTTTCTGCATGGAAGCGCCCGGGACTTGCGTGCGCGCGGAGGTGATGTCGGTCGCGAAAGCGCCGAACTTCGTGTTGAGCGCGGCGCCGAAGTTAACCGCGACATAGCCTTCCGATGCAATCGCGCCGCCGTACAGCGTGACCTGATTGGTCAGCCCGCGTTGCAACGTGAATTGCGCAAAGCCCGGTTTCGTGTGCAACGACTCATCGCGCAACTGACCGGCCGTGACGGCGAAGCGCGTCGTGCCCGCGCGCAGCGACTGTGCCACCGATGCGTACGGCACTTCGAAATGTTTCGCGCGGCCATCGGCTTCGGTAACGGTGACGTCCAGATTGCCGCCGTAGCCGGTGGCGTACAGGTCGCGAATCTCGAACGGTCCCGGCGACACGCTCGTCTCATAGATCACCTGGCCGTTCTGACGCACCGTCACGCGCGCATTCGATTCCGCCGTGCCGCGCACCACAGGCGCATAGCCGCGCAGCGATTCAGGCAACATGCGGTCGTCGGTGGCGATCTGCGCGCCGCGAAACGCAATGCTGTCGAACACCTCGCCGGTGGTCTGTGCGTCGCCGAGCGTCGCTTGCGCCTTGAACTTCGGCACGTCGTGCTGGACATAGGTCGCGATGTCGTCGAACTGGGTCGCCTGGCCTGTGCCGGACGTGATCGACGATTGATGCCGAAAGTGCCATCCGCCGATGTTCACGCCCGCGTTGAGGCCGAGATATTCCTGTGTGGCGTGCATGCCGCCGCTGTCGCTGCGGTACGCATTGGCGTTGTAGCTGAGAAAGCCGGCGTTCACGCCGTTGTCCCACAACTCGGGCGACACATAGCCGCGAGCCGCGTTGCGCAGATACTTTTGCGGGATCGACAACGTCAGCGTCTGCTCGGCGAAGTCGAAGCTGACGGAGGCATCGGGTACGAGCGAGGTCAGATCGACGCATGCATCCGCATCGGCCGATGCAGTGTCGGCGGCATGATCGGCTGCGAGCTTCGTGAAGTCCAGACCATAGACTTCGAGCATCTTGCGCGTGAGGCACGGCGTCGCGTTTTCGCCAACATGCGAGGCATTGAAGCGCACGTCCTCGCGCGCGACACGGTTGCCGTTGACCACGATGTCGACTGCATACGCGCCCGGAGATACCACGTTACCGCGCGAGAAACGCGCGACGTCGACGCCGCTTGTCGAATCCATTTGCAGGAACGTCGTATCGAATTCGGCTGCCTTCTTCGGTTCGTTCGCGAGCGCGCTTACCGGATGCATCCAGGCAGCCATGCCAAAGGCGCATAACACGATCGCCGCAACCGGTCGCAGCACGAACGAAGATGCTGTAAAGCCGTTGGAAATCCGCTGCTGACATGATTGCGACGATTGCATGGAGATAGCCTGGTGCATGAGGCGCGAGACATTTGCCGATCCACCGATGCTACGAATTAACGAGATGAAAGTAGCTAGGACGAGTTCTATTTTTGAGACGCGAAACACCATGTAAACAAAAGAAAAGCGCGCATCGAACAAGATGCGCGCTGTTAATTTCGAGACGTTGCGATAGGTCGCTGGAGGTCTGCCCGAATGGGCTTCCGATCAAGGCGCGAGTTCGGCATCGCCTTCGATGGCGCCGCCGTAATCGCTGATGGCGATGTAATGGATCTTGCCGCCATGCACGTCGCTCATCTTCGGCACGGGGATGACTGCATCGCCACGCGGCGGAACCATGCCGCCGGTTTCATTCTTGAAGGTGCGCCCGTTCGATGTCACGCCGATCTCGCTGAACGAAACGTGATACGCGCTCGGATTCGTAATGGAAAGCGCGTCGCCACCGCCTTGCCGCGCGGGCACTACTTTCCACTTGAGCATGCGCGGTGAATCCTCGGGCTTGCCGGACAGCTTCGCCGGGCGCACGAACATCTTGATGCGCGTGCGATACGCCAGTTGCAGCGTGTTGACATCGGCTTTCACCTCCGCCTTGGGCGGCACGTCGAGCACGTTGAGCCAGAACACCGACTCGCGATCCTGCGGCAACGCTTCGCCGCCATACATGACGCGCAATGTCTGCGACTTGCCCGCATCCATCCGAAAGATGGGTGGCGTGATCACGAAGGGCGTCTTGCTGTCGGCGGGCTTGGTGTCGGCGTTGCCGCTATCCATCCAGACCTGCACGAGCGCCGGGTGCGAGCTGTCGTTGTTCAGCTTCACGGTGACTTCACGCTGATCCAGCGGATACACCACGCGCGTCGCGCCGATTGTCACACTGGCGTGCGCGGAGCCCGCGACCATCGCGGCAAGGAGACCTGCCATGGCGAGCGATCGTTTCATCGATTTCATTGCGGCCATCACTCGACGGTTGATGTCATTCACTGCAACCGGACGCTTGCCGAATCAAAACGTGGCGCGCGCCCGGACCCTGCATCGATGGTTTTACTGATACTGAATGGAGTACTGGACCATCGTGTTGACCGCGCCCGGCTGAGCCTGACCCGTCGCGTAGTACTGCGCGAAGTAGTTGAGATTGCCCGCGCCGGCCGAGATCGATGCGCCGTTGACCGCGACATCGTTATTGGCGTTGGTGAGGATGTTGATCGGCTGCATTTGCGAGTTCAAGA
The DNA here is from genome assembly GCF_023631025.1 of Caballeronia sp. GACF4. Taxonomy (NCBI): domain Bacteria; kingdom Pseudomonadati; phylum Pseudomonadota; class Betaproteobacteria; order Burkholderiales; family Burkholderiaceae; genus Caballeronia; species Caballeronia sp. GACF4. Next base: position 633,237 of record NZ_JALQDW010000018.1, read on the forward strand.
GACGCACTTGCACGTTGGTCGCCGGCTGCGTCAGCGCCTGATTGATCAGATTGCCGCTGCTTTGGTCAACGGTGGAACCGTTCTCGAAGTGCGCCACTGCCTTGGTAGCCGAGCCCGTGCAGCCGGTCAATTGCAACTGGATGTCGCCGAGCTTGGAAACGCCCGCCGTGGCGCCAGCCGACGCAAGCGCGCTTGCGGAAACGGTCGGCAACGTAGCCGTCACGTTTGCCGACGAACCGGCAGCCGTGCCATTGATCGAGCAGGTCGTATCCGACACCGCGCCGTTGATGGTGATCGTGCCGTCGGCGGCGTTGGCGTTCATCGACGCAAGGGCGACCATCATCGAGAAGAGTGCGGCGCTGAGGGAAATAGCTTTCTGCATGAAGGAACTCCGGGAAACGAATAATGAATGTTCGACGCTTGACGCGGCCATCGACAAGTTGCTGCTTGCGTCGTTCAAGGTGCGTGGCGTTGAGAGAATAATAAGCAGGCAGAGCTAGGATTGATCTAATCTAATTCTCAAAAGCGCCATCCATTTTTTTCGGAGCTAACTCAATAAAGCTTCACCCTCAGAATATGAGACGCGGCGACCGGACAATTCGAGATTGCCGAAATTCAGCGGTTCGCTTTCTTGAACTTTGCTGAATGGGTTTATAGACGGACCAGATTCGATTTCGAGACATATCGGCGAGACTTTTGAGAAACGACGGCCACGCGCACCGAGCGCCTTCGCGTCCCGAAAAAGTGCGCGCGTGCTTTGTTCGAACCGTCTAGTTCATTTGTCGACGCGCCGTGACCTGAGCACAACACGACGGAAAAGAAGATTACTGTCGGCTTGCCACGAGCGGTCGACGTCCGCAAAATGGAAGCAACGGCTTAAAACGCCGTCATCCATAAGAGACCGCCCGACGAAGCGCAGCCTTTTTCGAGGCGCGCCGCGATCAGGCGAACAACGGACACCCATGGCAACCATTGAGGGCAAAGCGCGTTTCCGCATTGATACCGATAACACGGTAGCAGGCATCGCGATCATGGTCTTGACGACCGCTACCTTCGCCGCGAGCGATTCCACCGTCAAGGTCATCGGCACGGCGGTTCCCATACTGGCGCTTCTTTGGGTGCGCTATCTATTCCAGATGGTCGTGCTCGGCGTGTGGCAAGCGCGGCTCGGCACGCTCAAGCTCTTTCGCACCGACAGCCTGAAGCTGCAGGTCGTTCGCGCTTTACTGCTGCTCACCAACTCGGCGTGTACTTTCGCTGGCTTGCGGCATCTCCCGCTTCCCGTGACGACATCCCTTGCGATGCTCGCGCCGCTTATCTCCACCCTGCTCGCCGCACTCGTGCTCAAGGACCATGTCCCGCGCAGCAAATGGGCGATGGTCGTGCTCGGGTTCATCGGCATGTTGCTGGTGGTGCGGCCGGGTGGCAGCCAATTCACGTGGACCGTTGTCTTTCCGATCGGTGCGGCCACGACGTTTGCGTGCTTTCAGGTGGTATCGAGCCATCTGTCGCGCGTCGATGACGCCGTCACCACCAACTTTCTGACGGCGCTCGTCGCAACCATCGTGCTGTGCACGTTGATGTGGATGGATCAGTCGCAAATGCTGCCGGAACTGGCGCTCGTGGAATGGAAAAGCTGGCTGCTCGTCGCGCTCATGGCAACAATGGCGACCATCGGCCAGCTTTTGATGTTGCAGGCGCTCAGGCGCGCGGCACTGTCGGTGCTGACGCCCTTCTCCTATTCCCAACTTGCTTTCGCGGCCTTTTTCAGCTGGGTGTTATTCGGTCAGGTGCCTGACCGATGGATGGCTATCGGCATGTGCGTGATCGCCGCGAGCGGTATTGGAACCGTGCTCATGCATGGGCGCAAACCGGCAGTGTTGCCGGATTCGACGCCCTAAACGCTTAGCCCGCGACTTGCGCTTGCTGTATTTGCTGCGCCTGGCCTGTGCAAAGCCAGTGCACGTCGATGTCCAGTTGCCTGGCAATACGGTTGAACGCATGCAGCGGCGGCACCGTGATGCCGCGCCGCCAGAAATGCACGTCGTGCTCGGTTACGTCGAGCCAGTCCGCGGCCTTGGCGGAACTGACGTTGGCTTTCTGCATCGCCCGATCGAGCCGCGCGGCAATGGCGCGGCGCAGCGCGTTATCTTCGTGACTACGTTCAAGGTGTCCGATGGTTTGGGAATGTCGCCCCATTTTCTGTCCGTTCTCTCGATTTATAACTAATGCCGTTCAGCGCCGGCTCTTTAGCGCAAGTTCGCATGCTAGATAATCACGGTGACGCGACGGTGACAGGAAAAAAGTCCATTCGATGTTCACGCGCGGACGCCGTTTGTTGCAGTGCGAGATTTTTTCAAGATAGCCTCAGAGCGTCAAGTAGGGGAAACAACGTTATGCGCGGGTTGTTACTCGTGGTTTACCTTGAGCAGGCATACGGGAGATATCTTAAGCACGCCCGTTCGTTCTTGTTTTCCCGCGATTAAGTGGTCCGTTCGTATTATCCGCCTAGTTCAAAATCGGCGAGATAATCAGACGCGATTGAAACTTGGCTTTCTTCGGATACGAATTCAAATCGCCATCGGTTAATAAAAAAAGTCAATTGACACGCCTCGCGCTATCCCTACAATAGAGCGTTCGCTGCACCGCACAAATCGATCGTCTTTCAAAACGCAATGTCCAATGGAGTCCAGCATGAGCAGTCTTGCGCCTGAAAACCTCATCGCGTCACAGAAAGCAGGATTCGACGCCAGCTTCGGTCTCGCTACACGAGCCGTGGAAGGTTTCGAGAAACTAATCGACCTGAACACGCGCACGTTCAAGACGGCGCTGGATGAACATCAGAACTTCGTTGCTCGTGTGTTTTCCGTACGCGATCCGAAAGAGTTCTTTGCTTTGCAAAGCCAGCAATCGCAGGCCAGCGCTCAACGCGTCGCGGCTTACTGGCAGAGCTTCCACGAAATCGCGGCAGGCGTGCGCGGCGTTTATGTGGAAGCGGCGCAGGACCAGTTGGAGAAGTCGCAGCGCAACGCGCAGGCGCTTGTCAGCACGCTTGCGAGCAGCGCGCCAGCCGGCAGCGAAGCGGTGGTGAATGCGTGGAAGTCGGCTATTGACGCCGCGACGGAATCTGCAAATTCGGCTTACGAAGCGGCGAGAAAGTCCGCGCGTCAGGTGGTGGAAGCGGCAGAAACCGATGCGAGCGTGGCGACGCAGGGCGCAGTGCGGGTTGTGTCGTCGAAGGGAACGAGCGTCAAAAAGACTTGAGCGTTTTCAAGCAACGAGAAAGGGCGGACCACTCCGCCCTTTTTTCATTTATTTCCAGCCTTCCAGCCGCAATTCATGCGATCGGCCAATCCACACCGCGGAATCGCGATGATCGCGCAATTCGTCCTCGGTATTCGGATGCATGAAAACATCGAGCGCGCCGTGATTCAAGGTGAGCCATTCGAAAATCGGCACGAGATCTTCGCGACCAAAGCCGAGTTGAAACGACCACATCGGGTGCGGTCCAACCGGACGTTCATGAAAGCGTCCCAAGATAAGCTTTCCGGTTTCAAGTTCCGCCGCAAAGTGCGTCGAGATGACCTCCCGGATTGCCCAGGCCGCGTCGCGGCTCGCGGCATCGAAATAAATATGCGCGTGCCAGCCTTTGATTGCGGATGTGTTGATTGCATGCATTGTTTCGGTCGCGCGCGGCAATATTGAGATGTCGTTCATTCTAGCGAAACGCCAATCGGCACGACATTTCATGCCTTAAAGGCATCAACGCATTTGTTGCGGCGAATGACGGCAATGCTAGACTACTGTACATGCATACAGCCCCCGACTCGGCCGCCATTCGGGCGTGCGGCGATCCTGCTTACACCGTCGCTGTGCGCGCGCTTTGCGAATTCACGGCGAAACAGGGCGATCTCGATTTGCGCTTCACGCCAGCGCCAAGCGCGCAGGAAGGCATCGCGGGACATGTGACGGTTGCAAGCCGGCGGCCCGCTGGTTATCTCAAGGAAATTTCGCTCGCCGAAGACTTCGGTCCGTTGCGCGTGCGCGGCCGCGCGGATGGTTTCGATCCGGTGCGCAATCGGCTGGAAGAGGTCAAAACGTATCGCGGCAAGCTGGAATCGATGCCGCAGAATCATCGACATCTGCATTGGGCGCAGGCGCGCGTGTATGCGCATCTCATGTGCAAGAAGCTCGGTCTCGATGAGATCGAAGTCGCGCTCGTTTATTTCGATATCGTCGAACAGACTGAAAGCGTGCTCGTGGAGACGCAAACCGCGCTGGCGCTAAAGGCGCATTTCGAGGATCAATGCACGCGGTTCATCGCGTGGGCCGAACAGGAGATGCGGCACCGTGCGGCGCGCGAGGCGTCGCTTACCGCGCTGGTGTTTCCGCACACGGAGTTTCGGCCTGGGCAGCGGGCCCTTGCCGAGGCGGTCTATCGCGCGGCCGCATCGAGCCGATGTTTGCTCGCGCAGGCGCCGACGGGTATTGGCAAGACGGTCGGCACGTTGTTTCCGCTGCTCAAGGCTTGGCCGAAGCAGCAGTTGGACAAGATCTACTTTCTCACGGCGAAAAGCGCGGGGCGGCAGCTTGCGCTCGATGCGCTCGGAACGATTGTCGGGGCGGCGGAAAAAACAGCGGCGCCAGCGGACGCGGCAACGGCAAAAGCCAAAGCAATCGCCGCGCCCTTTCCCTTACGTGTAATCGAACTCGTCGCCCGCGACAAAGCCTGCGAATATCCCGACCGCGCGTGTCACGGCGATTCGTGCCCGCTCGCGCGCGGCTTCTACGACCGCCTTCCCGCCGCGCGCGCCGATGCCCTCGCGCGTGCACGCCTGGACCGCGCGTCGACAGCCGAAGTCGCGCGACACCACGAAGTCTGTCCGTACTATCTGAGCCAGGAGCTCTCGCGCTGGGCCGATGTCATCGTCGGCGACTACAACTATTACTTCGACACCAGCGCAATGCTTTTCGCCCTAGCTGAAACGAACCGCTGGCGCGTGTCGGTACTCGTCGATGAAGCGCACAACCTGATCGATCGGGCGCGCGGCATGTATTCCGCATCGCTCGATCGCGCCTCGTTCGATGCAATGCGCCGCGCCGCGCCGCCGCTTCTAAAAAAAACGCTTGCGCGCGTCGCCCGAACCTTCGGCGACACGAGCCGCGAACAGGAAACCGCGGGCATCGACTACGCGCCGCTCGCCGAACCGCCCGCCCAGTTGCTGACCGCGCTCGGCCAGGCGGTTTCGCTGATGACGGAAATGCTCGGCGAGCAAGCCGACCTCTTCTCGCCCGACACCATGCGCTTTTATTTCGATGCCGTGCACTTCACGCGCATCGCGGAGCGCTTCGGTTCGCATTCGATCTTCGATATCTCGCTTGCTGGCCACGCGTCGGCGAAGAAGCGCAATGTCGTGCTGTGCCTGCGCAACGTGATTCCCGCGCCGCATCTCGCCGGGCGTTTCGCGAGCGCCCACAGCGTCGCGTTGTTTTCCGCGACGCTCACGCCCACGCACTTCTACGCCGATACGCTCGGCTTGCCGGAAACGAGCGCGTTCATCGACGTGGAATCGCCGTTCTCAGCGGATCAACTCGATGTACGCGCCATCGCCGATGTCTCGACGCGCTATCGCGACCGCCTGCAATCCGTTGCGCGCATCGCCGACATGATCGCGGCGCAGTACGGTCGCGCGGAAGGCAACTATCTGAGCTTTTTCAGCAGCTTCGAATATCTGGCGCAAGTCGCGACGGAATTCGCGGTACGTTATCCCGGAATTCCGAGTTGGCAGCAGTCACGCGCGATGAGCGAAGCCGCGCAGCACGACTTTCTCGCGCGCTTCGTTCCGGATGGACGCGGCGTCGGTTTCGCGGTGCTGGGAGGCGCATTTGGCGAGGCGATCGATCTGCCGGGCACGCGGCTCATTGGCGCCTTCGTCGCGACGCTCGGTCTGCCGCAACTCAATCCTGTCAATGAGCAGATGAAAGTGCGGATGCAGGACGCTTTCGGCGCCGGCTATGACTACGCTTATCTTTTTCCGGGCTTGCAGAAGGTCGTGCAGGCGGCCGGACGCGTAATTCGCGGGCCGCAAGACCGTGGCGTGCTCTACCTGATCGACGACCGCTTTGCGCGCTCGGAAGTGCGGCGTCTGTTGCCGGCGTGGTGGCGGATCAATGTCATGCGCGAGCGGGACCTGTCGGCGCTTTCGTCGTCGGCATGATGCGGCGTTGAAGCGGACGTTCATTCAAGTCGCTCCGCGCTCCGGTTTTGTTCGCGCAACACGCGAGCCGGCATGACGCGCTCCTATCCGCTTAAAGCCATGCCAACCTTATCTTTGCCTGCTTCGAGCGCGGGCACCCGGTTTGCTCTAGACAACCTGCCCAGAGGCAACTAAAAGCGACCCGAAGGCACCCCCAAGGCGCAACAGACGCCCCAAAGGTTTCGCCCCGTCCCCACAGGAGAAACGATATGACCGCCGCGCAAGCACAGCATCCGCAAGACGCACTTGCCATTCTCGAAGCCGACCATCGCGCTGTCGAGCAGCTATTCGACGCCTTCGAACGCGCCGAAAAAGACGACCTCGAACGCAAGACCACACTAGTTCAGCGCGCGTGCGAGTTGTTGTCGATCCATTCGATCGTCGAGGAAGAGTTGCTTTATCCCGCCGCCCGCACCGCACTCGGCACGGACGAGAAAATCGATATCGACGAAGCCTACGTCGAACACTTTCTGGTCAAGACGCTGATCGAAAAGTTTTCGCAGATCAAGGCCGGCGACGAAGGTTTCGACGCGACCTTCAAGGTACTGTCGGAGAACGTCAAGCATCACGTGGAAGAAGAAGAAACCGAGCTGTTTCCGGAAATCCGCAAGACGAAGAGTGTCGATCTCATCGCGCTCGGCAAGAAGATCGAAGCGCGTAAGGAAGCCTTGCAGAACCGCATCACCGAAGTCGCGACCGCGCATTGAATTGCGCAGCAATTCCCGGAGTGCGTGAGCGCGGTTCAGGACGCACACTGTGCGGCAATCACGCCAATCCGGAGAACTGCAGATGAAGGTGCTTGAGAGAGACATCAACGCGCGCGTCGATGCACTCGACTGGACGGATATCGAGCATCAACTCGATTCCCAAGGCTCGGCCATTGCGCCGGGCCTTTTTTCGCGTGAGGAGTGCGTGACGCTCGCCGCGCTGTACAACGACGACGCAATCTTTCGCAGCCGTATCGTGATGGAACGTTACTCGTTCGGGCGCGGCGAGTACAAATACTTCGCGTATCCGTTGCCCGAGACGCTGCAAACGGTGCGCAGCACGGTGTATCCGCATCTCGCGCCCATTGCGAATAAATGGCACGAGGTAATGGGGATCGAAACGCGCTTTCCACCGGTGCATGGAGAGTTCATCGAGCGTTGTCATTACGCCGGACAGACGCGGCCGACGCCGCTTCTCCTACGCTACGTTCCCGGCGACTACAACTGTCTGCATCAGGATCTGTACGGCGAACACGTTTTTCCGATCCAGATGGCAGTTCTACTTTCTGCGCCCGAACAAGACTTCACCGGCGGCGAATTCGTGATTACGGAACAGCGTCCGCGCATGCAATCGCGCGCCGAAGTCGTACCGCTCGCGCAAGGCGACGCGGCGTTCTTCGCTGTACACCAGCGGCCGGTGCAGGGATCGCGCGGGCCGTATCGCGTGAACATGCGGCATGGCGTGAGCCGCCTACGCTCCGGGCGGCGCCACATGCTAGGCGTGATCTTCCACGACGCAAGCTAGATCGCGGAAGACGCGCTTATTCGTTCTCGTCGAAGTAATGTCCGAAGCGCGCCTGTTTCGTCTTGATGTAGCGTTCGTTTTCTTCGCGCATGGGGATGGCGAGCGCGACGCGTTCCTTCACGGGGATGTCGTGCCTGAGCAGCGTGTCGAACTTCGACGGATTGTTGCTCATCAGGCGCACTGATTTGACGTCCATCGAGCGCAGGATGGCGGCGGCGGAATCGTACTCGCGGGCGTCGTCGGGCAGGCCGAGATGCAGGTTGGCATCGACCGTATCGAGACCCTGCTCCTGCAACGCGTAAGCGCGAATCTTGTTGGCGAGCCCGATGCCGCGTCCCTCGTGTCCGCGCAAGTACAGCAGAATTCCGCGATTCTCGGCGGCGATATAGCGCAGCGCGAGATCGAGCTGCTCGCCGCAATCGCACCGGTACGAGCCGAAGACGTCGCCCGTCACGCATTCGGAATGCAGGCGCGTAAGCACGGATTCGCCGTTGCTCACGTCGCCCATGACGAAAGCGATGTGCTCGACATCCGTTTCCTTCACGCGATACACATACGACGCGAACGTGCCGTAGCGTGTCGGAATGGTGGCCGTGGCGGCCAGTTCGACGTCGTCGCATTCGGGGCATTCGCCAAAGCCGGGGCGAGGTTTCAACTGGTCAAACGCGGGAGATGCGGTTTTCATAGGGCAATCTGCAAGTCTTGATGCGGGCGTTCGCGCTGTCGGAGTCGAGCGCGGGAGCCCGGCACGTCATGTTAAAGCGCATCGTGAAAGTTTGCAGATTGTCGCATGGCGCGCGTATTCGGCCGTTAGCGTGGATTGTCGAAGTCTCCCGGGCTTTCATCTGTCGCGCGCCACTCGGGTTTGCGCAGCGGGCTGGCCTCGTGCAGCGCGTGGCGAACGCCCGCCGCGTCGAGGTCCGCCGTGTAGACGGGCGTGGCGGGTTGCTGACGCCAGGAATCGTCGATGTCACCGGCATCGACGGGATCGAAGCCGATTTCATCGACCAGTTGCATGACGACTTTCTTCGCCTTGTGATCGTCGCCCGCCACGGGCAGCGCAATGCGACCCGCCGTTCCCGCCGGCTTGCCGTGGTTGCGCAGATGCGCCGCGTAGATATTGTTGAACGCCTTGATGACCGGCCGGCCGATCTTCTCTTCCACCCAGCGGCTTTCCGGCAGACCGTTTTCGATTCCGTCGATTCGACCGTCGCGCTGCCGCGGATAGTAATTGCCGGTATCGATCACGATGAGACTCGCCGGTGCTCCCGCGAACAAATCCTTCGGAAGAAGCGGCACCTTCGACTCTGGAATGGTCACGACGACGAGATCCGCGCCCTGCACGGCCTCGCGCGCCTCGACGGCTTGCGCGCCAGTTGCGCGTTCGACTTCGCCGAGCGTGTCCGGCCCGCGCGAATTGGCGATGCGCACCTCGTGGCCGCGTTCGCCGAAGCGCAACGCCAGAACTTGCCCGATATTTCCCGCTCCAACGATGCCGATTTTCATGGTGTCTCCTGGGTTCGTGATCGATCTTGGCGGCATCGCAAACCCCGCACCCGATGCGACGAATCGACGTCATAGTCCAGATCAATTACAATGATAAAATCAATCCACTTCCAAGGTTTGATAGTTTTAGTTCATACTTCGTTCACTTCTTCAACACACACTTAAAGGGAAACGATCAATGCCGATCATCAACACCCAAGTCAAGCCGTTCAAAGCAACCGCCTATCACAAGGGTGATTTCGTCACCGTTACCGAAGAAAGCCTGAAGGGCAAGTGGTCCGTGTTCGTGTTCTACCCGGCCGACTTCACCTTCGTGTGCCCGACGGAACTCGGCGATCTGGCTGACCGCTACGAAGAATTCAAGAAGCTGGGCGTTGAAATCTACAGCGTTTCGACCGACACGCACTTCACGCACAAGGCATGGCACGACACGTCGGACACGATCCAAAAGATCAAGTATCCGATGATCGCCGATCCGACGCTCGCCATCTCGCGCAACTTCGACGTGCTGATCGAAGAAGAAGGCCTGGCGCTGCGTGGCACGTTCGTGGTCAACCCGGAAGGCGAGATCAAGCTGTGCGAAGTGCACGACAACGGCATCGGCCGTGACGCCGGCGAACTGCTGCGCAAGGTGCAAGCCGCGCAATACGTCGCATCGCATCCGGGCGAAGTTTGCCCCGCCAAGTGGACGCCGGGCGCTGAAACGCTGAGCCCGTCGCTCGACCTCATCGGCAAGATCTGAGTCTCGTGTTCTCCAGAGACTGACGAGGCGCGCGGCAGGCCCGCTGCGCGCCTTGCACCCCCAGTTTGTACCCACGCATTCCGTTTCGGCGCCGCTTTATGGCGGCGCTTGGACGGAGTGCGTCCAAAGATTCCAAAAACTCTCGTCAGGGAACGACACACGCCATGCTGGACGCCAATCTCAAGACTCAGTTGAAAGCCTATCTGGAAAAAGTCACGCGGCCCATCGAGCTCGTCGCCTTTCTCGACGACAGCGACAAATCGCGTGAGCTGAAAGGCCTGCTCGACGAAATCGCTACGCTGTCCCCGCGGATCAGCGTCGTCGAGAAAGAGGACGTTGCGGCACGCCGTCCGTCGTTCACCATCGGCGAGCCGGGCAAGGCGGCGGGCATTCACTTCGCCGGCATTCCGATGGGTCACGAATTCACGTCGCTCGTGCTGGCGCTGCTGCAAACCGGCGGCCATCCGATCAAACTCGACGACGAAACCATCGAGCAGATTCGCGCGCTCGACGGCGATTACCGGTTCGAAACGTATTTCTCGCTGTCGTGCCAGAACTGCCCGGAAGTCGTGCAGGCGCTGAACGTGATGGCGATCATCAATCCGCGTATCAAGCACGTGGCGATCGACGGCGCGCTGTTCCAGAAGGAAGTCGAAGACCGCCAGATCATGGCCGTGCCGACGATGTTCCTGAACGGCGACAGCTTCGGCCAGGGCCGCAGCAGCGTGAAGGAGATTCTCGCCAAGCTGGATACGGGCTCAGCCGCGCGTGCCGCAAAGCAACTGGAAACGAAGCCGGTATTCGACGTGCTGATCGTCGGCGGCGGTCCTGCAGGCGCGGCAGCGGCGATCTACGCGGCGCGCAAGGGCATTGCGACCGGCGTGGTCGCCGAGCGCTTCGGCGGCCAGGTGCTGGACACGATGGCTATCGAAAACTTCATCTCCGTGCAGGAAACGGAAGGACCGAAGTTCGCGACGGCGCTCGAACAGCACGTCAAGAGCTACGAAGTCGACGTGATGGACGTGCAGCGCGCTGACAAGCTGATCCCGGGCCGCATCAACGAAGTGCATCTGGCAAGCGGCGCGGTGCTGAAGGCAAAGACCATCATTCTGGCGACGGGCGCGCGCTGGCGCGAAATCAACGTGCCGGGCGAGCGTGAATATCGCGGACGCGGCGTGGCCTACTGCCCGCACTGCGACGGCCCGCTCTTCAAGGGCAAGCGCGTGGCGGTCATCGGCGGCGGCAATTCCGGCGTCGAAGCGGCCATCGACCTCGCGGGTGTCGTTGCGGCGGTGACGCTGATCGAATTCGGCAACGAGTTGCGCGCCGATGCCGTGTTGCAAAAGAAGCTGCGCAGCCTGTCGAACGTGACCATCGTCACGAGCGCGCAGACCACGGAAATCACCGGCGACGGCAAGAAGGTCGACGGCCTGAACTACACGGACCGGGCGACGGGCGTCTCGCACCGCGTGGAACTCGAAGGCGTGTTCGTGCAGATCGGTCTCGTGCCGAACACCGAATGGCTGAAGGGCACGATCGAGCTGTCGAAGCATGGCGAAATCATCGTCGATGCGAAGGGCGCGACGTCGATCCCCGGCGTATTCGCTGCCGGCGACGTGACGACGGTGCCGTTCAAGCAGATCGTGATCGCGGTCGGCGAAGGCGCGAAGGCATCGCTTGGCGCGTTCGATCATCTGATTCGCGCGTCGGTCGAGGAAGAAGAGACGGTGGCCGCGTAAAGCTTGCCTTGCGGCGAAGGGGAAAGGCGAACGAGCGCTGCTCGTTCGCCTTTTTTTGTATTGCGCTTGCGGTGGAATTGGCGCTTGAAGCGCGCGTCAATTCGGCTCGCTTTTCCAGCGCGCTGCCGAAATAGACGGCTGTGGCAATGAGTGGGCGAAGTTGGCGATGACGCTGATGAGCAAAACCCGCTCACGCCGAAAACACCGCCCCACCCTCAGCTTGCCGACTTCGCTTTCGGCTCGAGCACCAGCGGAAAGATCACTTCGAACACGCTTCCATGTCCTTTCACCGACTGGAAACGCAACTCGCCCTCGAGCGCACGCGACAGTTCCTTCACGATGGCAAGCCCAAGCCCCGTTCCGGGGATATCGTCCTCGGCCGCGCGCTCGAATTCCTCGAACACGCGCTCCTGATCCGCCGTACCGATGCCCGAACCTGTGTCCGTCACGCGCAAGCGCCAGCGGTCGTCCGCCACGGCGTCGATCGTCAACACGATTTCGCCCGCCGACGTGTATTTAATCGCGTTCGAGAGCAAGTTGATCGCGACCTGCTTCACCTTCAGCCGGTTCGATGTCACCGTGCCGAGCGTCGGTTCCAGATGCCCGACGAGCTTCAGGCCCTTTGCTTCGGTGCCAACGCGGTTCAACTGCATTAGTTCGTCGAAGAGACCGACGAGATCGAACGCTTCGACTGTCAACAGCGAATCGTCGCCGAGGACCTTCGAATATTCGACCATTTCATCGACTAGACTCGCCATGTCGGACACTTGCCGGTTGGCGAGCCCGAGCGCCGTCTCGCGTTTCGCGGGCGAGCGGCCGAGCAGTTGCAGCGCCGTCGAGAATACGTTGAGGAAATTGCGCAGATCGTGCGCGACGCGGCGCGTCACCTGCATGCGCGTTTCGTAAAGTTCGCTGATTAGCTTCTGACGCAGCGTGAGCTCGTAATTCGCGCGCTCCAGCATGCCGGTGTATTCGTCGATCTTGCGATCGCGCTCGCCCACCGCTTCACGAATCGAGGCCAGCGTGACGAAGCTCACCACTTCATCGGTCATGAGCCGCGCGTGTTCTTCGTCCGTGCGCGAGAGATCCGTGTGCGCGGCGGCGTAATCGCCAATCGCCTGAAGCAGAATCTGGCGGAACAGGTCGAGCTCACGCACCAGTTCGTCGATGCGATACCCCTGCTGCCAACGCCATTGCCCGTGCTGCCGCGCGTTTTGTTCGATGACGCCTTCCTGATCGCGCAAATTACGCGATTCCAGCACGACGCAGATTTCCTCGAAGACTTCCGGCAAGTGGTCCGCCAGTTGCCGGTACGTGAGCTGGTCCGAGTGTTCGACTTCCTGATCCCCGAACACGAGCTTCATCCATTTTTCAGTCAGCGCGGTCCGCTGCTCGCGCAACGAAGCCACGAGACCGTCCAAGCCGTTGGCTGCCGTTTCGGCCATCTGCGATTCCTCGATTGCAACGCCCAGTTGCCGCTCGTGCGGCGCGTGGTGCTCGTATGGAAGTGCTGGTAAGGAAGTGCTGGGGTGAAACCGCCGTGGAGCGCGAAGCTCGAAGGCCGCGATGCCACGCCAGTATAGGCCCAGCTTCAGGCAAAAAGTTCGAGTACCCGACTATCGTAAACGGGCAAAATTGCTAACGCATTCGCTAATTGACAAGGTGGACGGGCGCGACGCACGCCTCAATGCGGGCGACCTTTTTCACGCAGCATCTGCACGAACTGGCGCGCAGCCGGCGACAGCGCGCCTCCCTTTCTCGTCACGATGCCATACGTCTGCGACTTCGATTTCATGCGGATCGGCAAGATGCGCAACATGCCGTAGCGCTCGAAAAGTTTCGCGACGCTCGCCGGCAATATCGCCACCATATCCGCGCTCTGCTGCAACAGCGTGACCGTCACGAGCGGCGACGCGGTGGAGATGGGGTTCGCCGGCATCGGCAAGCCGGCGAGGTCGAGTTCGCGTTCGAGCAGCGCGCTCATCGGCAGATAACTCGGGTACGTCACCCAGCGATGACCCGCCAGTTCCGCGAGCCCGACTTCGCGTCCCGCCGCGCGCGGATGGTCCTGTCCCACGACAATGGCAAGCGGTTCGTCGGCGAGCGGCTGATAGTGGTACTTTGTCGGCTGGTCCGACACGCTTGCGCGGCCGATCACGAGATCGACATGGCCGTCGTCCAGCATGCCGAGCATGCGCGCGCTGGTGTCCTCGACAATTTCGATGGCAAGGTCCGGATGCTTCGCGTGCATCTCGCCGACGATCGGCGCGACCACGCCCGGCACCGCGCCCATGATCGTGCCGACCGTCAGCCGCCCGCCCGTGCCCGCGCGTATCTGCGCGACTTCCTGGCAGAGCGCGCTCAGATCGGCAGCCAACAGACGCGCATAGCGCACCACGGCGCGGCCGAACGGGTTGGGAATCACCCCGCTCTTGGCGCGCTCGAACAAGGGCGCTTCCAGCATCGATTCGAGTTCGGCGAGCGCCTTGGAAGCGGCGGACTGAGTCATCGCCATGGCGCTCGATGCTTTATGCAGCGATTTATGGTCGTCGAGCGCGATCAGCAACTGCAATTGCTTCATGCGCAGCCGCGACATCAGGACATCCAGGGTGTTTTTCATGCGACAAACGATGCGGAAGAAAAAGGCGGGGTGATTCCAGAAAGCGATCACTCGATGGAAAGGATTCACTATACAGCGGCGCCTCTCGCGCCGTATAGTCGGCGCAGCGCGACGCTCGCATCCGCCGCGGTCGCTACGACTCACTCAAGTCAAGGACGAGACACCATGCAACTCACAGGCAATCTGCTCATCGGCCAGCAATCCATTTTCGGCAGCAACGGCTCGATCAAGGCCGTCAACGCGTCGACGGGCGCGGCCATCGAACCGGCATTCGGGGGCGCCACGCTCGCCGATCTCGACCGCGCAGCCGCCCTCGCCTGGGCCGCGTTCGACGTATATCGTGAAACCGCGCCCGAAGCGCGCGCGAAATTCCTCGAAACCATCGCGCAAAATATCCTCGACGTCGGCGACGATCTGGTCGAACGCTGCATCATCGAAAGCGGATTGCCACGCGGACGGATCGAAGGCGAACGCGGCCGCACGGTCGGTCAACTGCGTATGTTCGCGGAAGTGGTGCGTAACGGCGACTATCTCGGCGTGCGCATCGACCCGGCGCAACCCGAACGCAAGCCGCTGCCGCGCGTGGATCTGCGTCTGCGTCACATCGGCGTCGGCCCGGTCGCCGTGTTCGGCGCGAGCAACTTCCCGCTGGCGTTCTCGGTCGCGGGCGGCGATACGGCTTCCGCGCTCGCCGCGGGCTGCCCGGTGATCGTCAAGGCGCACTCGGCGCATCCGGGCACGGCGGAACTCGTCGGCCGCGCGGTGCAAAAGGCCGTGAAGGACTGCGGCATGCCCGAAGGCACGTTCTCGCTGCTGTTCGACAGCGGTCGTGACATCGGCCAGGGCCTCGTCAAGGACAACCGCATCAAGGCAGCAGGCTTCACGGGCTCGCGCGGAGGCGGCACGGCGCTGATGAAGCTCGCCGCCGAGCGTAAGGAACCCATTCCCGTCTATGCGGAAATGAGCAGCATCAACCCGGTCGTGTTGTTCCCGGCCGCGCTCAAGAACCGTGGCGAAGCCATCGCGAAGGCATTCGTGCAATCGCTCGTGCTCGGCGCGGGCCAGTTCTGCACAAACCCCGGCCTGATCCTCGCCGTCGATAGTCCTGACCTGGACAAGTTCATCGCGGCGGCATCGGCGGCGCTGACGGAGACGGCTGCGCAGACCATGCTCACGCCGGGCATCCACAAGGCGTACGAAGGCGCGATCGACAAGGCTTCGAGCCAGGCGGACGTGAAGACGCTCGCGCGCGGCGTCGAAGCGAAGAGCGACAATCAAGGCCAGTCGGCGCTGTTCTCGACCACGGCTGCGAACTTCCTCAAGAACCACGCGCTGCAGGAAGAGATTTTCGGCGCGTCGTCGCTGGTGGTGCGCTGCCCGGATCAGAAGACGATGCTGGAACTGATCGAATCGCTCGAAGGCCAGTTGACGTCGGCGCTGCATATCGACGAAGCCGATTACGCCGAAGCGCGCGATTTCCTCCCGGCGCTCGAACGCCGCACGGGCCGCATTCTGGTGAACGGTTTTGGCACGGGCGTCGAAGTGGGCCACGCGATGGTTCACGGCGGCCCGTATCCGTCCACGGCGGATGGCCGTTCGACCTCGGTCGGCAGCCTCGCGATCAACCGCTTCCTGCGTCCGGTGAGCTATCAGGACCTGCCGGATGCGCTTCTGCCCGACGCGCTGAAGACCGAGAATCCGCTGGGTCTGAATCGCCGTATCGACGGCAAGTTGCAACTGGCTGAATAAGCCGGTCGCATAAGCTGCAAATCGAGGCCGCGGCGCTGAACTTCCGGGTTCGCGTCGCGGCCTTCCGCTTATCGCGAATTGCTTCGGATGGCTAAATTGTCCGCACTTTCGCTCACGCACTTTCGCTCACGCACTTTCGCTCACGCACTTTCGCTCACGCACTTTCGCTCACGCACTTTCGCTCACGCACGGCGCAAACGTTCGCGCCGGCGCGCGAGGCAGTTCGTATCCGCCATGCAACGCGCAAACGGGTTTCATTTCGCGCCCTAACCGCTTTTGCATCAGTGGGTTATCGCGCGGTCGTTCGCCCTTGTCGGTTATTGGCTAAGGATTGGCGTCACGAAACCGCCGCCGCGCGCCCAGAATGTCAAAAACATTGTGAGAGAGCGATGCGTGGCGCTTGGCCGCGAAGCCCTGAAACGGCGACGCGGGCGCACCAGTCCCGGCCGCGTTTTCGTATCGACACGAGGGCCAGCGCCATCAAAAGGCGCGGTTACGAGGCGCGCTGGGAGCACGGAGTTTCGCGTGCCGCCGGCGCGATGATGTAGTCGCTTAAATTCAGGCGGCCCGAGGTAGGTGCGAAACGCGATTGACGTCCGAACTCGCTTCAACGATATTCGGACTTTCGTTTTTCGGACGCACGCAGTCGATGTTCATTCGACATACATTCGCGCCCGACAAACGATACGAAGGATTGTTGCCGCAGGACTTCGCGCGCGCGATTGCGGGCGGTCCGAAGCCAGTATAGGCACTCAAGCGGCCACGTTATCGCACATGTCCTTCGAGGGCTTAAAAGCATGACCACGCGTCTGACGTTTCCTGCATCCATGTTCTCCGTCGTCTGCCAGCGTTGCGGCAGCACGATGCGCAAAAACGCCGACAGTTGTCCAAACTGCGGCGCGGATCGTAACGCCGCGTCCGCTCAACCGCGCCAGGCCGCCGCACCGCAAGAACGGCCGCGCGTCAACATGTTCGAGCAGACGCTTTCCAAACCGCTTCCGTCGATGTCGAGCTCGGCAACGGCTTCCGCCGCCGCATCGGCTGGCGCCGGCGCCTCCGCTTCCGGCGCGCTGCCGGAGGAGCCCGCAACCGAACGCGGCTGGCCCGCGGGTTGGGACCCGAAACGCGCGAGCGAACGTATCGCGCAAAAGGCGGCGGAGCATCGGGCGAAGCGCCTGGAGGAATCCGCGCGCAGCGCTTATGCGAACACCGGCCGCGACCCCGACGCGCTGCCCGGCTCCGAGTCCTGGTCGAAGCGCAAGACGGTCATCGCGGGCGTTTGTTCGGTCGTGCTCGCGCTCGGCGCGGCCGCTTATCTGCAATACGGCGATTCGAACGATGACGACGCCTCGCCGTCCGCCGATCACAGTGTCTCCGGCGCGATCGATTCCAGATTCAGCTCGCTCGTGCCGGGTACCGCGCCGAACCTGAACCCCAATGTGGCGACAGGCGCGGGCAATGCCTCGGCCGATGCCCGCGCGTCCGTTTCCGGCGATACGCTGCGCAGCGTGCGCCTTGCGCTGGATCAGCACGACCTGACGCTGGCGCGCGCGCGCCTCAATACCGTTCCCGCGTCATTGCAGACGCGCCCCGACTACGATTCGATGAAAGACGAACTCGCGAAGCGCGAGTTGCAACGCGACGCCGCGCTGCAATTGGCGCGGGCCTGCGAGCGGACTTCGGCATGGTCGTGTGTGCAGCAGAACGCGGGCGAAGCGCTCGCTATCGATGGCGGCAACGGCGAGTCGCAAGCGATGCTAGAACGCGTCATCTCGCACGCGGGCTGGATGGTCGCGACGCCTGCGGGCGCGAAGAAGCCGCTGCCATCGGCGGTGACGGCTGCTGCCCCGGCGCCCGCCGCACCTGCCAGCGTGGTTGCCGCCAACGTCGGCAAGCCTGCGACCACTGCGAACGTGGAAGTTGCGACGCCGCCAGTCAAGACCGTGACCATCGCGCCGAAGACCGTGGTTGAGCGGCACGCCGCGCAGCGCGGAACGGCAGCGGCGGCACGGCGGGATGCCATCGACGAAGCGCGGGATGCATCGACTGATTCGCGCGCGGAGAAGATCGCGCGGGCTCAGGCGGCTACGAATGCCATTACCGCGGCGACGGTTGGGCCTGCTGCTACGGCCAATGTTGCCCCGGCCAATGCGCCTGCGACTTCGGCCGTTGAATTGCCTGCCGCGAAGATGTTCGCACCGTCCGCTGCGACGGCGACGGCGACGGTGGCACCGGCGACTTCCGGCAATGCCTTGCCTGCCGCAAGGACAACGGCAGCGACGACAGCGCCTGCCGTGCCTTCTTCCACGACGCCCGCGCCTTCCGCTGTTGCAGGCACGGCCGCTCCTTCGGTTGCTGTGCTGACGCCCGCGCCCGTGACGACCACGGCGACGCGCACGGCGCCCGCCAACGCTGCGCCGCCTCCGGGGACGAGTCGCACCGCGCCCGCCGCCGTGGCAGCCAACACGCGGCCCGCGCCTCAAACCGGCGCGACGCGCAACACCGCGTCGACCGGCCTGTACGATGCCTCTTCCGCCAATCACGCCAACGCGAGCGATGAGATGTACGTCGCGCCGCAGAATCGCGGAGCGACCGCGACGGGCGGCGGCGCATCGAATAACGGCATGTACGATGCGACGTCCAATCGCGGCGGCACGTCCAACGGGATGTATGTTGCGCCGTCGGCGTCGGGTGCCGCACCGCATGCATCGACGTCATCGACGGCGACTGGCGCGACGCCTGTCGCCGTGCGCAATACCACGCCGCAAGCTCAACTCGCCGCCGCGCCCGCGATCAGCCCGCCCGCAGCAAGCCCGCGCGCTGCCGCGTCGTTTGGCGCATCGAACGTATCGGCGCATATGGACGCGGACAAGACCGAAGAACTGGAACGCGCCATCAAGCAATACGGTTGGACGAGCGGCGCGGCTTCGAAGTCGGCGCCGTGAAGATGGGGAGATAGAAACATGGAAGAGCGCATTGAATGAAGAGTCGGCGCTTTGTGGGTGAAAGGCAACCACGCAAGCAAGGCGTCTTGCGAGATTGAAGCGGCTCCGAAGAAAGCGCTTCAGAAATAGAAAAGTCTCGGGTAACGACGCGAATCTGAAGAAGCCCGACTCGGGAAACGAAGCATCTTTGAAGGAGCGAGGTCTCGAATATCAAATCGCTTCTAAAGCGGCGATGTCTCGGGAGACGAGACTCGACGGAAGAGACGACGCACATCGGCGGGTGTGCGAGCAAGAAATAAGCATCCAAAGAACGAAGCAAATCAGGAAAAAAGCATTAACGGAGACAAAGCTTTTTTGGCACAGCAACGTGCCCGGAAAGAACCCGGCATCTCGCGAACGGAAAGAGTCGCCAGAACAAACTGCATCGGCTAAAACTAGCCCGCGCGCAGAAACGCATAACCGATTTCGCACGATGCGACGCTCTCGCATCGCGCGTGTTCCACAGCACCCGTCCAACTCAAGAATCGAGGGTCAATCATGTTCTCCACGAAAATCATGCGGAACGCCGCGCGAGGTGCGCTCGCCCTCCTTGCCGTTATCGGTCTCGCAAGCGTCACGGGGACAAGCTTCGCCGCCGACGCCGTGCCCTACAAAATCACTACCGGGCCGGATCGCGGCACGTATATTCAGATCGGTCAGGACCTGTCCAAATACGTGGCCGACCCAGCCGGCATGGAGTTGGAAGTGCTTTCTTCCAAAGGATCGGCGGAAAACGTGCAGCGCATGCGCTATGAACCCGGCGTGAAATTCGCACTCGTTCAGTCGGACGTGTATCAGGCTTACGTCGATATGGCCGCGTCCGGTAACACCGATGCCGGCAATATCATCAAGCCGCTGCGCCTCATCATGCCGCTTTACGACGAAGAGATTTACTTCGTCGTGCGTTCGGATTCGCCGCTCAAGTACATCCAGGAAATCAAGGACAAGAACATTAGCGTCGGGCTGCTCGGAAGCGGCACGGCGCAGTCGTCGGCGACGCTGTATCGGCTGATGTTCGGTGAACCTATCGCCGATCAGAACGCGCAGCACTACAGCAACGAGGACGCGCTCGCAAAGCTGATCGTGCGCAAGATCGACGTCGCGGTGATCGTCGCGGGACAGCCTGCCAAGCTCTTTCAGGACATGAACCCGGAACTGCTGCAGCAGATCAAGCTGTTGCGTCTGGACCCGGCCGCGCCTGAAACCGCGCGCGCCAAGCAAACGTATTTCCCGGCGACGATCCGCACATCGAGCTATCCGAACTGGATTCAGGAGGACACGCCAACGCTCACCGTCAAGGCGTTCCTCGTGACGTATGACTATGGTCTGCGCGGCACCGTCGGCGCGATGTCGAAATTCGCCGATTCGCTCTGCACGAACTTCGATACGCTGCAGGCGAGCGGGCATCCGAAGTGGAAACAGGTGCATCTCGAACTGCCGCCGCTGACGAAGGGCTGGAAGTACTATCCGCCGGTTGAAAAGCATTTGCGGTCGTGCATCGCCAAGCGCGCGGCGCTCGCGCAGCAATCGCAAGGCGGCGCGCAGACGGTATCGGCGCGTTCGACGGATGGCGCCGCGGCAAAAATGAAGAAAGCAAGTTGCACCGCGCAGGAGAAGGTGTTGTTGCTGTGCGATCAGTGACGTGAACGCACGCGCTGTTGTCTGCATGACGACAGCGCGTTGCGCGATACGCAAACAAGCGCCTACGCCCCCATCGCCGCCATAACCTCCGCCAGCCGCTTCAACCCACGCTCGATAGCCGGGACGCTCGTCCCGCCATATCCAAGCAACACGCCTTGCAAGAGCGGCTTGCCCGCATAAAACGGCGCGATGCCGTACAACCCCACTTGCGCCTCGCGCGCCGCCGCGACCACGCGCGCTTCCTGCCACGGCTCTAAAAGCCGCGCGACCAGATGGATGCCGGCCGTCGATGGCATCGGCTCGAACCAGTGCGCGAGAGCGCCCGTCAGATGCGCGATCAACGCGGCACGGCGTTGCGCATACGCCTTGTGCATGCGGCGCAAATGTTTCGCATATTCGCCATCCAGCATGAAGGCGCCGAGCGCTGTCTGCGTGAGCATGCAGCCGTGCAGATCGCAAACTTGCCGCGCGTTCCAGAGCGGCTCGGAAAGCGTCGCGGGCGGCACCACGTAGCCAATCCTTAAATCCGGAAAAAGCGTCTTCGAGAACGTGCCGACATACGCGACCAACCCTGCATGATCCAGGCTCTTCAGCGACTCGACCGGCCGCCCTTCGAAGCGAAACTCGCCGTCGTAGTCATCCTCGACGATCACCGCGCCGCGTTTGGCCGCCCATTCGAGCAGTTCGATCCGGCGCGCGAGACTCATCGGCATGCCGAGCGGAAACTGATGCGACGGCGTCACGTAGACGAGCCGTGTATTGCGCGGCAACTTGTCCACGACGATCCCGTGCTCATCGACGGGAACGTGCGCAATGCGCGCGTGCAGCGCCGAGAAAATGGCGCGCGCAGGCGGATAACCCGGCTCTTCCATCGCGACGACATCGCCCGGCTGGACCACCACGCGCGCGAGCAGATCGAGCGCCTGCTGGGCGCCTTGCGTCACGAGGACGTCCTGCCAGTTGCACACCACCGCGCGGCTGAACGCCAGATAGCGCGCAATGCCGAGCCGTAGCTCCTGCTCGCCGGCCGGATCGCGATACGACGCCACGCCGCCGCCCGTGCGCGCCTGCGTGCGCAGCGCCTGGTTGACGCAGCGGCGCCAGGCATCGAAGGGGAAAAGCGTCTTGTCGGTCACGCCGCCCTTGAAATCGCAGTCGAGCGTGATGTCGGCGGGCGGCATGGGCATCGACATGCGTTCGGGCATCTTGCGCCAGATGCCGGTGGCGCGGGCGCGCGCCGAGGTCGGCTCGGCGCGGGCGGCGGGCAGACGCGTGAGGCCATCGGCGACGAAGGTGCCATCGCCGGCGCGAGTGCGAAGAAAACCTTCGGCGATCAGGCGATCGAATACATCGAGCGTCGTCTTGCGAGACACGCCGAGCTGCGCGGCGAGATCGCGCGTGGACGGCAGGCGCGCATGAGCGGCAAGCCGCCCTTCGATGATGCCCGCGCGCAACTGGCCGTAGATCTGGCCCGTGAGGTCGTGACGGCCGTGCAGGGTGATGTGGATGTCCAAGGTGAAGCACCGATTGAGCGTGGCTACCTAGGATGAACGGATTTCGATGCATTCACAAGACCAGCGCCGCGTTCGCCTCACCCTTCCGCCCCAAACACCGCCGCACATAACGTCACCCCTTCGGCGCTCAACCACGCACTTCCCGCGCCCTCTTCCGTGATCGTCATCTCGATCAGCCCCGCATCCGCGAGCCCGGTAAGCTGCCGCCGCAACGCGCTCATCGGCAAATCGGACTGCTTCGCCAACTTCGCAAGCGACCACGGTTTCTCCGGGCTCTCCCGACGCGCGCGCCAGAGTTGCGCCAGAACGGCGACGAGTATGGGATCGATGTCATCGCTCATCTATGTCTCGTTCTCTATGTCGTCTCGCGCCGCGCGCCGATCGATTTCGCCGACGAGTTCGCCCAAACGCTGCAACGCCGCCTCGCTCTGCGCGGTCCACGGATAGCTGTAGTTCAAGCGAATGAAGTGGCTGAAGGCATTGCGCGTCGAGAACATATAGCCCGGCCCGACCGTGATACCGCATTCGAGCGCCGCGCGATAAAGCTGCATCGAATCGACGCGCTCCGGCAATTCGACCCAAAGCACATAACCGCCCTGTGGCGCGGACGTGCGCGTGCCCGCCGGAAAGAAGCGCTCGACCATCGCACGCATGATGCGCGCCTGTTGCTGATAGAGCTTGCGCACGCCGCGCAGATGCCGGTCGTAACCGTCCTGACGAAGATAATCGGCGACGGCGACTTGCGGCACCGAAGGCGTGGTCAGCGTGTTGAGGAACTTGAGCTTGTCGACTTGCGCGCGAAAACGTCCCGGCATCGCCCAGCCGATTCGATACGACGCCGTGAGACTCTTCGAAAACGACGCGCAGTGAAGCACGAGCCCCTTGGTATCGAAACTTTTGAGTGTCGTAGGCCGCGCATCGCCGAAATAGAGCTCGTGATACACGTCGTTTTCGATCACCGGTATCTCGTGCTCGCTCAGCAATTCGACGAGTTGCCGCTTGCGCGCATCCGGCATCAGAAAGCCGAGCGGGTTCTGAAAATTCGGCATCACCATGCAAGCAGCAATCTTTCTTTTGCCGATGATCTGCGCCAGCGCCTCGATGTCGATGCCATCGACGGCATGCGTCGGCACCTCGATCGCGCGCATGCCGAGCCGCTCGATGGCGTGCAGCATCGCGTAATACGTTGGCGACTCGACGGCCACGGTATCGCCCGGCTTCGCGACCGCCTGCAAACTCAGATTGATCGCTTCGGTCGCGCCGACCGTAATCACGATTTCGGCCGGGTCCACGCTCACGCCGTTCTCCGCGTAGCGCCGCGCGATCTGGCGGATGAGCTCGGGGTTGCCGGGCGGCAGATCGTCGATGAGATTCCAGCTCGTGTGCCGCCGCGCGATGGCGTTTGCGTACTGGTTGATGCGCCGCCAGGGGAACGGCTCGGGATCGGGATACGGCGAGCCGAACGGCACGGCGTCGTGCGCGCGGATGCTGCGCAGCGTGGCGAGCACGAGCCGGCTCACGTCCACTTCGGAAGCCACCGCCACGGGACGCGCGCGGCGCTTCGTCTCGTCACGCGGCGTTTCGGCCTTGGGTCTGGCGCGCACGAAATAGCCGGATTGCGGACGCGTTTCCAGCACGCCGCGGCCTTCGAGCAACGCATAGGCATGCAGCACGGTCTTGATGCTCACGCCGTGCTGCTGGCTCGCCTGCCGCACCGACGCAATGCGCTCGCCCGGCGCGAACACGCCACGGCGCACGGCGGCTTCGATCTCATCGGCGAGCTTTTCGTAGAGGGTCACGGCGGCGGTCGTGTCGAAACAAGGAGGGCGTTCAGTCTACCAACTGTATCCCTCTTATTTCACGTTTTCTGTGCGCCGCGCGCCATTTGGGAAACAGTAGGATCGACGTATCGAATCGTCCTGTGCGTCGACACGCCACACCATGAAGAAGCCCGAAGCTCGCATCGAACCGTACACACACCCCGCCGCAGGCTGGGGCGCGCTCAAACAGGTGGCTATCAATCTCGTCAAGGAGAAGGTCGCGGGCGGCAATTACCGGACGCTCTTCAAGCAGAATCAGCCGGATGGCTTCGACTGCCCCGGTTGCGCGTGGCCGGACCGGGCGCATGCATCGACATTTGAATTCTGCGAAAACGGCGTCAAGGCCGTTGCCGCCGAAGCCACGGCGAAGCGCGTCACGCCCGCGTTCTTCGAAGAGCACACGGTGACTTCGCTGATGGCGCAGTCGGACTACGAACTCGAACAGCATGGCCGCCTGACCGACCCGCTTGTCTACGACGCCAAGCGCGACCGTTATGTGCCGATAGAATGGGACGCGGCGTTCGAGTTGATCGCATCGCACATCAACAAGCTGGACCATCCGGACAAGGCCGCGTTCTATACGTCCGGCCGCGCAAGCAACGAAGCCGCTTTCCTTTACCAGCTCTTCGTGCGGATGGTCGGCACGAACAATTTCCCCGACTGCTCGAACATGTGCCACGAGGCAACGAGCCGTGGCCTGCCGCATACCGTGGGCGTCGGCAAGGGCACGGTGACGCTCGACGACTTCGAACACGCCGACACGCTGCTGCTCTTCGGTCAGAATCCGGCGACCAATCATCCGCGCATGCTCGGCGAGTTGCGCGACTGCGCGAAACGCGGCGCGACCATCGTGTCGATCAATCCGCTGAAAGAACGCGGCCTCGAACGGTTCGCGAGCCCGCAGCACACACTCGACATGCTTTCGCCCAAGGGCGTGAAGATCAGCTCCGTATTCATCCGCCCGAAAGTGGGTGGCGACTTCGCGCTCATCAAGGGCGTGGCGAAACGCGTGATCGAACTCGACGATGCCGCGCTCGCCAATGGCCAGGCCCGCGTGCTCGATGTCGATTTCATCGCGCAACACACGGTTGGCTTCGACAGCTTCGCCGCCGACTTGCGCGCCGAGAACTGGGAGATGATCGTCGCGGAATCGGGCGTGGCCATCGACGAAATCTTGAAGCTCGCCGATATCTACGCGCAAGGCCGCGCCGTCATCTCGACGTGGGGCATGGGCCTCACGCAGCACAAGAATTCAGTGCCGATCGTGCAGTTGCTGTCCAACCTGATGATGATGCGCGGCAATATCGGCCGGCGCGGCGCGGGGCTTTGCCCGGTGCGCGGCCATTCGAACGTGCAGGGAGATCGCACGGTGGGTATCGAGGAAAAGCCGACGCAGGCGTTTCTCGACAAGCTCGGCGCGGCATACGACTTCGAGCCGCCGCGCGAGCACGGTTACGACGTGGTCGAATCCATTCACGCGATGCTCGAAGGCCGCGTGAAGGTGTTCATCGGGCTGGGTGGCAATTTTTCGATCGCCACGCCCGACACGCCGCGCACCTGGGAAGCAATGCGTTCGTGCGACCTCACCGTGCATATCACGACCAAGCTGAATCGCAGCCATCTCGTGCATGGCCGCGACGCGCTCATTCTGCCGACGCTCGGCCGTACCGAGATCGACATGCAGAACGGCGTGGCGCAAGGCGTGAGCGTGGAAGACTCGATGAGCATGGTCCACATCTCGTATGGCATGAACAAGCCCGCTTCGCCGAATCTGCTTTCCGAGGTGGCGATCGTCGCGCGCATGGCGCATGCGACGCTCGGTTCGGGCAAGGTGGACTGGCTTGCGCACGCGAACGACTACGCGCTGATTCGCGACGGCATAGAAAAAGTGGTCGAGGGCTTCGAGCGCTATAACGAGCGGTTGAAGCAACCCGGCGGCTTTCATTTGGGCGTGGCTTCACGCGAGCGCGTCTGGAAGACGCCGAGCGGCAAGGCGCAGTTCATCGTGCACCCCATTGCCGTCGATACGCCGATTCACCGCGCCCGCGCCCTGCACGGCGAGCGCCTGATGACGCTCATGACCACGCGCTCGCACGATCAGTACAACACGACGATCTACGGACTCGACGACCGCTATCGTGGCGTGTACGGACAGCGGCGTGTGCTCTTTGCGAACCGCGAGGATATCGACATGCTCGGCTTCGAACCGGGCGACCTCGTGGATATCACGAGTGTCTGGGATGACGATGTCGTGCGCCAGGTGGACGGCTTCACCCTCGTTGCGTACGACATTCCTCGTGGATGCCTGGGCGCATACTATCCTGAGACCAACCCGCTAGTGCCGTTGTCGTCCACTGCTGATGGTGCCGGGACGCCGACTTCGAAGTCCATTCCCGTGTTGCTGAGTTCCGCGAACGAAATCCGCCAGAGCGCTGCTGCTTGAGATCGAAGTTGATGCCGCACCGGGCCACCGCGTTGTGACGCGCGCGGGCGCGTGCGTTCAGGCGGCGCTCCAGCGCATCGGGACCCGTGCACCAGCGGTGAATGACGGCGCCGAGCGCGCCCAGAATACCGACGCCCGCCATCCAGCCGAGCGCGATGCTTTGCAGCGTGGCCGACACATAAGCGCCGCCCAGCATGGCCGCCGCGAACACCACCACGACCATTTTGTACGGCGGACTGTCCTGATTCTCGGTCCGTTGGCGGGTTGCGGCGCCCCATTCGGTCTGATAGCCGCTGACAGAATATCCTTGCGTAGTTTGTTTCATTTTTATCTCCAAACCGTCCTCAAGTTTGCGTTTTCGCAAACTTACGCAGATGGAGACGCAAGCGATATACGACTTTTCCTAACTATCAGCCGGATGGCAGAGGTTGACTTTTAGCGACGATGACGGACCGTTACTTGGCGCCGGCAAACTCCTGCACCTCGGCATCGGTTTCGCCGGCGAGCGGCACGACGCCTGACGGTCCCATCGCCAAGGGCTGCAACAGCAACGCGACGAGCCCGCTCCAGCCGGTCTGATGCGATGCGCCCACGCCGCGTCCGTTGTCGCCGTGAAAGTATTCGTGGAACAACACGAGATCGCGCGAACGCGGGTCCGCCTGGAGTTGCGGATACGCCGCCATCACCGGACGTTCGCCGTTCTTGTCGAGCAAGAAGAGCGTGGTCAGACGGCGCGCGAGTTCGTCGGCGATCTGTTTCAGCGAAAACTTTTGTCCCGAGCCGGTCGGGTATTCCACGCGGAAATCATCGCCGTAATAGCGATGAAATTCGTGCAGCGACGCAATCAGCAGATAGTTCACCGGCATCCAGATCGGCCCGCGCCAGTTCGAATTGCCGCCGAACACGCGCGAGTTCGACTCGGCCGGCAGATACTGCACCGAGAAGCTGTCACCGTTGTGATAGAACACGAACGGATTGTCGCGATGCACCCGCGACAGCGCGCGCACGCCGTGGTCGGAGAGAAACTCGCTTTCGTCGAGCATGCGTCTGAGCAGCGCCTTCATGCGATGCCCGCGCAACAGCGACAGCAGCACGCTATTGCCCTGCCCCGCGATATTCCAGCGCGACACGAGCCGCGCAAGATCCGGCCGATGTTCGAGAAACCAGTGCAGCCGGTCGCGCAGTCCCGGCAGCGCCTTGTGCACGTTCGGTTCGAGCACGTGCACGGCGAACATGGGAATGAGCCCGACGATGGACCGTACGCGCATCGGTACATTCGAGCCGTCCGGCAGACGCAGCTTGTCGTAGAAGAACTCGTCCTCGCCGTCCCACAAACCCGTGTCGCAGTCGTCCTCGCAGCTCACGGCTTCCGCGATATACAAGAAGTGCTCGAAGAACTTCACCGCGATATCCACGAACACCTTGTTCGCGTAGGCCAGTTCGAGCGCGATACGCATGAGGTCGAGCGCGTACGCGGCCATCCATGCGGTGCCATCGGCCTGATCGATATGACCGCCTGTCGGCAGCGGCGACGAGCGATCGAAGATGCCGACGTTATCCAGCCCGAGAAAGCCGCCCTGGAAGATGTTGCGGTCGTCGGCGTCCTTGCGGTTGACCCACCACGAGAAGTTGAGCAGCAGCTTGTGGAATACGAGTTCCAGGAAGTCGCGGTCGCCCTTGCCGGTGATCGCGCGGTCGATCTCGTAGACGCGCCACGTCGCCCACGCGTGCACGGGCGGATTGGCGTCGCCGAAAGCCCATTCATAGGCGGGCAACTGGCCATTCGGATGCTGATAACGGTCCTTCACGAGCAACAGCATCTGGCGTTTGGCGAACTCCGGATCGATCAATGCGAAGGCGGCCGCATGGAACGCGAGATCCCACGACGCGTACCACGGATATTCCCACTTGTCGGGCATCGACACGATGTCCGCGTTGCACAGATGCCGCCACTCCGCATTGCGCCCGCGACGGCGCGATTGCGGCGGCGTAGGCTGCAGTGGATCGCCGTCGAGCCAGCGCGTAACGTCGAATTGGTAATACTGCTTCGACCACAGCATGCCGGCGAGCGCCTGACGTTGCACGAGCCGCTGATCGGCGTCGGTGATGTCGTGCTGCAACGCGCCGTAGAATTCGTCGGCTTCCGCGATACGGCGCGCGAAGAGCGCGTCGGCATCGAGCGGCACGGTGTCGGGCGCGGATTCGGGACGCCAGCGCATGAACACTGTCGCCGTCCCGAATGGCGCGATCTCGAGATGCGCGCGAGCCGTCGCGCGCGTGCCGGTGTCGCGGCGAATCGCGTGTTCGTCCTCGTGGACGATGTAGTCGTTCACGCCATCCTTGAACGGACCCGGACCCTCCATGTTGAAAAGACGCTTGACGTTGGTGTCGTTCTCGCAGAAGAGCCATTCGACATCGGGCGTATCCGGCGACCATGCCGTGAGTACCATCTGTTCGTGTGCGCCGTGTTCCGCCGCGACATAGGTCACGCCGTTCACCGTCTGAAGTTTCAGCGAGGGTTTATCGGACACCTTCTTCCACGACCACGTATTGCGCGCCCACATCTGCGGCATTACGTCGATGGTAGCGGCGCAGTCCGCGCGATTCTCCACTTTCACGCGCATGACGATGTCGTCCGCCGTGTGCTTCGCGTATTCCACCTGCACGTCGAAGTAGCGGCCATCGTCGAACACGCCGGTATCGAGCACTTCGTATTCGGGCTTGTCCGCGCCGCGCCGCGCGTTTTCCTCGATGAGATCGGAATAAGGAAACGCCGCATGCGGATACTTGTACAGCATGCGCATGTACGAGTGCGTCGGCGTGCCGTCGATGTAAAAGTACAGCTCCTTCACATCCTCGCCATGATTGCCCTGCTCGTTGGTGAGCCCGAAAAGCCGTTCCTTGATGATCGGATCGGCGCCGTTCCACAAGGCGAGCGAGACGCACCAGTTGAGCTTG
Organism: Caballeronia sp. GACF4; assembly: GCF_023631025.1. Classification (NCBI taxonomy): domain Bacteria; kingdom Pseudomonadati; phylum Pseudomonadota; class Betaproteobacteria; order Burkholderiales; family Burkholderiaceae; genus Caballeronia; species Caballeronia sp. GACF4. The sequence continues at coordinate 662,722 of NZ_JALQDW010000018.1, forward strand.
TCGTCGCCGAATCCGGCGATGCCGTCCTCGCCCCAGCGATACGCCCGGCTGCGCGCGTGATCGTGCGGAAAGTAATCCCACGCGGTGCCGTTATCGCTGTAATCCTCGCGCACCGTGCCCCATTGCCGTTCGCTCAGATACGGTCCCCAGCGTTGCCAGCGCGGGCAATCGCTCGAATGCAGACGCGAGCCTTCGACGGTGTCGATCTGATTGACGGCGCGCGATTTCGGCATGGATATTTCTCCTGATGAGCGGCGTTCGATGCCGCGGGCAAGACTCGTAATTTAGCGTGTTTCGGTCAGAAGCTTTTCTATGCGCAGCAATTCGCCGAGCGACCACGCCTGGAAAGGTGTGCCGCCAGGCGTATGGGGTGCATTGCCGTCGGCGACTTCGGACAGATGATCGAGACCGTACCTGTCCAGATGCGCTTCGAGCGGCGCAATGAAGCGCTCGCGCGCGCCCGCTGCGCCATGCACACGAATCCACGCCTCGATGAACGGCCCGATGAGCCAGGGCCACACGGTTCCCTGATGATAGGCGCCGTCGCGTTCCAACACGCCACCCGCATAACGCGGACGATACGCCGGGTCGGCCGGCGCGAGCGTGCGCAAGCCGAGTGGTGTCAGCAGTTGGGTTTCCACTTGCGCGAGCACGGCTTGAGCGATGTCGCCATCGACGAGCGCGAAAGGCAGACCGCCCAGCGCAAAGATCTGATTCGGACGGATCGAACGATCGAGCTTGCCGGCTTCGTGATCGGCATCGACGACATCGTACAGCGCGCGTGTGTCGGGATCGACGAAGCGCGCGAGGAAAGCCGCGCGCGCAGCGTCGCGCGGCGCGGTCCAGCGCGCATTCCACGCGCTTGCTATCGACAGCGCGTTGAACCACAGCGCCTCGACTTCCACCGGTTTGCCGATGCGCGGCGTCACCACCCAGTCGCCCGCCTTCGCGTCCATCCACGTGAGCTGAACGCCCGGGACGCCCGCGCGCAACAGACCGTCCGCGTCCGCCGCGATGCCAAAGCGCGTGCCGCGCGTATAGCCTTCGAGAATGGAATCGACCGCGTGTTGCAGGCGGCTCGCGGTCGCGGCGCTGGCGTGGCCCGTCGCCAGGTAATCGTGCACCGCCACGGCGAACCACAGCGAGGCATCGACCGAGTTGTATTCGGGCATGCCGCCGCCGTCCGGGAAGCGGTTGGGCAGCATGCCGTCCGAGAGCGTATCGGCCCATTCGAGCAGAATCGATTCGGCATCGGCGTAACGGCCCGCCGCGAGCAGAAGACCGCGCATCGAGATGAAGGTGTCGCGGCCCCAGTCGGTGAACCACGGATAGCCCGCGATGACCGTCTTGCCGACGTTGCGATCCACGATATAGGCGTCGGCGGAACGCACGAACCGCGAGCCGAACGCGGCGCGCCTTTGGCTCTCTCGCGTGGCGAGTCGGGTGGCAAGCGCTACCGCATTGCCCTCGTGCGCCTGTTCGTGGCCGGTGTCGGCATGAAAGATCAGCACCGCATCGCCGCGTACGAGATCGAAGCTGAAGACGCCGGGTGCGGCGAGGTCTTCGGTGAAATCGAGACCGCGGTCGCGCTCACGCGCATAGCTAAAGTTGCGATACCAGTCCGGCGCGTGCCGATAAGCCCCGTTCGACGTCGCGCCGATAGCCGGCAGATCGGCGTACGGACGCCAATGCACACGCTCCACGTCGACGGTTGCATCGAAGGAAAACGCGCCGTTCTCGTGATGCAGCGCGTGATAGTCGCGGCCCGAAAGAAGCGGCCGCACTTCGAGCGTGGCTTTCGGCACGGGCGTTTCGAGCCGCCAGCGCAGCACCGTCTCGCCGCTGTCCTTCACGACGAACACTTCCGCGCTCGCCACCGTTTCGTCGCCAATGCGAAAGCGCCACGTGGGCCACGGCGAGGTATCGAACGAGAGGAGGCTGGCGGAGATGTCCGGGTACAGCACGTCGGGCGCGTAGCGTTGCATCGTGAGCGCGTGGCGCTTCCCGTTTACATCGAGCCATGCCTCGACGCCATTCACCAGCACGACGCGCCCGGCGGGCGGCGCGGTGGCGGCGAGCAGCAACGCCTGATAGCGCCGCGTGCGCAACGTGCCGACGGTGCCCGACGCGAAGCCGCCGAAGGCATCCGGTTCGAGCCATTCGTCTTCCAGGCGCGCGGCGTCGAAAGGCGCGTCCCGATTCGCTTCGATACGCGTCATGTCGCCGCCTTGTTCCGATAATCGCTGAGCGCGCGCCGCGCCTTCTTCTGGATCGTCGCGCGCATTCGCGGTGTCCAGCCGAGCAGCAAACCGCTCGCGCCGAGCGCCTGACGGCTCCAGCGCCAGAGATCGAAGGTGTCGATGTGTTCGACGATAAAGCCATCGCGGATAGCAAAGCGCGACTCGATACGATTGACGACCGGCCGGCCCGTGGCCGAATAGGTATAACGCGCGATGGCGACGGCGCTCGCGGTCTGCCCGGTCGAGCGGATTTCATCCACCGTCAGCGAGAAATCCGCCGCGCGGCCGAGCAACATGCGCCACATGTCGCCGACCTCACGGCCGTGCAGCAGGCCGAACGCGGGGTCCTGAAAGCGGATGTCGGGCGCGTAACACGCGGCCATCCCCTCGGCGTCGCGCTCCTGAAAGGCGCGGTAGAACCGCTCGATGAGTTCGGTGTTTGAATTGGGCATGAGCTTCCGGAAGGGCCGCTGGCGCGTGCAAGTTCGCATTCTCTCCCGGCTCGCGCAATGCTGCAGCGCTAATTGTTCGCGACTGCGTGCTTTGTTCGGCGTCTTTTAAACGCGATAGATGCGAAAAAGCAGGATTACAGTCGAGTGATATCCAACTTGTCTTCAAATCCATCTGCAAATGATTACCCACCCATGCACACCCCCCGAAAAAAGGCGAAACCATAATTGACGCCGAAAAATTGTTTATCTAAATTCGTGTCACTTCCTACTTTTTTTAGAAACCTTCGTTCTAGCCGATACAGCATCGCAATGAAATTGCGGTGAAGCGTCTACACGCTTATTTGGTTTAGTTTCCCATTTGTGCTTCCAAAAGCCGATCATTTCACAACCGCCCGCTCTCGAGGCAGTCATGCGATTCCGAACACCAAGAAATGCGCTGGTCAATGGGCAGGCCGAGTCCTTTCTCATGGATACCCGAAGCGGCTCGATTATCCGGTCGATCGATAGTGCGGATTCGGATTGCGTTACCTACGTGCTTAAAACCCGCGAGAACACACATTATTGCGCGTTATTGAATAAACTCGATCACCCCTACCGAAACGCATTACTGCAGCTTGCAATGGCGCTTGGCTTGCCGGTATCGATCAATGCTGATTGCCAACGATTTATTGACGTCGTTTCCGTAGGCTTGAAACACACGCGGTTATCCGAGACCTCGCTCTTCAAATGGAACCTGCTGAACGACGTCAGGACCGGACTCATCGTGCAGATAGACGATGCCGACAGCCTCGGAACCTTCGGCTATATTCTGCGCTGCCCCGACGGTTCGCATTATTGCGCGCAAATGACTCCCGATGATAACCGCAATCGCCATATGCTGATGCTCATGGCATTCAGATCGGGCTTGCCGGTGACTATTCGCGCCAGCGCGGATTATTACGTCACGGGCGTTTCGATCGGCTCACGGCGCTTCGGTCCGAATATCGAGTGCACGGCCGAGCCGCTCGGCAATACTCCGCGTACAGGTTTCATCGAAGAGATAATCGATACCGAAACCTGCGACACGCTCGGGATCGTTCTAAAAAGCGTGGATGGCGCGCGTTATCACGCTCGTCTGGAACGGCGACCGGACGCTGAAAAACTCGGGTTAATGATAATGGCAGTGGGTGCCGGCCTGCCACTTACCGTATATGGCAGTGAATATCATTATATCACCGGCCTTTCAATCGGCACTTATCTCGCCGAAGAAACGCCGCCGCTGATCTGTTTCAGTCTCAGGCTGACCGAAACGCGTACCGGCTTTCTCACTCGCATAATCGATTACGACACGCTCGATCGAGTCAATTACCTTTTGCGCGCGTGGGACGGCCGCCAATATTGCGTGCAAATGAACGCGAAGATCTGCCCTCACCGCCACCACATGTTGGTCCGCGCGCTGGCGTGGGGGTTGCCGGTCAGTATCACCGCAGACGTCAATTCCGTCGTAACAGGCGTCGCGGTCGGCCTGCCGCGCGCGGGCAGTCCCAGTTTTCATTGTGGTGACGAACGTCATGCCGGCACGAAAACGGGCAATGTCACGCGCTTGATCGATGCCAACTGCGCCGGCGACCAGCCGAGCTACGTGCTCCAGACACCCGACGGCATGGAGTGGCGCGTGCGGACCGCCGCGAACGCCGACGCGAACCGCAACGCGTTGCTGGAAATAGCGCTCACTTCCGGCTTGTCCGTGACCATCGATGACGCCGGCGGCAGGCGCTCCGCCGGGCGTCTGAGCGTGGAGCGGCGATAACGCGTCAGGCCGTAAGAACCGTTACCGCATGAATCAGCAGCCCGACCGCGCCGCCCACGAGCGTGCCGTTCACGCGAATGAACTGCAGATCGCGGCCGATATTCAGCTCGACATCGCGCACGAGCGTGGCGTCGTCCCATTGCTTGACGGTCGCGGCGATGTGTTTCGCGATCCCCTCGCGCAACTCCGGCGCAAGCGCTTTCAGCGCGTCGCGCATGTGTTCGTTGATCGAATCGCGCAAGGCCGGATCGCCGCCCAGCGCCTGCGCAAAGCTGCCGGCCACCGCCACGACGCGCCCGTGCAGCGTCGAGTCCGGGCGCTTGAGATCGGCGTCGAGCCAGCCGATGAACTCGTCCCAAAGGCCGCTCACGTAGCCGCGCAACTCCGGCCGCGCGAGCCACTCGCGTTTGTGGTCGTCGATACGCGACTTGAACGCCGGATCGCTCCTCAGACGCTCGATGAAGCGCGCGACGGCTTCGTCGAAAGCCTTGCGACGCTCGTGTTCCGGGTCCTCGCTGACATCGTGCAGCCATTGATTCGCGCCGCGCACGAGACCTGCCGCGAACTTCGCGCCGAGTTCCTCCGCGTTCAGTCCGACGAAACCCAGCATGCCGATGAGCTTCGGATACTCCTCGCCCGCCACGCCGACGATGCGCGCCGCCAGCATCTCCTGCACTTCGGGCTTGTCGAGCCACGCGGCCATCTGCTTCAGGCCTTCGTCGAGCAGCAACTGATGACGGCGATCCTCCGTCAGCGTCGACAGTACTTCGCCCGCCGCGCCCGCGAGATCGAATTGCTCGGCGCGGCGGCGGATGGCTTCGTGAAGCATCGACTTGACACGCTCGTCGTCGATCAGGGACAGCAACTGACCGACCGCCGTCACTGCCTTGTTGCCGAGCAACGCGGCGTTCTTGGGCTCGGCGAGCCAGAGCGACAGGCGGCTTGCCGGGTCGAAGGCGTTGACGCGCGCGACGAGCGCATCGGTGCCGAGAAAGCGGTCGCGCACGAATGCGGCGAGGTTGTCCGCCACCCGCGCCTTGTTCGCGGGAAGGATGGCGGTATGCGGAATCGGTACGCCGAGCGGATGCCGGAACAACGCGACGACCGCGAACCAGTCCGCGAGCGCGCCGACCATCGCGGCTTCCGCGAACGACGAGACCCACGCCCACGCGCCGGCATCGTGCTGACTTTTGGCGAGCGCGAAAAGCGCGCCCGCCGCGACGAGCAGCGCGGCTGCGAACCACTTCATGCGCTTGAGCGCGACGGCTTTATCCTGCGTATCCATGCTGTGCTATCGAGTTGGCGGGTTTGACGAGGGCGCAAGCTTATCAGCACTTCGCTGCAAGGCTAAGAGGGTGTCGATTGCGCGCCCGGCATGGTCCACCGGCACGAAGATGTGATCGTGATAAGCCGCCGCAAGCACATTGCAACTGATGCCCGCGTCGCCGAGCGCCCGTGCGAACGCAGCCGTCAGCCCGACCGCGGCGAGGTCCGAATGCACCGTGAGCGTGATCCACGCGGCGCGAAACAACGGCGCGATGTTCGCCGCTTGCGCCGCCGCTTCCTCCATCACGACGGTCATGCCTTCGCGTTCACGGAACGTGGCGAAGATGCCCGCGCCGCTCACCACCGCATCGTGCGGCAGGGACGCGAACACATAGACGCCGGGCTGAAGCTCGGGACGCATCGAAGCGAGCAGCGTGTTCAGATCCGAAATGGCTTGAGACATGATTGCTCCACCCAATGCGACGGCGCGGGCTTGACTGCAAGCCCGCGCCAGATCGCGATTTTCAGGCCGCGTCTTCCGTCGCGCGCGTTCGACCAAGCACGGGCCGCAGCGCCGTTCCGGTGTGACTGCGCGGATGGCTCGCCAGCGTTTCCGGGTCCGCCGCCGCGACGATCGTGCCGCCGTTGACGCCGCCTTCGGGTCCGAGATCGAGCACCCAGTCCGCTTCGGCGATCACATCGAGATCGTGCTCGATGACGATCACGCTATGCCCGCCATCCACCAGCCGATGCAGCACGCGAATCAGCTTGGCGACATCGGCCATATGCAGACCGACCGTCGGTTCGTCGAGCACGTAGAGCGTGTGCGGCGGCTTCTGGCCACGCCGCGTGATGTCGTCGCGCACCTTCGACAACTCGGTGACGAGTTTGATGCGCTGCGCCTCGCCGCCCGAGAGCGTCGGCGACGGCTGGCCGAGCGTGAGATAACCGAGGCCCACGTCCTTCATCAACTGCAACGGATGCGCGATGCTGTTCATCGACGCGAACAACTCCACGGCTTCGTCGATCTCCATGGTCAGCACTTCGCCGATATTCTTGCCGCGCCAAGTCACCGCAAGCGTCTCCGGATTGAAGCGCTGGCCGTGGCAAACATCGCACGGCACCTTCACGTCCGGCAAGAAGCTCATGGCGATAGTGCGCACGCCCTGGCCTTCGCACGCCGGGCAGCGTCCGTCGCCTGTGTTGAACGAGAAACGCGATGGCGTGTAGCCGCGCGCGCGGGCTTCGAGCGTATCGGCGAAAAGCTTGCGGATGGTGTCCCACATGCCGATATACGTAGCCGGACACGAACGCGGCGTCTTGCCGATGGGCGTCTGATCCACTTCCAGCACGCGATCGATCGACTCGAAGCCGGTCACGCCCGCGCAGCCTTGCCACGCGTGCACGACATCGAACTTGGGGCGCGGCGCTTCGCGTGCGAGCACGGAAGCGCGCGACTTCGCGGGTGCATCGGTCTGCACGGCGCGGCGCGCGCGCCGCACGGCGGGCGACGAAAGCACCGAGCGGCCGACGGCATCGAGCAGGTTAGTCATCAACACGTCGCGTGCGAGCGTGGACTTGCCCGAACCGGAAACGCCCGTGATGGCGACCAGACGATTGAGCGGCACGCTCGCCGTCACGTTGCGCAGATTGTGCAGCGTCGCCTTTTCAACCGTGAGCCATTGCTCGGGCACGGCGGGCCGCTTGCCCGCGGCCGCGCGCACTTCGCGACGCGGCTGCAACGGATGCACGATCGGGTTCGCGAGCATCTGACCCGTGAGCGAGTCCTTGTGCGCGGCGAGGTCCGACACCGTGCCCTGCGCGACCACCGTGCCGCCGCGCTTGCCCGCGCCCGGCCCGATATCGATGATGTGGTCCGCGCGGCGAATGGTGTCCTCGTCGTGCTCGACGACGACGAGCGTATTGCCCTTGTCGTTGAGCTTCTTGAGCGCGGACAGCAGGATCAGATTGTCACGCGGATGCAGTCCGATGGTCGGTTCATCGAGCACGTAACACACGCCTTGCAGGTTGCTGCCAAGCTGCGCCGCGAGCCGAATGCGCTGCGCTTCGCCGCCCGACAGCGTGGGCGCGGCGCGATCCAGACTCAGATAACCAAGGCCCACTTCCTCGAGAAATTGCAGACGCCCTTCGATCTCGCTGATGACATCGCGCGCGATGTCCGCATCGCGGCCTTGCAGCTTGAGCGCCGCGATCCATTCCCGCGTGTCCGTCACGGTCCAGCGACCGACCTCCGTGATCGGATAGTTGCCGAACGTGACGGCGCGCGCCACGTCGTTCAGACGCGTGCCTTCGCACTCGGGACACGGTTGATCGACGATATCGTCCGGTTCCTGATCCACCGAACCGATGCTCTGTTCGCGGCCGCGATCGTCCTGCGCGAAGACTGTATCGTCGAATGCGGCGCGCTGTTCGCGCGTGAGTTTCACGCCCGTGCCCACGCATGTGTTGCACCAACCGTGCTTGCTGTTGTAGGAGAACATGCGCGGATCGAGTTCGGGGTAACTCGTGCCGCAAGTGGGACATGCGCGCTTGGTCGAGAATACGATGGTCTCTTCCTTGCCGCGCTTCTTGCCATTGGACAACGCGCCGTGCAGATCGTCGAGCGGCGCGCACAAATGCATCACGCCCTTGCCGAGTTCGAGCGCATCGTCCAGCAGGCGGCGCAGTTCCGCTTCGTTATCCGCCGATACCACGAGGTCCGCCACGGGCAGTTCGATCGTATGTTCGCGGAAACGATCGAGCTTCGGCCACGGATCGACGGAGAGGAATTCGCCATCCACACGCAGATGCGAGTTGCCGCGCGCCTTTGCCCATTTCGCGAGATCGGTGTAGACGCCCTTGCGATTCACGACGAGCGGCGCGAGCAGGCCGACGTGCTGACCTTTGTAGTCGCGCAAAATCTGCGCGGCTATCGACTCCGAACTTTGCGCCTGCACCGGCGTGCCGTCGTTGACGCAGTGCTGTATGCCGAGCTTCACATAGAGCAGCCGAAGGAAGTGCCAGACTTCCGACGTGGTCGCGACCGTGCTCTTGCGGCCGCCGCGCGAAAGACGCTGTTCGATTGCCACGGTCGGCGGAATGCCATAGACCGCATCGACTTCCGGCCGGCCTGCGGGCTGCACGATGGAACGCGCATACGCATTGAGCGATTCGAGGTAACGGCGCTGACCTTCGTGGAAAAGAATGTCGAAGGCGAGCGTCGATTTGCCCGAGCCCGACACGCCCGTGACCACGTTGAACTTGTTATGCGGGATATCGACATCGAGCGACTTCAGGTTGTGTTCGCGCGCATTCACGATACGCACCACGTCCTCGCCCTGCAGAGCACGGCGCGCGCTCGCCACTTCCGCGGCTAGTTGCAGCGGCACGCCCGCGCGCTTGTCGGCGGCGCCGGGCGCCATCGCTTCTTCATAATCGACGAGCGCGCGACCCGTATGCGAATGCTCGCACGCGGCCACTTCATCCGGCGTGCCGACGCATACCACCTGACCGCCGCCGTCGCCACCTTCCGGACCGAGATCGATGATCCAGTCGGCCGCGCGAATCACGTCGAGATTGTGTTCGATGACGATCAAGGAATGCCCGCGTTCGAGCAAACGGCCGAGCGCACGCATGAGCTTGGCGATGTCGTCGAAATGCAGGCCCGTGGTGGGCTCGTCGAACATGAAGAGGCGGCCGTGCTTCGCTTCGCTCTTGCTCGCGGGCGACGCGGTTTCCGCCAGAAAACCCGCGAGTTTCAGGCGCTGCGCTTCGCCGCCCGAAAGCGTGGGCACCGGCTGGCCAAGCTTCACGTATTCGAGCCCGACATCGACGATAGGCTGCAACACGCGCAATACTTCCGCATCATTCGCAAACAGCTCGACGGCTTCGCTCACCGTGAGTTCGAGCACGTCCGCCACGCTCAGATGCCGGCCGCCGCGCTCGATCTTCACATCGAGGATTTCCGCGCGATAACGCCTGCCGTCGCAATCGGGACACCGCAGATAGACGTCGCTCAGAAACTGCATCTCGACGTGTTCGAAGCCCGAGCCGCCGCAAGTCGGGCAGCGGCCATCGCCGGAATTGAAACTGAACATGCTTGCGCTATAGCCGCGCTGTGCGGCAAGCGGCGCTTTCGCAAAGAGCTTGCGCAACTCGTCGAACGCGCCGACGTAACTCGCCGGATTCGAGCGCGCCGTGCGGCCGATAGGCGATTGATCGACGAAGACCACATCGCTCAGTTGCTCCGCGCCCTTCAACGCGCGAAACGCGCCCGGCGTCTCGGTCGCCTTGCCGAAGTGACGCATGAGCGCGGGCGCGAGCACGTCCTGAATCAAGGTCGATTTGCCCGAACCCGATACGCCTGTCACGCAGACGAGACGTTGCAACGGAATCTCGACCGTGACGTCTTGCAGGTTGTGATCGCTCGCGCCTTCGAGCACGAGACGCGGCGTCTTCGCGTCGGTCGCGCGACGATTCCAGTTCGACGCGTGCGCCACTTGCTTGCGGCCGCCGAGATAGGCGCCGGTGAGCGTGTCGCTCGACTCGATATCGCCCGGCGTGCCGTCATAGACGATCTGCCCGCCGCGTTCACCCGGCCCCGGACCCATGTCGATGAGACGATCCGCCGCAAGCATCACCGACGGATCGTGCTCCACGACGACGAGCGTATTGCCCGCATCGCGCAGACGATGCATGGCCTCGACGATGCGGTTCAAATCGCGCGGATGCAGCCCGATGCTCGGTTCATCCAGCACGAAAAGCGTATTGACGAGCGAGGTGCCGAGTGCGGTCGTCAGATTGATACGCTGCACTTCGCCGCCCGACAGCGTGCGGCTCTGCCGATCCAGCGTGAGATAGCCGAGCCCGACATCGCAGAGATACTTCAGACGCGTGCGCACCTCGGCGTGCAAGAGCTTGAGTGCTTCATCGAGCAAGGTCGAGGGCAGCGTGAGCGAATCGAAGAAGCGGCGGATGCGCTCTATCGGCATCAGCATGAGATCGTGCACGGTGAGACCGGGCAGCGCTTCGAGTTGCTCGCGTGTCCAGTCGACGCCCTTCGGCATGAAGCGACTGGCCGGCGCGAGCACGGCATCGGCCTGCTCCTTCGTGCCGAGACGCCACAGCATGGATTCGGTCTTCAGACGCGCGCCGTCGCATGTCGGGCACGTCGTATAGCTGCGGTACTTCGAGAGCAGCACGCGGATATGCATCTTGTACGCCTTCGACTCCAGATAGTCGAAGAAGCGCTGCACGCCGTACCACTGGTTCTGCCACTTGCCGCTCCAGTCGGGCGATCCGTGGATGACCCAGTCGCGTTCCTTCTGCGTGAGTTCGTTCCATGGCACGCCGAGACGAATGCCCGCCTTCGCGCCGTAGCGCACGAGATCGTCCTGATTTTCTTTCCACGCGGGCGTTTGCAGCGTCTTGACCGCGCCCTCGCGCAGCGTCTTCTTTTCATCGGGAATGACGAGGCCGAAATCCACGCCGATCACGCGGCCGAAACCACGGCACGCTTCGCACGCGCCGTAGGCCGAATTGAACGAGAACAGCGCGGGCTGCGGGTCCGCGTAACGCAGATCGCTTTCGGGGCTATGCAGACCGGTCGAGAAGCGCCAGATTTCCGGCTCGCCTTCGTCCTTCAGCATGTAGACATTCACGCGACCGGTGCCGCGCAAGAGCGCGCTTTCGATCGCTTCGAGCGCGCGCGAGCGTTCGGTGTTGTGCAGGCGAAAACGGTCCGCGACGACGTCGAGCAACTGGCGCTTGCCGCTTTCGGCTTCGATGTGACGTTTCGCCTGAACGCGCGTATAGCCGCTCGCGGAAAGCCATTGAGCAACTTCGTCATCGCTTGCGCTGTCCGGCAATTCGACCGGGAACGTGATCGCGAGACGCGGGTCGTCCGTGCGCGTGCGCTCGAGCAGTTCGGCGTAAATGGTTTCCGGCGTGTCATGACGCACGCGCAGCGCGGACTTCTTGTCGAACAGTTCTGCGGCGCGGGCGTAGAACAGTTTCAGGTGATCGTTCAGTTCGGTCATCGTGCCGACGGTCGAGCGCGAGCTGCGCACCGGGTTCGTCTGGTCGATGGCGATGGCGGGCGGCACTCCATCCACGCGATCCACCTGCGGCCGGTCCATGCGATCGAGAAACTGCCGGGCGTAGGCGCTGAAGGTTTCGACATAGCGCCGCTGGCCTTCGGCATAAAGCGTGTCGAACACGAGACTCGATTTACCCGAACCGGAAGGGCCGGTGACAACCGTCATCTGGCCGGTGTGCAGGTCGAGATCGAGATTCTTGAGATTGTGTTGCCGAGCGCCGCGGATGCGGATTGCGTTGTTCGATGCCAATTTTTCAACCGGTTCAATGAGTTGGACGGCTGTCACGAGCCGCTTGCAGCGGCGCGTCGATTGCCCGAAACGCGCCTCTTGCAGCGAACAGTACTGTACACGCATACAGTATTCGCTGCCAAACGTCGCGGAAGTGTCAGCCGGGGTGTTGGGTAGTGTCGCAAAGTTCTCGCCCGGCGATCGGCGAAGAGAGCGCGCGGCTGTTTGGTTGCATTCGGCCTGCAAACGAACATCTTAGTGACATTGGCGAGCGTCGTCGGCGCCGGGGTGTGTTGCGCACTATGCGGGAAAGTCCCAACCCGACGCTGCCTGACTTTACTTGACCAATGCCTGACAACTTAGATATCGTAAGTCAGGAAAACGATTTCCCGAAGCTTCGTCTCGATCCATTTGCTGCACCGCAAGCATCCGGTTAGCCGTTGTACGAAGACTTCACCGAATCTACAAAACCGGCCCCGACCGGATCCAGGAGACAACAAATGAAATCCCCAAAACCGTCAGCAGGTTCACTATCACGACGTTCTTTCGTCAAACTCGCGGGCGTCTCGGTAAGCGCCCCACTTTTCGGCGGAATCGGCGCAATGAGCCTTCTTAGCGCCTGCGGCGGCCATGACGATTCAGCTCCCGCCACCGTGCAAGACGCGATCTGGGGGCCGTCCGGCTCCGCCACGCAAATCGTCAATGCGCTCAAGGCTGTATCGACGTCGATGGTGCCGAGCCGTCAGTTCCTCGTCACCGATTACGGCGCGAAGCCATGCGCTGTCGTGGCGGCGGCGAATCCTTATACGGATGCCACGAAGTCGCCCCTGAGCAGCGGCGCCGATCAGACGCAAGCGCCCGGCTCGTTCGATTCGCGTCCCGCTTTTTTCGCGGCCATCGCGGCGTGCAGCGCGGCGGGCGGCGGACGCGTCGTCGTGCCAGCGGGCAACTGGTATTGCGCGGGGCCGATCGTGCTGCAATCGAACGTCGACTTTCATCTGAGCGCGAACTGCGAAATTTTCTTCAGCCCGAACCCGGCTGATTACGCGAAAGACGGCCCGATCGACTGCGGTCCGAACGGCAAGTTGTTTTACAGCCGCTGGCAGGCAAACGATTGCCTCAACTACGGCCCGCCCGTCTATGCGCGCAATCAGACCAACGTCGCGCTCACGGGCGAAGGCGACACGTCCGTGCTCAATGGCCAGGCAATGACGCCCTTTGCCGGCAGCGGCAACACCGCGACGAGCTGGTGGACGTGGAAGGGCAATAACGGCGTGTATGGCTGCGTCAGTTCGTCGACGCCGTCACAAGCGTCGAGCAACTCGAAGAACGTCGATCTCAAAACCGCCGCGCCCGGCATCTCCGATGCGCTCTACGCCGAACTCACCAACCCCGCCACGCCGTGGCAGCAGGACCAGAACTATCTGCCCGCGCTGTCCGAGGCGGGTGTCGCCATCGAGAAGCGCATCTTCGGTCTCGGGCATTATCTGCGGCCTTGCATGGTGGAGTTCATCGGTTGCACGAACGTGTTGATGGAGAGCTACCGCACCATCAATACGCCGTTCTGGCAGCATCATCCGACCGACTGCAAGAACGTGGTGATGCGCAGCGTGACGGTGGACAGCATCGGTCCGAACAACGATGGCTTCGACCCCGACGCCTGCGACATGGTCCTGTGCGAAAGCGTCGTGTTCAACACGGGCGACGACTGCATCGCCATCAAGTCGGGCAAGGATCTCGACACGCAATACGGCCCGGCGCAAAACCACGTCATTCAAAACTGCACGATGAACAGCGGCCACGGCGGCATCACGCTAGGCAGCGAAATGGGCGGCGGCGTGCAGAAAATCTATGCGCGCAATCTGCAGATGCTCAACAAGTTCTGGGCGACCAACTCGCTGAACATTGCGATTCGCGTGAAGACGAACATGAATCGCGGCGGCTTCGTGAAGGACTTCTACGTCGATAACGTGACCTTGCCCAACGGCGTCAGCCTCACGCCGTCCGGTTACGGCAGCAGCCTGCTCGCGGGCAGTCCGATCAACGCGACCGTGCCGCTCGGCGTGGCGACGGCCAGCGCGGCGAATCCATCGGCGGCGCAGGGCGGCATCATCACCTTCGATTGCGATTATCAGCCGTCGAAAGACGCCATCCGCACGCGTCCCGCCCTCGTGCAGAACGTGAACATTTCCAACGTGAAGGCGAGCAACGTCACGGCGAACGGCGCGACGGGATCGTGTTTTCAGGCGATCGTCGCGCAAGGACCGGTCGCGTTCGATTACAACGGCCCCGCGCCGGTGCCGGCCATTCCGGCCATCACCGGGGTGACCATCACCGATTGCGATTTCGGCACGCCCGTTGCGGCCGGACCGGCGACGGCGGCAACGCCCGGGCCGATCTATGCGTACAACGTGCATGACATCGTGTTGAAGAACACGGTGATCGCGGGGCAGACGTTGAATCAGACGGTGAGTGACGCGCGGTAAGAAGCTTCGGGCTGCGGGCTTCGAGTCCGCAGCCGCTTGCCGTTATGTGCCCATTCGCGGCATGTTGAAATGCGCGCCCGCTTTCATCTGGTACGACGATGCTGTTCGACGGCATGAATAAGGCTGCGCCTTACTCGACATGCAAATGCTGCGCGAAACCGAGCGCCCTGTGTGGACTCGCCGACTTCTCGCGCGGTGGCGCGGATCATCTGGATGGATATAAAGTCGATCCGTATTTCGGCACATCGATCTACTACTATCGTTGCGAGCAATGCGGATTTATCCACGCGCCCGCCTTCGACGACTGGACGCCGAACGACTTCAGCGAACACATCTATAACGCGGCTTACGAACGGCAAGATCTTGACTACACCTTCGCGCGGCCAAATGCCGACGCACAGATGATCGCCGAGTTTTTTCCCAGCCTCGCGCAGGAAAAGCCTCTCGATTACGGCGCCGGACAGGGATTCTCGAACAGCAACTTCGGCTTCGCGGGTTCGAACGAATACGCTCGTACGATCCCTTTGGCGAAGCGTCCGACCATACGTCACTGATCGACCGATACGGCGTCGTGCTTGCATTCGAAGTCTTCGAGCATCACGTCGAGCCGCGTCGACTCGTCGATACACTGGCAAGCCTTATCGACGGCAACGGCGCAATGCTCATCAGTACGCTGTTCGTTACTCAAAGCAATTTGCGCGATGATATCGGGCAGTGGTGGGATTGCATGCCTCGCAACGGCCATGTGTCGTTTTATACGGCGTCTGCACTGTCGCTACTGGCATCAGTGAACGGTCTCGAAGCCGCGACATTCAGCGAAGGCCTGCATCTTCTTTATCGCGGCGAATTTCCGGATTGGGCGAGGCACGTCAACCACACGCTCCTGGCCTAACCCACCTCACGCCCCGATCAACACCCCCGTCCTGAACGCCGTCTGCCCCGTCACCCGCCCCATCGGTGCACCGGCCTGCGCGAAACGGATCGCACGCCGCATATAAAACACGCCATCGTTTTTCGTCGCGACCGTGGTCACGGCATCCGTCAGTGGATCAACGATATCGAACACCGCGTCGCCAGCGTTCAACCTCGCCCCGACCGACGCGCGATACACGACGATGCCGCTCACCGGCGCAATCAATTGCTCGCTGCCCGCAAGCGGCGTCGCGCCGAGTACGAGCGGCGGCAACGCGCGCGCCTCGCCTTCGATCACGCCGCGCGAGATCAGAAAGTCAACGATGGCATCCGCATCGTGTTGCGCCGTCTCGTAGCTCACGTCGCGCTGCCCGCGATGCTCCACCGTCGCCGCGATGTTCGGCCCACCGAGCGGCACGTCGCCGCCGAGCAATGCACGGACTTCGTTCCACAAGAGCGCGTGGATTTCGTCGAACGACTGCCCGCCCGAATCCGTTGCGAGCAGCACGCCGTTCGCGCCGAGATAATGTGCAAGCGGTTCCAGCGCGGGCCAGCTTGCCGGGCTCGTGTAGAGATGCATCGTGGCTTCGAGCGAACAATGCAGATCGAGCACGATGTCGGCATCGGATGCGAGCGTCAGCAGCGTCAGCCGCAGCGACTCGAACTCGTTCTTCGCGCGCATTTCGCCGAGCATGTCCCGCACGGCGCGACGCAAGAGGCGCGCGTTGTATGCGGCGTCGCTGCTCGACCACGCCATGCCGATACGTTCGATCAACGCCTGCGCGGGCGGCATCGGAAAACCGCGGTTGAAGTTGTGGCCGCTATTCGCGTCGAAGCGGCCAAGGAATTGCCCGAGCACATGCTGCGACAAGCCGACAGGAT
Source organism: Caballeronia sp. GACF4 (assembly GCF_023631025.1). Lineage (NCBI taxonomy): Bacteria > Pseudomonadati > Pseudomonadota > Betaproteobacteria > Burkholderiales > Burkholderiaceae > Caballeronia > Caballeronia sp. GACF4. The sequence continues at coordinate 679,075 of NZ_JALQDW010000018.1, forward strand.
TCGCCACCGGCACGAGGACGATCTCGCCACGCAAGCGCCCTTCCGCTTCGAATTGCAGCAGGCGCTTTTTCAGCTGCCACGCCGTGAGCATCGCGGGGGTTTCGTCGGCATGCAGCGAGGCTTGGACATAGACCTTCTCGCCGCTTCGTTCCGCACCGAAATGAAAGCTGACGAGTTCGCGCGCCGTGCCGAGCGTCGTGGAAACGAGCGGCGTGTGTCGTGTTTGCATCGATGAAAAAGTCCGTGAAAGATGAGGCTCAGTCGCCGTAGACGTCGAAGTCGAAGTACTTGTGCGCGATCTTCTGATACGTGCCGTCCGCGCGCATGTCGGTCACGGCCTTGTCGACCTTCGTCTTCAGCGCGGCATCGTCCTGGCGCATGCCCATCCCCACGCCATGATCGCCCATGGAAAGCGGCGCGCCGACGAACGCGAAGCCCGCGCCGCGCGCGGTCTTCAGGAAGCCGTGCTCCGCTTCGACGGAGCCGAGCAACGCGGCATCGAGCCGGCCCGCGACGAGATCGTTGAACACACCCTCCTGACTCTGATACGCAACGATTTCCACGCCGCCCGGCTGCCAGTTCTTCATGGCGTAGGTCTCGAACTGACTGCCGCTTTGCACGCCGACGCGCTTGCCGGCGAGACCCTGCGCGCTCGGCGCGAGCGACGCTCCGCTCCTTGCGATCAGACGTGAGCGGAACTGGAACAGCTTCGTCGAAAATGCAATCTGCTTCATGCGCTTGTCGGTGATCGCCATCGACGACATGATCCCGTCGATCTTGCGCGCTTGCAGCGCCGGAATCATCCCGGAGAATTCCAGCTCGACCCACTGGCAGCGCATCGCGATGCGGCGGCAGATTTCATCGCCGAGATCGACGTCGAAGCCCGCGACATGGCCGTCGGGCGTCTTCACATCCATCGGCGGATAACCAGGGTCGATGCCCAGGCGCAAGGTATCGGCGTCCTTCGCGCTTGCAACGAACGGAGACATCGCAAGCGTGGCGGCAAGAGCGCTGCTGAGCATGAACGTTTTGAACATGGGTCGGCGGGATATTTTCGGGATTGGAGCGCTCATGCTAAGCGGACAAAGCGCCCTTAAAAAGAGGCATTTTAATTATCATGATCACTTTTCGAGATCGCCGATGGAATTGACGCTGACCCAATTGCGAATCTTCGTGGCCGTTGCAGAGGCGGGCAGCCTGCGCGCGGCCGCACGGCGTCTGACGATTGCGCAGAGCGGCATCACTCAGCAGTTACGCAAGCTGGAAGCGCTAGCGGGCGGGCCGCTTTTCGAACGCGATGTACGTGGCGTGCGGCTGACGAGCGCCGGCGAACGCCTGCGTGTGCGCGCCGATCTAATACTCGGCGAATGTGCGAAGACCGAAGAAGAGATGCGTCAGATGCGCGGCGAATTAACCGGCAGCGTTGCGCTTGGTCTGGCAGCCGATGCGACCATGCGGCTGTTTCCCGCGCTGCTCGCGAGCTTTGGAGAGCGCTGTCCGCGTATCGATGTGCATTTGACGAGCGCGACGTCGCGCGTGCTGACGTCATGGGTGCGCGAGGGACGGCTCGATTTTGCCCTCGCACTCATTGCGCCCGACGCGGACATTCATGATATGGAGACGACACGGCTGTTCCTTTCCAATGTCGCGGTGATCGCGCGGAAGGGGCATCCGCTTGCACGCGCGCGCAAGCTTTCGAGTCTCTGCAATGCCGAGTGGGTAAGCACGCGTCACGCGGGCAACAAGCTGTCCGCGCTATTCGATACGGCCCGGCTCACGCCGCCCAACGTCGCGGTAACCACCGAAGCGGTCTTCGACACGCTTCATTGCATTGCCGCAAGCGACTACCTCGCGCTCGAACCGGCGAGCCTCGCGGCGCATCCGTTTTTTCGGGAACACATCACCGTGATCCCGATTGCCGAACGCGCCGCGCCGACGCCCGTCTGCCTGCTTCGAAGAGCGGGCGTGCCGCTCACGCCCGCGGCGCAAGAACTCGCGATGATGGCCGTATCGTTCGCGCGAATGCTCCCGCGCGCGGCGGATCAACGTGCCGAGTGACGCGCAGATGAACCCTTCGATGCAGCGCTGGCGTTCTTGCGCCGCGTTGCCCAGCCCTTCTTCGCGGCAGCCGAGCGATCCGCCGCCGAGCGCCGGCTTGCGCTTGCATGCGCCTGCCGCGACAGCGACTTGTGCGATGCCGCCTTCGTGCTTTCGCGCTTCAGCACGCGCGTGGACGTCGCGGAACGCTTTGCCTTCGACTCCGTGCTCGGACTCTTTCTCGTGCGATGCGCTGCCTTCGTGTCTTGTGCGGCTTTCTTGCGCGTGGCCTCGGACGTGGTGGCCTTCTTCGGCGTCTTGACCTTTACGCCGGAGCGGCGGGCTTCGGATAGACCGATGGCGATGGCCTGCTTCGCGGACTTCGCGCCGTGCTTGCCCTCGCGGATGTGATCGATCTGTTCTTTCACGAAATTGCCCGCCTGGGTGCTGGCGGACTTGCCTGCGCGCTTCGCCTTGGTGGCGCTTTCGACGGTTTTCTTTTCGGGCATGTCGGTACTCCTTGGGAAGTTGACTTGCACCGGGAGAGGCGAGCAACGCACGTGCCCGCCTGCCGCTTTCCCTTACTGAGTAAGACGCAATACACCCAGGTTGCCCGCGATCTGCTGGAAGATCTGATTGAGCGTTGCGTTGTCGGGTGCGTGATAGTAGTTGCCGCTCGTCGCGCAGGATTGCATCGTGTTTTGCGCAGCCACGCTCGCCGAGTCCGTCCCGTAGGTGCCGAAAGTGATCGCGTAGATGATGATGCCGCTGTTCTTCATTGCCTGACAGATACCGAGCTGGAACGTATTGACGTCGTCCGGGCTGGACACCAAACCGTTCAGCGCGTTACCCGTGGAGTCGTACACCGTCGGCGACTTGAGCGTCTGATTGCCGAGCGCGAGCTGATTGAAGAACGGCTGCGGCATGGTCCCCGACGGATCGCCGGGATCGTTCTCGCCGTCGGTCAGAACGATAGCGACACGCTGCAACCCTTGCGTCGTTTCCGGACGCGGCAGCGTGCCGTCGTTCGAAATCCAGCCGTTGTTGCTGCCCGCCACCGACTTGGACCAATCCGATGAAAGCATGCGCCAGCCCCACAGCAGACCTGTCGGAATCAGAGTCGAGCCATTGGCCACCATGTTGTTGATGGCCGTCGTCAGCGCGTTCTGGTCTTGCGTCAGGAACACGGCAGGCTGGATGGAGCATGGCCGGCTGTCGTAGTCGCTGCCATTCTGGTCATAAGTGACCGTACCCGAATACGGATACTGCGCCATGAAGTTGGTCGGCACCGTGGTCGGCGTCTTCGACTGGCAAAGCCCCGGCGATGCGTAGTAATACGCGTAGCTGAGCGGCACGCCCTTCACGACCGTCGTGCCGTTCTTCTGCAGATTACAGTTGTTGTCGTAAGTCTGGACCGTGAAGCCGGTAGACGGTACGTTGAAATACCAGGGCGTGAAGCCCGGCGAATCCTTCGGCGCGTAAGCCTTCGGATAGACGTTGCCGGCCGTGTCGCGTGGCTCGACCGCGCATCCACCCCACTTCGACATCGACATGTTGGTAGGGTTGTAGGCGAACTGCTTGCTCGTGGTCTGCGTCATCCAGGTTCCGCTCGAACTGAGTGCCGAGCCGACGTTCACCATCGTCGTGAACGGCACGAGCCCGATATACGAGTCGTTGCCCTGCACGCCAAGGATATTCGCCACGAGCGAGTTGGCGGCATCCTGCAGGCCGCTCAGCTTGCTCGTCTTGCCGCCCTTGGCGGCGGCGGAAGCCATCGAGCCCGTGTTGTCGAGAATCAACGCGAGTTCGAGCGTGCTCTTGGGCACGCGCAACGCCGTATTGCTCGCCGAGATAGTTTGCGTGCTGGGCAAGGTGCTGCCCGAACTTCCGGAGCCCGAACCCGATCCACTCGACGATGTCGACTTGGTGTTGAGGAAGGTCGGCGCGTAGAGCGGCACCGAACCCGATGCCGACAGCTTGATGACCTGCCCGGTGGCTGGCGTCCCGCTCACCGACGCCGCGAAATTCTGGTCGGGCATGGTGAGCGACATGTAGCCCGTCGGCATGTTCGCGTTGTAATAGGCGCGCGCGTCGGCCTGCCATGAAGCGAGGTCCGCGCTCGTTGTCATTGCATAGTGCGAGAGGTCGGCACCGGCCGAAAGCGTCGCCACGTCGAGCGCCATCTGCATGCGGCCCTGCGTCTGCGCATAGTCGATGGTGTCGATCGCCGTGCACAGCGTGCCGATCATCATGCTCGCGGTCACGGCGAACAGCACGGTCAGCGCGCCCTCGTCGCCACGCACGAGTTGAGCGAGCGTGCGGGGTGCGGCGGGACCACCGAAGTTGGCGAAGAACGGCGCGCGCAGCGCGGGCGTCGCGCAGAAGGAAGCGCCGCGGCGTGTCGGAAAGAGTCGGCGTTTCATCAGGAGCTCGCCAGGTCGAGCGGCTGGCCGGTTCGCGAGCGCACGTAGATGCGTTGATAAAGCGTCTGCGTGCCGACCGAGTTCTTCCAGAATGCGGAGGTCATGGCAAACGGGTTGAACTGGTAGTAGATCTCGACGATGATCGCCGAGTCGCCCGCGCGAAACGGCCAGGTCGACGGCAACGGCGCGGTGCTCGACACCTTGGTCGTCAGGCCCGACAAGTTCCACGGCGCCGATGCGCGCCAGTGAACGACGGCCTTGCCGGGATCCGTCCCCGGCTTGCCCGGCGGCAAGACGCAGGTCGTGGCATTGGTGTCGCACACCGAGGTGATGATGACCGCGCCCTGCCCGTTGATCGTATTGGGTGCGGCGAGCAGCGTGGCCGCCGACCACAGCGAACCGAGGTTATTGGCGTTGCTGGTGGAATTGTCGTTGATGACGCGCGGCATCTGACCGAGCGAATCGGCGAGTGTGAAGGTCGCATGTTCCAGCACGCTCACCGCGCGCAGATACATGTACGCTTCGACGAAGCCGGTCAGGATCAGCGCCATCAACGGGAAGATGATCACGAACTCGATCGTGACGCTGCCGCGCTTCGAGCGCCACAGGCGGGAGAGAAAGCCGCGGCGGCGCGACGCGCTGGCGGCCCCGGAAGCGGATGAGCGAGCGTGGGTCATTTTTCGTTCTGCACGATGTAATTGCGCTGGAACGTCAACTGGTTGACGCCGAAGATACGGGGAATGCCGGTGATGGGCGGCATGGTCAAGGTGATGTTGTAGGACACGACATCGCCGAAATTGCCCATGCTGCTCTGGTAGTTGCTCGTGCCCACGTTGCTGTAAGTCCCGTAGGTCAGCGTATTGATCGTTATCGTCGCGCCGATGTTGGTCCAGCCGCCGAGCATGTTGTTGATGAGGTTCTGCGCCTGCTGATCGCGCGTTCCGCTCGCCGGCGCGCTGGTCGTGAGCCCGGCGCGCGACGCTTGCTGCGCGGCGATCTGCACGGTGGCGTCCACCATCATGTCGAGACCGAATTCGATCGTCGCCAGAATGAGGATGAACGAGAGCGGCGCGAGTATCGCGAACTCGATCAGCGAGCTGCCGCCGTCATCGCGCAAGAAGCGCGACACGTTGCGGTGTGCCCGGGCATGAAGCACGGCGCTCATCTAAGGCTCACGGCGGCCACCGCCGGCGCAGCAACGGGAGCCACGCTTGCGTTGGAGCCACTTGTGTCCGACGCGCCCGAAGTGCCGATACGCTGGCGCTGCAGTTCGTAGAAGCGCAGGTTGTCCTGCACCGACGCCTTCGGCAAATCGCGGCTCAGGATTTCGGCGGCGGCGTCATCGTTGCCGAGCAGACCGTAAGCAAGCGCGAGATCCTGGCGGGCTTGCGGCGGCGCGGCGGGAAAGCGCGTCACGTCGAGCAGCACGTTCGCGCCATCGCGCGGCTTGCCCGCCATGATGAGCGACGTGCCCAGGTTCACGGAAAGCGAGGTATCGCCGGGATTGCGCTTGAGCGCATCGCGCAGCACGGCTTGCGCCGTCGCGTGGTCGCCCTTCATGTCGTACGCGGCGCCGAGACCGGCGGCCGCAAGCGGATCGTCCGGGCTTTCGGCGAGCACATGCCGATACGTCGCGATGGCGTCGTCGAAACGGCGCTGATGAATCGCCACGCGCGCCATGCCGATGAGCGGCGCGGGGGCGTTTCCGTCGATGGCTGCCGCCTTGCTGTAATAGACGCCGGCGCGCGTAAAGTCGCCCACCGAGTAGAGCGTGTTGCCAAGGCCGGTCATGGCTTCGACCGAACGCGGATTCGCCCGCAGGATCTTTTCGTAGATCGTGGTCGCCATGTCCATGTTGCCGGATTCGAGCGCGGATTCGGCGATACGCAATTCGCTCATCGCACCGGGAGCGCCGTCCTGCGAAACGGAGCGCATGCCGGACACCTGATGCGAGGTCGTGGCAGTGGTCGTGCAGCCGCTCGCGACGAGCGCGATGAGCACCGCGCCGGCAAGCACGGGAAGGCGGCGAAGATAGAAGTCGGTCTTCATTTGGTTTTGGCGATAACGTCCAGTAGTTGGAGCACGGCCGGCCCCGCGGCAATCACGACAATGGCCGGGAGAATGAACAGCATCATCGGCACGACCATCTTGGGGGCGAGCTTTGCGGCCTTTTCTTCCAGCGAGACGATGTGCTGCAGACGCTCGGTACGCGACAACGTGCGCAGCGCCTGCGTGATCGGCGTGCCGTAGCGCATCGACTGAGTGAGGGTGGAAATGAGCGCGCGGATCGAAGGCAGATCGATGCGCTCCGCGAGCCCGTTCAACGCGCGCGTGCTGTCGCCAGAAAGCTTCAGTTCGTCGGCGGTAAGGGAAAATTCGTCGGAAAGCGGCGGGCAGATGCTTGCGAGTTCGTCGGCCACGCGACGGATCGACACGCCGAGACTATTGCCCGCGTTGGTGCAGATCACGAGCAAGTCGAGCGCGTCGGGCAGCGAGGCGGCCATCGCCCTGCGGCGGCGGGCGCCCACGGAATTCAGCAGATATTCCGGAACGATCATGCCGACGATGAACACCATCAGCATCGCCGCGCCGCGCACCGCGGGATACGCGCCGATCATCGGAATATGCGAGCCCATCATGACCGTGAGCGTCGCACAGATGAGCCCCACGCAGAATTTCGACGCCAGCAGAACCGAGACGGCGAGATTGCTGCGATAACCGCTTCTGATCAGCTCCTTGCGCAACTTCAGGCGATACTTGGCGTCGAAGAGCGGCAGCTTGTCGCCAATGCGCGCGAGACGGCGCATCACGCGCGCGCGAAAGTTGAGTTCGTCGTCGTTGCCGGTAGCGAGGTCGATGCGCTCGGCATGCGCCGCGAGCCGGGTGCGCTCCGCAATGCGGCCGCGCTGGCCGCCATGGCGCGTCAGCCACCAACCCGCGAGCCCGGCAAAGAGCGCAATCAGCATCAGCAGGTTGATGAGCGTCTGGATCTGTTCCGGGTTCATCGCGAGGTATCCAGCTTCGAAATCTTGTTGATGACCATGAGTCCCATGACGATCGAGATCACAGCGAAGGTCAGGAGCTTGCTGCCGCTGTCGGTGTTGGTGAGCACCTTCATGTAGTCGCGGTTGAGGAAGTACAGGCTGCCGATAATGCAAGCCGGCACCGCCGCCAGAATCTTGGTGGTGATGCGCGCCTCGCCTGTGAGCGCTTTGGTCTTGACGCGAATCTCGCGGCGCGTGCGCACGATGTTCGCCAGGTTTTCGAGCGTCTCGCCGAGCTGACCGCCGGTTTCCCGCTGCAGGAGCAAACACACGCAGAAAAAAGAGAAGTCCGCGATCTCGATCCGCTTGACCGCCACCGTCAGCACTTCCTCGAGGTCTAGACCCACTTGCAGGGAATCGCTCATGATCCTGAACTCGCTCCTGAGCGGCTCGGCGCATTCGTCGGCTGCCGTGGTGATGACGTGCGTGACCGGCACGCCCGCACGCACCGCGCGCACGATCAGATCGATCAGTTCCGGGAAGCCGTTGAGAAAACGGCGGCGAAAGCGCTCCACGAGAAAGTTGTACGCCTTGACCAGCGTGAAGACCGGCAGGAAGACGATCAGAAGCGGCTGGACGAAACTCGGCAGCGGCATGATGTCCACCATGCCGATGGCGAGCAGCTCGCCGAGAATCGCCGCGACGATCACGATTCGCATGCCGTTCTTCCCCGCCACCGTTTTCAGGCGCGACACCTTGGGCCCGAGAAAGCGCGAGTACACGCTCTCCTGCTTCTTGACCTTGAACAGATTGATCTCGTTCTTGCTTGCGTTCTTCTCGGGCGAACCGTGCATCTCGAACGATTCGCGCATGCGCGTGCGAATGCGCGCATGCGGCTGGTTATTCCGCATGTCCTGCACGATGAAAAACATCATGCCGCCGAGAATTGCAATGACGAACGCGCAGATCGTGACGAGGTTGATCGTGTTCATGGCTGCATCGCCTCGAGCAATGCATCTTCGAGACCGTAGTACTGAGCGCGCTGCGAGAACGCCGGGCGCACCGCCGCCGATTCGTACGCGCCCTTCACTTCCTCGCTGTAGGCGGTTGCGTCGTAGCGGAACGTGAACAAGTCCTGCGTGATGATCACGTCGCCTTCCATGCCCACCAGTTCGGTGATGCGCGTGACGCGGCGCATGCCGTCACGCATCCGCTCGATCTGCACGATCAGGTGCACCGCGCTCGCGATCTGGCGGCGAATGGACAGGAGCGGCAGATTGCCGTTTGCCATCATCACCATGCTCTCCAGACGCGTGATGCCGTCGCGCGGCGTGTTCGCGTGGATGGTGGTCATAGAGCCGTCGTGGCCGGTGTTCATGGCCTGCAATACGTCGAACGCTTCGGAGCCGCGCGTTTCGCCGAGAATGATGCGGTCCGGGCGCATCCGCAGCGCATTGCGCACGAGGTCGCGCTGCGTCACGGCGCCGAGACCTTCGGCATTCTCGGGGCGCGTTTCCAGGCTCACGACGTGCGGCTGCACCAGTTGCAGTTCCGCCGCGTCCTCGATCGTCACCGTGCGTTCGCCGTGACCGATGAAGTGCGACAACGCGTTGAGCAGCGTCGTCTTGCCCGAACCCGTACCACCCGACACGATGACGTTGAGCCGGCACGTGCTCGCGAGTTTGAGCACGGTTGCCATCGCGAGGGACATGTTGCCCTGCTGCGCCATGCGGTGCAGCGTGATGTTGCGCTTCGAAAACTTCCGAATGGAAATCGACGCGCCATGAATCGCGAGCGGCGGGAGCACGACGTTGACCCGGCTGCCGTCCGCGAGACGCGCATCGACCATCGGGCTGCTTTCGTCGACGCGCCGCCCCACGCCCGCCGCAATCCGCTGCGCGACGTTGGTCACGTGCGCGTTGTCGCGGAACTTGCAGTTCGTGAGTTCGAGACGGCCGTGGCGTTCCACATAGACCTGATCGGGACCGTTCACCAGCACGTCGGTGATGCTTTCGTCGGCGAGCAGCGGCTCGATCGGCCCGAGGCCGTACATGTCGTTGAGCAGTTCGCCCACGATCTGCTGCTGCTCGGACATCGTGACGTTCAAACCTTCGCGCTCGGCGATCTCCATCACGAGCTGCTCGATGCCCGGCTTCATCTGCTCGCGCGTCTTGCCGACCACCACCGATGCGTTCATCGAACCGAACACGCCTGCGCGAATCACCTTGAACAGATCCGAGCGCACCAGCGATTCGCTGCTCTCCGCCACGTGCAAGCGCGCGGGCGCGTCCGCCACCGGAATGGCCGGCTCGGCAATACTCGCCTGGTCGGATGCTCCTTCTTGAGCCAGTGCAAATGCAGAATGCGTCGCCCGGGATGCCTGCTTCTGCCCGAACATCAGCCTCTCCTCAGACTGAACTTGCGCAGCAAAGAGCGCCCGGCGGCAGCTTGCTGGCCGGTGAGATCGCTCGCAATACGCGTAATAGCCTGATTGAACCCGTTCGGCGTCTTATCTTTGGGCGCTTCGCCAAGGTTTTCGGCGGTGGCGAGCGCCTTGGCTTCGAATTGGATCTCATGCAGAACGGAGCGGCCCACCGCCGACATGAAGTCGTTCGGCTGCACCTTGCCCGCGCTCACCGCACTCGGGTTATTGAGCAGGATCGAGGTCGGCGGATTGTTGTCGCGATTCTCGATGTAACGCAAAAGGCGGATCGACTCGCGCGTCGAATGCACGGAACGGTCGGTCACGAGATACGCGCGGGACGCATGGTTTAACGCTTCCTGCGACAACGGCGCGCTCGGATTGCCGATATCGATGATCACATAGTGAAAGCTGTCGCACAGCAGTTCGATCACGCGGGCGAGCGCACCGGGCTTGTACGGCGGCTCGGCGCCGTAGTCGATATCCGCGGTGAGCATGAACAGACGGCTGCCGTTCGCCATCAGCGTGCGCTCGACGTATTGCGGATCGAGACGATGCGCATTTTCCAGCACGTCCGAAAGACCATTGTTGCTCTGCGTGCCGAGCATGCAGTTGGCGGCGCCGCCGGTGAGGTTCAGATCGACATACGCGACCCGCCGATGCGTGGTGTCTGCCAGATGTCGCGCAAGATTGAGCGCGAGCGTCGTCACGCCGACGCCGCCGCGCGTGCCCGCGAACGCAATGGTCTTGCCCGTGCGCGTGAGCGTCACCGGCGTCACCTTGCCGTCGGCGGTGTTGACGGTGCGCTTGAGCAACTCCACCGTCAGCGGCTTGACGAGATAGTCATGCACGCCGATCTTGAGCAGGCTGCGGAACAGGCCGACGTCGTTGCGCTCGCCAATGCCGATCACCTGCACCGAAGGCTCGCACACTTCGGCAAGCCGGCCGAGGTCGGACAGAGGCATCGCCGAGTCGTGCAAATCAACCAGCAGAAACTGCGGCGAACGCTCGAGCTTGGTGACATGCGAGATGGCATCGTCGATACTGCCCACCGCGATATGCGCGTGCGGCATCGCCTGCTCCAGCACGAAGGCTTTCAGAACCTGCTCGGTCTGGCGGTCGGCGACGAAGGCGATGAAGTCTGCGGCCCGCACGGCGGACTTGCCTTTGATCAACGAGAATTCAGTGGTGCTCATGGCGTCGGTGTCTCGAAGGCGCGCTTACTTGCCATTGCGCGTAGTCGTCGTGGTGTCGAGCGGAATCACTTGACCCGTCTCATAGCGATGCACGGCGCTCGCGGCGACCGCGGCATCGGCGGGGCCGAGCGTCTGCGGATTCACGAGGTCTTGCGGGTTCGCGACCTGCGCCGCGAGGTTGGTGTAGGTGGCACAGCCCCATTGCATCGACGGGCGTCGCACGCCGGAATCGAACAACAGCGAGGCGCGCGTGAGTTTCTCGCAGTCGGGCGGCACGGCGGCGTTGCCGTCGTAACCAATGACGCGTGAATCGGGCATGCTCACGGGCGGCTTGATGAAGCAGCCAGCAAGCGGCAAAGCGAGCGAGCAGGCGGTGAAGAGCGAAATGAAACGTGCGTGGTTCATGGCATCAGGCTCAATAGACGTAGCCGGCCGCGCCGACGAGACGAGGGTTTCCCGGTGCCGATTCGGTGCCCCCAAACATTCGGGCGAAACCATATTCGATGTCGCCGCTCGGCGACACCAGCGACTCGATCGGTGTGCGCAGCTTGGCCGGATCGGTCGGCTCGACGATATACGGCGTCACCATGATCACGAGCTCGGTCTTGTTGTTCTGGTAGTTCGACGAGGAAAACAGCTTGCCGAGCACAGGGATCGAGCCGATGCCGGGTACTTGCGATACGAGGTCGGTCGTATTGCTCTGGAGCAGCCCGCCAATGGCGAAGCTCTGACCGCTCGCCAGTTCGACGGTGGTATCCGCGCGGCGCACCGAAAGGCCCGGCACGGTCACGCCGTTGGTCGTCACGCTTGCCGTCGTGTCGATCTGGCTGACTTCCGGCCGCACTTTCAGGCTGATGCGGCGGTCGTTGAGCACGGTCGGCGTGAAGTCGAGCTTGACGCCGAACTGCTTGAATTCGACCGTGATCGCGCCGTTGATCTGCGACACCGGAATCGGAAACTCGCCGCCCGCGAGGAAGCTCGCCGTCTGGCCCGAAAGCGCGACGAGATTGGGCTCGGCGAGCACCGTGAGCAGGCCTTCCTGATTCAGCGCATCGACTAGCGCGCGGATATCGGTGTTGGCCGTCCGGAACCCGCCGAACAGCGAGTAAGCGTTGTTGGTCGCGAGATTGAGCGGATAGGTCACCGAGCCCGACGAAGTCGTGATGGGCTGGTTGTAGTTGTAGATCTGACGGCCGCTGAAGATGCCGCTATACCAGTTGCCGGCCGCGCTGCCGATAGCCTGCCAGTTGATGCCCCACTGCTGCGTCACGTTGCGGTCCACTTCCGTGATCCGCACCCGCAGTTGAATCTGCAAGGGCTTGTCGATGGTCATGCGATTGACGAGCACTTCCTTGTCCGCGAGCATCGGTGTGATGGCCTGCACGACGGTATCCGCCTCGGCGGGATTCTGCGCCTGGCCCGTCAGAATGAGCGAGCCCTGTATGCCGTTCACATCGATATTCGTGTTGGGAAAGCGCGCCTTCAGCATGGCGCGCAACGCGACCATGTCGCGCGTCACGACAACGGTCTTCTGAAAGATCGGCTTGTTGTTCGCGCCGAGCGCGTAGACCGTGGTGGAACCGGCCTTCTTGCCGAGCACGAAGACCGCGCGCGGCGACGGCACCTGCACATCCGCGACGCTCGGGTCGGCCACGAACACCGAAACGGCGTCCTCGGGCAGATGAAGCATCGAGCCTTTGCCTGCATCGAGTGCGAGTACGCCCTGGCTTGCCTCGGCGGTAGCGGCACCTTTAGACGGCACGGCGCCCGCGCCCGGACGAGCCGCGACGTTGATCACCTGAGCGCCGGCGGCATGCGCGAGCGGCGTCAGGCCGAATGCCGCGCACACGAGCGCGAGCAGGCTCGCCGCGGTGGGCAGCATCGGCGTCGATCTCGAACTGAACTGCGTTTTCATGACTATCTTTTCCTTGGTCGCCGGATCACCGCCGGCTTGGGGCATTAGCGCTGGACGGGAAGCGACGGAACGCCGGGCAACGGTGGCGCGTTCTCGGGCGCCCCGCCTGCCGCCTGGGCGACGTTCTGACCATCCGACTTTTCCGAGCCCCGATAAACCATCACGGTGCGCGGCATGGGCGGCGCGGCGGCCACGCCAGGCGCGCTCTGCGGCGCGCGGCTTGCGTGCGGCAACGAGCGAACGGCGCGCGAGATGTCGCCGGCCCAGATTGGCGGACGTTCGGTCGACGTCGCGCTGGCTGCCGCGGCGGCGGCGGCCGGATCGCGACTTGCAGTAGCAAACGAGCGCAAGGCGAGCGAGAGACTGCCGAGGCGCGCGGCAACCGCCACGACTTCGCCCATGCGCGGCGTCACTTCGAGCGTGACGGTGCGCGCTCGCGCGCTCATATCGGGTACGTCGCTGCTGGCCTTCGGGCGCTTGATTTCCGAACCGACGGCCAGTACGCGCACATGTTCGACCACCGTTTCGCTCGACACCGCGAGGTCCGGCGAATCGGTGCGGCGGTCCATCTGCTGCGTGAGGATCAGGTCGATGTAGTCGCCCGGCTGGATCAGGCCGGCATTGCCGGAGACATCGTCGACGGCTACGGAGACGGCGCGCATCTCGGGCTTGAGCGTCGCGGCGAGAAAGCCCGGCGCGTTCGGCAGAATCACGTCGTCGGCGACGAGTACCGCGCCGCTTTCGACCGGATGGCGCAACAGCGCACCCTTGAGTTCCGGCGCGTTCTGCGCGCCCGACACGACGGCATTGACCGGCACTTCGTTGGCCGGCATCGGTTTCCAGGTGATGTCCTCGTCACGCAGAAGCAAGCCCTGCGGCAAGGCGGCTGCACTGACCAGCACCTTCTCCGTGTTGACGGTGGGCGCGGACGGCTTGCTCGCGCTTGCCACCACCACACGCACGACCAGAGCGATGAGCAGGGCGCCGACGAGAAGAACGGCGAACTTGATGAAGTTGGACATGTGAGTGCCGGCCTAATGCGTCATTAACAAGGGAAGCGCGGCCGGCAGCACGATCACAAGACCGCCGCCGAGCGCCAGCGCCACGCCGTAAGGCACGCCGCGCGCGCCGGAGAACATCGCCAGCGCGCGCATGGGAGACGATGTCTGATCGGCCTTCATGTTGCGGGTGGCGAGACTGACGAGGGACACCACGGTCCCGATCAGCGAGATGAGCGTGAGAGCCGGCAGCGACAGACTGACGCCAGCCCAGAGAAAGATGACGGCCGCGAGTTTCGCGTCGCCTCCGCCGAGCATCTTTGCGGCGAAAAGCGCGGCGCAGATCGCGAACACGACACATGCGAGTTTCAGATGCGCGATGATCTCGTCGAGCGACAGCTTTCGCAGCAACGCATCGACAAAGAAGAGCGAACCGATCGCAAGCACGATCCCGGTCGGCAGGCGACGCGCACGGACATCGATGACGGCGAGCACCAAGAGCGCGCACAGCACGATGAGACGGATGGCAAGGGATGCGAGCAGCACGATGGACCGGATACCGAGTGAAAGAAAGGGGGAGATCCGCGAGACGCGGATCTCGAATACGTCGTTACTTCTGGGCGGCGGTGACTTTGGTGTTGAGGTACGTGAACCAGCCCGAAACGCTGGTGCTGAACGTGCCTGCCACGGCGACGAGCGCCACGCCGACGATCCCAGCCAGAATCGCGTATTCCATCGCGCTGACGCCACGTTCGTCGCGGATGAATTTCTTGAAAAACTTGGTCATTTTGGTCATTCCTTGTTTTTGCATTGAGTAGGTAGGTGCGGCCCGGCATTAGGGGTACCGGGTACAGCAATCCTAGCTAGAGCCACAAGGAATTACTTCGTCATTTAGAGGCCGGAAATGGCCTTAATTCGACGTTTTAAAATGAATGAACTAGACCGCTGTCGGCAAACAACGCTAAAACTTTATAGAGAGAAATTTTTCTTTTAGCGTGTTTAAAGCGTGTCTTGACAGCGAGCGAGCGACTCTCCGTGCCTTTGCATTTTTTTCAGAAAACGTTTGCGAGGCGTTCGGGCTGCGCCTTTACATGCAGGGCTTCGACGACGTTCGAGGCCGCCGCCGCGACCGATGCCGCTTAATATTCAAGCATCGCTAAAACCGGATATCGCGCTGTAAGGTTAATGCTACAACCATTAATACCTGCTTGTCACGCGCTTTAGCACGTTCTGCAAACTTTTTGTTTAACCTTGAGCGCGACTGTCATCGGGCGCAATATCCCACTATTTCTTTTCCTTGCGTCTGGCATCGTTCGGGAAAATCGGCATGTCGATATCCTTGCTCGCCGAGCGCAAGTCGTCACGCGCTTCCTCCGCCAGTTTTGCATAGCGCTTACGAAAAATGGCCAGGTCTTTCTCGTCGAGTTCTTCGAGGTCGAGTAAAGCGTTATGCGCGTTGTCCACTGCACGGATCAATTCATCGAGCTTGATCTGCATGGCGGCCGTATCGCGGTTCTGGGTGTTCTGGATGAGGAACACCATGAGAAACGTGACGATGGTCGTCGACGTGTTGATGACAAGCTGCCATGTGTCGCTGAAGTGAAAGATCGGCCCGGAGACGGCCCACACGATCACCAGCACGACCGCAATGATGAACGTCGACGCATGTCCCGCCACGCGCGAGAGACCATTCGAGAATTTGAGGAACCAGGAAGACTTCATGTGAGCATCTCTCGGTCGTTATCTTGTGCGCGGTTAGAATACCTTCTGTGAAAGCCAAGCCCACACTCCATTCTGCTATCGACTTCAATGCCGCGTCGGACATCGTGGCGCGGCGGCTGATCGGCGCCATCGTCACTTTCGATGGCGTCGGTGGACGTATCGTCGAAACCGAAGCATACGACCGCGAAGATCCCGCTTCGCATACTTTCTCGGGTCTCACGCCGCGCAACGCGGTCATGTTCGGACCGTCCGCTCATGCTTATGTCTATCGATCCTATGGCATCCACTGGTGTCTGAACTTCGTTTGCCGCGAAGAAGGTCATGGCGCCGGCGTGCTGATTCGCGCCATCGAGCCGCTCGTCGGACTCGATCTCATGCGCGAACGACGCGGGCTCGAACCCATCAAGCTGCTTTGTTCCGGTCCGGGCCGCCTAGCGCAAGCCCTGGGCATCACGCATAAGCAGAACGGCATGTCGCTGCTCGAAGCGCCGTTCTGCGTCGAAGCACCGGACGATGCAGTCGATATCGTGAGCGGGCCGCGCATCGGCATTTCCAAGGCAATGGACGTGCCCTGGCGCTTCGGCCTCGCCGGGTCGAGGTTCGTGAGCAAACCCTTTCCATCCTCTTCTTGAAACATCATCCACTCGATTGAGACGCGCGAGCATCTTTCCGAGCCTGGAGAGCATTCACGCGATTCCGGCAAAGACATACAGTGCATCCATGCCACGACACATGGCAATCAACCAAAAGGAGCACACCATGTCCCGCATTTCCAAAGTCGATGTGAACGAAGCCACGGGTGACACCGCCGAACTCTTCGCCAAGATCAAGAAGGCCGCAGGCCGCGTACCCAATGCGTATGCAACCGTCGGCACGCATAGTCCCGGCGCGCTCGCGGCATCGCTCGCCAATGACGCGACGCTCGCTAAAAGCA
Organism: Caballeronia sp. GACF4; assembly: GCF_023631025.1. Taxonomy (NCBI): domain Bacteria; kingdom Pseudomonadati; phylum Pseudomonadota; class Betaproteobacteria; order Burkholderiales; family Burkholderiaceae; genus Caballeronia; species Caballeronia sp. GACF4. Next base: position 695,706 of record NZ_JALQDW010000018.1, read on the forward strand.
GTTTGAGCAAAGCCGATATCGAAGCCGTGAAGCTCGCCGTTAGCGGACAGGCAGGTTGTGATTATTGTGAAGCCGCGCACACGGTCGTCGGCAAGCTGGCCGGTCTCACGCAGGAAGAAACGAAGCAGATTCGCGCGGGTATCGCCACTGGCAACGATAAACGCGATGCGCTCGTGCGCTTCGTGCGCGAAGCCACCGGTTCACGCGGCACGGTGAAAGCCGAAGTGCTCGATGCCGTGCGCGCGGCAGGTTACAGCGACGCGCAAGTGATCGACGCGCTCTTCGCCGCGAGCGTCATCAACTTCACGAATCTCTTCAATCGCGTGAACGACACCACGCTGGACTTCCTAGCGCTGGTTTAACTCTCGCGGCCACCCTTGCCGATCTTGTCGAGCACCGCGCTCACGATATCGATCGGTATGGGGAAGACGATCGTCGTGCTCTTGTCACTGGCGATCGTCGTCAACGTCTGCAAGTAGCGCAGTTGCATGGCTTGCGGCGCCTGCGCCAGCATCTGAGCCGCTTGCAGAAGTTTCTCGGATGCCTGCAACTCCCCTTCCGCATGAATGATCTTCGCGCGGCGCTCGCGCTCGGCTTCGGCCTGGCGCGCGATGGCGCGGATCATCGTCTCGGCGATATCCACGTCCTTGATCTCGACATTCGATACCTTGATGCCCCAGGCATCGGTCTGGGCATCGAGCACGCGCTGAATGTCGCTGTTCAGGCGCTCGCGTTCCGAGAGCAGATCGTCGAGTTCATGCTTGCCGAGTATCGCGCGCAAGGTGGTCTGCGCGAGCTGACTCGTGGCTTCCAGAAAACGCGCGACCTGAATCACCGCTTTCTCCGGATCGACGACGCGAAAGTACACCACCGCATTCACCTTCACCGAGATGTTGTCGCGCGTGATGACATCCTGCGGCGGCACGTCGAAGACGACGGTCCGCAGGTCCATCCGCACTACTTGCTGCACCGCCGGAATGATCAGCACGAGCCCCGGCCCCTTCACTTTCCAGAAGCGGCCGAGCGTGAACACGACGCCGCGTTCGTACTCGCGAAAAATGCGCACCGACGAAAGCACGAGAATGATGACGAGCGCAATGACAATGCCGCCAAACCCAAAAGTAAGCCCCATTTTTAATGCCTCGTTAGTGTTGATGCGATTGCCGGTCGCGCTCCAGCGCTTCGACCATGAGCGTCAGTCCGTGCCGCGACAGCACACGCACGAGCGCGCCCTCGCCTGGAAGTTCTCGCGATGAAGCCGTCTGCACGCGCCAGCGTTCACCGTGCACACGCGCCCAGCCACTTGCGGGCGCGGCGCCGGTTGCATCGAGCATCACGCCGATACTGCCTGGCATCGCTTCGCTGCCGCTCACCACGGGCCGCTTGCGCGCCTTCAAGGCGACGCTCGACACGCCGAACACGAAGAGCGCGGCCACGATAGCGAACCCCGTCAAGAGGCTCAAGGGCATGCCGAAGGCAGGCACTCCGCTATTGACGAGCATGAGCGCGCCGGTCGAAAACACAATGATTCCGCCGATGCCGAGCGCGCCGAAGGTCGGCAGGAACATTTCCGCGACGAGTAAGCCGAGCCCCAGCACGACGAGACCCAGACCGGCGGAGTCGAGTGGCAAGAACGTGGCCATCAGCGACATATGACTGAGCCACTCGGAAAGATGGGTTTTCATGGGCGACGACCGCTGGGGACGATGCTGCTTTCAGCTTACGCGCGAAATGCGCGCTCAGGGCTGCGTTGTCGTCCGGTCGATGATCTTTTCGACATCGGCGGTCTCGCCTAATTCCGATACGAAGCGCGCTTTGTCGAAATCGCGCGTGACGCAGCCGTCGAGATAGATGAAGCGGCGCTGGATCGTAAGCCACAGGCTGGTGTGCTCGCGCCACTGCAGCGACGCGTTGAGCGCGTTGAGGCGGCGCGTCGTGCTCTCGGCGATTTCCCGGTCGTACGCGTAGCTGTTCGAGAGGCGGCAGCGTCCCGCGATCCAGCAGCTATTGCCGCGCTCGATGCGGTAATGCGCTTCGTCGCGCCATTCCTGTTCGGTTTCGACGGGACCGCGCGGGGTCGGGCAATTCGCGATTGCTTTCGATACTTGCATGAACGGGTCGTCACCGCGATTGACGCGTGCTTCATCGGCGAGTGCCGCAAGCGTGATGGGCAGCAGGCACGCCAACGCGGTCAGATAGCGCCATCCGGGCGGGACTTTCGATGTCATCGCTCTTTGCTCCCTTGCCAAAGCATAGCCGGTAGACTGACAGAAGCATCTTCCCGCATCTTTCGCATCTTTTCGAACGGGACCGACATGAAACAGGCACTTCAACATCTGACGGTTGCAACCGGCTCGCGCGGTTTGCACGAAGTCACGCGCGCCATCGACCGCTGGGTCGATCATCAGGATATCCGCACCGGCTTGCTGACCATCTTCTGCAGACACACGTCCGCGTCGCTCTTGATTCAGGAGAACGCTGATCCCGACGTGCGCACGGACCTCGAACGCTATTTCGAAACCGTCGCCCCCGAAGCGCCGGGCCGCTATGTCCACGACGCCGAAGGTCCCGACGACATGCCCGCGCATCTGCGCACCGCGCTCACCACCGTCCAGCTCTCGATTCCGGTCGAAGCGGGCCGCATGGTGCTCGGCACGTGGCAAGGCATATACGTATTCGAGCACCGCACGGCATCGCATGATCGCGAACTGGTGTTGCATCTGATCGGCGAGTGACCTAATATACGCTCCGCGTACATTCAAGGAGCGACGACCGTGAGCCAGCAACAGACCGTGCTTCGCGACGCCATGCGGCGTCTGAACATGACCCGCGATGCCTTCGCGGCCCGCATCGGCGTGTCGCGGCGTGCGCTGGACACATGGCTTCTGCCGGACGAGTCGCCGGAATCGCGCGCCATGCCGGAGATCGCCGCGCGCTATGTCGGCGAGATTCTGGACGGCATGCCCGAGGGTGGAACATCTACGCAAAGCGTATATCCGTCGATTGCATACGAAGGCCGCCCGCAGCTCGTCTCCATCGATCAGTTCTCGCGTGAATCGGCCGAAGCGCTCTTTCGCACAGCGGACATGATGCAGCCCATCGCGCGGCGCCGCAAAATCACGCGCGTGCTGGAGGGCGCGGTGCTGGCGAACCTGTTCTTCGAGGCGAGCACACGTACCCGTGTGAGTTTCGGCTCGGCGTTCTGTCGGCTTGGTGGCTCGGTGGTCGACACGACCGGCTTCACATTCTCGTCGATGGCGAAGGGCGAATCCATCTACGACACGAGCCGCGTGATCAGCGGCTATGCGGACGCTATCGTCGTGCGGCATCCCGAGCAAGGCTCCGTCGCGGAGTTCGCGCGTGCGACCAACATTCCCGTGATCAACGCTGGCGACGGCCCCGGCGAGCATCCGAGCCAGGCGCTGCTCGACCTCTACACGATCCAGCGCGAGTTTTCGCGGCTCGGGAAGATAGTCGATGGCGCGCATATCGCGATGGTCGGCGACCTCAAATATGGCCGCACCGTCCATTCGCTTGCCAAGCTGCTCTCACTTTACAAGGGCCTCAAGTTCACGCTGATTTCGCCGGGTTCGCTGGAAATGCCGGCGCATATCATCGAGCGAATCGCGCGAGGCGATCATGTCATCGAACAGACGAGCGATCTGCGCGCGGGTCTTGCGGGCGCGGATGTCGTCTATGCCACGCGCATTCAGAAAGAGCGTTTCGCGGACGAGTCCATCGAAGGCTATACGCCGGACTTCCAGATCAACCAGGCGCTCGTGAACGAAGCCTGCGGACGCGACACGCTCATCATGCATCCGCTGCCGCGCGACAGCCGTCCCGGCGCGAACGATCTCGCCACCGACCTGAATCACGATCCGCGTCTTGCCATCTTCCGGCAAACCGACAACGGCATTGCAGTCCGCATGGCGATCTTTGCCGTTCTGCTGGGCGTTGAGCATCAGGTGCGGCATTCCATGCGCGACGCGACGTGGAAATCGCCGGCCTCCATCGGCCCGGACGACGCGGTTTTTCAGGGCTTCGATTAATGAGATTTTTACGCGCCGCATCTGTTTCCTGATACGGCGTTGACAAGGCCCCGCGTATGCTTATATCAAGAAAAGACGCGATGGAGCCCGATCATGGATATGACACTTGCGCAGTTTGCCGGCCATCACGGCGGCGCTTGTCAGCGGTTGCGGATCATGGCGCGCGCCCGCATGGCGAACGACGATGCATCTTGCGAGCGCATCCGCCAGTTGTTTCACTCGCCTCTCGGCGTATATGTCAGTCAGGCGCAGCGTGAAGGATGCGCCCTAAGGCTCGAATTCGATGTAGCGAGCGAAGACCTTGCGTTTACATTACGCACTTTGCGACGGGTCATGCCGGAAGCGCGGGTCGAAGGCGTCGGTCCGCGAGTGTTCGCGCATCGAGTGATAAGCCGTGAAGCGCATTGACCCGTTGCCGCGCGACTGACTGGGGAAGTCAGTCGCACATGCAGGACGTCAACGCGGCGGCGTAACTTGGTTTGCGGTTAATTCACCGGACTGGCTGTCTGCCCAGCGCATGGCGGCTTCGAACTCGGCGTCGGACATGACGTAGGTGTCAGGGTCCATCTGAATGCCCCGTTCGATCTCCGCCTCCTCTTCCGGCGTATTGCGGTAAAACCTGTACGATGCTTCGCTCATATCTCTCATTCTCCCGGTTATTGGCGCGACGCAAGCTGATGATTCGCAATGCGCCGCCTCGCTGCGTGAACACCACGCAATGTACTTTCCCTTCTATCGGCACGAAGCCGACCTCGCGTACCTCGCCGTAGTCGCGACGAGCGTCTGCGTGACACATCACCTCTCGCCACGCGATTTCCCGCGTACGTTCCAGCGACATGCCATGACGATTGACGTTCGCCGCGTCCTTCTGCGGATCGAACAAGATGTCGATGTGCATTATCGTGACTACATGAAAGAAGTTTGACAAGAGGCGTTCAAGCGGCGTCACAAAATTTTTCTTCGTGATCCGAATGAAACAGCCTGCCGTCATTCTTGCTCTTTCGTCACGGTTTCTCTATAGACCGATCGGCTAACGCGCACGTGTGATCCTGCAGTTCTTCCGACGAAGCCCAGTCACCCGGTTGCACATGATCGTTGAGAAGAAAGAATCCGGGCTTGCCACCGGGCAGCCATGCGCCGGCCAGCAACAGCGTCTGGTCGCCCATCGTTTGTCCGCGACGCGCCGCGTAAGGCGCGAGCAGCGCAAAAGGATCGGTATGCGTAAGATCCGCGTCGTCGATCCGCATGGCGTCGTACCGATGCCCGCGCAAGCGCACCGGCAACGGCGCCCATTCGCGGCCGATGCCCGGCCCGACTTCGCGCAACGTCTGCGCGACGTCGGACGCGAGGCAGTCGATATGAATATGCAACTGGTTCTGCGTGCGCCCGCTTGCCGAGTTGATTGCAAGCGACACTTGATCGCGTGGCAAGGAGCGGCGAAGCTTGTCATCGACATAACGGCGCGCTTGCCATGCGTCGCGCCAATAATTCGGCGTCTGCGGCTCCAGTATCAAGGGACTTTCGATGCCGCTCACACGCGCCGTCGGAATCAACAGATATTGCGCGACGCCCACGATATCCTTCAACACCGCGTAGCCGCCCGCGAGGTTTACGTCGGCGCATTTCTGCTTGACCGGCGCGCCCTCGGCGGCGGGTTCGCAATAGTCGTGGACGATTTCCCACAGCGCGTTCGGATTCGCCGCGCGCGCAGTGGAAAGCGTCGTGCAGAAGGCCGTGACAGCGAGAAGGCAAAGCTTGTGGAGGTTTCGCATGGGCATGATTCGGGCAGCGCTGGATAAGAGGACAGCGTGCCGGATTATGCTTGCAAGCGTGTGAACATGCTTCGGATGTGACCAAGCCCGGTGCAGCGTCGAGCCACACGAGGCCGGTTCGAACCACTCAGGCGGCCTTCATCGCCTTATCCCCCGCGCGCTCCACCGGATGCTGCTCCTTCAGCTTGTTCTGCACGCGCGCCGCCTCGAAGTACGACGAATTTGGCGGACGCTTCAGGTATTGACCCGCGCCGCGTACCGCGCGCAAATCGCCATCGGTCCAGGCGAGTTCGCCGCGCGTGAGCGTATGCGTGGCCACGCCTTGCACCGTCATGCCCTCGAACACATTGAAGTCCACCTTCTGATGATGCGTCTTCACGGAGATGGTCCGCGTCGCCGCCGGGTCCCACACGACGAGGTCCGCATCCGAACCCACCTGCACCGCGCCCTTCCTCGGATACAGATTGAAGATCTGCGCCGCGTTGGTCGATGTCACGCGCACGAACTCGTTCGGCGTGAGACGCCCCATGTTCACGCCGTGATGCCACAACACCGACATCCGGTCTTCCACGCCGCCGCAGCCGTTTGGAATCTTCGTGAAGTCCTCTCGCCCCATGGCCTTTTGCGATGCACAGAACACGCAATGATCCGTCGCCGTCGTGTGAAGCTGCCCGGACTGCAGCCCGCGCCACAGCGCCTCGCGATGCTCGCTCGTGCGAAACGGCGGGCTCATCACGTGCGCGGCGGCACGCGTCCAGTCGGGATCGCGATACACCGATTCGTCGATCACGAGATGCCCCGGCAGCACTTCGCCGAACACACGCAGGCCGTCGTTGCGAGCACGCGCAATGACATCGACGGCATCTTTCGCCGATACATGCACGATGTAGATAGGCACGCCGAGCACCTGCGCGATGCGAATCGCGCGATTGGCCGCCTCGCCCTCCACTTCAGGCGGCCGCGAAAGCGGATGCGCCTCCGGTCCCGTGAAGCCCTTCGCAAGCAGTTGCTTCTGCAACTGGAACACGAGCTCGCCGTTTTCCGCATGCACGGTCGGCAGCGCGCCGAGTTCGAGCGAGCGCGTGAAGCTGTTCACGAGCACTTCGTCATCGGCCATGATCGCGTTCTTGTAGGCCATGAAATGCTTGAAGCTGGAGACGCCGTGCTCATGCACGAGCAGGCCCATGTCGCGATGCACCGATTCGTCCCACCACGTCACCGCGACGTGAAAGCCATAATCCGCCGATGCCTTCGCGGCCCAGCCGCGCCACTCCTTGAACGCTGCCATGAGCGGTTGCTTCGGGCTCGGAATCACGAAATCGATGATGCTCGTCGTGCCGCCCGACAAGCCCGCCGCCGTGCCGGTATAGAAGTCGTCGCTGGCGGTCGTGCCCATGAAAGGCAGTTCCATGTGCGTGTGCGGATCGATCCCGCCGGGCATCACGTACTGTCCGCCCGCGTCGACGATCTTCGTGCCCGCCGGTACTTCGAGATCCGGCCCGATCGCCAGGATCGTGCCGCCGGACGCGGCGTCGGCGCACAACACATCTGCGCGATAGCTGCGTTCTGGATCGATGATGGTGCCGCCGCGAATCAGGGTTGGCATTGTCTTCTCCTTGCGAATCTTGGGCTTCGAAAATTCCTTCGGACGCTCATGCGCTCAGAACCCCGGCCTGCGGGCTGCCACGCAGCTTCATCCACGAACCATACACGAGCGCGGCCAGCACGAGCCCGACGAACCAGGCATACGTATAAAGCATGTTGAAGAACGCCGGCACGTTCGGGAACGACGCGGGGAACGCCGTATGCAGGAAGCCCGGCAGATTGGGCAGCACGCCGACGAGCAGCGCCACGACCGCCGCGATATTCCAGCCGCCGCTATACGAATATTCGCCGTGTTCATCGAAAAGTTCGCGGTGATCGAGCCGGGTGCCGCGAATCAGGAAGTAATCGACCATCAGAATGCCCGCGACGGGCCCGAGCAACGCCGAGTAACCGACGAGCCAGGTAAAGATATAACCCTGCGTGGTGGCGAGAATCTTCCACGGCATCATGACGATGGCGATCGTCGCCGTGATCATGCCGCCCGCGCGATACGAAATGCCCTTTGGCCAGAGACTCGAAAAATCGTAAGCCGGACCGACGAGATTGGCCGCAAGATTGCAGCACATGGTATCGAGCGTGAGGATGACGAGCGCAACGCCCACGCCGATGCCCGTCATGCGGCTCGTCAGGTCGATCGGGTCCCAGATCGCCTTGCCGTAGATCACGACCGTCGCCGATGTCACCACCACCGAAATCACGGACAACAAGGCCATCGGCGCAGGCAGACCGATGGACTGCCCGATCACCTGATCGCGCTGCGAGCGGGCGAAGCGCGTGAAGTCGGGAATGTTCAGCGCGAGCGTCGCCCAGAAGCCGACCATCGCGGTGAGACCCGGCCAGAACGTCGCCCAGAAGAGTCCTTCCTTCTTGCCACCCGCGACGAACTGCGACGGCGCCGACAACATGTTGCCGATGCCGCCCGCCTTGCTCGTCGCCCACCAGACGAGCGCGATGCACATCAGCACCTTGATCGGCGCGGACCAGCTTTCGAGCCAGCGGATTGAATCGGTACCATGCACGATGAAGTAAATCTGCAGCGCCCAGAACACGAGGAAGCACGCAAGCTGTCCGTCGGAGATGTCGAGAAGCGGCAGCGCCGCGCCGTGCAGCGCGTTGCCCGTGAGAATGTTGAGCAGCGTGTAGATCGCGCTGCCGCCGAGCCACGTCTGAATGCCATACCAGCCGCATGCGACGACGGCCCGCAACAGCGCCGGTAACTTCGCGCCCTGCGTGCCGAACGACGAGCGCACCAGCACCGCGTAAGGAATGCCGTGCTTCGCCCCCGCGTGACCTATCAGGAGCATCGGCACGAGCACGATCAGGTTGCCGAGCAACACCGTCACCACCGCCTGCCACGGCGACATGCCCTGCTCGGTGAGCCCCGCCGCGAGCATGTAGGACGCGATGTTCATCACCATGCCGACCCACAGCGCCGCGAAGTGATACCACTTCCACGTGCGCTGCGCGGGACCCGTTGGCGCGAGGTCGTCGTTATACAGGCTGCTCGCCTGCAAGTTGGCCGCGAAATTCGGATCGACAGATTGCGCTGTCTGCTTCATCGGACGAACTCCTGTTGATCGTTGCAATGACTTCAGGCGGCTTTGGCGGCTTCTTCCGCATCGACACGCGCCGGATTGTTCGGATGCGTGGTCCAGTTCGCGTACTCGCCGGCATCGACGCGTTCCATCGTGATGCATTGCTCGACCGGGCATACGTGCATGCACAGATTGCATCCGACGCACTCGGCATCGACGACTTCGAAGTGACGCTTGCCGTCTTTCTCCTTGAGAATGGCCTGATGAGACGTGTCCTCGCACGCAATATGGCACAGCCCGCACTTGATGCACTTGTCCTGATCGATGCGCGCCTTGATGTCGTACTTGAGATTGAGGTACTTCCAGTCCGTCACGTTCTGCACCGCGCGCCCGCGAATGTCGTCGAGCGTGGCGTAGCCTTTTTCGTCCATCCAGTTCGAGAGGCCGTCAGCAAGATCGGAGACGATGCGAAACCCGTAGTGCATCGCCGCCGTGCACACCTGCACGCTGCCCGCGCCGAGCACCATGAATTCGGCGGCGTCGCGCCAGGTGGAGATTCCGCCGATGCCCGAGATCGGCAAATCGGGCGTTTCGGGGTCGCGCGCGATCTCGGCGACCATGTTGAGCGCAATCGGCTTCACGGCCGGGCCGCAGTAGCCGCCGTGCGTGCCTTTGCCATCGACGGTGGGCATCGGCGCCATCTGGTCGAGGTCGACGGAGACGATCGAATTGATGGTGTTGATGAGCGACACGCCATCCGCGCCGCCCTTGAACGCCGCGCGCGACCCCATGCGAATGTCGCTGATATTCGGCGTGAGCTTCACGAGACACGGCAACTGCGTGCCTTCCTTCACCCAGCGCGTGACCATCTCGACATACTCCGGCACTTGCCCGACCGCCGCGCCCATGCCACGCTCGCTCATGCCATGCGGACAGCCGAAGTTGAGTTCGACCGCATCCGCGCCGGTGTCTTCCACCTGCGTGAGAATCCACTTCCAGTCTTTCTCGTTGCACGGCACCATCAACGAGACGATCAGCGCGCGGTCCGGCCAGTCGCGCTTCACTTGCGCGATCTCTTTCAGGTTGATGTCGAGCGGGCGGTCGGTGATCAGCTCGATGTTGTTCAGCCCCGCCATGCGTTGCCCGTTCCATTGCACGGCGCCATAACGCGAACTGACGTTGACCACATGCGGGTCGAGTCCGAGCGTCTTCCATACGACGCCGCCCCAGCCCGCTTCGAACGCGCGGTTGACGTTATACGCTTTGTCGGTCGGCGGCGCCGATGCAAGCCAGAACGGATTCGGCGATGTAATGCCAGCGATAGTGCAGCGAAGATCGGCCATGTTTTTATCGGCTCCGTATCGAATGCGTTGCGGGGTTTTTACGCGGCCTTGATCGCCGTGAGTTCGAAAGACGCGCCAATGGACGCCGCCGCGAGCTTGCCGTCCTGCACGGCCTGCACGGTGAGATCGAGTCCTTCGTGGGTCGCGCAGTCGCCGCCGGCCCAGACTTTGGCGAGCGTTGTCTGACGGTTCTCGTCGGTGACGATGCGCCCGCCATCGAGACTCAACAATTCCCGGTCGATACCCACCGGCACGAGCGTCTGCCCGATGGCCTTCAGCACCATGTCCGCTTCGATGATCAAGCGCTCGCCCGCGCGGTCGAACTCCACGCCCGTGACGTGTCCGTCCGCGCCGATCAGACGCACGGGGTTCGCATGCGTCACGATGGTCACGTTGTTGTTCTGCGCGAACTCCTGTTCCGCCCAGGTCGCGCCCATGTTCTCGACGCCGCGCCGGTACGCCATGGTCACCGAGGTCGCGCCGAGCTTGCGGCTTTGCACGGCGGCATCGACAGCCGTATTGCCGCCGCCGATCACCACCACACGCCGCCCGACCGGCACGCTCGCGAGGTCATCGGCCTGACGCACTTGCTCGATGAAATCCACCGCGTTCATCACGCCTTCGAGCGACTCGCCTTCCAGCGCCAGCTCACGCACACCCGCCAGACCGAAGCCGATGAACACCGCGTCGTATTGCTTGCGCAGTTCGTCGAGCGTCACATCGCGGCTGAGCGCCACGCCCGTTTTGATTTCGATACCGCCGATCGAATGCAGCCATTCGATCTCGCGTTGCGCGAAGTCTTCCACCGTCTTGTACGCCGCGATGCCGTATTCGTTGAGACCGCCGGGTTTGGCGCGCGCATCGAAAATGATCGCCTGATGGCCGGCCAGCGCGAGCCGATACGCACACGCAAGTCCTGCCGGTCCCGCACCGACGATCGCGATTCGTCGTCCCGTTTCCGGCGCGCGCTTGAATAAGGGTTCGCCGCGCGCCATCGCCGAATCGGTTGCATGGCGCTGCAGCGCGCCGATTCGCACCGGCTCGTCACCCGGATGGTTTCGAACGCAACTACCTTCGCACAGTATCTCGGTCGGACACACCCGCGAGCACATGCCGCCAAGCGGATTGGCCGAGAGAATATCGACGGCCGCGCCTTTGAGATTGCCGTGACTGATCTTGCGGATGAAGCTCGGAATATCGATCTGCGTCGGACAAGCCTGCACGCATGGCGCGTCATAACAGTAATGACAGCGGCTTGCCGCGGCGGCGGCGGCAGTCGCATCGAGCAAGGGCGCGACATCCGAAAACTCGCATGCGAGTTGTTCCTGCGTGAGCCTGTGGCCCGCAATCTTCATGGTCATACGCGTTCCTTCTTCGATATGAGGACGTAGCGATTCCCGCCGTTCGCGCGGGACGACGCGAACGGTGCTTTGGAAAAAATCGACGAATAGCCGTTAAGAGACGGGTTCCGACGCGCGCTCGAGCATGGCGTGCAAAAGCACGTTCGCGCCCGCTTCGATCCATTCCTGCGAGGCGTCTTCTACTTCGTTATGGCTGATGCCGTCGACGCAAGGCACGAATACCATCGACGTCGGCGCGACTTGCGAGAGGTAGCACGCGTCGTGGCCCGCGCCCGACACCATGTCGCGATGCGAATAGCCGAAGCGTTTGGCTGCCGCGCGCACGGAGTCGACGCACGCGGCATCGAACTTGATGGGTTCGTAGTAAAAGATCTGCTCGAGTTCGGTCGAAAGGCCGATGCCGCCCGCAATGCGCTCGACGCCTTCGCGCAGCGCGGCGTCCATTTTCGCGAGCACGGCGTCGTCGGGATGACGGAAGTCCACGGTGAAGAACACGCGGCCCGGAATCACGTTGCGCGAGTTCGGATAGACCTGCATCATGCCGACCGTGGCGCAGGCGAACGGCGCGTGATCCAGTCCGATGCGGTTGACGAGATCCACCACGCGCGATGCGCCGAGCAACGCGTCTTTGCGGCGCGGCATGGGCGTCGGGCCCGCATGCGCTTCCTGACCCGTCAGCGTAATCTCGTACCAGCGCTGGCCCTGCGCATCGGTGACGACGCCGATGGTTTTGTCCTCGGCTTCGAGAATCGGGCCCTGCTCGATATGCAATTCGAACGCCGCGTGCAGCTTGCGGCCGCCGCACGGAACATCGCCTGCATAACCGATACGTTCGAGTTCTTCGCCGATGGTCTTGCCATCGACGTCCTTGCGCGACAACCCGTAATCGAGCGAGAACACGCCTGCGAATACGCCCGATGCGACCATCGCCGGCGCGAAGCGGGAGCCTTCTTCGTTGGTCCAGATGACGACCTCGACGGGATGCTCCGTCTCGATCCCGTGATCGTTGAGCGTGCGGATGACTTCGAGGCCGCCGAGCACGCCGTAGATGCCGTCGAAGCGGCCGCCCGTCGGCTGCGAATCGGCGTGAGAGCCCGTCATGACGGGCAGCGCGTCGGGATGACGGCCCGCGCGGCGCATGAACACGTTGCCCATCTGGTCGACGCTCACCGTGCAGCCCGCTTCTTTCGCCCAACTCACGATGAGATCGCGCCCTTGCTTGTCCAGATCGGTCAGCGCGAGCCGGCAGACACCGCCTTTGGGCGTTGCGCCGATCTTCGCCATCGACATCAGGCTGTCCCACAGACGTTGACCGTTGACCTTGATGGACGTGTCGAGACCAGCCTCTCTCATTGCATCCGTAACCGCGTTCATGCGCCTCGCTCCTTACGATGAACTTCGTATGTCGGGGACTGCTTTTCGTGCATCCGGCGCGCGGCGGGTGCAGACTTGCACGCGTGCGGTGCATGCTTTTACTTGTACGATCGATGCTGCATTCGAGCCATTCGGCTTCGCTTCAAATCCTGTCCGACTGGACAGGTTGTAGCCGATTAAAATAAGCAAATCAACGTCTTTCGTGTTGAAGCGAACAGAGCGAGAAGCGTGCCATTGCGCTGCAGCATCACTTGGTCGAACTTGCTGAGGCATGCAGAATTGAGAACAGCGCGGCATGCACGAACGCCGCAAATCAGGCACGATGCGGCACACGAGGCCTACGGAAGGAACAATGAGACACGACGAAGCGTCGCCCGGCATCGAAGAAAGCAATAACGTCGTTCCGCCTTTGCGGCGGCGCAAGGCACAAATTCGCGAGACCAACGAGGCTCACCTTTTAGCTTGCGCCGAAGCCGTTTTCGCCGAGAAAGGCCTCGAAGGCGCGAGCACCGCGATGATCGCCGAGCGCGCCGGCCTGCCGAAAGCCAATCTGCATTACTACTTCCCGACCAAGCTCGCGCTCTATCGACGCGTGCTCGAAGACCTCTTCGAAGACTGGCATCGCGCGGCGGATACGTTCGAATGCAGCGACGATCCTGCCGAAGCGATCGGCGGTTATGTGCGCGCAAAGATGGAGTTGTCGCGGCGCCGGCCGCTCGGATCGAAAGTCTGGGCAAGCGAGATCATTCACGGCGCGCATCACATGCAAGACGTGTTGAACGAACGCGTAAAACCGTGGCTCGATACGCGCGTCACGGTAATCGAAGGATGGATCGCGCGTGGACTGCTTGCGCCTGTCGAACCGCAGACCTTCATGTTTCTGATATGGGCGATCACTCAGCATTACGCCGATTTCGACGCGCAAATTCGCGCGCTGAAGGGCAAGCGCGCGCTGACTCGAAAGGCGTTCGACGAGGAGACCGAGGAAGTCGTGCGGCTGGTGCTTCGCGCGTGTGGCGCGCGTTCGCCGGGCAACGAAATCCGATAGCCGCCTAGGTGGCGGCCAGCGTTATTTCAAAAACAGTGCAGGCACGCCGTTTTTCACTTCGCGCGAGTTGAATTCGACGACCTTGCTCGTGTTGTTTTTAATGCAGATAGCAATTTCAGGCGCCTTCGCGGCAATTTGCTGCTTGACGTACGCGTCGATGGAATTTATCCGGAGTTTATTAACGTTGTCGAGGTAAATCGCGCCAACGGACTGCGGCGTGCGGGCACTTCCGGTAGGTGACTTGTTTTGATCGTCCCAATTGGTTGCGGCGGCGAATAGGTACAAGTAGACCGCCGTGGAGTCGGTGACGTCGCCACCCTGAGTCTGTATGAACGCGGTTTGATAGGTATAGTCCGTGATTACGGGCGTCGGAAACTTCATGAAAATAATGTCGCCCGGACCTACGCGCAGTTTCTCGTCTGCATTGTGCGGAGTGCCGCCGGAGTCAAGCCACGTATCCGAACTGGACTTTACGTAGTAGGTCGGAATATCGCTGCTGCACGCGGTGTTTCCATTATTGGAACAATTGTCGGTCGCGTATTGAAGGCTATCCGGCTTCCATGCATTGATAAAGTCGGCGTGAGCGGTATATAAACTGCCCCATTGCGGCGTCAGCACGCCGTTCACCATGATCGGGTCCATCGACAACTGCGCACCGTTCAGATCGCCGTTATTGCCAAGCGTGTATTGCAAGTTTAATTGCAGTTGCTGAATCTTGATCGGATACGCTTCGGGACATGAACCATCTTTGTTATTGTGGTAAGCCATGTTCTGAACGCCCGAGGAGAAATCCGGTTTAATGTGCTCGCCGTCCCAACAGTCTGGAAAATAGATCACGATGTCAAACTGCGCGTTGCCGTTCACAACGGGACAACTCGTCGGCGGATTCGCCATGTAGCCTACATTCTGGCAAAAATATGCAATAGCCGGATTTGCCGCGGTTCCGTGGTGGTCGCCGGCGAGCATCTCCAGACCTTGTGGGATAGCGGTGACGACCGGGAGCTCGGTGTTCTTTTGGTAGTAGGTCTTCTGGAAGTCGGGGACCACTATTCCGGCGGCGCGCTTCAATTGCGGCACCCAATAAGCGGACGCATCGGCCGTAATGTTGCACGTCGTGGCTTTATTCACATTCAGCTTTGCGAGGTCGCTAAAGGCATCGGTCGATCGGTTGCCGAAAAAATCGTGCTGCATGGCGAGTCCGGGTAATCCGTAACGAACAATGGAATCGTCGGGCTTCGTGTGAGAATACGCGCACTGTACGCTGAACTGACCGGCATAAACGCCGGTTGTCGTAGCTGCTAGGACGATTAGCAATAGAAGTCGCAGCAAGGAGGTGGCTTTTTTCATGACTATTCTCAGCTCTCTCGATAAAGTGAAATGCTCGCCGCAAGCATTGATTCACGTTGAATATCGACCTTTGAATTTATTGGCCGTCGTTCTGCCACATGAATTCTAGGATACCGGGACATCGAGAGAGCCTCGTTTTATTATTTTATTGACGCTCCTTTGCAAGTACGCGCGATATTTAACTCGTGCACATAAGCCGACTCATTTCGAAAGTGAACAAAACCGATCTGCGTTTCTTTTTTCGCGCCGGTTAAATCGAGCGATCGCCGCATTAAACAACGCGTCGAAATAAAAAACGCCGGCCGCAAAAATCGCGGTCGGCGTTCCTGGTGCTGCTTTCTGCAGAACTGCTCTACTACACTTCTCGCAAGTTACTACGCTTTCTGCCATCTACCTCACCTTCAACTGCCACTGCTACTGCCACCACCACTGCAACTTGCTGTTATTCGATCTATTAATGACCGAAGTAGACCGAGTTACGATCCGACATCGACGCTGACGGACGTGCGCCCGCTTGCGACGAACCCGCAGTCGATGCGCCGTACGACGACGTACCTTGCTGTGCATCCACGCGTGCTTCGGCTGCCTGGATGTTTTGCGGGTAGAACGCGTGGTCCGTCGACGGGTTATAGCCAGCCTTTTCCAACTGGACCAGCTCGGCGCGAACTTCTGCGCGGGTCACAGGGCCGTTGCTTTGTGCAAAGGCGAAAGTCGGAGCGGCCAGAGCCGAAGCAATAACGAGAGCCGGAACGAAAGACTTGATCATGATGAACCTCCTGGAATTTTGTTTTGAAATCGAAGACGAAGCCGGAAGCTTTTAAACAGTTTCTGATTTCGTTTCGCTTGAAAACAGTGTAGGAGGGACGCGACTTAGGGGAAACCCCGATTTGCAGGAAACATATTTGTCGAAGTCGCAACAATAGCGGACGCGCAACTGCATGGCCTCCGCAGTTCGACAGCCTTTAAGTCATTGTTTATATTAATACTTCCGCGCCAGATTGATGGCAGTACCACCAGTGTCGCCGAAAACATCATTACAGCGGCGTCAGACAATGGTCATCCTGACGCCAGCTAAAATCAGGGCGCTTTCACATGCTCCAACGCCGCGGCGACCAACTCCCGCAACAAGGGCTGAACGTCGCTCGCGCGCGCCTCATCGTAGGAATAAGGCGGTGCCTCGTTCATGTAAGTGGCCTGCGTGAGCTCCAGTTGCACCGCGTGGATCCCGTTGGCCGGCTGACCGTAGCGACGCGTTATGTAACCGCCCTTGAAGCGCCCGTTAGCCACCGTTGTGTAACGTCCGTCCGACTCCACGACCTGCGCGAGCCGCTCGGCCAGTTCAGGCGCCGCCGATGCTCCATCCGCCGTGCCGAAGTTGAAATCCGTGAGCCGGCCATTGAAGAAGCGCGGCACGACTGAGCGAATGGAGTGCGCCTCCCACAGCAACGCGTGCCCATGTTCCTCGCGCAAGGCGGCAAGTTCGGAAGCGAGCGCATCGTGATAAGGCTGCCAGTAGAGCGCGCGGCGCGCCTCGATCTGTTCGCGTGAAGGCTCATGACCTTCGAGATAAAGCGGCTCTTTCTCGAACGTATCGACGGGACAGAGGCCAGTCGTATCGCGGCCCGGATAAAGATTGGCGTCATCGGGCGGACGATTCAAATCAATGACATAACGCGCGAATTGCGGCAGCAGAATCGACGCGCCCATCTCGCGCGCAAAGTCATAAAGCCGTTCGAGATGCCAGTCGCAATCATCCACTTTCCGCGCGACTGGCGTCATTTCTTGCGCGAGCCCGTCGGGTATACGTGTGCCGCGGTGCGGGATCGAGATGAGCAACGGCGCCGTGCCGCGCTCGAGCGTGTAGATCGCACAATCGTCCATGTGATGCCTCGCGTTTTATTAGTCGATGAATGAACGCAGTGCGTCTTCGTCCGCCTGACAACTTGCGTCGATGATCTTGCATCCGCCGACGAAGACGTCGCGTTTCGGCGATTCACCATGCTCGCAGAAAACCCTATCGGAAAGCCAGCTTTTGGAGCCGCGTTCCTCCGTCGAGCGCGGCATCGAAAAGATAGTTGGCGCGATGCCGCACGCGTTGGCCGTCTTCCATCCATTCGAGCATTATGTTGCGTCGCCAGCCATCGGGCATCCGGCGCGATCCACGCGTTCACGGCGTATGGATGCCTATCTGCAACCACGACGCATCTTGCGATGCTTCGCACGCGACGCGTCCGTCCGCGCTTTCGATACGCAAGCTGTCGCCCGCTGCGAGCGCGATGCGTTCTCCATGGGCCAGCATGACGTTCAACATGCCGCGCGCGCAATGCAGAAACGTGACGTCGTGGTCCGGCGTCCATTCATGCGACTCGAAGCGGCTCGTCACCGAAGCATGCGCGCGACCGCGACGCGTCATCACGTTGAAGTCGCGCGTCGGACCTTGCACGAGCGCCGCGTGGATGGGCGTTTCGCCGGCAAAGCGCGCCATCGCGAGCGGCTCGTTCAACGTATGTACATAGTCGGGTTCGGCGAGCATCATGCCCGCGCCATCGAGCAGGATCAGCACGCGATCCACGCCCGCGAAGCTCGAAAACGCGCCATCCGCCGACACATCCGCGATGGAAAGCCGCCACGCGAACGTATCCATCGACGCGCCTTCCGGTTCCGCCGCGAGTTCGCGCGTAATGCCGCCGCCGTTCTTCCACGGCACGGCCGCGAGCGATGATGCGCGCAGGACGGTTGCCATGATCAAAAGTGGCCGGTGAACTGATAGCGGTCGCCGGGATGCCACAGATTCGCGACCGACGCCACCGTGTCGCGCGACCATGTTCGCCGATGCAGCAGCAGACACGGTCCGTGATCTTTCATCGCGAGCGCATGGCGAATCTCCGGCGATGGCAACGACGCCTCGATCCGATATTCGACCCGCTGCAAGGGCGCGGCCACCATCAGATATTGATTCGGCGTGATCTTCGTGAAGTCCTGACGCGCGTACTCGGGCGCAATGGCCGGATTCACGTAGCGCTCTTCGAGTTGCACGGGCTCGTCGTTTTCGAAGTGCAGCACGCGCGAATGAAACACGGGACTGCCGAGCGCAAGCTGCATTTCGGCCGCTAGCGCTTCATCCACGATAGAGGCACCCAGATGCAGCACCGCCGCGCGATACGCATGCCCGCGCGCGACGATTTCATCGGAGATACTGCGAATCTCGACCAGTGTCGAAGCGTATTTCGGCTGCGCCACGAACGTGCCCGCGCCCTGCACACGCGTGAGCACCTGTTCGGCCGTCAGTTCACGCACCGCGCGATTCACCGTCATGCGCGCCACTTTGAACTCGCGCGCGAGCTCGTTCTCGGAGGGCACCTGATCGCCCTCCTTCCATTCGCCGCCGTGAATGCGCTCGAGGATGTAGTCCTTGATCTCCTGATACGCGGGCGTGCTCATGCGCTTTGATCCGCGCTCTGTTCCGAGGCAAAGGAAAACGGACTGTGCTTTGCAATTTCGCCCGCCTGCACGAGCGTCGCAATGGCGGCGATATCGGGCGCGAAGTAATGATCGAGGTCGTAATGCGCGACTTGCGCGCGGATGGTCTGCATCACGTCGATAAGCGGCGCGCTCGTGCGATGCGGCGCGCGCAGATCGACGCCTTGCGCTGCCGCAAGCAGTTCGATGGCGAGAATATTGGCCGTGTTGCTCGCGATATCGCCGAGCTTGCGCGCGGCAAAGGTCGCCATGGACACGTGATCTTCCTGATTCGCCGAGGTCGGCAAGGAATCGACGGAAGCAGGATGCGCGAGCGTCTTGTTCTCGGACGCGAGCGCCGCCGCCGTCACATGCGCGATCATGAAGCCGGAGTTCACGCCGCCATCGCGTACGAGAAACGGCGGCAAGCCGGAAAGCGTCGAGTCGATCAGAAGCGCGATGCGGCGCTCGGCCAGCGCGCCGATTTCGGCGGCGGCGAGCGCGAGGTTATCGGCGGCGAAGGCAACGGGTTCCGCGTGAAAGTTGCCGCCTGAGAGCACTTCGCCCGTGTCCGGGAAAATCAGCGGATTGTCGGAAACCGCGTTCGATTCGATCAAGAGCACGTCGGCCGCATGACGCATCTGATCGAGACACGCGCCCATCACTTGCGGCTGACAGCGCAGGCTGTACGGGTCCTGAACCTTCTCGCAATCGGCGTGCGACAGGTTGATGCCCGAGCCCGCCAGCAACGTGCGATACGCCGCCGCCGAATCGATCTGCCCGCGATGTCCGCGCAACTCATGGATACGTGCATCGAACGGCACGACGGAGCCTGCGGCCGCGTCGACGGACAGCGCGCCCGCAACGAGGCCGGTGCGGAACAGGTCCTCGATGGCAAAGAGGTTGTAAAGCGCGAGCGCCGCCGATGCCTGCGTGCCGTTCAACAGCGCGAGCCCTTCCTTCGCCTGCAACGTGAGCGGTTCGAGCCCGGCCAGCTTGAGGCCATCTAGCGCGCTTGCGCGTTCGCCGCGCACCATGACTTCGCCTATACCGAGCAGCACCGTCGACATATGCGCGAGCGGCGCGAGATCGCCCGACGCGCCGACCGAGCCTTTCACGGGGATGACGGGCAATACATCGGCATTGAAAAGCGTGACGAGGGCGTCGATCACTTCGCGGCGAATGCCCGAATGGCCTCGCCCGAGACTCGACAGCTTGAGGGCCATCAAAAGACGCACGACCGGTCGCAACATCGGTTCGCCGACGCCGACCGCATGCGACAGCACCAGGTTGCGCTGCAGAAGTTCGAGCTGATCGGCGGGAATGTGAGTGTTGGCGAGCCGCCCAAAGCCCGTATTGATGCCGTAGGCCGGATCACCCTTGGCGGCGATCGCGGCAACGGCGCGCGCGCTCGCGTCGATAGCGGCGAAGCTCGCGGGATCGAGACTCAGCGAATCCGATCCGCGCGCGATGCGGCGCAATTGCGGCAGCGTGAGCTTGCCAGGCGTGAGCGTAATCATGTTTCTTCCTGTCTATACAAGTTAGGCACAAGTCTAAACGGGCAGAAAGGACGAAACAAGGGGCTATCCGGGATTACACCGAGGCAATCCCGAACATAGCGCTTGACTTGTCTATACAGCTACAGCACTTTCTCCATCACGAGTTGCGCGAAGCGCTGCCCCCGCACCTCGACAGCCCGCGCAAGCAGCATGGTGAAGCCGCAATACTCGAAGAACGGCTGCGAGCCCAAGCTCGCATACGTGTGCAGCACGCGCATGCCGTTTTTCTCGGCATGCTCCTCGATGGACGCGAGCAGCGCGGTGGCCACGCCTTTGCGCTGATGCCTCGGCTCGACGAACATCATGTCGATGAGCCCGTTTTCGTGGACATCGGCGAAACCGGCGAGCTCGTCGTCCGTGAATGCCACCCAGGTTGGCCGGCTGAGGCGGGCGGCATGCCACTCCTCGCGGTCGGTTTGCGCCCAGGCATCGATTTGTGCCGGGCTGTAGTACTCGGACGCGCTTTCACGAACGGCGCGCACGAACAGATCGATCACGCCGTCGAGGTCACTCGCCTGGTACGGTCTGATGTCAACTCTCGGGAACTGGGACTCGAACTCGAACTCGACCATCTCATCACCTTCGTATTGCAGTCAAAAGAAACAAGCCGCGTGCGCGAAGCAGCGGCGAAAGAGCGTGAAGACACGCGGGAAAAAAGTAGGAGTTCATGCGGAACGCGGCGCTGCGGCAACGTGCGTGGATCAGCTGACCCAGGCCACCGTCGCAATACCGAGCGCGGTCATTGCGAGCGACGCGCCGACGTGCAGCGCGATCTCCGCGAGCGCCCAGCCGGGCCGCCCTTGCTGAAGATGCGCGACCACTTCGGCCGAGAACGTGGAGAACGTGGACAAGCCGCCCATCAGACCGGTCGTGACGAAGAGACGCCATTCAACGGAGATGTCCGGCAAGCGCGCAAAGGTCGCGACCGCCACGCCGATGATGTATCCGGCAATCACATTCGATGCAAAGGTGCCGAGCGGCAGGTTTGGAAAGATTCCATTGAGGCGCAAACCGAGCGCCCAACGAAGCAGCGATCCCAGCCCGCCGCCTATTCCCACCGCGATGATCGACAAATACATAAATAAAATCGATTTGATTGAAAGGTTGTCCGCACTCGGGATGCGCTCAGGCGTCAGTGGCAAGCCGCTCGATCAGCGCCGCGCGGCTCGTCTCGACGATCCACTGCTCGGCGTGCCGCAGCCGCGCCGCCCATGTGCCATTGCGCCGCTCTTCCCAGCAACCGGCTTCGTGGCCGTCGATGAAAAGCGAGCCGCGCATGACGAGTTGCGGAGCGGCGGGATCGAGCGTCACATCGTCGTTGTGTTCGAGCTTCACGTCGTGCATGAAAGCGCCTGCAAAAAATCGTTGAAGAAAGTACCGTGCCGATGACCGATCAGCCAAGACCTCCATTCTAACGATAGTTCCTCCGTTCACCGTAACATGAAGGACATTGCCGAAAGGCAATTGAGTGTGCGTACGACCTGTTCGATGCCGGGCGCATCGAAGGCGAGCGTGACGGCATCGAGCCGTTCGAGCGTCGGCCACTGACAGAAGAGATCGGCATAAGCGGAGCTTTGCGTGCGCAGTTCGCAACGGCGTGAGTCCGGTGCATGGTGTGCGCGTGAACTTGAATGACGCGAGGCCTCGACCGTCTCCTTCGCCGCGCGCCTGATCGATGCGCACGCGGCTTCAGGCGTATCCGTAACGCCGCTCGAATAGCCGTGCGCCGTCTTCACGCAAACGAAGTTCGCATCCGGGAACACGGGCAAGGTCTCCGCGCCGAACACGTCGTCGCCCGTGATGAGCGCGACGCGTGCGCCGCGCGCCTCGGCAAGCTGCCCATATAGCGCGGCCTCGCCAACCTCTTCTCCGTCGAGCATCACGCGCGCAAATGCAGCGCTGTTGATGGTATGCGCGAGAATTCCGCGACTCTGCGCCCGCGCGTGATAGCCGACCATGAACACCAGTTCCGGCGATGCCTCCAGTCCCGCCATCATGCCGAGCGTGCGCGGCTTGCCGAGCACGAGACGCGCGCGCGGATCGAACGCGTTCGGCAATAGATTACGAAAGCCGCCGTGAGAATCGTTGACCCAGACTTCGGTCGCGCCGCCATCGAAGGCACCGAGCACGGCGGCGTTCGCTTCGTTCGTCATGAAGCGGCGCGCCTGTTCGTATTCGCCGTTGCCCGCGCGCGTTTGCTCCGGATGAAACACGCCCGCGACGCCTTCGATATCCACCGAGATCAACACTTTCATTGGCTTTTCCACACTTCGTTGAGCGACGCGCGACGATGCCCGTCGCGGCCCGTGACGCTTTCGGCGCTGAAGAGCGCGTCGAGAATGGCCTGTTCGGTGGCGTCCGCCACGCATTGAAAGAGCGGATCGAGACGCGCGTCCGGCAGCAAGCGCGGCAAGTCGATGAACTCGGCGTCATGAGGCACGGTGTACGCCGTCGAAAACGCCAGCGCAATGTCGCCGCTACCGTGACCGAAGACCGAACCGGTGCGCGCGAGCCCGGCTGCGGCGCGCATGGCGAGACGGCGAAGCTGCCGCGCATCGAGCGGTGCATCGGTGGCGATCAGCATGATGATCGAACCTTGCTCGCGTTGTGGCGCCTGCGCTTGCAGCGTGCGTCCAATGGCATCGCCGGCAATCGTGAGTTGCGGCAAGCGTCCGAAGTTGGCGAGCACGAGCGCGCCCGTGGTGTAGCGTTCATCGCCGATATCGACGACACGCGAGGCCGTGCCAATCCCGCCCTTCAAGTCGAAGCACGACATGCCGCGTCCCGCGCCCACGGCGCCGCGCGCGAAGTCCGGCGAACACGAAGCGAGCGCATGCCGGTAATGCGCTTCTTCGACGGCGAACGCCTGCATGTCGTTCAGAAAGCCGTCGTTGCATTCGAGCACTAGCGGATTCACGCTCGGCCAGTCGCGGCCAATGCGCGGATTGCCTTCGAGCGCCGCGCGGATCTGCGCGTTCGCCACCGTGCCCGCCGCGAAGGTGTTGGTGAGCGCGACAGGCGTTTCGATCACGCCGAGTTCATCGATCTGCACGAGCCCGACGCTCTTGCCGAAGCCGTTGATGACGCATGCCGCCGCTGGCGTCTTGTTGCGATACGCATCGCCGTCATGCGCGCGCACCACCGTCACGCCGGTTTGAATCGCGCCATCGGCGAGGGTGTAATGGCCAACGCTCACGCCCCGCACGTCCGCAATGCTGTTGCGCGCGCCCGCGTCGAGCACGCCGATATGCGGCGGCTTCACGGCCGGTCGAGCTTGGGATCGAGCGCGTCGCGCAGACCGTCGCCGAGCAAATTGAACGCAAGCACCGTCAGAAAGATGGCGAGGCTCGGGAAGATGGCGACATGCGGTGCCATCGCCATGTCGGCGCGGGCTTCGTTGAGCATCGCACCCCACTCGGGCGTCGGCGGCTGCGCGCCGAGGCCGAGAAACGAGAGACTCGCCGCCGTGATGATCGACGTGCCGATACGCATGGTGAAATACACGACGACCGAGGAAATGGTCCCCGGCAGAATGTGCCGCATGATGATGGTCCAGTCCGACGCGCCTATGCTGCGCGCCGCCTCGATATACGTCAGGTGCTTGAGCGCGAGCGTGTTGCCGCGCACAAGCCGCGCGAACGCGGGAATGCTGAAGATAGCCACCGCGCAGATCACGTTGATCATGCCGTTACCGAGAATGGCCACCACGCCGATGGCGAGCAGAATGCCGGGGAACGCGAACAGCACGTCCGAAATACCCATGACGATGCGGTCCCACCAGCCTTCGTAGTAGCCCGCGAGCAGCCCGAAGAACGTGCCGATCACCGCGCCGATCACGACCGACAGCAAGCCCGCCGAGAGCGAAATGCGGCTGCCGACGAGAATGCGGCTCAAAATGTCGCGGCCGAGCGAGTCGACACCGAACCAGTGCGCTGCCGAAGGCCCCGCGTTGAGCGCGTCGTAATCGAAATAATTTTCCGCGTCGTAAGGCGCGATATACGGCGCGATCACCGCGATCAGGATCAGAAGCACGACGAACACGGCCGCCGCGAGCGCCACGGGCTGACGCTTGAGCTTGCGCCAGAACTCCGTCCACGGCGTGCGGATCTCCTGTTGCGGCGCGACCGCGACCTTCGCCTCTGTGGCTGTCACACTCATGCGGTCCTCACTTGAAACGAATGGTCGGGTTGATGACCGCGTAGAGGACATCGACCACCAGATTGATGACGATGAACTCCAGCGAAAACAGCAGCACTTCGGCCTGGATCACGGGATAGTCGCGCATCTCGACGGCATCGACGAGCAGGCGCCCGAGCCCCGGCCAGTTGAACACTTTCTCGACCACGATCGAGCCGCCCAGCAGGAAGCCGAACTGCAGGCCCATCATGGTGACGACGGGAATCATCGCGTTACGCAGGCAGTGTTTGACGATAACCATCGGCTCGTGCACGCCCTTCGCGCGCGCGGTGCGCACGAAGTCCTCGCCGAGCACTTCGACGAACGACGCGCGCGTGAAGCGCGCCATCACGGCGGCCACGGCCGCGCCGAGCGTGAGCGACGGCAGCACGTAGCTCTGCCACGAACCATCGCCGACGATAGGCAGCCAGCCGAGCTTCACCGAGAAGATTTCCATCAGCAACATGCCGAGCGCGAAGGCGGGAAACGAGATGCCCGATACCGCGATGGTCATGCCGAGCCGGTCCGGCCACTGGTTGCGCCAGACCGCCGAGACGATGCCTATCGCCATGCCGAACGCCACGGCCCACGCCATGCTCGCGAGCGTGAGCCAGAGCGTCGGCATGAAGCGCTCGCCGATCTCCGTACTCACCGGCCGCTTGCTGCGCGTGGACATGCCGAAGTCGAAGTGCACGATCTTGCCGAAGAAGCTCGCGAATTGCTGCGGCAAGGGCTTGTCGAGACCGAGATCGGCCCGCACGAGCGCAACCGTCGCCTGATCCGCTTCGGGTCCGGCGGCCAAACGCGCGGGATCGCCCGGCAACATGTGCACGAACAGGAACACCAGCACCGCGACGATGAAGAGCGTCGGCAAGAGCCCGAAGAGGCGTTTGGCGAGGAAGGTAAGCATCGTCGAGGCGCTTTACTTGATCGCGATGTCGTCGAAATTGAACGAGCCGTCGGGCATGACGTAAGCGCCCGTCAGACGCTTGCTGCGCGCATATACCACTTTCTCCGTGACGAGGAAGATCCACGGGGCGTCGTCCCAGATGCGCTTTTGCGCGTCGGCGTAAAGCTGCGTCTTCTCCTTGCGGTCGGTCGTGGTGAGCGCCTTTTGCAGATCGGAATCGACGGTATCGTTCTTGTAATAGGCCGTGTTGAAGAGCTTCGGCGGAAACGACGAACTCGCGAGCAAGGGCGAGATGGCCCAGTCCGCTTCGCCCGTCGACGACGACCAGCCGACGTAGTACATGCGCACCGGCGCGGTGGCCGGCTCCGGCGCGCTTTCCACGCGCTGCACGCGCTGGCCGGCTTCGAGCGCTTCGATCGTGGTCTTCACGCCCACTTGCGCCAGCTGCTGCTGCACGAACTGGATGATCTTCTGCGCCGTCGTGTGGTTATAGCCCGACCACAACACGGTCTCGAAACCGTTCGGATAACCCGCTTCCTTCAGCAGCTCGCGCGCCTTGGCCGGATCGTATTTCCACGGCCCGAGCTTGGTCGAGAAGTCCACGCCCGGCGGCGCCACGCCTTCGGACGGCACCGCGTAACCGGCAAACGCGACCTTCACGAGCGCGTCCTTGTTGATCGCATAGTTGAGCGCCTGACGCACCTTCGGATTATCGAAAGGCTTCTGCGACGTGTTCATGCTCACGTAGCGCTGAATGATGGAAGGCGCCGCGATCAGATCGACCTTCGGGCTCGCCTTGAGCGTCGCGGCCTGCTCGAACGGAATCGAAAACGCGAAGTCCGCTTCGCCCGTTTGCATGAGCGCGGCGCGCGTGTTGTTATCGACCACCGGCTTCCAGTCGATCATGTCGATCTTCGGATAGCCCTTCTTCCAATAGCCCGCGAACTTCTTCACCTTCAGGTCGTCGGTCTGCTTCCATTCGACGAACTCGAACGGTCCCGTGCCGACCGGATGAAACGCGATGTCCTTGCCGTATTGCTTCAACGCGGTCGGCGAAATCATCACGCCCGCCGGATGCGCGAGCACGTTGATGAACGCGGAAAACGGCATCTTGAGCGTGATCTTCACCGTGTACGGATCGATCACTTCGGTCTTCTCTATCTTGTTGAAAAGACCGTAGCGCTTGAGCTTGTTGTTCGGGTCCGTGACCCAATCGAAGGTCGTCTTCACGGCTTCGGCGTTGAAGTCGGTGCCGTCCTGAAACTTCACGCCCTGCCGCAGCTTGACCGTGTAGACCTTCGCGTCCGGACTCGCTTCGTAGCTCGTCGCGAGCACGGGCTGAATCTTCATGTCCTTGTCGAAGCCGAAGAGCCCTTGATAGAACGACTTGGCGACCGCTTGCGAGAGCGTGTCGTTGGCATCGTAGGGGTTCATCGTCGTGAAGGTCGAGGCCACCGCCATCACGGCGGTGCTCTGGGCGAACGCGGGCGCGGCGGCAAGCGCGCTGAATACGCATGCGCTCGCGGCTAAAAGCGCGCGCATGGAGCTGGATTTCGTTGACGGCATCGTTAGACTCCTTTGACTTGACTGATCTTGACTAGCGCTTAATAAGCGCCGCCGACATGATGCTCGGCGACATAATGGTCCGGGCCGACCGCAACGAGTTTCGCCACCACCGGTTGATCGCCGAGTTGGCGGATCGGGCTCGGTATTTCGTCGGCGGCGAGCATGCGTTTGGCGTGACGGCGCGCGGGATCGGCCACCGGCACCGCGCTCATCAGCTTTCTCGTGTACGGATGACGCGGCGCTTCGAACACCGCCGCGCGCGGCCCGATCTCGACGATCTGCCCGAGATACATCACCGCCACGCGATGACTCACGCGCTCGACCACCGCCATGTCGTGCGAGATGAAGAGATACGCGACGCCGAGTTCGCGCTGCAGATCGAGCATGAGATTGACGATCTGCGCGCGCACGGAGACATCGAGCGCGGAGACGGATTCATCGGCGATCACGACTTTCGGGTTCAATGCAAGCGCACGCGCAATGGCGATCCGTTGACGTTGCCCGCCCGAGAATTCATGCGGATAACGCTGCGCGGCTTCGGGCGGCAAGCCGACTTTTTCGAGCAGCCAATCCACGCGTTGTTGCGCTTCGCGTCCGCTTGCGACGTTGTGGACGAGGAGCGGTTCCATCACGGAAAAGCCCACGGTCAAACGTGGATTCAGCGAGGCGAACGGGTCCTGAAAGATGAACTGGATATTGCGGCGCAGCGCCTGAAGTTCGGGGCCTTTCAGCGCGCTGATGTCGCGTCCGTCGAATTCGATGGAACCGCTCTGGCTTTCGACGAGCCGCAAGAGCGAGCGCCCCGTGGTGGACTTGCCGCAGCCCGATTCGCCGACGAGCGCAAGCGTCTCGCCCGGACGCAGATCGAAACTCACGCGCTCGACCGCATGCACCGCCGCCGTCGTGCGTCCGAAGATGCCGGTCTTCACCGGAAAGCGCGTGACCAGATCGCGCACGCGCAAAATTGGCCGCGCGGTTTCGTCGATGGCGGGCTGCGTCTCTCTTTCGACCGCCGCGGATGGCCGCAGCGCGCTGGCATCGTCGGGGGCGAGTTCGGCAGGCTCCACTTCGAGAATCGGAAACTTGGCGGGGCGATCGGTGCCCTGCATCGCGCCGAGCGTCGGCACGGCGGCGAGCAGCGCCTTCGTGTACGGATGCCGCGGACGCGCGAACAGCGCGTCGGATTCGGCTTCCTCCACCTTCTCGCCGCGATACATCACCAGCACGCGATCCGCCACTTCCGCGACCACGCCCATGTCGTGCGTGATGAAGATCACGGCCATGTTCATCTCGTCCTGCAGGCCGCGCACGAGTTGCAGGATCTGCGCCTGAATGGTCACGTCGAGCGCGGTGGTCGGTTCGTCGGCAATGAGCAGCGCGGGCCGGCACGAAAGCGCCATGGCGATCATCACGCGCTGCCGCATACCGCCCGACAACTGATGCGGATAGCGCCCGAACACGCGGCGCGCCTCGGGAATGCGCACGAGATCGAGCAGACGCAGCACTTCGTTCTTCGCCTCCGCGCGGTTCTTGCCCTGATGCAGCGCGATGGCTTCCGCGATTTGATCGCCCACCGTGAACACCGGATTGAGCGAGGTCATCGGCTCCTGGAAGATCATCGCGATATCGGCGCCGCGCACGCCGCGCATCGTGGCGGACGAGGCTTGCGCCAGATCGAGCACTTGCCCGCTGCGTCGCCGGAACGCCATGCTGCCTGCCGTCACCGCGCCGCCGCCGTGTTCGACGAGACGCATGAGCGCAAGCGACGTCACCGACTTGCCTGATCCCGATTCGCCGACAATGGCGAGCGTCTCGCCACGATCGACGGCAAAAGACATGTTGCGCACCGCTTCGACCGTGCGCGAGCGCGAGCGGAAAGTGACGGAGAGATCGCGTACGTCGATGACGCGTGCGTCGGGTAACGTCGTCATGTGCGGTAGATCGCCGTGAAGGGTTGCTCGCCCACGCGCGCGAATCCGCGATACATCCCTTCGGTATTGAACGGCAGCGTGACATTGCCCTTTGCATCGACGGCGATGAGTCCGCCGCGTCCATCGATACGCGGCAGCTTGTTCATCACGACATCGCGCGCGGCGACTTCGAGCGGCAGCCCGCGATATTCCATCTGCGCCGCCACGTCGTAGGCAGCCAGCATGCGCATGAACATCTCGCCCGTGCCCGTGGTCGAGACCGCACAGGTCGCATCGTTCGCGTAGCAGCCCGCGCCGATCAACGGAGCATCGCCGACGCGGCCGATCTGCTTGTTGGTCATGCCGCCCGTCGATGTCGCGGCCGCGAGATGACCGTGCGCGTCGAGCGCCACCGCGCCGACCGTGCCGAACTTCTTCGCAGGATCGAGCGGATCGTCTTCGCCCGCGGCGAGCGTCGCCGCGTCGTGATCGAGCATTGTGCCGGATGCGCCACGCGCCTTCTGCCATTGCTCGTAGCGCGCATCGGTATGAAAGTACGACGGCTCGACGAATTCGAGTCCTTGCGCCGCCGCGAACGCTTCCGCGCCGGCCGCCGTAAACATCACGTGTTCGCTCACGTCGAGCACGCGGCGCGCGGCGAGCACCGGGTTCTTCAAGCGCGTCACGCACGAGACGGCGCCTGCTTCGAGCGTCGCGCCGTCCATGATGGATGCATCGAGTTCGTGCGTGCCCGCGGACGTGAAGACCGCACCGTGACCTGCATTGAAGAGCGGACAATTTTCGAGCAGACGCACGGCTTCGGTAACGGCGTCGAGTGCGCTGCCGCCATCGGCGAGCAGGCGTTCAACCGCGCGCAGAATCTCCGCGAGCGCCGCGTGATAGCGCGCTTCGGCGTCGCTCTTGAGCGCGGCGCGTACGATCGTGCCGGCGCCGCCGTGAATGGCAATGACCGGAATGGCGTTCATGATTCGCGCGGCTCCGTGTGGGGATGTCGAGTCTGCCGGCGGCGCGGTGTTTGCACGCCGGACGCACTCTTGAGGATAGAAGGTGCGACGAGCCACGGCAGCACGAATTCGGTCAATCTGGATGCCGCCTCGACCGAACGCTTCGCGCGATGCGCAACGGCGTCGCACAAGGCTTCGATGACGGCAAGCACGGCGGTGTCGCAATTGGCGGCGAGCCGCCGTTCCGCGCCGATGGTCAGCACGAGATCCGCGATACGCGCGAGCGGCGACGCGATGCTGTCGGTGAGCGTAACCACGCGCACGCCATGGTCGCGCGCTTGCCGCGCAAGCGTGATGGTGTCGTCGACATAGCGCGGGAAGGCGATGGCAACGAGCAAATCCTCGCGCGATGCCGTGAACAGACGCCGCGCCGCATGCGATGGCCCGCCCGTCAGCGCGAGCGACTGCACGTTCGCGCAATAAGGCGTGAGGCCATGCTCCATGAGACCGGCGAGGAACGCGCTCGCGCCGTAACCGAGCACGAAGACCTGGCGCGCCGCGAGAATGGCTTCGACGACGGCGACGGCCTTCGCGGCATCGACGGAAGTCTGGGCAAGACGCAGATTCGCCGAGGCCTGCGCGAGCGAGGCATCGAAGACATCCGCGCCGCTAGCGGGCGATTCCAGCGCGGAGCGCAATCGTTCGACCGGCGCGATGGTGGCCTCGAAGCCGCGCACCAGCGCCTCGCGAAACGCGGGATAGCCGGAAAAACCGAGCGCGCGCGCAAAGCGGTTCGCCGTGGCAACCGATGCCCCGACCGCTTCCGCCAGTTCGTCGATCCGCATGGTGGCCGAGCGAAACAGGTTGGCGAGCACGAACGCGCCCATGCGCTGATGGATCGGCGTCAGGCCCGGCATGGCCGCAGCGATGCGCGCGGAGATCAGATCGTCGGCATCCGTCGACGGATGGACCGCTGGTGAGCGTGACATGGGCGCTGGAACAACTCCCGCTGTAAGCAAATGCAATGAAAGTATATTTACCCAAAACAATCGCCGAAAAAAATTCATTTTCATCGAACGCGGGTTTTCGATAAGACGGTCATCGAGCAAACCGTGCGCGCGGAAATGGTGCGCGTTCATGCACAATACGGGGCGCCTTGCATTCGCCCTTTCGTGGAAGCCATGAATCTCGATTTTCTGCCCGACCAGTTGCAACAGCATTTGCCCACGCATCCGTGGGCGCAGCTGGTCTTCGGCATCGTCATGCTGGCGCTCGTCGCGCTCTTCGTGCAGTGGGTGGTCGCGCGCATCGTGCTCGTGATCGCACACCGGCTGCTCGTGCTGGCCGGACACACCGCGTGGGATCAGGCGTTCATCCGCCGGCGCGCCTATCACCGGTTGTGGTACGCGGTGCCGTTTGCGACCATTGCGCTCGGTATCGACGACGTGCCGCATATCGGCCGCTGGGCGACGGTCATCGAGCGTGTGGCGCACAGCGGCGCGTGGGTGTGCGTGTTCCTCGCGACGGGCAGCGCGTTATCGGCGTGGCAGGACGTTTATGCGTCGAGCAAGGAAGCGCAGACGCGCTCCATCAAGGGCTATGTCCAGATCGGCAAGCTCGCGCTCGCGCTGGTGTGCAGCGTGCTCGTGCTGTCCATTCTCATCGACCGTTCGCCGCTCTGGATGCTCTCGGGTCTCGGCGCGTTGTCCGCCGTGCTGCTGCTCGTGTTCAAGGACACGCTGCTGTCGCTCGTCGCGAGCACGCAGCTCACGTCGAACGACATGCTGCGCATAGGCGACTGGATCGAGATGCCGCAAGCATCCGCCGATGGCTTCGTGAAGGACATCGCGCTGCATACGGTCAAGGTGCAGAACTGGGACAACACGGTCACCACGGTGCCGACCTACAAGCTCTTTTCGGAGAGCTATCGCAATTATCGGCACATGTTCGAATCGGGCGGGCGGCGCATCAAGCGGACCATGCGTATCGACGCGCAATGCGTGCGCTTTTTAAGCGACGACGAAACCGACCGTCTCATGCGCTTTCGCCTGCTGCACGATTATCTGCAGCAAAAACAAACGGAAGTCGAACAGGCCAACCGCAATCTCGGCGAACTCGCCAACGAACCCGCGAACCGGCGCAGGCTCACGAACATCGGCACGTTTCGCGCCTACGCGCTGGCTTACTTGCAGCGGCACCCCGAGATCCGGCAGGACATGACGATCATGGTGCGCATGATGGAGCCCGAATCGCAGGGCATTCCGGTGGAGGTCTACTGCTTCACCGCGACGACCGCCTGGACGCAGTACGAGCGCATTCAGGGCGATGTCTTCGACCATCTGCTGTCCATTCTTCCCGAGATGGGATTGCGGCTCTACCAAGCGCCGTCGGGCGCGGATATGTCGGGACTCTCGGGCCGTCTGCGCGGCGAAATGCCGACGCTTTGATTACGCCTTCACACGGGCGCGGGAAGAATCGGGCAAGAATCGTCCAGTTTTGTGTATTCACGCAAGGGTTTCGAATCCTTACGATGTGATCATCGCCGATGTGCCTTGTTTCCCGCCGCTTCGCCTGCCCGGTCAAGCGGCGGTGTGTAGTGGCGCGCATCGCCTTTCCATCGTCGGAATAAGGAAAACTCAACGTGATCGATCGCGTCCATGCCATGCGTGTCTTTACGCGTGTCGTCGATACGAACAGCTTCACGCGCGCTGCCGAATCGCTCGGCATGCCGCGTGCAAGCGTCTCGACGACTGTGCAACAACTCGAAGCATTGATCGGCGTGCAATTGCTCGCCCGCACCACGCGCCGCCTGAACCTCACGGTCGACGGCGCCGCTTATTACGAACGTTGCGCGCAGATTCTCGCGGATATCGACGAACTCGAATCCGGCTTCGGCGCGGGCGAGGAACGTCTGCGCGGACGGTTGCGCGTGGAGATGCCGGACACCGTCGCGACGTCCATCGTCGTGCCCGCGTTGCCGGAGTTCCATGCGCGTTATCCGCAGATCGAACTGTCGATCGGCATCGGCATGCGTAATGTCGATCTGGTCGGCGAAGGCGTCGATTGCAGCGTGCAGCTTGGCGAATTGCCTGACTCGGGGCTCATCGCGCGGCGGCTTGGCGTGCTCGAACAAGTGACTTGCGCGAGTCCCGCGTATCTGGAAAAGCACGGCATGCCCGCATCGGTCGATTCACTCGCGCAGCACGTCGCGGTGAACTGCGTGTCGAGCAAGAATGGCCGCCCCGCCGATTTCGATTTCGACGTGGACGGTGAAGCCGTCACCATGAAGATGCGCGGCTTCGTCCAGGTCGCCGATGAACACGCGTATCTCGCGTGCGGCATAGAAGGGCTCGGACTGATACAGCCGTTGCGGATCGCCGCGCAGCCGTATCTGCGCTCGGGGCAACTGGTGGAAGTGCTGCCGCAATGGAAGTCGCCGCCGCTGCGGGTCTCGGTGGCGTTCTTGAAGAGCCGGCAGGCGACGCCGCGCGTCTCGGTATTCGTCGACTGGCTCGCGGACCTCTTCGAGCGCACGCAGCAAATGGACGATACGCTCACGAGCCTTTATCGCGCCGCGCGCCGCAACGCGCCCGCACGCCGCGACCGGCCTTCGGAAGAAACCGCCGACGTCTAACGAACGGGCGTGGCCGCGTCCTCGCCCACCACGGTGTTCCACTTGCGCACTTGCCAGCGTTCGACGAGACCGTTCACCACGTAAGGATCGTTACGTGCGAACGCCTCGGCGGCCGCGGGCGAGTCGCCCTGAAACAGCAATATGGCGCGATCGGCGGGCGCATCGAGCGCACCGGCCAGCACGATCTCGCCGCGCTCGGCTGCCTGCCAGGCGAGCTTCAGATGCGCGTCGCGAAATTCCGCGCGCCGCTCGAGATAGTCGGCGCTGAGTTCGTAGATCATCAGGTAATGCATCGTCTGTCTCCTCGATGTGATTGCGAACGTGCGAAGTATCCTATTTTGCATGCTTTCGGAGTTATTTTAAGACTCCAATCAGAAGCGTCCGATCGCGTTCCCCGCAAGGATCAAACATCATCGACAGGTTAAGTCAAGGACCCGTCATGAAGCGCGATCAACCTCCCTGCAGTAGCTGCTCGAAGCACGAATGCCGTGCTTGCGTGTGGACCTCACCTCTCGATGCGTCGTATCGCGCGTTCGTCCATTCGAACCCGGTCTACGCCATCCTCGCATCGAACGTGCATCAGCACGAACCCATGCCATCCGAAGCATCATGGCTCGGAATCGCCGCCAAACGCGTGGCCCGCTTTTTCTCGGATTCTTCCCTTCGGGCACGCTGATTCGAGCTCATGCCCGCTCAACCGTGACACGAACGTAACGGTTTCTGTAAATAAGTATCTCGAAAATATTTTAGGATAGCTGCGCATATAAAATGCGTCGCGTCAATGCGCCTTCATCTGGCGCTACAGCATATAGGATAGACAGTCGATGAGCATCAATCTGGTCCAGGCAGTCAGGTCCGCGATTACGGACCAAATCGCGGAACAGCTATCGCAGAAATTCGGTATCCCTGCGCAAATCGTTCAGCAGCTGACCGCACGCGCAGTGCCTGGTCTCGTTGCATCTCTCATGGAACGTTCGGCTTTTGCTGATGGCGCGAACGCGCTGTACACGGTCGTCATGTCGCCGGACGCGAACGCTTTTATCGCGGATCAGTTGAGCAACGTGATAACCACGACGAGTGGCCTCAAACACCTCGAAGCAAGCGGACATTTGATGGCCGCGCGCGCGACGGGACAACGCATCGACGCTCTGACAGATGCGGCTTCCATTGAGACCGGCGTGCCGGCACAAGCTACATCGGCCCTCTCGGGCATGCTCTCCGCCGTGTTGTTCGGTGTGCTGAAGCATTACTTCCTGCTCTCGCAGGTTTCGGTGCATGCGTTGCCCGCGCTGTTGCGCGATCAGGTAGCCGAAATCCGCGCAACGCTTTCGAACGGAATCGCGGCCGCCATTGGTCTTGGCAACACGGAAGGTTTTGCCAGCAATATCGCGGGCCGCCTGGATGCCGTCGGTTCGACGCTGGAACCGGCACTTGAGCCCGCTATTGCAACCATTCCGGCAACGGCGGCCATTGCGACGACAGCCCCACCGGCGCCGCGAGCCATTGCGCCTATCGCACCCGCACCCGCGCCCGCACCCACGCCCACGCCTGCGCCTGCTTCCACTCCCGCCCCCGCTTTCGCGGCCGCAACGACCCAAATTCGAGCACCCGTGCGCAAGCCCGCGCCGAAAAAGTCGCACAAATGGATTTGGCTCCTGTTTGCCATGCTCGCCGCGATTCTCGCGGCGGTGTACTACCGTGGCTTTACGAACGGCGACAAGTTCGACCTGAGAGCGTCGACCGCTGCATCACCCGTCACGCAGGTCACACCGGCTGCATCTTCGGTCGAGACACAAGTCAATGGTTCAGACACGCTGCGCACGGACACGGCATCCGCAACGACGATAGCTTCCTCGGTCGATGCCGCAAGCGGCATCGCGGCGGCTTCCGTACCCGATGCAGCACCGGCGAAGTCGAAAGACGCCAGCTTGCTGTTCCACGTGAGTTCTGCCGGCGTTCCTTCGATCGAGGCAACCGTTGCCACGGACGCCGAGAAGCAACGTCTGATCGATGCACTCGAACAGCACTTTGGCAAGAACTACAGCGCCAACGTTTCCGTCGATGCACAAGCGCGTCCCGCCACGTGGCTTTCGCACGTGACGGATCTCTTGCCGCTAATGGCCGTGCCGGGCGCGGAAGCGAAAATCGCGGGTTCGAAGGTTGAACTGAGCGGCACGGCCGCCGAAGCGAAGTTCGGCTGGATGGATCGCTTGAAAACCACCTTCGGCGACATGTTTCAGGTCAGCTCGTTCAACGTGGACAGCGCGGTCGCCAATGCCACGCAATCGTTCCGCAGCGCCATGAAGACACTGCTCGCCGCGGAAGATTCCTGTTCCGGCGACAAGCTCTCGAAGGTGCTCGATCTGCAGGTGGTCAACTTCGGACGCTCCAGCGCAACCGTGCCGCAAGACGCGTATGCCACGCTGGATCAGACTGCCGCGTTGCTGAAAGACTGCGCGGCCAAGGGTTCGATGGTCAAACTCGAAGTCGCGGGATACTCGGACGCAACAGGCGTTCCGTCAGCCAAACTGGAAATGTCGAGGGAACGCGCTCAAGCCGTGCGCGGCTATTTGATGAAAGCCGGCGTGCCTTCGAATTCCCTCACGTCGAACGGCTACGGCGACGCAAACCCTATCGCCGATAACGCCACCGCAAGCGGTCGTTTCGCCAACCGTCGTATCGAGTTCGTCGTGAAATAAGCTGCGGGTCGGTGACTCGCTGCTCGTTGTCTGCAAGCCGTCGCAAATGCGACGGCTTTTTTATTGCGCTGGCGCTTTTCGAGCGCCGCTCAATGCGGCGCCGCGTAGTCGTTCTCGGCCCAGCGTTCGGCGCTTGTCTTGCTCAGCTTGAAGGCAGGCGACACGCGCACGTGCGCGAGCTGCGTGCCAAATGCATCGAAGGCCTTCAGGTTGGCGTAGGGGTCGTCATCGTCGGGGACGATTTCCAGCGTGACGGTAACGTCTTCGCCACGTACGTCGATGGAAACGTTCTTGTGCAGCATGGCATGCCGCTGCTGCTCGTGACGGCGCAATACCTCCGACGCCGTCTTGACCAGCGTGCGAAAAGCGTTCGCGTCCAGCGGCTTCGGGTTCTTCTTGTCGCGGCCCATGGTCCACGGGCCGACGAGCGCGGGCTCGGCCTCGCCCGCCTGGATCATCGCGACGGCCCAGCCATCGTCGTCTTCGTTCTTCATGACGCGAGCGGTCCAGCCGTCGTCGCGCCAGAGGCGGTCTTCGTGAATCGGGTCGTCGGTTGCGGGGAAATCGGAATCGGTCATGGCGGCGCCGTGCAGGCAAAGTGATGCAGAACACGGATTTTACCGCGTGAGATGACGTGGCATCCCACGTGCTAAGGAGACTGGCCGAATGGCCAATCCCGGCCAAGTCGCGCGGCGTGTCATATCCAAACGCATTGTCGCGTGCTACTTTGGACGTGCCGGAATGCGTCCGGAGCAATCTCAGCCAACGAGCAGCAATTCAGAAGGAGCTACCGCATGTTTGCATTCATCGGGACTTTGATCGTCGGACTGGTTATCGGGCTCATTGCGCGCGCCGTCAAACCAGGCGATGACAGCATGGGCTGGATCATGACCATCGTGCTGGGGGTCGTCGGTTCGCTGGTGGCGGGCTATGTGGGACGCGCGCTCGGCTGGTATCAGCCCGGGCAGCCCGCCGGATGGATCGCCTCCGTTATCGGCGCAATCATCTTGCTCGTCGTGTGGGGCATGATCCGCAAGCGCAGCGTGTGATTCTTATCGGTTGTCGAAAAACGCCTCGTGCTTTTGGACGAGGCGTTTTTTTATTACCTTAACGCCGTAAGGCCGTATTGCCAGACAGAAGTCGTCACTACTTCGCCGTTTCGCACCACGCAATTGGGCAATGAACCGCCCAACCAATAAGCCAGCTCGGCCGGCCGACCGATTTTCCACGCGACGAAGTCCGCCGCCTTTCCCGCTTCCAGCGATCCATGCGAGCCGTGCAGGCCAAGTGCGCGCGCCGCATGAAGGGTCACGCCAGCGAGCGCTTCTTCCGGCGTCAGACGAAAGAGCGTGCAGCCGAGGTTGAGCATCATCCGCAACGAAAGCGCGGGCGATGTGCCGGGATTCAGATCGCTGGCGAGTGCAACTGGAACGCCGTGGCGCCGCAAGGCATCGACGGGCGGTAGCTGCGTTTCGCGCAGCATGTAGAACGCGCCAGGCAGCAACACGGCGACGGTGCCAGCGCTTGCCATCGCCGCGGCATCATCGTCCGTCATGTATTCGAGATGATCGGCGGAAAGCGCCTGATAGCGCGCCGCGAGGGTCGAACCATGCAGCGACGACAACTGTTCGGCGTGCAGCTTCACCGGCACGCCGTGTTTTTGCGCGGCGAGAAACACTCGCTTGACTTGTTGCGGCGAAAACGCGAGATGCTCGCAAAAGGCATCGACGGCATCGACCAGGCCTTCATCGATGAGCTCCGGCAACATTTCATCGCAGACGAATGCGATGTAATCGTCCGCGCGATTCGCATACTCGGGCGGCAGTGCGTGAGCTGCGAGACAGGTCGCGCGCACGGTCAAGGGCAGCGTTTCGCCAAGGCGCCGCGCGACTCTCAGCATCTTGCGTTCGTTCGCGAGATCGAGCCCGTAGCCGGATTTGACTTCAAGCACGGTCACGCCATCGCACAGCAGGCCGACGGCGCGCGCGCGGGCGCTTTCGAACAGCGCGTCCTCGCTGGCTTCACGCGTCGCGCGTACCGTGCTTGCAATACCGCCGCCGCGCGCCGCGATCTCCGCGTAGCTCGCGCCTTCCAGACGGGCCTCGAATTCGCCGCTGCGGTCGCCGCCGAAGACGAGATGCGTATGGCAATCGATTAGACCCGGCGTAACCCACGCGCCTTCGAGATCGATACGCTCGCAATCGCGCTCCGGCGCGGCGACGCGCGGCCCGATCCATTCGATACGCCCGCCATGCGTCAGGATCGCGGCATCTTCGATGATCGAATACTTGCCGCCCGTCATGGTTGCGACGTGGCAATGCTGCCAGAGCTTGTTCATCGCTTGCCGTTCGCTCCGTCGATCATCGGCAAGTCGAGGCCTTGCTCGCGCGCGCAGTCGACGGCGATGTCGTAGCCCGCATCGGCATGACGCATGACGCCGGTGGCCGGATCGTTATGCAGCACGCGGGCGATACGCGCGTCGGCTTCGACGCTGCCATCGCAGACGATCACGACGCCCGCGTGCTGCGAAAAGCCCATGCCGACGCCGCCGCCGTGGTGGATCGATACCCACGTTGCGCCGCTCGCCGTGTTGAGCAGCGCGTTGAGAAGCGGCCAGTCGGAGACGGCGTCCGAGCCGTCCCGCATCGACTCGGTCTCGCGGTTGGGGCTCGCGACCGAACCGGAATCGAGATGATCGCGGCCGATCACCACCGGTGCGGACAGCTCGCCGTTGCGCACCATCTCGTTGAACGCGAGGCCGAGCTTCGCGCGTTGCCCGAGGCCGACCCAGCAGATGCGCGCCGGCAAGCCCTGGAAGCTGATGCGTTCGCGCGCCATGTCGAGCCAGCGATGCAGATGCGCGTCGTCCGCGATCAGCTCCTTCACCTTCGCGTCGGTCTTGTAGATGTCCTGCGGATCGCCAGAAAGCGCGGCCCAACGGAACGGTCCGACGCCCCGGCAAAACAGCGGCCGGATATAAGCGGGCACGAAGCCGGGGAAATCGAACGCATTCGTGACGCCTTCGTCCTTGGCCATCTGGCGGATGTTGTTGCCGTAATCGAACACCGGCACGCCTTGTTCGCGGAAGGCGAGCATTGCCCGCACGTGTTCGGCCATCGATTGCTTCGCCGCCTTCACCGTGCCCTGCGGATCGCTTTGCGCGCGGTCGCGATACTGCGCCCACGTCCAGCCGTTCGGCAGATAGCCGTTGAGCGGATCGTGCGCGCTCGTCTGATCGGTCACGAGGTCCGGGCGCACGCCACGGCGCACGAGTTCGGGCAAAACATCGGCGGCGTTCCCGCAGAGTGCGACTGACACGGCGCGTCCTTCGGACGTGTATTCCTGCATGCGGGCAAGGGCATCGTCGAGATCGGTGGCTTGTTCATCGACATAACGTGTCTTCAGACGGAAATCGATCCGGCTCTGCTGGCATTCGATATTGAGCGAACACGCGCCCGCGAGCGTCGCGGCGAGCGGCTGCGCGCCACCCATGCCGCCAAGTCCGGCGGTCAGCACCCAACGTCCCTTGAGATCGCCGCCGTAATGCTGCCGACCGGCTTCGACGAAGGTTTCATACGTGCCCTGCACGATTCCCTGGCTGCCAATGTAGATCCAGCTTCCCGCCGTCATCTGCCCGTACATGGCGAGACCCTTGGCGTCGAGTTCGTTGAAATGCTCCCAGTTCGCCCAGTGCGGCACGAGATTCGAATTGGCGATGAGCACGCGCGGCGCGTTCTCATGCGTCTTGAAGACGCCAACCGGCTTGCCCGATTGAATCAGCAGGGTTTCATCCGCTTCGAGCCGCTTGAGCGTTTCGACGATCTTGTCGAAGCTCGGCCAGTCACGCGCCGCGCGGCCAATTCCGCCATAGACCACCAGTTCGCGCGGATTTTCGGCGACTTCCGGGTCGAGATTGTTCATCAGCATGCGCAGCGGTGCCTCGGTCAGCCAGCTTTTGGCATTGAGTCGTGCGCCGCGCGGGGCGCGAATTTCAGTGTCGCGATAACGGAAAGATGAGGTCACGAGGCAGGCTCCTGCGCGTCGGAAGATTGAGCGAACGGACGCGGATTTCTCGCAGGCCCGAATTCGAGTTCATGGTCTTGTATATACAACTTTTATTGTATTAGGGATTTCCCGATGCCGATTTGTCGTGTTTGCCAGCGCGTTGTATAGACAACGCAACCCGCGTGTCAAGTTTCCAGCGGCTTCAAGAACAATTCATGCTTCGGCGCGAAGTGCGCGTAAAGCGGCAGAATGGCGCCGCCCATCGCGCGTGCATCGGCGCCGATCTGTCCTTCCACCAAACGTGGACGCGTCATGCCTTGCCAGTCGAAATGGCCGAGCGCTTCATCCGTACGCCGGATGATCTCGCGCAGCAAGCCGCGATCGATTTCGCCGTCGATCACGACCGCCTCGAGATCCAGCAAAGCCGCCGACGACGCGATGCTCAACGCAATCGCCGGGCACGCGTCGTCGAGCCACGCCTCGGACAGCGGCCGCAGCGAAGCCGACCATGCGCGTTCGTCGTGAGCGGCGGCGGCGGGCGCGCCGGCCGCCGCGAACGCCTTTTCGAGCACATAGACCGACGCGGTGTTGAGCAACTGCGCCGCACCGTCGCGCTTTTGCAGCGGCAGCGAGCCGATTGCTCCCGCGTTGCCGCCCGGCCCCGCGTGCAAGCGGCCGTCGATGACCAGCCCGCCGCCGATGAACGTCCCGATGAACACGTACAGAAAGTTGCGCAACCCGCGCCCCTGCCCCATCACGAGTTCGGCGGCGCAGGCGGCCGTGGTGTCCTTTGCAAACTCGACGGGCAAGGCCGTGAGCGCCTGAATGCGCCCGCGGATATCGATCTCGTTCCATGCGGCGAGCACGTCGGGCGGCGTATCGAAGAAATCGCGCCAGCCGCCGAGCCACAACGGCGCCGCCACGCCGATGCCCGCGATCTTGCGCGCGTCGTCGCCGAGCGCGTCGATGGCGCGCGTGAGCCGTGCGGCAAGTTCCGTGAAAAGCGCGGCGGGATCGGGATAGGGATAGTCGAGCGTGTCGCGCGTGCGAATGGCGCCGGTGAAGTCCATCGACAGCACGTCGAGGCTGCGTCGCCCCACTTTCACGCCGATGGAAAACGCGCCGTCCGCTCGCAGCGCAATCGGCACCGATGGCTGCCCGAGGCGCCCCGGCACACGCGTTCGCGCTTCCTTCACGAGCAGACCGTCGTCGATAAGGTGATCGACGATCATCGACGCCGTTTGCATGGAAAGGCGCGTGAGGCGCGCGATGTCCGCCTTCGGCAGCGCGCCGTGCAGACGAATGGCCTGCAGCACGATGCGCTCGTTGAATTGGCGCATGCCGAGCTGATTCGAGCCGACCGAATGAACAGACGCTTGGCGCGAGGATCGATCAGGCATGCGCGCCCTCTTCGCAGCGCAAACACGCGCCAGGCG
Source organism: Caballeronia sp. GACF4 (assembly GCF_023631025.1). NCBI lineage: Bacteria > Pseudomonadati > Pseudomonadota > Betaproteobacteria > Burkholderiales > Burkholderiaceae > Caballeronia > Caballeronia sp. GACF4. The sequence continues at coordinate 737,459 of NZ_JALQDW010000018.1, forward strand.
AAGCGCGCTCCAGGTCGTTCATAAGCGGCTCCCGCTTCAAGTCCGGCGCGTTGATCGAGTTGAGGCATTCGCGCCGATTCTAGCAAGCTCCTGTAAGGAAACGGCCGCGTGGAAAGTTTCGCGCTGCAATATGTTTCGCGATTTTTATCGGGTTATGGTGACGCCGACGTTCCCTATTCACCGGCCAGGCCACGCAACATGAGCACACTCGAAGCCCTTCACGCGATTGTCAACGACGACAACGCCCCGCAGATCATTCGCGATCACATCGTCGATTCCCTGCAGTTCGCGCTGCGCAATCATCCCGGCTATTTCACGCAAAAGGAGATTCAATGGCTCGCGCAATGGGACGACACGCGCATTCCCATCGCGGCGAACAAGATTTTGAGTGAATCGAAACCCGCCTGAACGGGTTCGAAAATAGAAATTAATGGGTGCCCGCGGCGCGGGCGCGCCATTCATAGTCGAATGCGAGCGCCTGCGCCGGCGCGGATAGGCACTCGACAAAACTCACCACTTCCGGATCTTTTACGAAACTCGCAGCGGAAGTCGCCGAAAGAATGGCGACGCTGTCTTGCGGTTTCGCGACTAAAAAACCCTGCACATAATCGACGCCGATTTCCTGCAATGCGCGCAGGGTATCGATGTCTTCGACCCATTCCGCCACGCTGCGCATGCCGAGATTGCGCGCAAGCGCGACGATAGCTTCGACAATGGCGATATCCGCCGGATGCGCACACATGGAGCGCACGAATTCGCCGTCGATTTTCAGCGCATCAGCGGAAAGTGCCTTCAAATATTTGAACGAGGAATAACCCGCGCCAAAGTCGTCGAGTGCGATTTTGCCGCCCATATCATGGACGCGCGCAATAAAGCGCTGCGTGTTCTCCAAATCGTGCAGCGCCACGCTTTCAGTGATTTCGAGGCAAAGGTAATGGACCACTGATTGATGCCGCGCGAACAACGCGAAGATATCCTCCATGAATTGCTCGTCGTTGAGCGAACCGCCCGAAAGGTTCACGCAAATGAATTGCGTGTTCTTCAATTCATGGCGATGCGCCTCGATCCATTCGAGCAACGTGGTAATGACCCAGCGGTCGATTGCAGCAATATTGCCGGACTCTTCCGCCGCGACGATCACCTTGCCCGCAGGCAGCGTCGTGCCGTCCGGCGCGCGCATGCGCAGAAGTACTTCGAAATTTAGCGATTCCGTTGGCGCCGATAACGACATGATCGGCTGCATCACGAGAAAAAGGCCCGGCGGCAGACGATTGCGGCCGAGCGTCTCGACGAGTTTCAATTCTTCCGCGCGCTCCTCGAACGCCGCCGCGCCCTTGCGGTACGTGACGAGGTGAGTATGCGCGACCTTCTTCGCTTCGCGGCACGCGCGATCCGCATGCGACAGCGCGTCCTGCACGCGCACGCCCTGCGAGCATTCGACGAGACCGATCGAAGCCTTCACCTGAAACGCGCGATTTCCGACCTGATAAGGCGCGTCAGAAAGAATGGAAATGAGTTCGCGGCATTGCGCGATGGCGTCTTCAATCGACGTGTCGTGCATGACGCAGACGAACTCGTCGCCACCGATTCGCCCCACTGCGTAATTGCGCGCGAAGTGCGCCCGCGTGCGTGCCGCGACCTGTCGCAAGACTTCGTCGCCACTGCGGTGGCCGAAGAGGTCGTTCACGAGCTTGAAGCGGTCGAGGTCGACATAGGCAAGCGCCCACGGCAACATTTCATCGCTTTGGGCGGAAATAGCTTTCTCGATACCGCGCCGGTTCAGCGAGCCCGTCAGCGGATCATGCTCCGCGAGAAAGCGCAGACGCTCGACAGCGCGCGAACGTTCGGTCGTGTCCTGCAGCGAGCCTTCGATCCAACCATTCGAGCGGATAGCCTTCAATAGATAGCGCCGCTCGCCCGTGCCGCGCGCGGCGGAACCGCCCATTTCGAGCTCACCGTCACTGCCTTTCGATGCCAGCGCCTGCAGCGCGCCCCACGCGCCGGGCTCGAAGTAATCGTTCCAGTGGCGGACTTTGTATTCCGCTTTCTGCAGGTCGAGCATCGAGCGCAGCGCCGGATTGGCGCGCACGAAGCGGCCGTCGGTATCGAGCGTGAAGAGACCGATTGGCGTGACTTCGTAAGTGTTGCGTAACTCCATCTGCGCCTGACGGCGGAAGTCGCGCTCGGCACGCATCTGCTCGGCGATGGCAAACGCCGCCATCATGCTCGACGACAGCGCGGCCATTACCGTGTTCACGCCGCCGACCAGCACCTTGAGGCCGAACGCCGCGCCAAGTACTTCGGAGAACGTGGAAAACAGCACGATGGCGAGCGACGCCACGTACCACATGACCGTGCGCGAACGGGCCATCCACACGAGCCGCACGAGGAAGAACAGCAGTACGCAGATACCGAAGCCGGCAATGACCCACAGCGTCGGAATGAACAGCGAATACGGCAACGCCACGGCTGCCCCAAGGAGCACGATGCCGACGTACTGAATGACACGCAAAAGCCACCGGTAACCGACCACGCGCAATTCGCGGCGGAACAGCTGCTGGAATAGCGCGGCGGTCAGCAAGTAGTACGCGGCGAACGTGATTTGCCTGAGCGGCGTCATGAAGTCGGCTGGCAGTACGCGGCCGAGCCACTGCATGTCCCAGCCCATGGCGTTGGCGCACAAACGCAGATTGCCGACGAGCCACACCGCGAAAATCACGTACGTCCATTCGTGATTGATCAACGCGGTGACGAAAACGAATACCGCGAGCGTGAGCAAACCGCCCGCGATCAGCCCGGAGCTTTCCTGGAAGTCGAGCGCCGAGCTTCGGAGACCTTGCCATTCCCACGCAAACGCGTTGATCTGCGCCGGGCCCGAATAAACGCCGCGGCAAATGACGGACAACGGCGCCTTGATGCGCCCCACCTGCACGAAGAAACCGGCCTTGACCGGATGCATCTCGCCGCTCACGCTTTCGCGATCGGCGGTGCCGAGCGGCTGGAGGTTACTGGCGTTCCAGCATGAAAGCGACTGCGCGTGGCGCGAAGGCAGTTCGATTGCAGTCGACGACTCCGTGCTCATGACGGGCGCCGTGATGGAAAACCAGACGGGTTTTTCGGAGAGATGCGTGTTGTAGCGCGTGGTGGCCGGTGCGGCGCGCAGGGCTTCGCGCGCGGCTTCTGGACCGAGCGAGTCGCCATGATCGGCGAGAACGTGGAGTTCAAGCGGGACCGCGCCCCGCGTTTCGTACTGGCGGGGTAAAAAGAAGAGCGTCGCTAGCGTACCGAGTGCGATCAGAAACGGGACCGCGTAGACGGCGACCGCGTACAACGCGCCGTCGATCCACGAGCCCGAGCGTCTGAATCTCGATAAGGAAGCTGGAATAACCGACGCCATACCTGAATAAGCCCCCCGTTTGCGCCGATCTTGCCGGCGAGAGGCGCGGCGGAGCCGAGCTTGCCCCCGCCACCGCACTCTTTGGCCAACCGGACCACTTCGGGCCCGGCTTTTTTGCTCTTGCTTTCGTTACCGCAGCCCTTCTTCTACCGGCCGTAAGCCATCAGCGGAGCCTCAGGGCATCGTACCGGTTCCCAGTCAAAAGATAAATCTACAGATTGCAAATCGATGTCCGGATGATGCGTATTCACCATGTAGTTGAACAATGGGTGACGCGCCTCTTCCCAACGCTGCCGCGCGACAGCCACTTCCTTGGCCAGCACGCGATGCGGCATGCCGCCCACGTGCGCCATCGGCAGATACTCGTTTACGCCGAACACGTCCTTGAACAGCATGGCTTCGTATTCCCGGTCGAGCGGCGCACGCGCGGTAATCACCATCCAGTCGATCTCATGCAGTTCGCAGAACATCCACAACGCCTTGCACAACGCCACCTTCACGACTCTTCCCACCATGCCGCCCGCCACGCCAAGGCGCGTTGCTTCCGCGAGACGGCTTTCGGCGAGATGACCCGGCAGCTTGATCGATTGCTCGACCGCGAGCGGCGCATACGCATTGGTCTGAATGCGCATGGTGCCCAACGGCGCGCCATCGAGTTTCGATTCCGCGAGCAAAACCGCGGTGCCGCTATCGCGATCGGAATGCTCGATCGTCATTTTCTCGGCGAATTCGGGCAAATGCCGACCATACGCAGAACGCCTGATGCTTACGGCTTTCTGGAGCCCGTCGTCGTCCTGGACGATACGGATAGTAAACGGCATGCGTTCCGTTTTCTGAAGTGCGGGCACTACCGTGAGTGTCGGACGAAGCGCCGTTTCAGATTGGTTAGCGGCGGCATTCGTGGCAAGGTTCAGACGTTCCATTTTGTAAACCCCATTTTTCTTGGCGATTAGGAAATTGCCGCGTGATATGGGCGTTTTAAGGTTGTGCCCTCACACGGCGAATCGAGCCTCTCACGAAGTCAAATAACGGGGTGCGCGCTTGCCACTGTTTCTCAGCAAAATTCAGGCTAAACAATTAGAACTTTTATTCTAATTGCCGAACTAATCGCCGGGCAACTGCTGCAAAAATAAATATGCATAGCCGGTATTCGAATATGCATGCACAAGAAGAGTGAAAAGAAACGAGGGCCAACAGCCACCAAATGCCGTGAGAGGTATTCAGGAGAATAGCCGTCTGTCAAGCAATACGAAATATCGCGTAATCACGTCAAAAGACTAAAAAAAGGGGACACGGTAACGTTTGCGCTTCACGCAACACTCGAAACAGAAAACGGCAACAAATGGGATCGTTGGGGAAATGAGCGGACACAAAAACGCGGATACCAGGACTTTTGGCATCCGCGAATCTCACAACATGTTGAACAAATCAAAGACGGGGTAATCAGTCTTCTTCGTCGAGCCAAGGAATGTCGACGTCGGTAATGAAGGCAACCATGGCAAGCGGGCGTCCCTCCTGACGGCCGAGATTGCCGTCGGCACGCTGCCATTCGCAGCGGAAGATGGTGGCCGGCGTGTCGGCGAGCAAGGTGATCGTGCGAATTTCGTCCGGATCGTTCTCCTCGACAGGGCCGTCGAGCGAAACGAGCAACTGCTGCGGCCACGCGCCGTCGGCGGGATCGTAGATCTTGTCGCCGTCGTGAACGACCACGTGCGCTTCGACGCCGATGGTCGCCGACGCCTCCACGATCATCTTGCCGAGTGCGCGCAACACCGCCGTGGCGCGAGCCGAATTGGCCTGACGGATGGCGAGATCGCCGCGCGTGAGCGCCTGCTCGAGTTTTGGATTGGTTTTCTGTTGCGCCATCGATGTCTCTCAAAGGTTTTGGTGCAAGCTTCGACGAGCCTTGCGCCGCTTAAGTTGCAGCGGGATCGTATCACCGCCTCTTCAAAGATAGGTCGCGGCGCGGGCGCGGGCAAACACGACGCCGCCACTCAAGTTTTCGCACGCTCGGCCGATACTGCCTTGTATCCCCATCTCGCCGCGTGCCATTGCCGTGCCGTTCATCGACTCGTATGTGCATTCTCCCCGACGCTGTGTCCGCATGCAGCCGTCAGGCCTCGGCCGGCGTGGTCCGACGTGTTGACGGCGCACACCGGAGTCGTCGACGGCATCACGCTTCGCACGCATCTGCAGCCGATCTACAGCCTTCCGCATCAGCGCGAAGTCGGTTACGAGGCGCTGTTGCGCGGCGATGCGGGCGATGGCGCGCTGATCGGCCCGTTCGATCTGTTTGGCCGCGCGATCGTCTCGGGCGAGCTCACCGCGCTCGACCGCATGAGTCATCTGGCGCACCTCCGTCATGCCGCGCCGGTGCTGCCGAGCGCGCATTGGCTGTTCGTCAACATGAACCCTGCGACTTTCACGGACCCTGGCTATGCGAAACAGTTCGCGGCGCTCACGCACGCGGCCGGGCTCGCGCCGGAGCGGATCGTGATCGAAGTGCTCGAATCGGGTGGTTCGGATGTCGCGGAGATCGCGCGCGCGACGCGCTCGTTTCGCGCGCAGGGCTTTCTCGTCGCCGTCGACGACTTCGGCGCCGGGCATTCCAATATCGATCGTCTGCTCACGATGCGGCCGGATATCGTCAAGCTCGACCGCAGCCTGGTGCGCGCGCAGAGCGGCAAGCGACGCACGCCGATGCGCGATGCGCTGATGCCGAAGCTCGTCGATCTGCTGCATGAATCCGGTATGTTCGTGGTGGCCGAGGGAATCGAAACCAGCGACGACCTGATGCTCGCGGCGCGCTCCAACGTGGACTTCGTGCAGGGTTATCTGTTCGGTCAACCGGCTGCGCAACTCGCCGAACGCGGCGCGGCCACGCCGCTCTTCGAAAACGTATTCGATTCGCTCGCGCAGACGCGCCGCACCGAGCGCCTCGCGAGCGACTTGCTGCTGATGCCGTATCGCTCGAATCTGGCGCAGGCCGCGACGCGCCTTGCGGGCGGCGCATCCGCCGAGCATGCTTGCGCCGCGTTGCTCGCGCTGCCTTGTACGATCAGTTGCTTCTTTCTCGACCACGCGGGTCGCGAATGCCTGCCGACGCTCGCCGGCGCGTGTGAGCGGCGCTCGGCCGACCGCTTCGCGCCCATCGCGGACGCCTCGACCGGCCGCTGGGACACGCGCCCCTACTTCGTCGATGCCCACACGCGGCCGCAGCAGGTCATCACGAGCGCGCCGTATCTGTCGGTAACGGGGACGTCGCTGTGCGTCACGCTCACCATCGCGACGCAGCGCAACGGACGGCTGATCGTCGCGGGCGCGGATCTCGACTGGCGACGCCTGACCGAAGCGGCGCCGTCGATCCTGTAAGCGTCAGCTTGCCGCGATGGCTTGAGCCAGGGCCACCGCGCCTTTGCGCAATGCCGTCACGTTGTTGGGCTCGAAGGTCCAGTGCCCGGCGACATCCACGATGGCGAGTTGCGCGCCCGGCCAAAGCGCGGCGAGGTCGAACGCCTGATCCGCGGGACACACCATGTCGAAACGTCCGTGGACGATACTGCACGGCAGATGCGCAATGCGCGCGACGCGCTGCAGCAGCGGTTCGGGCGGCAGTTCGTGCGCCATGTAGTGACGTTCGAGCAGCGCCATGGAAACGGCGGCGGAGTTGGCCTCGGCGCTCGGGCGCTTGTCGTCCTGCTTCGGGTCGCTCGAGTCCTTCGCTTCGCTCGATGCTTGCGCTTCACCCGATACTTTCGCCTCGTCCGCTTCCTTCGCCTCTTTCGGCGGCTTGTTGACCACCGACAAGGTGGTCTCATACAGCGTCCACGCGCGCGCGAGCCGCGTGCCGGCTTCATCGAAACGCGCGAGCGGCGCTTCTGTCAGTTGCAGGATTTCCTCGCCGCTCGTCGGACGCTTCCCGCTCGCGGCTTCGATGGCATCCAGAAACGCGCGATGCGCCTCCGGAAACACGCGCCGCACGTCCCACAGGAACCAGTCGATGTCCGCGCGCCGCGCGAGAAACACGCCGCGCAGCAAGAAGCCCGTGCAGCGTTCGGGATGCGTGACGCCGTAGGCAAGCCCGAGCGTCGTGCCCCACGAGCCGCCGAACAGCGCCCAGCGCTCGATGTTCAACGCGACTCGCAGTTTCTCCATGTCGCCGACGAGCGCATCGATGCCGTTCGCCTCCAGCTTGCCGAAAGGCTTCGACTTGCCGCAGCCACGCTGGTCGAAGAACACGACGCGCCACTTGTCCGCTTCCAGCACCTCGGCCCATTTGAGATTCATGGCGCCGCCGGGGCCGCCGTGCACGACGAGCATGACGGGCGCCTCGCGCGGACCTTGCGCGCGCCAGTAGATGGAATGGCCGTCGCCCACGTCGAGCATGCCTTCGTCGAAACTCACCGGCTCCTGATCCATGTGTTCCCTTGCGATGTTGATATAAGCGGTCGATGACCTGCACGCGCCATTGTTGCATCGCGCGCCCGAAGACGCATGAGCGAAGCGGCGGTTTTTGCCTCGTGCGTTCACGGCTCGATACCGTTATGCTTCTGGGCTTTCCTCCGTCGATCGCACGATTTCAATGCGCAGCACCCTCGTCAAGTGGCTCTTCGCCACCTATCTGCTCGGCAGCGGCACGATCTGGTCGATCCTGATCCTGCCGCTTTTCCCGTTCGTCGGCAGAAACGGACGCTATTGGTTAGCCAGGCAATGGTGCCGCGCGATGGTCACGATGATGCGCGTCATCGCCGGTGTGGGCGTCTCGGTCGAAGGACTCGAACACTTGCCGCACGGGCCGTGCATCGTATTGAGCCGCCATGAATCGACCTGGGAGACGCTCGCGTTCATGGCGCTCTTTCCGCGCCGCATCAGCTTCGTGTTCAAGCACGAACTCATGCAGATTCCTTTTTTCGGCTGGGTGTTGCGCGGTCTGGACATGGTGAGCCTCGACCGCGGCTCGATCCGTCAGGCGCACCAGGCTGTCACGCGTGAATGCGCCGCGCGGCTGAAGAAAGGCGACGTCGTGGTGATCTTTCCGGAAGGCACGCGCGTGGCGCACGATGCGCCGCTCAAGCTCGCTTCGGGCGGCGTGCGGCTCGCGTGCGCGACCAAGGTTCCGGTCGTGCCTGTTGTCCACGACGCGGGCAAGGTCTGGCCGGCGAAGGGTTGGCCGGATCATGGTGGACATATCCGCGTGATCGTCACGCCCGCCTTGCCGCTCGAATGCGAAATCCCGCAGGAATTGAACCGGCTTGCTCAAGCGCAGATGGATGCGGCGCTGGCGGAGTTGCGCTGATTGGTTAAGCCGCAAGCCTTTGCCTCGTGGATGCCGACTTGAGGCCTTGGTCGTCGCGTTCCGAGATTCTCGTCGAAGCGCAAGCAGCAGCCGTTCAATAAAGCGGCCGCTTCTTTGCGGCACACAGACGGTTCACGGCCGCAACCAGCGTCTCCATCTCGACCGGCTTGCGCAGATACCCGTCGTAGCTCACGAAAGCCGGCGGATTCGGATGCCCTGAAATCATCAGGAAAGGGATGTGCGCGAGCGCGGCGTCGTTCTTCATCGTTTGACAGAGAAGCGCGCCGCCGAGTCCCGGCATCATCCAGTCGGACACGACGATGTCGACCGTCTGCGCGCCGAGTATCGACAGAGCGCCGTTGCCGTCGACGGCGTAGAGCACGCGGCAATCCTCCCCTTGCATGCAGAGGGTCCAGGCTTCGATGGTGGCGGGGTCGTCATCGACGAGCAGAACGGTCTTCATGGAGCGAACGAGTTGACAGCAATGCGGCACCAAGTGCGGGAAATGACGTCGATGCGCCGAAGCGGCACGCGTCGATAAGACCGGCGCCACGAGCGTTCGTTGCAACCGATTCGCTGTCCCGGCGGGCTTACGTCATAGTATTTGTTTCGCGCGAAATCTGCGCGGTAAATGCTGCTCTAGCAAGGTGCGCGCCGCGGCGCACGACCGGTCACTTGTTCCCGGCGCGCGCACGGCCCGCTTCGCGCAAGGCATCGACCAGACTTTCTTCCACGGGCGTGCGCGCGGAGTCGTTGCGACGTATCAAGCCGATCGGCTCATCGGTGCCGGCGAAGGGCATGGGCAAGGCAACGAGCAAGCCGAGCGCGATGTCCTGCGCGACCGCGCCCGCCGGAACGAACCACACGGCGTCATTGTGCAACGCGAGCGCGCGGCCAAGCGAAACCGACAGCGTTTCGATCAACGCGGTCAGCGCATGCGCGCCAAACGCTGTCAGAACGCTTTCAGCCGACTGACGAATCAACGTCCCGAATGGCGGCACGACGATCGCGAAACGCGCAAGCAACGCGGGCGTGAGCGGCGCCTCGAACGTCAGCGGATGCTCGCGCCGGACAATCACCGCTAGCGGTTCACGATAAATCTGCTCGAAGGAAAGCTCGTGCATGGCTTCCGGCTCAGAGAGCCGGCCAACGACCAGATCGACGTCGCCCGCCTTCAGCCGTTCGAGCAGTTGCGCGTTCGAATCCGTGCGAACCGCAAGCGAAATGGCCGGCCATTGCTGCCGGAAAGCAGCGAGCGCGGGCGGCAGCAAGGCCGTGGCGACAGTCGGCAATACGCCGATGGAAATGGTCCCCGGCACATCGCCACGTTCGCGCAGCAGCATGTCCACGCCTTCGCGCAGCGACGCCACGCACGCGCTCGCATGCGGCGCGAAGAGCCGGCCCTCGCGCGTGGGAACCGCGCCGCGCCTGCCACGCTCGAACAAGCGCACGCCTAGAATGGATTCGAGTTCCCCTATGGTCTTCGACACGGCCGGCTGCGTAATCGACAGGCTGTCTGCCGCGCGCTGCACGCTGCCGAGCTGCGTGACGGCAAGGAAACACTGCAGGTGGCGGAACTTGACGCGAGTGTTGGTGAAGTCGGTATCCATGACGAGTCGTTATGCAAGCAGCACGAAACATCATTTTCCATAACTCGCTGCATTCGATAAAGTAGTTGCCAGAAATATCCGATTGAAAAACCCGGACACCCTACAAAACAGGAGACACGTCGTCATGACTTCACCTATTCTCACGCCTCGCGACTGGGATTCCCATCCGCCGTATCTGTCGCCGGGCTACCGGTCATCCGTGCTGCGCAGCCCTTCGCTGCCGCTCATCCCGCTGAAGGAAAATCTGCGCAACCGCCGCGTTCCCGTCTATGGCGCGGACGACCTGGGCACGCTCGATAACGACCTCACGCGCAATGCCGCCAAGAACGGCGAGCCGCTCGGCGAGCGCATCATCGTGACGGGCCGCGTGCTGGACGACAACGGCCGCCCGGTGCGCAACACGCTCGTGGAAGTGTGGCAGGCCAACGCCGCCGGACGCTATGTCCACAAGGCCGATCAGCACGACGCGCCGCTCGACCCGAACTTCCTCGGCGCGGGCCGCTGCCTGACCGACGACGAAGGCCGCTACCGCTTCATGACGATCAAGCCGGGCGCGTATCCGTGGGGCAATCACACCAACGCGTGGCGCCCCAATCACATTCACTTCTCGCTCTTCGGCGACTACTTCGGCTCGCGTCTCGTCACGCAGATGTATTTCCCGGGCGACCCGCTGCTCGACCTCGATCCGATTTATCAAGGCATTCCCGAGCAGGCGAGAAAGCGCCTCGTGTCGCGCTTCTCGATCGACACGACTCAGGAAAACTACGCGCTCGGCTACGAATTCGATATCGTGCTGCGCGGCCCGGACCAGACGCCGACGGAGTGAACGACATGACCACGCTCAAACAAACCCCATCGCAGACCGTCGGACCGTACTTCGCCTACGGCCTCGTTCCCGAGCAATACAACTTCGATCTGAAGAGCCTGTTCACGGCATCGGCCGCGGATCGTGAAGTGCCGGGCGAGCATATCGCCGTGGTCGGCAACGTGTACGACGCGGAAGGCAAGCCCATTGGCGACGCGCTCATCGAAATCGCGCAGGCTGACGCGAACGGCCGTTACGTGGAAAGCGCCGAAGCCGCGCGCGAGTCGGGCTTTCGTGGATTCGCGCGCGTCGGCACGGGCACGGACCCGAAGCTGCGTTTTATCGTCGATACGGTGAAGCCCGGCAAGACCGCCGACGATGCCGCGCCGCATCTCGATGTCATCGTGCTGATGCGCGGCATGCTGCTGCATAGCTACACGCGCATCTATTTCGACGATGAAACCGAAGCCAACGCGAACGACGCCGTGCTCGCCGCCGTGCCGGCCGAGCGCCGCCATACGCTGATCGCCAAGCGCGAAGCGGGACCGACGGGCAAGCCGGGTGTGTCGGGCACGATCTATCGCTTCGACATTCATCTTCGCGGCCCGAACGAGACCGTGTTCTTCGACCTCTAAACGTCCGCTTAAAGGCGAAACGAAGGCGTCCGGCACTGCGCTATAGTGTCGGACGCCTTTTCGTTTCCATTGCTTCCGTTATGACCGACGCTTCCAACCAAAGCCCCAGCCCGCTCTACACCAAGCTGCTTGCCGAAACGGCGCAGATCGGCTGGTCCGAACTCGAACGCTTCTTCGCAAAGGGCGCGCTGATTTGGGTGAAGGGCGACCTGGATCTCGTGAGCGTCGCCGAGGCTGTCGCCAACGACGACACGCAGCAGGTCACGCAATGGCTCTCGGCCGGACTCATCGAGCGCTTGCAGGCGCAGACCGCCGTCGATATCGCCGCGCGCGATCCCGAGTTGTGGGCCGTGGTGGTATCGCCCTGGGTCTGCGTGCAGGAACGCGGCGCGGGCATTTGAATTACGTCACGCGCGGCGCTTCATCGACTTCGTCTTCAATCGCGCACCCAGTCCGTCCATAGCACGACGAGAATCGTCATCAATGCCGGGCCGATGAAAAGCCCGATCAGCCCGAACGTTTCCGCGCCGCCCAGAATGCCGAACAAGACGAGCAGAAACGGCAGGCGCGTGGAGCCGCCGATCAGCACTGGCCGCACGAAATGCTCGGAGATGAAGACCACGATCAGCCCGAAGATCGCCACGCTGGCAGCCGAAATCACGGAGCCTTGCGCGAGCAGCCATAGCGCCGAGCCGAGGAAGACGATCGGCGCGCAGAACGGCAGCATAGCGGCGACCGCGGTCAGCATGCCGAGCAAGGTGGCGTGCGGCACGCCCGTGATGCCATAGGCGATACCGAGCAAAGCGCCCTCGCCCAGGCCAACCACCACGAGACCGATCACCGTGCTGCGCACGGAGTCCGCCATGCGCCGGATGAGCGCCGCACCGTCCGCGCCAAACGCGCGCCGCGATCCCGCGATCAGTTGCTCGCCAAGCCGCGCGCCCGCCTGGAACATGAAGAACAGCGTCATCAGCATGAAGCCGAAAATGACGAGCCCATGCACTACGCGTCCGCCGAAATGGCGCGTCATCGCGACGACCGTCGCGCTATGCAGACGCTTCACGGCAGGCGACGATTCGAGCGGTGTCGCCAGATTCTCTTGCCACCAGTGCGAAACCTGCTGTGAACCCATTGGTAGATGCTCGACGAAAGCGGGCATCGGAATACCGGTGCGCAAGACGTCGTGGAACCAGCGGAGCATGTCGCTCGCTTCGTTGGCGGTCTGCGCGGCAACGATGGCGAACGGCACCACGAAGAGCAGCCCGACCGCTGTGGCAAGAAACGCCGCGAGCAAGATATTGTGCCGCCTGAACAGCGGACGCTGCTCCAGCCAGTGCAGCGCCGGCCATAATGAAATGGCGATCACGATAGCCCACACCACCGCCGGTATGAACGTGCGCGCCGTGTAGAGCGCAATCAGCACGAGCACCGTGTAAAGCGCCGCCGACGCCGCCCGCTGTACCTTGTTGATGCGTGCGCCCGGGTCCGTATCATGCTCGTTGCTGCGCTCTGGATTACGCGGATATCGCGGTGTAGACATGACGGTGAAAGCTCGCAGGAAGAAAGACGGAGATTCGAATCGATAACCTGAATGGTCGCACGCATTGTAAGCGCGTCGAACGTTCGGACGAAGTTGGCGCCCTGTTGACGCCCAGTTGGCACTTGGTTGGCGCTCGATCCGCACAAAGCGTTCCGCATAGTTGCGGGTAAGCAGCAAATGTTATTTACAACGGCAAGATTCGGGCTCCGTATAATCAAAGCCTCTCTTAAGAGAAGGGAAAGCACGGGATGGCAGGTAGAGCATTACAGTCGGCCGTTGGAACATGCGCGTCGCTTGCGATGCTGGCGAGTTTATTCTCAGGCTGTTCGAGCGGCCTCAGCCGCACGAAAGAAGACAAGCTGAACGCGCAGTACGGCATTACCATGCTGCAGGTCAAAGGCGGCGTGGAGATGCGCCTGCCCGACGCGCCGCTCTTCGACAGGGACGAAGCGCGCATCCGCGTGCAGAACATCGCCGTGCTGGACCGCGTCGCGGATGTGCTCAAACGCAGCATGCGGCCTGTTCTGATCGAAGGCCATACCGACGACGAAGGCTCGCTCGCCTACAATCGCGAACTGTCGCTGGCGCGCGCGAATGCCGTTGCGAATGCGTTGATCGCGCGCGGCGTGCCGGCCGAGCGCATTACGACCAAGGGCATGGCTTACCTGCGGCCCATCGCCAATAACGACACGCCGCAGGGCCGCGCGCTAAACCGGCGCGTCGAGATTCTGGTGCGCACCGAGAGCCAGGACACGTTACTCGGCAGGCCCAGGAAGTAACGCGCTTCTAGCTTCCTTCAACTCGTTTCGAGCACCAGCAACTGCGAACCGTCGGCGACCTGATCGCCGACATCGAAGAGAATCTCGCCGATTTTTCCCGCCGTGGGCGCGACGATCGTATGCTCCATCTTCATGGCTTCCATGACGATGAGCGGCGCGCCCTTCGCCACCATCGCGCCTGCCTCCACCAATACCGCGATGACCTTGCCGGGCATCGGCGCGGTGAGACGGCCTTCGTGTTCGGCGTCGCCCGCATGAGCCATCAGGTTTTGCCATTCGAACTGGAATTCCGCGCCTTCGAGAAAGACGTGGAAGATGTCGCCTTCGGTGAAGACGGTGCCTTTTAGCAGGTTATCGTCCAATTGCACGGTGTAATCGGTCGCGCCGCCATGCGTCCAGTCGAAGCGCGCGCTCTTGCCATCGAGCGCGAGCCGCTTCTCGCCGTCTTTCGTGTAGACGACCTTGAACATGTCGTCGTGATCGACCTCGCGCCAGTTCAGGTCCTGGCTATAACCGCCCGCCATGCGCCAGTGCGAGAGCGCGTCCCACGGCGAGTGACCGTGCGCCTCGCCGCCTTCGCGCGTAAGCAGCGCGGCGCAGGCAAGCGCGAGCGCCTTGTTGCGCGGTACGGTTGGCGGCGCGAACAAGGTGTCGCGATGACGCTCGATCAAACCGGTATCGAGCTCGCCTTGCGAAAACGGCTCGCTTTTCACGATACGTTGCAGGAATTCGACGTTCGTATGCAGCCCGACGATCTCGCATTCGGCCAGCGCCCGTGCCATGCGGGCGAGCGCATCGCGACGGTCGCGGCCATGCACGATCAGCTTCGCGATCATCGGGTCGTAAAACGGCGTGATGGCGTCGCCTTCGCGCACGCCGCTGTCGATACGCACGTCGCCATCGATCGAAAAACTCACCGCCTGCGGCAATGCGAGATGCTTGAGCGTGCCCGTCGATGGCAAAAAGCCGCGCGCCGGGTTCTCCGCATAGATGCGCGCTTCGATGGCATGACCGTGCACCTTCAGCGCGTCTTGCAACAGGGGCAAAGGCTCGCCCGCCGCCACGCGCAGTTGCCATTCGACCAGATCGAGCCCGGTCACCATCTCGGTCACCGGATGCTCGACCTGCAAGCGCGTATTCATCTCCATGAAGTAGAACTGGCCGTCCTGCGTCATGATGAACTCGACCGTGCCCGCGCCGACGTAATTCACCGCGCGTGCCGCCGCCACGGCGGCTTCGCCCATTGCGCGTCGGGTGGCATCGGAAAGACCGGGCGCGGGCGCTTCTTCGAGCACCTTCTGATGCCGACGCTGCACCGAGCAATCGCGATCGAACAGATAGACCGCGTTGCCGTGCGTATCGGCGAATACTTGCACTTCGACGTGACGCGGGCGCAGCAAATATTTTTCGATCAGCACGCGATCGTTGCCGAAGCTCGACGCCGCTTCGCGCTTGCATGAGGCGAGCGCCGCCGCGAAGTCCTCGCTCTTTTCGACGACTCGCATGCCCTTGCCGCCGCCGCCCGCGCTTGCCTTCAGCAGCACCGGATAGCCGATGCGATCCGCCTCGCGTTGCAGGAGCGCGGCGTCCTGATCGTCGCCGTGATAGCCGGGCACGAGCGGCACCGACGCGGATTGCATGAGCGCCTTGGCCGCGGCCTTGGAACCCATCGCGCGGATGGCTTCGACCGGCGGCCCGATGAAGACGATGCCCGCTTTCTCGCATGCATTGGCGAAGTCTTCGTTCTCGGAAAGAAAGCCGTAGCCCGGA
Organism: Caballeronia sp. GACF4; assembly: GCF_023631025.1. Taxonomy (NCBI): domain Bacteria; kingdom Pseudomonadati; phylum Pseudomonadota; class Betaproteobacteria; order Burkholderiales; family Burkholderiaceae; genus Caballeronia; species Caballeronia sp. GACF4. The sequence continues at coordinate 753,291 of NZ_JALQDW010000018.1, forward strand.
TGCACGGCTTGCGCGCCGCTCGAAAGCGCTGCCTCGACGATGCGCTCCATGCGCAGATAGCTTTCGGATGCCGCCGCGCCGCCCACGTGCACGGCTTGATCGCAGACATCGACGTGTTTCGCTTGGGCATCCGCGTCCGAATAAACGGCGACGCTGCCGATATTCATGCGCTTCGCCGTCGCCGCGACACGGCAGGCGATCTCGCCGCGATTTGCAATCAGAATCTTGTTGAACATGGCTTCACATCCGTGGATCAGCTTGAGGTGCGAGACGCGAGTCGGGCGCCTGGGTCCCGACGTCTGGCGTCACATGCGGAATACGCCGAAGCGCGTGTCTTCGATCGGCGCGTTCATCGTCGCGGCAAGGCCCAAGCCCAGCACGTCGCGCGTTTGCGCCGGATCGATCACGCCGTCATCCCAAAGACGCGCGCTTGCATAGTACGGATGACCCTGCGCCTCGTATTGATCGCGAATCGGCGCCTTGAACGCTTCCTCTTCGTCCTTCGACCACGCGCCGCCCTTCTTCTCGATGCCGTCGCGCTTGACGGTTGCGAGCACGGACGCGGCCTGTTCGCCGCCCATGACCGAGATGCGCGCGTTCGGCCACATCCACAGAAAACGCGGCGAGTAGGCGCGGCCGCACATGCCGTAATTGCCCGCGCCGAACGAACCGCCGATGATCACCGTGAACTTCGGCACCTTTGCCGTGGCCACGGCCGTCACCATCTTCGCGCCGTTACGCGCGATGCCTTCGTTTTCGTACTTGCGCCCGACCATGAAGCCCGTGATGTTCTGCAGGAACACGAGTGGAATCTTGCGCTGGCAGCATAGTTCGATGAAGTGGGCGCCCTTCAACGCCGACTCGGAAAACAGAATGCCGTTGTTCGCGACTATGCCGACCGGATGCCCCCAGATATGCGCGAAGCCAGTGACGAGCGTCGTGCCGTAGCGCGCCTTGAATTCGTCGAAAGCGGAATCGTCGACGATGCGCGCGATCACTTCGCGCACGTCGAAAGGCTTGCGGGTATCGACCGGAATCACGCCGTAAAGGCTCTGCGCTTCATGGCGCGGCGGCAGCGGTTCCTTGAGCGCGAGCGGCGGCGTCTTCACGCGATTGAGATTGCCGACGATACTGCGCGCGATGCCGAGCGCATGCGCGTCGTTCTGCGCGAGATGGTCGACGACGCCGGAAAGACGCGTGTGCACGTCGCCGCCGCCGAGATCCTCGGCGCTGACTTCCTCGCCGGTCGCGGCCTTGACGAGCGGCGGGCCACCCAGAAAAATCGTGCCCTGATCCTTCACGATGATCGACTCGTCGCTCATCGCCGGAACATAAGCGCCGCCCGCCGTGCACGAGCCCATGACCACCGCGATTTGCGCGATGCCCGCCGCCGACATGTTCGCCTGGTTGTAGAAGATGCGGCCGAAGTGATCGCGGTCGGGGAACACGTCGTCTTGATTCGGCAGGTTCGCGCCGCCCGAATCGACGAGATAGACGCACGGCAGGCGGTTCTGCTCGGCAATTTCCTGCGCGCGCAGATGCTTCTTCACCGTCACCGGATAATACGTGCCGCCTTTCACGGTCGCGTCGTTGCAGACGATCACGCACTCCTGTCCCGCAATGCGCCCGATGCCCGTGATGATGCCCGCGCCCGGCGCGTCGTCGTTGTACATGCCGTAGGCCGCGAGCTGCGATAATTCGAGAAACGGCGTGCCCGGATCGAGCAGTTGCGCAATGCGGTCGCGCGGCAAGAGCTTGTTGCGCGACACGTGCCGGTCACGCGCGGCTTGACCGCCGCCTTCCGCGAGCTTCGCGACTTTTGCCTTGAGATCCGCGACGAGCGCTTCGAGCGCGGCGGCGTTGGTCCGAAAATCTTCGCTGCGCGGGTTCAGTTTCGATTCGATGATCGCCATGACGCGCCTCAAGCCGTCTCGGCGAACAGTTCGCGACCGATCAGCATGCGGCGAATCTCGCTCGTGCCCGCACCGATTTCATAGAGCTTGGCATCGCGCCACAGGCGTCCCACCGGATACTCGTTGATGTAGCCGTTGCCGCCAAGAATCTGGATGGCTTCGCCGGCCATCCACGTGGCTTTCTCGGCCGTGTAGAGAATCACGCCCGCGCAGTCCTTGCGCACCTGGCGCACGTGGCCCGAGCCGAGCGTATCGAGCTGGCGGCCCACCGCGAAGAGATATGCGCGGCACGCTTGCAGCGTGGTATAGAGATCCGCGACCTTGCCTTGAATCAGCTGGAATTCGCCGATGGCTTGCCCGAACTGCTTGCGGTCATGGATATACGGCACGACCGCATCCATGCAGGCGAGCATGATGCCGGTCGGCCCGCCCGCAAGCACGGCGCGCTCGTAGTCGAGACCGCTCATCAGCACCTTCGTGCCGCCGTTCAATGCGCCGAGAATGTTTTCCTTCGGCACTTCCACGTTCTCGAACACGAGTTCGCCCGTATGCGAGCCGCGCATGCCGAGCTTGTCCAGTTTCTGAGCGACCGAGAAGCCCTTCATGCCCTTCTCGACGATGAAAGCCGTGATGCCCCGCGCGCCCGCTTCGATATCCGTCTTCGCGTAGACGACGAGCGTGTCGCAATCCGGGCCGTTGGTGATCCACATCTTGGTGCCGTTGAGCACGTAATGGTCGCCCTTCTCGTCCGCGCGCAGCTTCATGCTGACGACATCCGATCCGGCGTTCGGCTCGCTCATGGCAAGCGCGCCGACGTGTTCGCCGGAAACGAGCTTCGGCAGATACTTGCGCTTCTGTTCTTCCGTGCCGTTGCGATGAATTTGGTTCACGCACAGGTTCGAATGCGCGCCGTACGACAGCCCGACCGATGCCGACGCCCGCGAGATTTCTTCCATCGCGACCATGTGCGCGGTGTAGCCGAGATTCGCGCCGCCGTATTCCTCGGATACCGTCATGCCGAGCACGCCCATGTCGCCGAATTTCTTCCAGAGGTCCATTGGGAACTGGTCGGTGCGGTCGATTTCGGCGGCGCGCGGCGCGATTTCCTTCGACGCGAAATGCTGAAGCGTGTCGCGCAACATATCGATGTCTTCGCCCAGCGCGAAGTTCAGGCCCGGCACGGTGCTCATGGGGTGTCTCCTCCAGATGCAATGTTTCGGCGCGTCGCGTTTGAGTTTCACTCACAGCAGATGAAGCGCCGCAGAATGGGCCAATTTCATCCTCTATTCGTCTTTCCGTCAATAGGTTTTTGAGCTACGCTCACATTTCTTGCGCACGCTCTTCCGTTACCGCCATGTCCACGCAAAGCACCGCTTCCAACCGCCGCACGCCGTCGGGCGTCAAATCGCAACAACGCGTGCGCGAAATCCTCCAGGCCGGCCGCGAGGTCTTCGCCGAGAAAGGCTACGACGGCGCCACCAGCGCGGAAATCGCGCAGCGCGCCGGCATTTCGGAAGCCACGGTGTTCAGCTATTTCAGCGGCAAGCGGGAATTGTGCGCCCGCGTGATCGCGGACTGGTACGACGAAATCATCGATGCCTTCGAGACCGGCATGCCGCGCGACGGCTCGGTGCGCCAGCAGTTCGCGTTCATCGTGAGAACGCATTTGCGGTTGATGCTGATGAACGGCACCGGTCTGTGCGCGCTCGTGCTCTCGGAAGGCCGCACGCGCCAGCACGATCTGTCGGACACGCTCACCGAATTGCAGCGCCGCTACACCGCGCCGCTCATGGACGTGCTCGCGCGCGGACAGACGCTCGGCCACGTCCGCGGCGACGTTCCGCTGCGTCTTTTGCGCTCGCTCGTTTTCGGGCCGATGGAACACGTGTTGTGGGACGCCACGCTTGCAAAACGCCGCCTGAGTCAGACTCAGATCGAGACGACGGCGAATGAACTGGTGGAAGTGCTGTGGGCCGCGCTGCAACCCGCCAATGCGAAAACGGCGGCGCTGGCGCAGTTCCGACAGGATGTCGAAGACGCATCGCGCCGCTACAAAGCGGCATCGAGCGAAGAGAAGCCGCTTACTTGACGAAGCGGCGCGCGAGACGCGCGAGCATCGGCACGGTGGTTGGGCGCAAGAGCCGCGCGTCGTAACCGCTCATGCGACGCGCGTTTTCCGCGAGACACAGGTCGATCAAGGAAGCGACGGAAACATTGCCCGCCACGGAATCGCCGACGTTGGCCGGGAAGTTGGCATCTTGCGCCGCGCCGCTCGTGTCGAAACCTCGCGCGAGCGAAATGCGGTCGCGAATCAGCGAAATCCAGACGCTCGCGGTTTTGAGCAGGAAACCAGGCTTGCGATACCACGGCAGACTGCGCCGATACCACGCCACCCAGTTGGCAAAAAACAGAATGTGACGCGCTTCTTCCTGAATCACCGGCTCGAAGGTTTCGACGAGCGCTTCGGGAAAATAGCCTGACTGGCGCGCCGCCTCGAACAAGCCGAACGCAAAGAAACTGTCGATGCACTCGCTGTAGCCCGTGAGCATCCACGCGCGCAATGCGTCGTCCGGTGCGGGATACGGCGGCTCGGGCGCGAGCTCGATGCCATAGGCTTCGACGAGTTTCGAGAGTACGAGCTTGTGGCGCGCTTCTTCCCCGCCGTTCATGCGCAAGGCTTCGCGCAAATGCGGGTCGTGAACCGCCGCCGCGTAAGTCGCCACGCGAATGGAGGCGCGCCCTTCCGTCTGCACCGCGATGTCCCAGATGGGCAGCGACGTCACGCGCTTGAGCGCCGCCGGGTCCAGCTTCGGCCACTCGATCACGGCCGGTTTGTACGGATTGTGCGTCGTCAGCAACATCTCGCAGAACATCCGCCGATGCTGATCCGATCCAATCCGAATCTTTCCTGACGATCGATACGTCCAATTACGCATCGCATGATCTGCTTCTACCGGAGTGAGCGTGTCGGACATATTCGAAAATTGAGCGACGATCGGGTACGTTCTGCGGATTTTGGCATACCGGCCGACAATCCGCAGCAATCGCTGCTCAATTCACGTCAATGCGAGATTTTTTCGAGCGCCATGTCGCGCGTACGCGGTCCCATCAGGCCGATCGCCGCCATCACGACGAGCATGGCGCCCGCGATGAACACGAACACGCCGGTCGTCCCGAAACCCTTGAGCACGGCCGCGATGATGAATGACGTGAAAATCGCCGAAAACCGGCTCCACGAATAGACGAAGCCGACGGCGCGCGCGCGGATGCTGGTCGGGAACAACTCGGTCTGATACGCGTGGAAGCTGTACGACATGATGTTCGACGACAGCGTGAGCCCGACGCCCATCGCGATCAGGAACATGGCGTTCGACGACTGGCTGAACAGCAGCCCGCAGACGATATTCGCGCCCGCCATGGCGACGATGGCCGTCTTGCGCTCGATGCGGTCGGCAATCAAAAGCCCGATGATCGGCCCGATGGGCGCCGCGATCGCGATGATGCTCGAATACATGAGGCTCGACGTGACCGTGACGCCCTGCTTCACGAGCAAGGCCGGCACCCAGTTGGCGAAGCCGTAGAAACCGACCGTCTGGAACACGTTGAAGATGATCATCATCGTGGCGCGGCGGCCGTAGGGCGGCTTCCACATATCGGCGAACGAGCCTGCGCCCTGCGCGGCGTCGAGCACCGGCTCGGGCGCGGCGGGCGGCGGCAACGGCCGGCCGTATTCGCGTTCCACCTTGGCTTCGAGCGCCGACATTACGCGATCCGCTTCGGCGAGGCGTCCCTTTTGCGCGAGCCAGCGCGGACTTTCGGGCAGCGTGCGGCGAATCCACCAGACGAAGAGCGCGCCATGCGCACCGATCACGACGACCCAGCGCCATCCGTCGAAGCCGAACGGCGCGCGCGGCACCAGCAGATAAGCGAGGAACGCGACCACCGGCACCGCCATGAAACCGACTGCCTGCTCGCAGGCAAAAGCGCGCCCACGGATGTGCTTCGGCGCGAGTTCGGAGATATACGTGCCGATCGTCACCAGTTCCACGCCGATTCCCACGCCGGCGATGAAGCGCCAGAAGTTGAGGCCGGTCGCGGTGTCCTGAAACGCCATGATGAGATTCGCGACGGTGTACCAGAGCAGCGAATACGTGAAGATCGCGCGGCGGCCGAAACGGTCGGCGAGAAAACCGCACGCCACCGTGCCGATGAACAGCCCCGCGAACAGCGACGCAATAAAGCTCGCCACGCCTGTGAAACCGAAGAAACTCGCTGTCGTTGGCGTGAGGATGCCGCTCTTTACCAGCCCTGGCGCGACGTAACCGGAGTACAGCAAGTCGTAGAGCTCGAAGAAGAAGCCGAGACTCAGGAGCGCGATGAAAGTCCAGATGGTGCGCGTGGCCGGCAGCCGGTCGAGACGCGCGGAAATGAGCCCGGCGGTGATTTCGGGTGGCGCGGACGCGGACGCAGCGGCCGATGCGCGCTGTGCGCCCGCCGCGGGGGAAGTTGCCATTGATATGTCTCCTGTCGACCGGACGGTTCTTTTGCGGATGTGGCGTCCCGCGCAAAGGGGTGGTCTTCGGCGCGCGGGACGAGGGCCGCATTTTAGCTGCGGGGGGCGGATCAGTCAGCCCGAATCCCATCCATCAACAACGCCACCGCATGCCGCGCGATCTGCTCCTTGCTGATCGCGCCTGCGCCCTGGCCGCGCCAGCGTGATGTCGCAAGCGGAAACACCGCGAGTCCGAACAACGATACGAACACGAGCGATGGCTCCAGCGCCGGATTTACCTTGCCCGCTTTCTGCCATCCGGCGATGCGCTCGATCGCCAAATCCTTGCGCTCGTCGCCGAAGCGTTCTGCCATGCGCTGACGCAGCACGCCACCTTCGCTGATCACTTCGCGTACCCACAGCGCCGCGAACCACGGATGCTTGTCCACCGTCGCGACCAGCGCCTCCACGAAGGCGCGCAAGGTGTCGGCGGGCTCGGCCGAGGGATCGTTGAATACGCGCCCCAGTTCCGAGCGCAACGGCGCGAAGCGTTCGTCGATCAACACATCGAGTAGCTGCTCGCGCGTCTTGAAATAGTAATGGACCATTGCGGGCGTTACGCCGGCCTCGCGGGCAATCGCCCCGAGCGTCGTTTCGCCGATGCCCTGCCGCGCAAACAACATCAGCGCCGTATCCAGCAAGTGCGCCCGCGCCTCGGCGCTGTGACCGCCGCTCGGACGGCCCGGCCGCCGCCCTGCTTTCTTCAGTTGAACCTCGCCCGATTCGCCGGGCAACTCGGCTCCGATTACATCGTTTGACATAGAGATGGTTTGACGAGCCTTCGATGATCGTTTATATTAACTTTCATGTTAATTAAATTCAATCCGTTTTCAGCGGGCAGCGCTGAGAACCGGATTGAAGCGCTTTTCACGACGCCAAAGGCGTCCCTACGCAAGTACAGGTCGATATGACATCTTTACACCGAACCGCTCCTGCAGGCGTCGACGAAGCCGCAAAACCGCCGCTCGGCCTGCTCTTCACGGCGCTTTTGCTCGTCATGCTGCTCGGTGCGCTCGATCAAACCATCGTGTCGACAGCGCTCCCGACCATCGTCGGCGAACTCGGCGGACTCGAACGCTTGTCGTGGGTCGTCACGTCCTATCTGCTCAGTTCGACCATCGTCGTGCCGCTTTACGGCAAATTCGGCGATCAGTTCGGACGCAAGGTCGTGCTTCAGGCATCCATCCTGATATTCCTTGCCGGATCTATCCTCTGCGGCGTTGCGCAGAACATGACGCAATTGATCGCGCTGCGCGCGTTGCAGGGGCTCGGCGGCGGCGGGCTGATGGTGGTCACCATGGCCGCCATCGCCGATGTCATCCCACCCGCCGAACGCGGTCGCTTTCAGGGGCTTTTCGGCGGTGTGTATGGCCTTGCCACGGTCGTCGGGCCGCTGCTTGGCGGCTTTCTGGTCGAGCATCTGTCGTGGCGCTGGATTTTCTACATCAACGTGCCGCTCGGCGTGATCGCGCTCGCCGTCATCCAGACCGTATTCAAGCCGCATACGGCGCACGTGAACCATCGCGTGGACTATATGGGCGCGGGCTTTCTAGCCGCCGCGCTCACTTGCATCATCCTGTTCACCAGCGAAGGCGGCGCGCTCTTGCCGTGGAGTTCACCGCAACTGTGGTGCACGCTCGCGCTCGGGCTGATCTGCATCGGCGGATTCGTCTACGAGGAACGGCTCGCCGCCGAGCCCATCATGCCGCTCTCGCTCTTCAAGGAACCCACCTTCGTGCTGGCCGGGCTGATCGGTTTCATTGTCGGCTGCGCGCTGTTCGGCGCGGTCACGTTCCTGCCGCTCTATTTGCAAGTGGTAAAGGGCTCCACGCCGTCGCAGGCCGGTCTGCAGATCACGCCGATGATGGCCGGCGTGCTGCTTTCCTCCATCGTGAGCGGCCGGGTCATCAGCAAGATCGGGAAGTACCGGTTTTTCCCGATCGCGGGCACGGGGTTCGTCACGCTCGCCATGGTGCTGCTGTCCACGCTGCGCCTCGACACGCCGCTGCCGGTCATGTACGGCTACATGCTGCTGCTCGGCCTCGGGCTCGGCATGGTGATGCAGGTGCTCGTGCTGGCGGTGCAGAACGTGGTCGAATTCCGGATGATCGGCGTGGCCACCTCCAGCGCGACGCTCTTTCGCTCGATCGGCGGCTCGGTCGGCGTGGCCGCTTTCGGCGCGATTTTCTCGGGAAGCCTGCGCGGCCGGCTCGAAACGCTGATTCCGGCCGGCACGGAGATGCCGCGTTCGCTCGGGCCGCTCGCGGTGGCGAATCTGCCGGCCGCGTTGCATGACGATTATCTGAGCGCGTTCGCCGGCTCCATGCACACGGTTTATTTGGTCGCGGCTTGTATTGCGTGCATCGCTTTTGCGCTGTCGTGGTTTCTCAAGGACCATCCGCTTCGCAAGCATTGAGAAAGTAATCAGCAAGGAAGTCGGTAGAATTCAGACAAAACCACTTGCTAAATCATGTGAAGGAAAGTTCTAAATCGCCGCTATCGGTGCTTTCACTAGATGCCTGACAATTTTGGCTTGGTACCCTTCTGCCGATTCTGCCCGGACACGATCCGCGGAAGACCCAAAGGTCCGGCGTCGCCAATTACGGCGCCGGATGCCCGGATACGAGACCTGCCGGGATGAACCGACCACCATCTGGAGTAATAACAGTGAAGAAACTGATCGCGGCCCTGACGATGTCCCTCCTTGCCGCCACGTCGCTCACCGCCGTCACCGCGCACGCCAAGGACTATTCGACGATTCGCTTTGGCGTCGACGCAAGCTATCCCCCGTTCGAATCGAAGGGTTCGGATGGCAAGCTGACCGGTTTCGACATCGATCTCGGCAACGAGATCTGCGCGCGCCTGAAGGCCAAGTGCGTATGGGTGGAGAACGATTTCGACGGCATGATTCCCGCCCTCAAGGCGAAGAAGTTCGACGGCGTGCTCTCGTCGATGTCCATGACGCCGCAACGCGCCGAGCAGATCGCCTTTTCGAGCAAGCTGTTCAACACGCCGACGCGTCTCGTCGCGAAGAAGGGCAGCAACATCCTGCCGACGGCCGAAAGCCTGAAGGGCAAGACCGTGGGTGTGGAACAAGGCACGATCCAGGAAACCTACGCCAAGACCTACTGGGCGCCGAAGGGCGTGACGGTGACGCCGTACCAGAACCAGGATCAGGTCTACGCCGATCTGACTTCGGGCCGTCTGGACGCCGCCCTGCAAGACGCCGTGCAGGCGGAAATCGGCTTCCTGAAGACGCCGCGCGGTGCTGGCTATGACTTCGCGGGCAAGGATATCGTCGACAAGAAGGTGCTGGGCGAAGGCGCGGGCATCGGCATGCGCAAGGAAGACACCGACCTCAAGACGCAAGTCGACAAGGCAATTGCCGACATCATCAAGGACGGCACGTACAAGAAGATCGAGAAGAAGTACTTCGACTTCGACGTGTACGGCAGCTAAGTCATGCCTTCGGGCGAAGCGCCGGTCACACCGGCCTTCGCTCGAGTGGGCTACGAAGCGGGCTCCGCGTTTTTTTGCGGAGCCCGCTTTGTTTTTGGCGCCTGGCAGGGGTCGCTTTTGCTGAGTCTGCTTTTGTCGCAGCAACGGTGCGCTCTTCAGTGCCCGCCTTGGCCTTCCGCGCAACTCCGCAAACGTCCCGACGCGCCGCCGCGCGGATTTCGGCTAAGATCGAACGTCCGAGGCAAAGCCGACGGCAGCAATCTCGCATGGAACCGGAACCGGGCGCGGCAAGCACCATCAGCGCTCATTCCGGTCAACAGGAGACGCCATCGCCATGGCACGCGGCAATCTCGCCCGTGCACGCTGGCCCGCCATAAACATCATTCGAGACAAGACCGCGCACTCGCATGCGCGCGCACATCATGCAAACCAAGACTCATCAACTCATTTCGCCGACGCTCGGCACTTCCCGCACCATCACGAGTTATCACTACGGCTCGGGCGGCGGTCAGAAAATCTACATTCAGTCCTCGCTGCACGCGGACGAATTGCCCGGCATGCTCGCCGCGTGGAAATTGCGCCGCCTGCTCGCCGCTTTCGAAGCCGACGGCAAGCTCGAAGGCGAAGTGGTGATCGTGCCGGTGCCGAATCCCATCGGGCTGAATCAGATCTTGCACGGCCAACTGCTCGGCCGTTTCGAAGCCAATAGCGGCCACAACTTCAACCGCAATTTTCACGATTTGGCCGCGTTGATCGCGCCGCGCATCGAAGCGCGCCTTTCCGGCGACAGTCAGGCGAACCTGCTCGCCGTGCGCGCCGCGATGAAGGAAGCGCTCGACGAGCAAACGGCGCACACCGAACTCGAATCGCAACGTCTAGCGCTGCAAAAGCTCTCGTACGACGCCGATGTCGTGCTCGACCTGCATTGCGATCTCGACGCCGCGCTGCATCTCTACACGAACCCGGATATCTGGGCCGATGTCGAACCGCTCGCGCGCTATCTCGATGCAAAGGCGTCCCTGCTCGCGCTGAATTCGGTCGGCAACCCGTTCGACGAAATCCACAGCTTCTGCTGGTCCGACTTGCGTACGCGTTTCGGCGAGCGTTTTCCTATTCCGAACGGCGGCATCTCGGTGACGGTCGAGTTGCGCAGCCAGCACGACGTCTCACATGAACTCGGCGATAAGGACGCGCAGGGCATCGTCAACTATCTGATTCATCGCGGCGTGATCGATGCGCCGCAAGTGCCGCTGCCGCCGCTCGCGTATCCGGCCACGCCGCTCGCGGGCGCGGAGCCGATCGTCGCGCCTGCGAGCGGCATTCTCGTGTTCCGTGCGCAAGTGGGCGCGTTCATCGAGGCGGGCTCGGCCATCGCCGATGTGATCGACCCGCTCGCCGATACCATCACCACGCTCAAGTGCACGACCTCCGGCGTTTTGTACGCGCGGCATATCACGCGCTTTGCGACCGCCGGGCTGGAAGTGGCACGCATCGCGGGAGCGAAGGCTTATCGCACGGGGTCGCTGTTGTCCGCCTGAGCCTTGAACGTCAGAACGGAATGAGACCGCACTGCGCCGCGACGATGCGCCAGCCGTGCGCGGTCTCGCCCCACGTTCGCGTGTAGCGCAAGCTGCCCGCGAACGGCGCGCCGCCGAATGTCCCGGCGAGCGCAACGCGCGTGACGGTCACGGCAAACGCGCCGTACACGCGCACGCTTTGCTCCACCACCTCCAGCTTGTCGATGCGCTGCATGCCATGCCGATGCCCGTTCAGGTCATCGGCCTTGCTCCATATCTTTCCGGTGGCATCGACGAAAGTCAGGTCGTCGGCCAGGAGCGCGTCAAGCGCAGTCACGTCCGACGCCATCATCGCCTGCTTCAGGCGTTCTTCCAGTTCGCGGATTCCGTGTTCGTCCATTTTGTTTCTCGCTTGTCCGTCATGGGGCGGAGTCGTGAGGATACCGCGCGTCTCGCGCAAGCGGACGCACGCATGAAACGCCGTCGCCGCGCTAGCGCTGTTGCAGCCGCGACACACCGCAAGCCATCCGAAAGCGCTGTCATATTTCTTTAGTCAGCGGCCGCTACATTTGCGCCCGTTGCACCGAGCGTCAGCAGAACGCAGCGCGACATCGACGAACACGCACGATCACACACCACACCCGCGAACTCATCCCGGAGCACGTTTTGAAGAAGAACCTTCTGGCAACCGCCGCCCTCGCCGCCTTCGCCTTCGCCACTTCCGCTCATGCGCAGAGCAGCGTCACGCTGTACGGCATCATCGATGCAGGCGTCAGCTACGTGAACCACAGCGCCGTCACTGGCGGCAGCGATCACAACTTCAAGTACGACGACGGCGTGGCCCAGGGCAGCCGATGGGGCCTGAAAGGCGCCGAAGACCTCGGCGGCGGCCTCAAGGCGATCTTCACGTTGGAAAACGGCTTCAACAGCGGCACCGGCGCGCTCGGCCAGGGCGGCGCGGAATTCGGCCGCCAGGCGTATGTCGGTCTTGCGAAGAACGACATTGGCTCGGTCACGCTCGGCCGTCAGTACACGTTCTCGACCGATTACCTCGGCTCGGCCTACTCCATCGGCGGCCAGACCGTCGCGGGCAACTATGGCTATCACATCAACGACGTCGATCAACTCACGTCGAGCCGCATCAACAACTCGGTCAAGTTCAGCAGCGCGAGCTTTTACGGCGTGACGTTCGGCGCGATGTACGGCTTCTCGAATCAGGCAGGCGCCTTTGCGGGCACACCGACGACGACCGCGGGCGGCGTGACCACCGCCGGTTCGTCGCGTGCCTACAGCTTCGGTGTGAACTACAAGGCCGGTCCGGTCGGCGTGGGCGCGGCTTATACCGACATCCACTATCCGGGCGCGGCGACGCCCGCGTTCAGCACGGCGCTCGCGAACCTCGCGACTGGCGGCACGAAGGACCTGCGCACGTTCGGCATCGGCGCGAACTATGCATTCGGCGCCGCGACCGTGTTCGGCCTCTGGACCAACACGCGCTTCGAACCGATCACCGGCGCGAGCTCGAAGCTCAATGCGTTCGACATCGGCGGCAAGTACGCCTTCACGTCCGCGATCACGGCGGCGCTCGGCTACACCTACATGGACGTGACCGATGGCGTGGAAGGTCACTGGCATCAGATCGATGCGAGCTTCGACTACGCGTTGAGCAAGCGCACGGACGTGTACGCACTCGGCATCTATCAGCGTGCTTCGGGTTCGAATCGGGGCGCCGAGAATCAGGCGCAGATCGGTTCGTCGACGAGCTACTTCGGTACGTCGGGCACGGGTTCGAACAACCAGCTCGCGTTCCGCCTGGGCGTGCGTCACAAGTTCTAAGCGCTGCCCGTTACGGTAAACAAGGCGCAAAAAAAAGGGCCGCTCGGTCGAACGAGCGGCCCTTGTCGCATCATGCGTGCGCCTACTTGCTCTTCTTGCCCGTCTCCTTGTTGAAGCGCTCGACATACGAGTCCATCAGCTTGCGGATGGCGCGGCCAATCTGCATGTAGTCGCTCTCGTTGAGATTCGCAAGCGACACGCGTCCCGAAGGATGCTGCGTGCCGAAGCCGCGTCCTGGCAGCAACACGACGCGCGCTTCCCTCGCCAGCTGGAAGAGCAAGTCCGAAGGCTTGGTGTTCTTGAGCACCCAATCGACGAACTCGCGGCCGTGCGACTTCTCGCCCATGTATTCGAGGTCGAGGATCGCGTAGTAATCGACCTGATTTTCGTCCTCGTCTTCGAGCGCAATGCCGATTTCCCGATACAACGCGCGTTTGCGATTGCGAATCAACCGTTTGAGCGCGCTCTTGTAGGCGTCGGGCGTGTCCATCAGCGAGAAGAGCGAGAACAGCACCATCTGCACTTGCTGCGGCGTGGAGAGCCCCGCCGTGTGATTCAGCGCGACCGTGCGGCTGTCGGCCACCAGCCGGTCGATGAACTTCAGCTTGTCCGGCTCCGTCGTGATGGATTCGTAGCGTTCATGCAGGATGGCTCGCTGGTCTTTCGGCAGCGCGGCGAGCTGATCGTCGAAAATATTATGCCGATGCGTCGCGATGGTCCCGAGCCGCCAACCCGTCGCGCCAAAATATTTCGAATAGGAATATACGAGGATCGTGTTTTTCGGACACAGCGCAAAGAGCGAGACGAAGTCGTCCGCAAAGGTGCCGTAGACATCGTCGGTCAGGAGAATCAGGTCCGGCCGTTCCTTAACGATCTCCGCGATATATTCGAGACTCTCGGCATCCATCTTTACCGATGGCGGATTGCTCGGATTGACGAGGAAGAACGCCTTCACCTTCGGGTCGCGCAGCTTGTCGAGTTCCTGCTTCGAGTATTGCCAGCCGTTTTCAACCGTGGCCTCGAGATTCACGACGTTGAGCTTGTAATCGTTCAGGCGCGGGATCTCGATGTACGGCGTGAAGATCGGCGTGCCGAGCGCGATCGTGTCGCCTTCCTTGATCAGGAAGTTCTCGCGCATCGTGTTGAAGATATACGTCATCGCCGCCGTGCCGCCTTCGACCGCGAAGATGTCGAAGTCGCCGACGAACGGGTGCTTGCCGATCATCTCGCGCCGCAGATACTGTCCGACGATGACCTCCGACAGCTTCAGCATGCGGTCCGGCACGGGATAGTTCGAAGCGAGAATGCCTTCGCACATCTCGTAGAGAAAGTCGGCTGCGTTCAGTCCAAGCTGATCGCGCACGTAAGACACCGCGCCCACCAGAAAGCTGATGCCAGGCGTTCCCTTGTGGTCGCGCGCAAAGATCTCGAAGCGTTCTTCAAGCCCTTCGTGCTTCGGAAAGCCACCCACGCCTTCGGGCATATAGGCGAACGAGCGCTCGGATTCGCGCATGGCGAAGAGGCCCAGTTGCCAGAAACCGTGACGCGGAATCGTCGCAAGAAAGTTCGGATTGCCGCGACCCGCGTTGAGCATCGACAAATTGGCGGGACGCTCGACCGCGCCGCCGCCGGCCGCCTTGATGAGTTCGTCCTTTAGTTCGAACGGACTGAGCGCCGCCATTGCGGCCTGATCGTCGGAACCCGACTTAGAGGATTTGGACATCCGACACCCCCACTGGCAAAAGATACGTAGAGTTGAACAACGGAAGCACGAAAGGCTCGAGCATCATGTCAGCAACATCACGATCACCATGCCCCAGATCGTGAGCAGCGTATTGCCGACGGCATAAGTCACCGTATAACCGAGACCCGGCACCTGGCTCTTCGCGGCATCGCAAAGCATGCCGAGCGCCGCCGTGGTCGTGCGCGCGCCCGCGCAGATGCCGAGCAACAGCGCCGGGTGAAACTTGAACACGTACTTGGCGATATACATGCCGATGATGAGCGGCACCGACGACGCGAAGATGCCCCACAGAAAGAGGCTCACGCCGAGCTTCTGCAGACCCGCGACGAAGCCCGGTCCCGCCGAGATGCCGACCACCGCGATGAACACGTTCAGCCCGACCGAATTCATGAACCAGATGGTGGGCCCCGGAATGCGGCCGAAGGTCGGATGGATCGCGCGCAGCCAGCCGAACACGATGCCCGCGATCAGCGCGCCGCCCGCCGTGGACAAGGTGATGGGAATCGCGCCGAAGCGGATCACGACTGCGCCGATCAGCGCACCCAGCGTGATCGCGAGGCCGACGAAGGCCATGTCGGCGGCATCGGTCGGACGGTCGATCACGCCGACCGCTTTCGCCACGGCCGACGTATCCTGCGTGCGGCCGACGAGCGTGATGGTGTCGCCGCGATGCAGCTTGGTGCTCGGCAACACGGGGATGGCCGTTTCGGTCGCGCCGCGCTTGATCTTGCGCAGGAACACGCCGCGCGCGCCGGGCAACTGCGAGAGTTCCTCCAGCGTCTTGCCGTCGACGGCCTTGCTCGTCACGTAGACATCGACGCCTTCCACCGGCACGGCGAGCAGTTCGGCATCGTCCACTTCGGTCGCCACGCCGCCCAGCAGATTCACGAGATGCTCGCGTCGTCCGACGACGGCGACGACATCGCCCGCTAGCAGGACGTCGTCGACCTTGGCTTCTTGAATCGTCCCGCCACGCCGGATTCGTTCGATGAAAAGCCGCACGCCTGCAGGTTCGAGCGCCTCCGCTTCGCCGACCTTCATGCCGACCACACGCCCCTCTTCACCAATGCGATACGCGCGAAGCGCGAACTGATGCCAGCCGCTGCCCGCGCCGCCCAGTTCGCCGCTACCGCCCATCTCTTTCTCGTACTGCTGGCAGGCTGCCACGAGGTCGATGTTGAGCAGCTTCGGCCCGAGCAGCGCAAGGATCATCGCCGAACCGATCGTGCCGTAGATGTACGTGACGGCGTAGGCGGTCGGCATCGCGTCGAGCAGTACCTTGGCGTCGTTCGGCGCCAGGCCGAGCCGGTTGATGGCGTCGGTGGCGAGGCCCATCGAAGCGGAGATGGTCTGCGATCCCGCGAAAAGTCCCGCCGCCGAACCGACGTCGTATCCGGCAAGTTTCGCCGCGAGATAAGGAAAGGCGAGGCACAGCACGGACTGAATGACGGAGAAGATGGCCTGCGGCAAGCCGTCCTTGGCGATGCCGCGCACGAACTGCGGACCCACGCCGTAACCGACCGCGAACAGGAACATCAGGAAGAAGACGGATTTGACGTTCGGCGAAATGGTGATGCCGAGTTGCCCGATCGCGATGGCGGCCAGCAAGGTAGACGTTACCGCGCCGAGGCTGAAGCCCTTGAAGCTCTTGCCGCCGAACCAATAACCGATACCCAGCGAAAGAAAGATGGCTATCTCGGGATAGCTGTGCAGCGTTGCTGTGAACCAGGACATGTGCACTCCTCTCGGGGATCAGCCCCGCGACCGTTACATGCTTCTTGGGCAAGGAAGGAATGAAGGAAAACGAATGACCTGCAACGATGCGCTCCTCGTTGCCGCAATACGGGCGAGTGCTTGCGAGAGAAAATCGAGTTGCATCGAACGGTTCATGGGCACGAATCGCGATCTGCAAACGGATGACGCACAGAGAATTGGCGCATGCGTCACGGCGAAAAAAGAGGCTTCAACACGGCTGTCTGATGCCTAGCAATACACTATTTTTGCCACGCAGTTGAACTAAAAAACGATAGTTTCGGAGGCCCCTCCTGCTCGTTGCGGGCGTTGCACGAGTCGATTCGAACCGTCCCCGGCCGATCGTGCGGACGAAAAAAAACAGCGGCCGAAGCCGCTGTTTTCATGGAACCGAAATGCTTGCTGCGTTCTGTCCGACGCGTTGCAACTTACTCGGTGGTTTCGAGCAACGGATAATCCGTATAGCCCGTCGCGCCTGCCGAATAGAACGTCGAGGTGTCCGGCGCGTTGAGCGGCGCGTCGAGTTCGAAGCGTCGCACGAGATCCGCATTCGCGATGAACGGCTTGCCCCACGCGACCGCATCGGCGTCGCCGCGCTCGATTGCCGCTTCCGCGCTTTGCTTGGTGAAGCCTTCGTTGGCGATATACACGCCGCCGAACGCCTTCTTCAGTTGCGGCCCGAGACTGTCGGCGCCTTCCGACTCGCGCGCGGCGATGAACGCCACGTTGCGCTTGCCGAGTTCGCGCGCGACGTAACCGAAAGTCGCGGCGCGGTCGCTGTCGCCCATGCTGTGCGAATCGGCGCGCGGCGCCAGATGCACGCCCACGCGATCCGCGCCCCATACGTCGATACATTGATCGACCACTTCGAGCATGAGACGCGCGCGGTTTTCGATTGCGCCGCCGTATTCGTCGGTACGCTTGTTGGTGCTGTCCTGCAGGAACTGGTCGAGCAGGTAGCCGTTCGCGCCATGCACTTCCACGCCGTCGAAGCCCGCGCGCTTCGCGTTTTCCGCGCCCTTGCGATAAGCCGCGACCACGCCTTCGATTTCATCGAGTTCCAGTGCGCGCGGCGTCACGAACGGACGCTGCGGGCGCACGAGGCTCACGTGTCCGCTTGCTGCAATCGCGCTCGGCGCAACCGGCAGTTCGCCGTTCAGGAAGATAGGGTCCGAAATACGGCCGACGTGCCACAGTTGCAGGAAGATCTTGCCGCCCGCTTCGTGCACGGCGTGCGTCACGAGCTTCCAGCCTTCGACTTGTTCGTCCGACCAGATGCCGGGGGTATCCGCGTAGCCCAAGCCTTGCGGCGTGACCGAGGTGGCTTCGCTCAAGATGAGACCAGCCGATGCGCGGTCGGCGTAATACTGCGCCATCAACGCGTTAGGCACGCGTTCCACGCCTGCACGTTGCCGCGTGAGCGGCGCCATGATGATGCGGTTCTTGAGCGTCAACGCGCCTACTTTGAGCGGATCGAAAAGAGTCGGCATAGATGTAAGGTATCCTGAATAAATGTAAAGAAGGTTCGCCGTGGAAAGGGCTGCCGCGCTCAGAGATTCCCGATGGAATCGCGAAACGCCTGTATGACCGTTTCGTCGCGCTTGAAGAACACCCATTGCCCCACGCGCTTCGTGGTGACGAGCCCGGCTTTTTGCAAGGTCGAGAGATGCGCCGAAACGGTGGACTGCGACATGCCGCAGCGCCCATCGATTTGCCCCGCGCACACGCCATGCAGGTGCGGCAATTCCTGTTCGGGAAAGTGCAGCTCCGGCGTCTTCAGCCACTCGAGAATCTCGCGGCGAAGCGGGTTGGCAAGGGCCTTGTGAATTGCGTCGATGTCCATTTCGTTGCTCGTTCGTCCGACGGCGGAAGCTTCGCCGCATCGCCTTAAAACGAATCATATATCGGAAATGTCCGATACGCAAGCGTCCACATGCGTTTCGTCAATGCGATGCGTGTCATCGTGGCGCGCCGTCTGGTAATCTGCCCGGTTTAGCTGCCGTCAATTTTCGATCTAATTGCATATGGATACACCGTTCAACGAACGCGGCGTCACGCTCTCGCGCGTCGGCCTGTCGGCCTCGGGCCAGTTGATTCCGCTGCGCGATCTGCGCGCCGCGCGGGTCGTGAAGATATCGCGCAAGAAGCCGCTGCCGATCATCCTTGCGCTGATCGGGCTCGCGGGAATCGGCGTGGGCATCGCAACGGGTTCGGGGCCGGCGCTCGTACTCGGCATCATGGTGGCCGTGGTCGGCTATCTGTCGTGGATCACGCAGGACGTGATCTATCAATTGATGGTCGCAACGCCCGAAGGCGAGCGCGAAGTCATCATCACGAAAGACGAGGAATTTGCGGATCGCGTGGCCGCGCTGGTCGGCAACGCGGTCGCGAAACATGCGCAGACAGCGGCCGCAAAGCCGCAAGCCTGACGCCGCTACTAAAGAACACGCGCGGGACGTACCCGCGCGCGGCACTTACTTCAGTTCAAGCCATCGTCAAGTCAGATTCAGCGGCTCGACGTGCCAGATATCGCGGGCATATTCCGCGATGGTCCGGTCTGATGAAAATATCCCCATTCCGGCGACGTTCTCGATCGCGCTCTTCGTCCACGCTTCCTTGTCTCGGTACTTGAGATCGACCTCGGTTTGCGTCTTGTCGAAGCTGTCGAAGTCCGCGAGCACCATGTAGTGATCGCCCCAATCCACGAGCGTATGAAAGATGTCGTAGAAACGGTGCGGCTCTTCCGGCGAGAAGTGTCCGAGGCGAATCTGGTCGAGCGCCACCTTGAGCTCCGGATTGTCCTCGTAGATTTGCCGTGGCCTGTAGCCCGCCGCCCGCAGCGTTTCGATCTCGTCGGTCGTGTTGCCGAAGATGAAGATGTTTTCGCGGCCCACCGCGTCGCAAATTTCGATGTTCGCGCCATCCAGCGTGCCGATGGTCAGCGCGCCGTTCAACGCAAGCTTCATGTTGCCGGTGCCCGATGCCTCGGTGCCAGCCATCGAAATCTGCTGCGATAAGTTCGCGGCGGGAATGATGAGCTCCGCCACGCTCACGCCGTAGTTCGGGACGAAGCCTACCTTGAGCCTGTCGCCGACGAGCGGGTCCGCGTTGATCTTCTTCGCGACATCGTTGATGAGCTTGATGATGCTCTTCGCCATCTTGTAGGCCGAAGCCGCCTTGCCCGCGAACATGACCACACGCGGCGTCCAGTCCTGCTCGGGATTCTCGCGAATACGGTTGTAGCGCACGATCGTATACAAGATGTTGAGCAACTGCCGCTTGTATTCGTGGATGCGCTTCACCTGCAAGTCGAACAGCGCTTCGGGATTGATGATCGCGTTGGCTTCGCGTTTGGCGCGCTCGACGAGGCGCAGCTTGTTGGCGAACTTCGCGTCCTGAAACGCCTTCTGGAACTCGGGGTCGTCGCGCCATTCGCGCAGCCGGCCGAGTTCGAACAAGTCGCTGCGCCAGCGCGGTCCAAGCCGCTTGTCGATGAGCGATGACAGCGACGGACTCGCTTGCGCGAGCCAGCGACGCGGCGTAATGCCGTTCGTCACATTGGTGAAGCGCTCCGGGTACATGCGCGCGAAGTCGGCGAAAATGTTCTGCGTCATCAGTTGCGAATGCAGCTTCGAGACGCCATTCACCTTGTGACTCGCGACGATCGCCAGATGCGCCATCCGCACGCGCCGCTGGCCGTATTCATCGACGAGCGAAATGCGGCGGATCAGTTCCACGTCGCGGCCGAACTTCTCGGTCACTTGCTTCAGGAACTGCGCGTTGATCTCGAAGATGATCTCCAGATGCCGCGGCAACAGACGCGACAACATTTCGACATCCCACGTTTCGAGCGCTTCGGGCATCAACGTGTGATTCGTGTAGGAGAACATCTGCTGAATCAGTTTCCACGCCTTGTCCCACGGCACGCCGTGACGATCCACGAGCAGGCGCATGAGTTCGGGGATGGCGAGCACGGGGTGCGTGTCGTTCAGATGCACCGCGACCTTTTCCGCGAGACGCCCGAAATGCGTATGCGTGCGCTGATAGCGGCGGATCAGATCCTGCATCGTCGCGGAGACGAAGAAATATTCCTGACGCAGTCGCAATTCGCGGCCGGCTTGCGTCGAGTCATCCGGATACAGCAAGCGCGAGACGTGCTCCGACGTGTTCTTCGCTTCGACCGCGCGCCGATAGTCGCCCTGATTGAACGCGGATAGATCGAACTCGTCGGTGGCGCGCGCCGACCACAGGCGCAGCGTATTCGTCGCGGTGGTGGCGTAGCCGGGAATGACCGTGTCGTAGGCCATCGCGTTGACGTGCTCGGTATCGATCCAGTCGGTACGATCGTCGTGCTGCACCGTGCGCCCGCCGAAGTGCACCGTGTACGTCACCTCGGGGCGCGGAAACTCCCACGGGTTGCCCGCGCGCAGCCAGTAATCGGGCATTTCGACCTGATTGCCATCGACGATGGTCTGCCGGAACATCCCGTACTCGTAGCGAATGCCGTAGCCGAAACCGGGCACGCCGACCGTCGCCATCGAATCGAGGAAACAGGCTGCGAGCCGGCCAAGGCCGCCGTTGCCAAGCGCGGCATCCGGTTCGAGGTCTTCGAGCGAGGCGAGATCGATGCCGAGGCCCGATAACGCTTCGCGGACTTCGTCATGAATGCCGAGCGCAAGCAGCGCGTTGGTGAAGGTTCTGCCGATGAGAAATTCCATCGACAAGTAATAGACGCGCTTCACGTCCTGTTCGTATTGTTGCCGTGTGGTGCGCATCCAGCGTGCGACGAGGCGGTCGCGCACGGCGAGCTCCACGGCATTGAGCCAGTCGCGCGGCTGCGCGGTAACCGCGTCCTTGCCGACGCCGTACATCAGGCGATTCGAGATGGAGCGCCGTAGCGCATCGACACTGCTGTTGAGCTGGTCGAATTCCAGATCGACGGATGTCATCGAAACCTCCGGTATTTGCAACATATGCAACGACAGCGAAAGCGTGGTGGGAGTTCAGTGCTTTTTGGCCTGCGGCTTGCCTGGCTCCCTGTTCGCGCGGGTTGCGGTCGTGGCCTGAAGGTGCAGGTTACGCCAGTTTTATTTTTTTTGGTATGACATGCGGTGGGTCGCTGACGCCTGATTTTCCGTGGGCGGTCGATCTTGCCGGTTCGGGGAATTTTGCTTTCTTGGCTTGCGGTTTCCATCAGTCGCCGCCGTCCCTGCGACGGGGAATTTGCTATCTCCTCTTGCAGTCTGGTTCAGTAGCCGCCTCCCCGGCGGGGGTGTAGCTTCCTCTATTGCTGCAATGAAAGTCACCGAGGAAAGCAGCCTTCATCCTGCCCGCTGATCGGGCGCGTGGTCAGGACTGAGTTCTACGCCGGCACGCGCCTAAGTGTCGGCCTTGCTCAATCGCCGTTCCTGGCGCTCATGGGACTCCGCTGGTCTCGCAGATTGTCTGACTGGTGTAACGCTTGGTGCTTCCGGCTTAGTGCGACGCGCGGCCGTTGGATGCGCCCAGCAAGTTCTTCATTGGGCTTTGCTTCGGCTTCCGTAGCGTTTTCATCTATCGATTCGTCTTGGTGCGCGGACCGCTATCAACAACAGCGCCGCCAGCGACGCCGCCAGCAATATCAGCGATAGCGCCGATGCGGGCAAGTAATACCCTCGATTCACTTGCCCCACCACGACTATCGGCACGGTCGCGAAGCCCGGCGGATACACCGTCAATGTCGCGCCCAATTCGCCGAGCGATAGCGCGAATCCCAACGCCAGGCTCGCTCTTATCGCCGGGACGAGTTGCGGTAACACCACGCGCCACAACACCATGCGCGGCGGCGCGCCAAGGCTCGCGGCGGCCTCGCGCAAGGTCGTCAATTCCGGTCGCAATGCAGCCGCCGCGCAGCGGTAACAAAATGGCAAGACCAGCGCGAGTTGCACCATGACGACGATCGCCGCCGAGCCGGACAGGTCCAGCGGACGCTTGTGATACGCAATCAGTACCGCAAGGCCCAACACCACGCTCGGTACGCCGTTCGGCATCATTGCAATGGCATCGACGAATGCGCCCAGGCCGCGCCGGTCACGGCCCTCCAGCGCCAACGCAAGCCACAATCCCAGCGCGGTGCCGAGAATCGCGACGCCGAAGCCGACGCCAAGGCTTGTCGTCAGCGCGTCGAAATCGCTGGAGCCGAGGCGCCCGAACCAGCGCGTGCTGAAGCCATCGGGGAAGATCGTGCCCGACCAGTGCGACGCAACGCTCGACAACGCCACCACGACCACCGGCAACACGAAGAGCCAGAAGCACACGAGCGCCGCCAGGAACGCAACGAGCGCGCGCATCAGCGAGACTGGCTTTCCAGGTTTGAACGAGGTCGAAAGCTGCATGTCAGCGTCTTTGCAAGCGTCGATAAAGCGCATAGAGCGAGAGCGACATCAGCAACATCACGACCGATCCCGCCGCTGCGGTCGGCAAGTCGAGATCGACGGTCGCCGCGCTGTAAATGGCAATTGGCAAGGTGATGAGATGCGCGCTGCCCAAGACGAGCAGAATGCCGAACTCGTTGAGCGTCAGGAGGAAGCACAAGATGGTGCCCGCCGCGATTCCCGGCCACGCAAGCGGCAACACGACCTTGGTTGCGACCATCCAGCCGCCCGCGCCGAGACTTTTCGCGGCCTCGACGAGACGCATGTCGAGCATGGCGTATGAAGCGAGCGTCGGGCGCACCACGAACGGCGCATAGAACACGACCTCCGCGAGAATTACGCCGCCGATGCCGAAGAGGAAATCGAGCGGCGGGGTATCGAGAAAAAAAAGCCGTTGCAAGCCGATGCTCACCGACCCCTGCGAGCCATAA
Source organism: Caballeronia sp. GACF4 (assembly GCF_023631025.1). Taxonomy (NCBI): domain Bacteria; kingdom Pseudomonadati; phylum Pseudomonadota; class Betaproteobacteria; order Burkholderiales; family Burkholderiaceae; genus Caballeronia; species Caballeronia sp. GACF4. The sequence continues at coordinate 776,908 of NZ_JALQDW010000018.1, forward strand.
AGAAAAATCAGCGTGAATGCCACGAGAAACGAAGGGAACGCCACGAACAACTCGAGGAAACGCGTGACGAGCTTCGCGCCGGGAAACGGCCGGAAGAACAGCATCGACGCGAGCGCGACGCCAAGCAATGACGCGAGACTTGCGCTTGCGAAGAGGATGCCGAGCGTCGTGCCGATCACGCCGCGCGTCTCCGGGTTGCCGAAGAACGCGGTGTAGGCGTGCAGCGTCAAGCCGTGCGAGCCGGTCACGCTCAACATGGCAAGGCGGGAGAGCGGATAGACGACGAGCGGCCCCAGCACGAACACGAGGATCAACCACAACTGCCATTGCACCTTCTTGCCGCGCCGCGCGGCGATTGTCGCCTGGCCGTCCTGCGCTCGCCCGGCGGCCTCTTCAGGGATGGACAAGGACGACATCGTCAGCCTCGAAGGTCAGGGAAACGCGCGCGCCCTTTTCCGGCATGCGCGTGTGGCCGCGCTGCGTCGAAACGAGTACGGGCTCGTTGGGCCACGCATCGAGCGCGACGGAAATCGAGAGCGACGCGCCATACCATTCGACCGATGCAATCGTGCCGTGCAACGGCCCATCGCCGAGCGGCACGATGGAGAAGCGCTCCGGCCGAATGCACGCAAGCCGCTCGCGTTCGTCGTGGCGCGCGTCGCCGACGGGATACACCACGCGCGGCGGCAGCAGATTCGCGGCACCGAGATAGCGCGCGACGAAGCCGTCGTTCGGCGCGTCGTACAACTCGCGCGGCGAACCGAGTTGCGCGATACGGCCATCGCGCATAAGAAGCGTGCGGTCGGACAGCACGAGCGCATCGTCCTGATCGTGCGTCACACAAACGATAGTCAGATTCGGCAAGCGCTCGTGCAACGCCTTCAGCTCGCTGCGCACGGACGCGCGGAGGTTGGCATCGAGCGCCGAAAGCGGTTCGTCGAGCAAGAGCACATCCGGCTCGATGACGAGCGCGCGGGCAAGCGCCACACGCTGCTGCATACCGCCCGAGAGTTGCGCGGGCATGACGTGGCCAGCATCGGCGAGTTGCACGAGTTTGAGCGCATCGGCGACGCGGCGCGCGATTTCGCCCGTCTTCAGCTTGCGCGCGCGCAGGCCGAAGGCGACGTTATCGAATACGGAAAGATGCGGAAAGAGCGCATAGCTCTGGAACAGCAAGCCGAGATTACGTTGATGCGGCGGCACGTGCGTGAGTTCGCGGCCCGCGATAAAAAGCGCGCCCGCGAAGGCATCGGGCTGAATGAATCCGGCGATAAAGCGCAACAGCGTGGTCTTGCCGCAGCCGCTTCTGCCGAGTACCGTCAGGAACTCGCCACGTTCGATGTGCAGCGATAGTTGATCGAGCACGGTGCGCGCGCCGAAGCGCACCGTGAGTCCTTCGATATGCACGCCGGATCGCGCTTCGTGTTCATGAGCGAGCGCATTTCCGGACGAGCTCAGAGCAAACGTATTCACGTCAGGACTTCGGCTTCACGACCTCGGTCTCCTTGCCCGACTGGCCGATCACTTCATTCTTCCAGCGCTCGGTCCAGCCAGCCTTCTTCTGCATGACTTCGTTCCAGTCCACCGGAATCAGCTTCACGCCGGCAATTGCCTGCTTCACCGCTTCGCCGTTCTTGCCGCCGAGCGCGACATCGGTGCGCGCCGGAATGCCGTAGATGTCCGGCACTTTCGACTGCACTTCCGCGGACATCAGATAGTCGATCAGCTTCTTGCCCGCTGCCTGATTCGGCCCGCTCTTGATGAGACCGATTGCATACGGCAACTGGAACGTGGTGGGCGCGTCGCCGTTCTGATGCGACAGGAAAAGCGGCTTGATGGACAGACCGCCGTTCGCGGCATCGTCGAGATCCATTTGCAGGTCGCCATTGGCGAAGGCGATCTCGTTACGCGAGAGCAGCACATCGAGATAACCCGTGCCCTTGGTATGGAACTTCGCGCTTCGTTCGAGCGACTTCAGATAATCGAACGCTTTGTCTTCGCCCATCAGGGCCGACGTCAGGATGATGACCGCCATGCCGTCGCCCGCCGTCGCCGGATTCGAATATGCGATCTTGCCCGAGTAGTTCGGATGCAAGAGATCGGCGAAGGTCTTCGGCGCGCTCTTCGTGACTTCCGGATTGATGGCGAAAGAAAAGTAGTTGTTGACGAAGGTGGCCCACGCGCCGTCGTTCGCCTTGGCGATAGCCGGCACGTTCTTGTAGTTCACACTCTGGTACGACTGCAGCAGGCCGCTCTGCGATGCTTGCTGGATGAACGGCGGCAAGGTCACGAGCACGTCCGCCTTGGGCGAATCTTTCTCGACGCTCGCGCGGTTCACCACTTCGCCACTGCCCGCCGTGACGATATTGACCTTGACGCCTTCCTTCTTCTCGAAAGCCGGGAGCACGTCCTTGTAGAGATTTTCGAGGCCGTCCGCCGTGTAGAGGACGACGGCATCGGCTGCGTGTGCCGGCGAGGTTGCAAACGCCATCAAGGCGGCGATGGCCGGCAGCATCGTGCGTGCGAGGCGAAGGTCGCGAGTCATTTCGTGATCGATCCGATGAGATAAGGTGACGCGGCTCGGGTGCTGCGCTGGTGTCGAAGCATTGCAGAGCCGTGTGACAGACACGTGAATGCCGTAAGCGGTGCAGGATTGGACAAGACGCGGTGCACGCACATCCGCATACTTCGGCCTTTCCGCCAAACGCCTGATTGACGATGCTCTCCTTTCTGGCCGCGCCGGTCTTCGTCCTACTCTGGTCGACAGGCTTTATTGTCGCGCGCGCGATTACCCCTTACGTCGATCCGAACGTGTACCTGTTCGCGCGCTTCTGCGGCACGGCGTTGCTGTTTGTCGTCGTGGCGCTCGCAAGCCGGGCAAGCTGGCCGAAAGGCGCCGATGTTCTACGGCATCTGCTTGCAGGCGCGCTGCTGCAAGGCGTTTATCTGGGCGCGGGTTATTGGGCCGTCGCACAGGGGCTGACTGCGGGCATCATGGCGCTGCTCGGCGCGTTACAACCGCTTCTGACCGCTGCGTTTGCCGCGCGCTTCTTCGGCGAACGTCTGTCGCCGCGTGCATGGAGCGGGCTCGTGCTGGGGCTCACTGGCGTGGCGCTCGTGCTTGCGCCGAAGGCGATGACGGGTCATGCGTCATCGACACACGGAGCCGCGCCTTCGTGGCTCGTCGTCATGGCGGCGCTGCTCGCCGTCCTGGCGATTACCGCGGGCACGCTGTATCAGAAGAGCTCGCTGGCACGCGCCGATATCCGCAGCGCGAGCGCGCTGCAGAATGCGGGCGCCGCGCTCGTCGCGTTACTGCTGATTTTCGCGCTTGGGGAACATCGCTTCATTGCTTCGGCGACGACTTGGGTTTCGCTTGGATGGGGCATCGTGATGCTCTCGGGTGCCGCGACCACGCTTTTCGTGTGGATGGTCCGCCGTGGCGATGCCTCGCGTGCCACCGCGCTGCTGTTTCTCGCGCCGCCGCTTGCCGCGATCGAAGGCTATCTGGCGTTTGGCGAAACGCTCGGGCCGGCGCAGATCGCGGGGTTCGGGGTGGCGCTCGTGGGCGTGTTGCTGGCGCGGGCGAAATAGCCGTCAATCGGCCGTATCGGCGCCCGCCGGGATATTCGCACGCACCGCCTTCCCCGGACCCGGCGACCATGCCGGACGCGCCTTTCTCGCCGTATCGACGACGACCAGAAAGTGACCCGCCCAGGACGTCGCGTTACGCGTGGACTTGAGTATCCACATCGACTGACCTTCGGCGGCACGGGCTTCGTATTGCGCGTCGAGGATGCCGCGATGATCGAAGAAAGTATTGAGCGTCGACGGTATGCGCACGCAGCCTTTCGAATGGCGCATGCCGAGAAGCGGTTCGAGTTTCTGCGGATCGGTGGCGTGCATCTGGAAGCGCATCGGCGAGATGCCGCCCTTGCCCCAGCCGCGCTCGCCATCGGCCCAGCCGAAGTCGTAGATGCGCATGTCGCGCGCGCCGTATCCTCGAATCTTGAACTCGTTGAGCGTGCCTTCCGCGCGAAAATCCATGTTGCCCGGCACGTGCTGAAACACGCCGAGCGGCGTGACGAAGTGATCGTAAGTGCCCGGCCGTCCCGTCGATACCGGCGATGCGCCGATCAGCGACCAGGCATCGGCCGGCTTCGCGCGGAAGAAAAGCATGAGCGCCTGCACGTTCGCGCTGCGATCGACCAGCACGACGAACTCATTGGCGAGATCGCCATGTCCGCTTTCATCGAGCGCATGCTGCAACACGCGACCGTAGGCCTGCTGATCCGCTTGGGAAACGCTGAGACGCCGGTCCACCTCTTTCGCGAAAGTCTGCCGCATGGCGAAGGCTCCGGCGGGCGGCAGGTCATGGCGTTGCGCCAAGTTGGGCTCGGGCGGTTCGGGCGGCAGCGGGACTTCGGGCGCCTCGGCCTCCGATGCGGCACTCGCGGCCGATGCCGGTTCCACGGTCGATGCAGCCGATGCAGCCGATGCAGCAGAGGCCGCCGACGCCTCCGAAGCTCCCGAAGCAACTTGCGGCTTCATCGGCACCGGCATGCCGGGCAATGCGCGTTCGGGCGCGCTTGCACTCGATGGCACGCTTGCGCCTGGAATCAACGGCGGCGATGCGGGCGTCGACGTAACGTGCCCCTGGAGCACGTTCGCAGGCGATGTGCTTCGCTGCGAACCCGACGGCGCACTTCCATTCGAAGAAGATGCCGACGCGGATTCTGACGCAAGGCGCGCCTGCTGCGCACCGACCGCCCCCGCATACGCCACAAGCGCGGCAGCCACTCCAACTACGATTGCTCTCGCGCCAAATGCTGTTTCTCTTTTCCCTGCCAGATGCATTGATTGATCCGCCTTGCCTGACCAGACTCAAGCCTAGCGATCCATATCGATCGCCCAGCCCCGAACATTCAAGAACCGATGCACGCAAAGACGCGCACCGGCTTCGTTCGTTGCATCTGGCGCAGCAAAGTTCATTCCGTCGATGGGCCCGAGAACGCGCCGCACGTCATGCTGGACAAATTCGGATAGCGGTTTGGCCAGTCGCCGGACATGGTCGACTGCGCATCCTTCAGCGTCATGTCGCCGGTGCAGACACAGCGTTTGAGATAGACCGCGAGCCGCTCCTTGCGGCGCTGTCCGGCACGGCCTTCCCAGCGGCGCAGATCGAGATTCGCGGGCGCATTGGGCAAGCCGCCGAGCAATACGGGCATGCGATGATCCAGCGCATATTCGGATGCGAACGAAGCGTCGATGCCACGTTGCTTGAGCAGTTTTTCTTTCTGGCGCATCTGCGTCTCGAACGACGGCAGCACGCGATCGACATAACCCGGCACGCAGATCGTCTCGACGATGGTCGACTGCGTGACATGCGGATCGAGCCAATCGGGACGCTGCGCCCGCGAGCTTGCAGGCCACACCATGAGCGCGCCATTGAGCGTGATCAGGAGCGCGCCAAACGCCGCGCGCGCGGGACGAGCGGCAGCGGTCGCATAAGCGTGACGCGCGAAGCGTCGCTTGAAGATGGGTATATCCCTTCGATCCATGCCTCGGAAGTGCAATTCATCATGCGGCCAATGCGACGCCGCTTATTTTTGAGATATTGAACAATCGCATTAGAACACACCAAAGGCGTGCATCGCGGTGTGGCTCAAAAGTCCGCGAGCCGATCCGTGGATGCGTGCGGCAAGGTCTGCGCCGCACTCGCCGCACTCGAAGACGCAAGCGCGGCGTCGAGCGCGCGGCCGAGCGCAAGCGCCTCGGCATGAAAGGAGCCGTAAGCGACCGCGATGCTGGCGTCGTCCTCGCCGTTGCGGTCTTCGTCGATGGCGCGATCGCATACGTGCTGCAAGGCGACGCATGCATCGGTGAAGCGCACGGCGCCGACCAGCGACGCCGCCCCTTTCATGCGATGCGCGATGTCGCGCAAGAACGCGTGGTCGCAAGCATCGAACGCGGTTTCTGCGTCGATCAGGTCTTGCGCATGCGCGGATTTGAGGGTGCCGGCGAGCGTCGCGGCCTGATCGCCGTAACTCGCGACAAGCGCGCTGTCGAAGACCTCTGCCGCTTTCTCCCGCACCGGCCCGCTTCGCCGCGCTACACCTTCGGTCGCCGCGACGAGCGCATCGCGCAGGCCGTCGAGCGAGATGGGCTTCACGAGACACATCGTCATGCCTGCCGCGACCGCGCGTTGCGCCGCCTCCGGTTGCGCGTTCGCCGTGAGGCCGACGACAGGCAACGGCCGCGCCTTTTGCACGCGCGCGCTGTCGTCCCCGCGGATCGCCTGCGCGAGTTCCTCGCCGCTCATTTCGGGCATCGAGCAATCGGTGAGGATCACATCGAACGCGGATGGATCGCCGCGATAGCGGACGAGCGCGCTGCGGCCATCGACGGCCAATTGCGGCGCGCCGCCGAGCAGCCTGATCTGCCCTTCGAGCACGATCCGGTTCGCCGGATGATCGTCGACGACGAGTACCCGCAAGCCCGCGAGCGTCGCGCCGGTCGGAGCCACCGATGCGTGCTCCGGCGCGCGTCCCGCTTCGGACGCCGATGCCTCCGGCAAGCTCACGCAGACCGTAAAGCGTGTGCCGCGTCCCGGCTCGCTTTCGAGCGTGATCTCGCCGCCCATCATCGTGACGAGCCGCTTGCAGATGGTGAGGCCAAGGCCCGTGCCCGAATAGCGGCGCGCGCCGCCATCGTGTGCCTGCACGAACGGCGTGAAAAGCGCGCCTTGCCGCTCGGGCGCGATGCCCACGCCCGTGTCCGCGACCGCGAATGTCAGCGCCCGCGTGCCGCCCTGTGGCGCGTCTACACGGTAGTCGAGCGTCACCGCCCCGATATCCGTGAACTTGATCGCGTTCGATAGCAGATTGCCGACGACTTGCCGCAAACGCTGCCCGTCGGCAAGCAACCAGACTTCGCCCGAATCCGCGCGGCGCACGATCAACGCGATGCCCTTGGCGCGCGCGGCGGGCTCGTATATCGCGGCCACGCTCGTCATCCACGTTTCGAGTTCGAGCGGCGCGGGCGTGAGGACCAGCCGCTCGGCTTCGATTTTCGCGACGTCGAGCAGATCGTCGATCATGCCGAGCAAATCCGCCGCCGCGCGATGCGCCGTGCCGAGCGCGCGTTCGGTCGCGGCGCGCTCGCCGGGCGCGCGCAGTTCCAGTTCGATGAGGCCGAGTACCGCGTTCATCGGCGTGCGGATTTCGTGGCTCATGGTGGCGAGGAACGTCGACTTGGCGCGGTTCGCCGTTTCGGCTTCCTCCTTCGCCGCGCGCATTGCCTGTTCGGCGGCAATCCGGCGCACGATCTGTGTGCGCAGTGACACCGCCCAGCCGATCAGCGCGAAAACAAGCGCACCGCCAAGCAGCGCGCCTACCTCGACTTGCGGACGGCGGCGCTCCCACAATGTCTCAGGATGATCGCCAAGCCGCCAGCGCCCGCGCAGCGCTTCGAGTTGATAAGCGCGAAGATGGCCAATCGCGTCGTTGATGATGCCGAGCAAGATCGGCTCATTGCGCAAGACGAGAAAGCCTTGCTCGAGCGGTTTGCCGGAAAGCACGCCGCTCACCACGAGCTTGCCGCGGTAAGGATTGGCGACCGCGTAATTGGCGAGCGTCAGATCGACCAAAGCCGCGTCGGCATCGCCGTTCACGACCGCGCTGAACTGCTCGTCGAATGACGGCATCTCGACGATGCGCAGATGCCGCACGAATTCGCGCTTCAACGCCAGGGCCGAAATCCCGGCCGGAAGCGCCACCCGCTTGTTCGCGAGCGCGGTCTCATCGCGCAGGGGCGCCTGACCCGCACGCGTGACGATGCCGACCAGACTCTCGCCGAACGGCACGGACGCCGTGAGCGGCACCGGTTGCCATGCGGGGGAAACGCCGTAGGGTGTGAACATGGACTTACCGCTCGTCAGGTCGGCGGCAATCTGAGACAAAGAACCGCGCATTCGCGCTTCGAAGCGCAAGCCCGTTCCCCGCGAGATCACATCGAGCAGGTCGGCGGCGAGACCCGCAGGTTCGCCGTGCGAATTGCGGAACATTAGCGGCGGAATTTGCGAAAGCATCGAGTAATGCACGACTGGATGCGCCTTGATCCACGCGCGCTGCTCGGGTGTCAAGTCGAGCGGACGATCCAGCGTCACCGCGGTCATCGAAACGTACCAGCGCGCGTTCATCGTCAGCAGGAAATTCGGCGGCAACTGCGCCAGCGCGGCATCGACACGCTCACGCAATGCGCGCGCGGCCGGCCGGTTGGCTGCGAAAGCAAAGCGATAGCCGTCCGCATCGAACGGTGTAAAGCCGCGCGCGCCGATGTTCGGCAAGTCCAGATGACTGATGACATACACGGCGGTCGTCACGTCGCCGACGAAGCCGTCGGCACGGCCGAGCGAGACGGCCAGCGCGGCGGCGAGCACATCCGGATACGCCTCCGGCTGCAAGGACGGATACGCCGCATGCAACCGCGCGGGGTCCATCTGCGTGTCGACATAAGCGAGCCGATGCGTCGGCGTATGTGCCGCGAGCGGCGCGAAATACACCGGCTTCACCGGAAAATACGAATGGCTCAGTTCGAGCGGCGCACCGGCATCGAAGCCCGCCGAACTCGTCGCCATGTCGATCTCGCCGCGTTCGAGCGCGGCCAGCATCGCGGGACGATCCGGATACAGGCGCCATTGCGGCGTCATGCCGAGCGGCTCGGAAATGGCGTTCAGAACATCGACCGAAATGCCGCGCAACGCCGAAGAATCGGATGGCGCGCCGGACACGGCCAGTTCGAGCGGCGGCACCATGCCCGGCACCGCGCCGACGATCAGCGGCGGTGCCGCGAAGGCATCGCCGAGCCAACAGCCGAGCAGCACACAAAGCGTCCACAGCAAACGGCGCGAACGCTGTCGCCGTGTTCCGTCAGCTCGACGAATCGCAGAATGAAACAAGCCGCACCCCCTAAATCGAGCGGTGCGGCCAGTGTCTCAAAAACGCGCCGGCGCGCCTATCGCCGGCGCGCCCACGCACGCGCCCTGCGTTGCACGGCGCGAAACGCGTGCTGCCGGACGATTACGCAGGCACCGACTCCGCCTTCTGCGCGCGCGACCACACGCGATGCTTGCCCAGTGCTTCGATGAAGGTCTTGAGGACGGTCTTCGCGTCGCTGCCGACGACCACGCCTTCATCGCCGCCAGGCAGATGCGATGCGGCAAGCACATCCTCGCCGTCGCCAATCGCGCCGATCGCCTTCAGATGCTTGAACGATTCGAGCACGAAGTGGCGCGCGTCGCCGGATTCGGACAGCGTCTTGGCGCTTGCCTTGCCGTCCGCGATGATCATTCCGTCGAACATGATGGACGGCATGCCGAGGATGGTGGCGTCCGCTTCAATACCTTCGGCAGGGAACCCGAGCGTCGGCGAGATGACGAGCGCTTGCGCGCCGCCCGCCGCGAGTGCTTCCTTGACGGCCTTGATGCTCGCGGCATCCGCGCCCTTCGCGGCGAGAATCGCGACCTTGCGCGTCTTGATCGACGGCACGGCCTTGGCGATGATCGACAGCGCCGGCGATTCCGTCACCGACGACTTGCCGAGTTGCTCCGGGCTCGCGTTTTTCTTGGGCGCGGGCATGCCGAGATTTTCCGCGACGCGCGCGGCCAATACCTCGTCGATGTTCGCGAGCAGAGCAAGTTCGCGTTCGCGGATGAACTTGCGCTCTACCTTGCTCAACTCGAACGAATACGCGCCGACGATGTGATCCTTCTCCGGCTGCGTCTGGCTGTTCCAGAAGAGCGTTGCTTGCGAGAAATGGTCGGCAAACGACGGGCTGCGCACGCGAATCTTCTCGCCGTCCACGCGTTCCGTGTAGGTTTCGAAGCCGCCGCCCGATGCTGCCGGCGCCGTTTCCTTCGGCCAGCCGCCATCGATCGAATTCGGCTCGTAGGAAGCCTGACCCTTGTCGATGGTCTGGCGATGCATCGCGTCGCGTTGACCGTTATGCAGCGGCGCGATCGGGCGGTTGATCGGCAACTCGTGGAAGTTCGGGCCGCCCAGACGGCTGATCTGCGTATCGGTGTAGGAGAAAAGACGTCCTTGCAGGAGCGGGTCGTTCGTGAAGTCGATGCCCGGCACGATATGTCCCGGACAGAACGCGACCTGCTCGGTTTCCGCGAAGAAGTTGTCGGGATTGCGGTTGAGCGTCATCTTGCCGATCATCTTGAGCGGCACGAGTTCCTCGGGAATGATCTTGGTCGGATCGAGCAGATCGAAGTCGAACTTGTGCTCGTCCTCTTCCTCGACAATCTGCACGCCCAGTTCCCACTCGGGATAGTTGCCCTTGTCGATGGCTTCCCACAAATCGCGACGATGGTAATCGGCATCCTTACCCGCGATCTTCTGCGCTTCGTCCCACAGGAGCGAAGCCGAACCGATGGTCGGCCGCCAGTGGAACTTGACGAAGCGCCCCTTGCCTTCCGCGTTCACGAAACGGAACGTGTGAATGCCGAAGCCTTCCATGGTGCGCAGACTCTTGGGAATGGCGCGGTCGGACATCGCCCACATCACCATATGCGCCGACTCGGGCACGAGCGAGACGAAATCCCAGAAGGTGTCATGCGCCGACGCGCCTTGCGGAATCTCGTTATGCGGCTCCGGTTTGACGGCGTGCACGAAGTCGGGAAACTTGATCGCGTCCTGGATGAAGAACACGGGCATGTTGTTGCCGACCATATCGAAGTTGCCTTCGTCGGTGTAGAACTTGACCGCGAAGCCGCGCACGTCGCGCACGGTATCGGCGGAACCGCGCGAGCCTTGCACGGTTGAGAAGCGCACGTAGACCGGCGTCTCTTTCGACGGGTCTTGCAGGAAACCGGCCTTGGTCAATTCGGCTTGCGACTCGTAGACCTTGAACACGCCATGCGCCGCCGAACCGCGCGCATGAACAATGCGCTCCGGAATACGCTCGTGGTCGAAGTGCGTGATTTTTTCACGCATGATGAAGTCTTCGAGCAGCGACGGACCGCGCGCTCCAACGCGCAGCGTGTTCTGGTTATCGGAGACTTTTACACCCTGGTTCGTGGTCAGGGCTTGATTCGTTGCATCGCTGCGGAAGGCTTCGAGCGATTCGATCTTCTTGTTGGTCGCGGCGTTCGGACTCTGCGAAGGCGGACGCGCGGTGCTATTCGTGGGTTGCTTCTTTGTTGCCATTTGAGGGGACTCCTTGGGGAAGATTGCTTTTAGCCTTTCGGGCCATTCGCAAGCCTTGTTCCCGAAGGAGATAGGGTTTCCGCTTGCAGCGGGACGCCCGGCGGGGCGCGACGGGCGAAGCCGAAGCCTCGCCCGCTTGTGACCATCAGACACCGGTACTCGCTGGCGACAATGCCTTCTCCGCCGTTACCTTCTGCAAGGAGATGATGCGCGTCATGGCCGCATGGTTCGACGTGGCCTCGTTGTACATCTTCGCGAGATCCGCCTTCAGTTGCGTGCGCGATGCTCCGTCGAGATAAACCATATGTCCCGATGGATAAAACGCCGCGGAAAGATTCTGCCTGACGACGCTGTTGATCAACGGCATCTGCTGAAGGTCGATGATGGTCTGATAAAACGGCGTCACGAAGTCATATAGGCCGTTCGCGGACAAGACTTTGAGATCCACGTTGAGCGCCATCACGGCGGCCAGATCGCCCGCTGTATAGAGCACGACGTTGCCTTTCGAATCCAGTCCCTTCTGTTCGCCGGTCGGGTCCGTATGTTTGAAGTCCCAGTTGAGGAAAGCCTGGTCGTTAAGGTCCGTGAATGACGAAGTGGACGTGAATTTCAACTGCTCGTTGAGATAGCTGTTCCACATGGTCGTGTAGACGCCGCTCACCGCTGTCATGGTCGGATCGTTGCCGCCCGAGTTCGGATCGATCTTGCCCGCGATGCCCGTCGAAATAGCCGTCACGCGCCCGTCGTACGAGCCGAGCGATTCGCCCTTCGACTTCAGGAGCGTCGTCAGAAAGAGCGAATTGCCACGGCTGTCGTAAGCCGCGATATCCAGACTCCACGCAAGCAGCGTCACCTTGTCGATGCCCGTGTATTCGGAGAGCTTCTCGACCACTTCATCGTCGGTCTGCGGAAACTTGCGCAACGCGTTGAGATAGTCCGAGCGCGAAAACTCCGCGACTTCCTCGGCAAAGTTCAAGAGGTTGGTCGGCGTGGGATGCACGCCGAGCTTCTTGTGATACCACGCATCCGCCGCGGCGGTAGGCAGCGCGCCGACGGGGTTGCCCGCCTGGCGATAATCGAGAATCGACGATTGCAGGGTGATGCCGTTCAGATCGACGCCATCTTCATGCAGCCGGTACGCCAGGACGCAGCTGCGCGCCGTGCCATACGATTCGCCAAACAAGAACTTGGGCGAGTTCCAGCGGTTGTTCTTCGTCAGATAGCGCTTGATGAACTGCTTGATCGAATCCGCATCCTGATCCACACCCCAGAAGTCGCGGTTCTTGTTCGGCGCGATGGCGGCGGAATATCCCGTTCCCACGGGATTGATGAAAATCAGATCGCTCTTGTCGATAAGACTGTCCGCGTTGTCTTCCATCTCGTAGGGCGCGGGCGGCGTGAAGCTCGGCATGGCGGTCTTGATGCGGCGCGGCGCGAACGAACCGAGCAGCACGAACACCGAGGACGAGCCCGGCCCGCCGTTATAAAAGAACGTGAGCGGCCGTTGTTCTTCCTTTGCGCCGTCCTTCGTGAAGGCGACATAGAACATCTTCGCATCCGGCTTGCTGCTGCTCGGGTCCACCGTCACGAGGTGGCCGACCGTGGCCGTGTAAGCGATCTTCTCGCCGCCCACGGTCACGCTATGGTGCGTGATCGCGGCGTTTTCGTCGGCTTCGGTCGCCTCGACGGAATCGTCGGGACCGTTGCCGTAGGCGACGGGATCGAAGTACGGCTGATCCTTGCTCTTCGGCGTTTTCTTCGCCGCTGCGTGCGCGTTGCCGTGCGCCGGTTCTTCGGGTTTGTCTGCGCCTGCTGCTGCCAGTGGATCGGAGTTCATCTTGAACGCTCCAGAATCGTCATCGTGGTTGTTGTTCACTGTCACTGCCCATCTCAACTCGTGCTCTTCGCGGGTTTGAGCGCCGCCGCGATCTTCGCGCCGTCCGGGCTGCCAAGCCCCGTGCAGGCATCCCATCCCGCCGCTGCCGCGAAACTGCCGTTATCGCCTTGCGTGATGTCGTGGAACGCGCCCTTCGCCTTGTACAGCTTCGGATTGATGAAGCCCGCGGGGGAACCGTTGATCGCGTTGATGCGAGCGATCAGCGCGGCCCACAAAGGCGCGACCGCGCTCGTGCCGCCGACGACCGTCTGCTCGCCGTCGATCAGCACTTCGTAGCCGCTTTGCGGCGAGGCGTCGCCCGATACATCCGGCACGCCGCGCTTGGCGAGCGCCGTCGTCTTGCCGCCGGCATGCGCGATGCTCAGCCCTTTCTGCCACGGAGGCAGCGCGAACACGCCGCTCACACCGCCGCCACCCGATCCGCCCTGATCGCCGTCGTTCCACACGACTTCCTTCGTGATCTTCTGCGCGGATGCCGCGACGCTCGTGCCGCCGCAGCCGAGCACGTAGGGACTAGATGCCGGGAAATCGACGTGATCCGCGCCGTCGCCGACGCCGTCGGTCGAACCGCTGTCGCCCGATGCCACGCATACCGTGACGCCGAGCGCCGCCGCGCTTTGCAGCACGTCGTTGAACGCGCCGATGGATTGCGCCGACCAGTTCGATTCCGGTCCGCCCCAACTGATGGACACCACGGACGGCTGGTTGGTGTCGTCGTGAATGGCGCGATTGACGGCATCGACGAAGCCTGCGTCGCTATTCGGCGCGAAATACACCGCGATGCGCGCGCCCGGCGCGACCGCTCCGGCGATTTCGATGTCGAGCGTCACTTCGCCGTCCGGACCATTCGGATTGCCCGTGGGCGCATTCTTCGCGTCGTCCACGCCGACGGACACCACTTTCGGCGGTTTCACGCCGAGCTTCGAGAAGTACGCCGTCAGGTCGCTAGTCTTGTAACCGCCGCCGAGTTCGATGATCGCGATGCATTGCCCCGCGCCGTCGCCTTCTGGGAAGTCATAGAGTTGCGCGAGATCGAGCGGCGAAAACGACGATGCCGTAAGGCCGCGCGCCGGTTTGAACGGCGGCCGGAAACGGAAATGCGGACGCGCTTGCGGCTTGCTGTCGAGGCCGAGCACGGCCGTGACGGCGTCGTGCACTTCGTCGGGAACATGAACGGGTCCCGCCTGGCCGCGATACTCGCCCATGTTGTGATGCTGGAAACGTTCGAGCTTCACGTCGAACGCCTTCTGAAACTGCTCGATGGTGCCCTTGAGCACGACACTGCGCGTTTCCGCTTCGGCGCGCACCACCGTGAGGCCGTATTGCTCGGCGAACTTCTTCACCTTGTCGACGTCTTCCTGCGACGCGCCGAAGCGCTTTCCAAAGTCCGCGCGGGTCACGGACTGCGCCGGGGCGTCGCCGGCTTCGATGTGCTTCATCATCTGATCAAACGCTGCTTCGTCCTTGCGGCGCAGCATGACGATGACTTCTATCTGCTCGCCAGGATCGCACGCGCCGACGCACTTTGCGTCTTCGGGGTTGCTCTTGCCGCTGCCGCTTACCGGTTGCTTTGCCATGGTGTCGATGCTCCTCGTTGGCAATTCGTTTTAGGCCCGATCCTGCTGCTTGGCGCATCCGGCGCATGTCGTTTCTTTCGATGCTTTCGCTCTGAAAAACGTGCGCGCCGCATATCGTCTTATTTTCCGCAATCGATTGCAATTGCTCGGACCGTTGATTGAAGGATGCAGTTCCGGCAGGACAAAGCGTGTCTCGATATCGAAGTTAGTTATTTGCCTTCGGGCTGCTTTTTGTCTCGGTCGGCAACGATGATGCCGCGCGCGCCGACCCGCAAGAATGGGTCGCGGCAACGGCTAAGCCGTTCGCTCTTGCGCGTACTCCTTGCGCACGCCTTGAGGCAGCCAGGGCTCGCGATGCTCGCACCAGAGTTCG
The DNA here is from genome assembly GCF_023631025.1 of Caballeronia sp. GACF4. Taxonomy (NCBI): domain Bacteria; kingdom Pseudomonadati; phylum Pseudomonadota; class Betaproteobacteria; order Burkholderiales; family Burkholderiaceae; genus Caballeronia; species Caballeronia sp. GACF4. Next base: position 791,968 of record NZ_JALQDW010000018.1, read on the forward strand.
TAGGCCGGCTCGAAAACGCCGGTCAGATCGAACGCGCCGAGCGGCACATCGACTTCGTCGCGCGTCACGTACTCCATGTACGCCACGGAGCCGCATTCGGGACAGAAATGACGCCTGCCTTCGTCGGAACTGCGCCACGTCGATGTGCGGCCGGAAAACTCCACGTTGCCGCGGTGATAGATGACGTAGGAGCCGAACGCCGAGCCGTGCACGCGCCGGCACGTCATGCAATGGCACATGCCGACGCGCAACGGCCGGCCCATCGCGCGGAACCGGAATGCGCCGCACGCGCAGCCGCCTTCGTGCGTCACGGTTTCATCGATTGCTTCAGTTTGCTGATTCATCGAGCGACTCCTTGAATGTTCCGTCTTGCCGCACTGCACCGCCGGCACCGATCCGCCCCCGTGTTTGTTACGATAGCCCTTCGCGACTGCGACCTGCGACCTGCGGCAATCGACAGCGACCGACAGCAACCCACAGCAACCATCAGGCACGGGCGGCACCCATGAGCACATCGAGCACGACTCCCACCTTGTCACTCCTTAAGCTACTGCCCGGCGTGGCATCCGAATCCGGCCCAGCCGCGTCCGATCTCGTCGCGCATGTGCTCTCGCACGATCGCTTCAACTCGGCAGCCAACGCGCCCGCCCTGCGCGAAACCTTTCGCGACGTGACGGTCGAGGAAGCGATGTCCGACGAGTACGTCTTCCCGCTCGGCCAGACCGGTCAGTCGATCGTGCTGACAGGCTATCGTATCGCGGCGGGTCATATCGCCGAACGCGCCGCCGACGAATGGCTCGAACTGGCGCATCGGGACCGCATCGCGCGCGGCTTGCCGGCCATGCCGCAGGCGCACGAACCGGCCCTCGCGCCCGATCCCGCCGAGGCCGATCAACTCCTCGACCGCGCGGTGGAATGCGCGCAACGCATTCTCGACCCGGTGGCGAGCGAACAGATTCTCTCTCTCTTCGAGACGCACTATCGCGGCAGCCGCGAATTTTTGCGGCTCAACTGGGAAGGCTTGCCAGAAGATCTCGTGCCGGAATCGCGCCGACCGCTCGCCGTGCTCGCCTCGGCGGAACAGCGTGAAAAGCGCGATTACGATCCCTACGGCCTCGAAGGCGCCGCCGATTACGACGTCGACCGGCCGCTCGCGTATCGCGAGAAGATCGGGCCGTTTCTCTTCACGATGACGTATCGCCACGAGTATCCGCAAGTCGACGACGAACGGCTTGGCACCGCCTTTGCCGTGTTCCACGAGGCGGGCAGCGATATCGTCGCGGCCGCGGTCAAGCTTCAACTCGTCAAGGTGCCGCCGCTTCACAGCAGCGCCGATCTCGTCTATACGCTCGACACCTATTCCGGCGAAATGCTGTCGCTCGCGCTCGCGGCCACCGAGGCGCTCGGTCCCGAACGGCTGTGCGAAGTGTTCAATGCGCATCGCGTGATCTATATCAGCCTGTGGGAAGTGCGCAAGCCGTGGCGCGGCGAGGGTCTCGGCGTCGCGCTGTTGCACGAGGCGCTGGAACGCCTGCCCGCCGATGTCGATGGCCGCCCGAACGCGTTATGCGTCGCGCCCGAGCCGTATCAGACCGACATGCGTCACTTCGACAAGCTGCCCGCCGTGCTGCGCGAGGAACTGAAGACGCCGGCGCGCAGGCTCGCGACTCATCTGAGCAACTGGCTGTCGCGCTCGAAGCTGCCTATTGCCACGCATTTCTTCGTGCCAATGGCGCGGCACGCGGGCATCGGTTCGGCGGGAGAGAACGCGCGGCTGATCGACCGGATCATGGAAAGCGAAGCCTGAGGAAGTCGCGCTGCCAGCCAGCCATGCGCACGCGACATGGCTGGCATGCGCAGATTTCGATTGTGAGGGGATTTTGGCGTGCCTAGAGTGCGTCGATCCCCTCACCTTTCGATCCCCACCATGACGCTTCGCCTCTCGCGGTTTCTGCGCGGCCTGCTCGCCGCTTCGTTCGCCCTCGCCGTCTCGTTCGCCCATGCGGACACGCTCGACACCATCCAGAAAAACGGCGTGGTGCGCATCGGCGTATTCATGGACTATCCGCCGTTCGGCTCTATCGGCCCGGACATGAAGCCGCAAGGCTACGACATCGAGATGGGCGAATACTTGGCGCGCGCGCTCAAGGCGAAAGTCGAGTTCGTGGCGATCACCGGCGAAAACCGCATGGCTTATCTCGCCACGCACAAGGCCGACTTGCTGCTCTCGGTCGGTCAGACGCCCGAGCGCGAAAAGGTGATCGATTTCTCGCGGCCTTATGCACCGTACTATCTGGCGGTGTTCGGACCGAAGTCGCTGGCGGTGAAGACGACCGCCGATCTCGCGGGCAAGTCGGTAGCGGTGGCGCGCGGCACGCTCGAAGACTTGAGCGTGAGCAAGGTCGCACCGCCCACGGCCGATATCAAGCGTTTCGAAGACCCGAACGGCGCGATCTCCGCGTTTCTGGCCGGACAAGCGCAATTGCTGGTAGTCGGCAACGATGTTGGCGCAACGATCATCGCGCGTAATCCGCCCGTACAGCCCGAGCAGAAGTTTCAGTTGTTCAGTTCGCCGGATCATGTCGGATTGAACAAGGACGAGCCCCGACTTTTGAAGGAAGTCGATGCGGCGATCGTTCAAGCGAAAAAAGACGGCACGCTCAACACGCTTTCGACGAAGTGGCTGAAGGCGCCGTATCCGGCGGATCTGTGAGCACTTGCCAACGGCATGGCTTGCATGGGAAGCCGGCGCTGCCGGCTTTTTCTTTTGCGCCCTTGCAACGCAAAGCCCGTCTTTGCAGGCGCTAGCACGAAAGACGGTTAGTTGCCGTCGCGCTTATTCATCGCTATTCATCCGTTTGTCGCCGAAGCGCGTATAGATAGGCATTCGCTCACCGCTTCGCACCGCTCAGGAGAACGACGATGAAACCAGCGATCCGCTTGGCCGCCCTTGCAGCATTCGCCATGAGCGCTGCGGCATCGGCGCAGACAATGGACCCGGCCGCCGCACCGCAAGCCATGCCGATGCCTACGCCCATGACGATGGCGGCCAACACGCCGCTTTCGCGCGCCGAAGTCCGCGCGGACCTTGCACGCGCTCGCGCCGATGGCACCATCCCGCGCTACGGCAATCCCGATCCATACGGGCCGGCGCGTTCGGCGCGCGGCGTACCGGGCAGTTATCCGCGTAGCTGAGTGTCGCGTTGCCAGACGGTCAGCGCATCGGCGACGCGCTCGATCACATCGTCCCAATCTCCGGGCGCTTGCTGTCTAAAAAGCCGCGCGGTCGGATACCACGGGGAGTCGTCGCGTCCGGCGAGCCAGCGCCAGCAAGCGTTCGAGCACAGCGGTATCCACAACGGCTTGCCAAGCGCGCCCGCGAGATGCGCCACGGATGTATCCACGCTGATGACGAGATCCAGCGATTCGATGAGCGCGGCGGTATCGGCGAAATCGGCGACTTCGTTCATCGGGTCGGACAAACGCCAGGCGTCGGGCAGCGCGGCACATTCCGCGCGCGCCGTCGCGCCCTTCTGAAGACTGACGAAGTGCACGCCGGGCAAGGTCAGCAAGCGCTCGCATTGACGCGCGGCGAGCCAGCGGCGGCTGAAAGCGGCAAAGGCGTCGCGCAGTCCCGGACGCGGCTCGCCTGTCCAGGCAATGCCTGCTTTCAACGTGCCCGCGGGCAACCGGGCGCGCCAGAACTCGACCTTTTCGCGCGGTGCTCGCAGATAAGGAACGGTCGATGGAATAGTCGCGAGCGTCGTCCCCATGAGGAAAGGCAGGCTCATCAGGAAGCAACTGTAGTCGTGGGCCGGTAGCGCGTGCAGATCGGCCGGCGCGATGCATGCGTCCGCGCAATCCATCGCGCCGATCAACGCGACCAAGGCCGGCGGGCAGACCACCGTCAGACGATCTAGCCCACGCACCTTGAGTTCAGGAAGGTAACGGCTGAACTGAATGGTGTCGCCGAAGCCTTGCTCGGCCATCACGATGAGTGTCTTGCCCGTCAACGCTTCGCCCTGCCAGCGCGGACCCGGCAAAGCTGGCGGAAGCGCGCCGCGCTGCGCGAAGCGCTCGTCGTAGCGAGCCTCGAAGAGCGGCCATCCTTGTTCATAACGGCCCGTGCCGAGCAGCAAGGTGGCCAGATTCATCTGCGCATCGACGCACTCCGGATCGATCGACAGCACGTGCCGGAAGGTCGCTTCCGCATCGGCGAGACGTGTTTCGTCCTCACGATACACGTTGCCCAGATGCAAATGCGCCGCGATGAAATCCGGCCGTATCGCCAAGGCTTTTTCATACGCGGCTTGCGCTTCGTGCAGGCGGTCGAAACGGCCATGAGCGCTTACGTCGTAGATCGCATCGGCGAGATTGAAATGCGCATCGGCGTCTTGCGGCGCAAGGTCGACGACATGGCGATACGCGACTTCCGCCTCGGCGAGCCGCCCTTGTTCCCCAAGCACGATGCCCAAATTGGTGTACGCCGCCGCGTAGTCCGGCCGCAAGCCGACAGCCCGCCGATACGCATGCTCGGCATCGACAACGAGCCCGGCATCTTTCAAGACGTTGCCCAAGTTCAGATGCGCGTCCGCCCAGTCGGGCCGTGCGGCAAGCACGTGCTCGAACTGTGCGCGCGCCTCGCCGAGCTTACCCAAGGTCCGAAGCACGTTGCCAAGGTTATTTCGTGCTTCGGCAAAGGCAGGCTGTGCATCGATCGCGTGGCGATACTCAGCCTCGGCCTCCGGCAACCGGTTCGTGCGCGCGAGCAACGCGGCAAGATTCGCATGAGCCTCGGCGAAATCGGGTTTGAGCGCGAGCGCGCGACGATAACCCTCCTCGGCTTCATCCGCGCGCCCTTGCCGATCAAGCACGTTCGCAAGGTTGTAATGCGCGACCGGATAGTCCGGAAGAAGTGCGAGCGCGTTCCGATAAAGCGTTTCCGCTTCACGATAACGCTGCAACTCGTTGAACAGATTGGCCAGGTTGTTGCGCATCCCGGCGTCGTCGGGACGCGCATCGATTGCGCGCAGCCAGTAGAGCTCCGCTTCGTCGTGACGTTCGAGTCGATAGGCGCAGACAGCGGCGAGATTGAGCGCGTCGGCGTCGAGGACCAAGGGCGCGAGCGTCTCCAGCGCTTCGGCGTAGCGTCCGTTCGAATAGAACGCAGCCGCTTCGTGATAGCGATTCGTATCGGATGACATGGGTTGGATAGGTGTTTCAAACATGTCGAGCCACGGCGAATGGCGGCTGACGTCGAGCGAATATTTTGAGGCGCGCTCGATGATCGAAGCGTCACAAAGTGCGCCATATGGCGCTCGCCGGGCGAAACAGCCATGTTCGCGTCATCTTTGCCGACGCGTCTTCGCAGCTTATTTACGCAGCCATGCAGTATTTACTTGCATGGTCCGTGTTCAGGCGAGCGAGTAGTCGGGCGCACCAGCGTCTGCCGGCGATGGCATTGGACTTGCTGTCACTCTTGGCTTGCGCGAATGGTCGAACGTTCGGTCGTCTTACAGCGATCGAACGAAGGCGACTCGCGTATCACGCGCCATCCTCAAGACCTCAGGGACGTGGTTCATCGAGACCTGCACGGCGTGGCGCGCCCAACCAAACGAGCGAGGAGCATTCAATCGCCATGTCCCCAGTCAAAACGCCTTCACCCCTTTCACCCGATACACGCGATACCGATGACGCGGCCCAGAAGCCGTCGCGTCGGCGCTTCCTGCAATCGGCGGCAGCGAGCGCGGCCGTAGCCGCCGCGCCGCTTGCGTCGACCGCGCGCGCGCAACAGCAAGCTGCAACGCCCGCCGTCGCGCCACCCGTCACCTCCGCGCCGACGATGCCGGTCAAGCTGACCATCAACGGTCATCCGTACGAGCTTCAGGTCGAAGCGCGCACGACCTTGCTCGACGCCCTGCGCGAATACGCCGACCTCACCGGCACGAAAAAAGGCTGCGACCGTGGCCAGTGCGGCGCGTGCACGGTAATCGCGGGCGGGCGACGCATCAACTCGTGTTTGACGCTTGCCGTGATGCACGAAGGCGAGAGCATCACGACCGTCGAAGGCTTGGCTCCCGGCGGCGATGCGCTCAGTCCATTGCAACGCGCGTTCATAGAAAAGGATGCGTTTCAGTGCGGCTACTGTACGCCGGGGCAGTTATGCTCGGCGACCGCGCTCATCGACGAATACCGTGCAGGCGATGCCAGCGCCGCCACCGCCGACGTGCGCTTCCGACCCGCGCAACTCTCCGACGATGAAATCCGCGAGCGTATGAGCGGCAATATCTGTCGCTGCGGCGCGTATCCGAATATCGTGGCGGCGGTGAAGTTCGTCGCTTCGTCGCAAGGTTAAGGGAGAGCACATGGACGCGATCTCTTATCAGCGCGCCGCCGACATCGGTGCGGCGCTACAGGCGGCCAGCCAGCCCGGCACGATGTTCATCGGCGGCGGCACGAATCTGCTCGATCTCATGAAAGGCGGCGTGGCGCGGCCCACTCGTCTCGTCGATATCACCCACATCGACGCCCTGAACGGCGTCACGACCTTGCCCGATGGCGGGCTGCGCATCGGCGCGCTGGTGCGGAATAGCGACGCCGCGAATCACGCGTGGGTGCGCGAGCGCTATCCGCTCTTGTCGCAGGCATTGCTTGCGGGCGCATCGGCGCAATTGCGCAACATGGCGACCGTCGGCGGCAACCTGATGCAGCGCACGCGCTGCTATTACTTTTACGACACGGGCTTTCCTCAATGCAACAAGCGCGCGCCCGGCAGCGGTTGCGCCGCGCTCGAAGGCAACAACCGCATTCACGCGATACTCGGCGCGAGCAGTCAATGTGTCGCGACCAATCCCTCCGATATGAGCGTCGCGCTCGCCGCACTCGACGCCGTCGTGCGCGTGACCGGCCCGCAAGGCGAGCGGACCATTCCGTTCGCGGAGTTCCATCGGCTGCCGGGTGACCGGCCCGATCTCGATACCACGCTCAAGCCCGGCGAACTCATCACGGCGGTCGATCTGCCGCCGCCGCTTTTCGCGGGACATTCGAAGTATCTGAAAGTGCGCGACCGCGCGAGCTATGCGTTCGCGCTCGTCTCCGTTGCCGCCGCCTTGCAGATGGACGGCAACACCGTGAAGGCCGCGCGCATCGCGTTGGGCGGCGTCGCGCACAAACCGTGGCGCGCGAACGCGACGGAAAGCGCGCTCATCGGCAAACCACTCGATCGCGCGTCGCTGCAAAACGCGGCCGCGCTTGCCGTGCGCGATGCCAGGCCGCTGCGCGAGAACGGCTTTAAGGTGGCGCTCGCCCAGCGGGCGATCGTTCGGGCAGTGGAACAAGCGGGAGGCACGGCATGAGCATCATCGGCAAACCATTCGATCGCACCGACGGCGTGCTCAAGGTCACGGGCCAGGCGCGCTATTCGGCCGACAACACCGACGCCAAGCTCGCGCATGCGGTGCTGATCACGAGCACGATCGCCAAGGGCCGCATCGCCTCTATCGATACCAGCGGTGCCGACACCATGCCCGGCGTGCTGCTCGTCCTGACGCACAAGAACGCAATGCGTCTGCCCAACGGCGGCGTGCCCGACGCGCAACCGCCCGCCGTGCGCAAGCTTACGCTCCTGCAAACCGACGAAGTGCGCTACAGCAACGAGCCGGTGGCGGTGGTCGTCGCGGACACGCTGGAACATGCGCAAGGCGCGGCGCGCCATGTGATCGTCCGCTACGAGGGCGCCATGCCAAACGCGGAATACGTGCGTGCGCGCGGCACGGCGTATCAACCCGAAAAGATGATGGGCCGCCCGATCACCACGAGCCGCGGCGACGTCGATGCCGGTCTGCGCCAAGGTCAGACGCGCCTCGACGCCGTCTATACGACGCCCTACGAGCATCACAATCCGATGGAGCCGCACGCGACGCTCGCGCGCTGGGACGGCCCCAATCTCACGCTCTACGATGCGACGCAAGGTGTTTCCGGCGCGCGCGGCGCGGTATCGAAATTTTTCGGCATTCCGGAAACGAACGTGCGCGTGATCTGCCCGTTTGTCGGCGGCGGCTTCGGGTGCAAGGGCTCGGTGTGGTCGCATGTCGTGCTGGCGGCAATGGCATCGAAACAGACCGGACGTCCCGTGAAGCTCGTGCTCGAACGTCCGCAGATGTTCGGCATGGTCGGCAACCGGCCGTTCACCGAACAACGCATTCAGGTGAGCGCGCACGGCGACGGCACGATGACCGGCATGAAGCACGACGTCATCTCGACCACCTCGACCTTCGAGGACTGGACCGAGAGTTCGGCCATTCTCACGCGCATGTTGTACGCGGTGCCGAATCAATCGACCTCGCACAAGCTCGTGAAGCTCGACATCGGCACGCCGACATTCATGCGTGCGCCCGGCGAGACGAGCGGTTCGTTCGCGCTCGAAACCGCGATGGACGAACTCGCGTATCAGTTGCACATGGACCCGCTCGCGCTGCGCATGAAAAACCACGCGAACATGGAGCCGCAAGAGAAAAAGCCGTGGTCCAGCAAGTCGCTGATGGAGTGCTATCAGCGCGGCGCGGAAAAGTTCGGCTGGGCGCGCCGCAACCCGGCGCCGCGTTCGATGCGCGACGGCAACACGCTGATCGGCTGGGGCATGGCGACGGCGACGTATCCGGCGAACCGCAGCGAGGCATCGGCGATCGCGCGCATTCTGCCCGACGGCACGGCGATGGTCGCTTCCGGCACGCAGGATCTCGGCACCGGCACCTACACCGTGATGACGCAAGTCGCCGCCGACGCGCTCGGTTTTCCGCCCGACTTCGTGCGCTTCGCGCTTGGCGATTCATCCTTGCCGAAGGCGCCGGTATCGGGCGGCTCGCAGTCGGCGGCGAGCGTGTCGCCAGCGGTGCGTGCGGCGGCCGCGCAGGCGCGCGATCAGTTGATCGCGATGGCGCTCGCGGATCGCGGATCGCCCGTCGCCGGTTTGTCGCGCGAGGACGTCACGGTGAGCAATGGCTGGGTCGTGAGCGTTTCGACGCCGGACAAGCGCGATCCCGCGGCGGCGATCATCGCGCGAAACGGCGGCAAGGCTATCGAAGCGACGGCCACGGTGCGCCCCGGCGACGAGAAAAAGCAGTACTCGTTTCACTCGTTCGGCGCGGTATTCGTGGAAGTGCATGTCGATGCGGACCTGGGCATCATCCGCGTGCCGCGTGTCGTCGGGGTCTATGACGTCGGCACCTTGCTCAACGAGAAGACGGCGCACAGTCAGTTGATGGGTGGCATCGTTTGGGGCGTGGGCTCGGCGCTTTTCGAGAAGGGCGAACTCGACGGCCGCTACGGCCGCTACACCAACGCCAATCTCGCGGAGTATCACGTGCCGGTGAACGCGGATATCGGCTTGCTGGATGTTTCCTTTGTCGGTCAGCCCGATCCGCATATCAATCCGGACGGCGCGCGCGGCATCGGGGAAATCGGCATCACGGGCGTGGCGGGCGCGCTCGGCAGCGCGGTGTATCACGCGACCGGCGTGCGCGTGCGCGACTTGCCGATCACGCTCGATAAAGTCATGCCGAAAACAACGATGGTGTAGTGCGGAAGAAAAGGTCCGCGCGGCGCTCAATGGCACGAATGCACATTGCGCCGCGCGGATTTTTTTGACGCTTGCGGCGACTATCGACGCGCTGCACAATCGATCCTCTTCCCCACGCGAGCCACCGATGACCTATTCGTCAAGCGCGACCGGCATCCTGCTGGCAGCAGGGCTCGGCACCCGCTTCGATCCTTTCGGCCTTCACAACAAGCTGCTGGCGCCCTTGCCGAACGGCACGCCGGTCGTGTTTCAGTCGGCGCGCAGGCTGCTTTCGGTTGCTTCGAGTGTGATCGCGGTGGTTCGGCCGGGCGCGGAAAAGCTGGCGGAAGTGCTGAACGAAGCCGGCTGCAAGGTCATTTTCAGCATCGATGCCGAGCGCGGCATGGGCGCGACGCTCGCCGTGGCCGTACGCGCCACCGCCGACGCGGAAGGCTGGCTTGTCGCGCTCGGCGACATGCCGTGGATCGAGCCCGCGACCATCGAAGCCGTCGCGCGTCCGCTCGACGCAGGCGCGCGGCTCGTCGCGCCGTTTTATCGCGGCACGCGGGGACATCCGGTGGGGTTTGGCATCGAGTACGGCGCGGCGCTCGCCACGCTCGATGGCGACGCAGGCGCGCGCGGCATCTTCGCCATGGAAAAGCCGACGGTCATCGAAGTGAATGACCGGAACGTGCTGCGTGACGTGGACTTGCCTGGCGATTTGTCGGACGGTTGAAGCAGTCGCTTTGTTGCGTGGAATCATGCACAACGAGCGCGGGCATGGACATGATTCGACCGTCGTCGATATTTCTGCGGCAATCGCCGTCATGCTCTCCAATACACCGCATCCGAACGACGGCGCTTGCCCCGCGCCGTCGACCTCGCAATAACGCCTACGCGGCAATCGCCGTCACATCCGCCGGGCCTGCCACGTCCGCGTTGGCATTGACGTTCGCGCTCAGATAACGCCGGCTCACTTCCACCAGCGTCGCGCCGAAGCCCTTCTTCGCCTTGAAATCGGTACGCGCGCTCGTCACCACGCGCGGCGCCGCGCTCCACTCGATGTGCGCGCCCGTTTCGATCAACGCTTCGACGAGCGCGACATCCTCGCTGGATTCGAGCGGCGGAAAACCGCCTGCCTGCAAATAAGCCCGTGCTGAGACGCCGAGATTCGCGCCGTGGATATGGCGATGCCCGTCCGCATCCGTATAAGTACGGCCGAAATGCTCCTGCACCGCGCCAAGATGCGGCGACCAGTCATGCACGCCGATCACGCCGCACACCGCATCCGCGCAGCAGTCGAGCTGGCGCGAGAGCCAGTCGTCGGCGACGGTCGTGTCGGCGTCGGTGAAGGCGAGCCAGCGCGCGCCGAGCGCAAGCGCCCGCTCCGCGCCATGCGCCCGCGCGATGCCGACATTGCGCGCGTCGATACTCGTGACGTGCGCGCCGAGTGCGGAGGCGATTTCGCCCGTCTCGTCGCTGCAACTGTCGAGCACGACTATCACGCGCACTTCTTCTCCCAGCAATTGATGATGGTCCGCCGCGCGCCGGGCGGCAGTCACGCACGCGCCGATATGCGCGGCTTCGTTATGAGCAGGGATGACTATGGCAAGCATGTCGACTCCGTTTTGATTTTGTGGTTCATCGGCAGTCAAAGCCGCGATTGTTTCGAGGTACAGCAATGGGTGTACCCATGCGCACGCGGCAAGGGTCGCAACCGCTCTTAAGGGCACGACCATCCCAAAAAAGTTGCCCCAAAAGCCGAAGCGCCGATAGAATTCACTGTATGGATATACAGTACTTTTCGTTCCTTCCGGCTTCCTCTCTTCGATGAAAAGCGTCGTCTTCGATCCGTCCTTCGCCGCCTGGCGCTCCGCCGCGCGCACGCTCCTCATGGAAGGCGCGCGGCCGGAAGACGTCGTATGGCTGGAATCGGATTCCTCGGCAACCGTGTTCGGCAGCATCGACGGACCGCCGCCCGGCCCCGAGAACCCCGGCGCGCCCAAGCCCGTGAAGATCGCCCGCGAATTCCTCGCGATGCTGGCAACGGCCGCCTGCTATCGCACGCCGGCCCGCTGGATGTTTCTCTACAAGGTGCTGTGGCGCTGGACCCAGGGCGATCGCGCGGTCGTATCGCCGGACGATCCCGACGGGCAGCGCCTGCAACACATGATCGAAGCCGTGGAGGCCGAGGAAAACGAGATGCGTCGCGTGCTGCGCTTCAGGCATCGCGATTCGTCGCTCGGACCGCCCGAATTCATCAGCTGGTGCGAGCCCGTGCACGACCTGTTGGAGCACGCCGCCATGCACTTCGCCACGCGCATGGGCAGCGCCACGTGGATGATCGCGACGCCGCACGGCGCGGCCTTTTGGGACGGCGCGCTGCTGCGGGTGGACCGCACGAGCGACCCGGAAGAAAAGCCAATGGATTTCGGCGATACCGCGATGAGCGGCGAGGCCGTGAGCGGAGACGCCATCGAAGCGCTGTGGCTCGCTTATTACGAAAGCACCTTTACGTCGGCGGTGGAAAATGCCGCCGAAGTGGCATCGCACATGCCGGTGCGCTACTGGAAGAGCCCGGAAAACCAGCGCGCCGATCCCACGCTGATCTCGCGCGCCGATCCTTATTCGCGGCGCGACCGGCATCCGCGCAACGTTCCCGCGGACATGGAAGTGGCCCTCAACACGGATCTGGAGCCGCTTCAGGGCACGTCGCTGAAGGAGCCGCCCTCGCTCGACGCGTGCAAGCGCTGTTCGCTCTGGCGCAACGCGACGCAGGCCGTGCCCGGAATCGGTCCGGCGAACGCGCGCGTCATGCTGGTCGGCGAGCAGCCTGGCGATAACGAAGACCGCGAAGGCAAGCCGTTCGTCGGTCCGGCGGGCAAGCTGCTGGACGAGGCCATCGGTGAGGCGCAACTCGCGCGCGAAACGCTTTATCTGACCAACGCGGTGAAGCACTTCAAATTCGACCCGCATGGCGATGAGCGGCAGCACGTTGCGCCCGGACAGCGCGAACGCGAGGCCTGCCGGTTCTGGCTGGAGGAGGAACTGACGCGGATCGCGCCGAAAGTGGTCGTGGCGCTTGGCGCCACCGCGCTCAAGGCGCTGACGGGGCATCGCACGGCGCTGTCCGAGTATCTCGGCAAGACCATCGAGCACAAGGGGCGCATCGTGGTGCCGACCTATCATCCGTCGTATTTGCTGCGGCTGACCGACGAAAAGATTCGCGGCGAAGTGTTCGGCACCATCGTCGAGGCGCTCGTGTTCGCGCGGCAGATCGCCGAAGGTACCGCGACCATCCGCACGCCGGTGAAGGATCGGACGCGCTAGCATCGGTGCAAGCCGCGTATCACAAACCCCAATTGCAACGAGAAGAAACAGGACGCAACAAGACGAAAGCGCCGTCAACCTTCCTGTAAGCCATGCGTTATACCCGTGTCGCGCCGCTCTTTGCCTGTTGGCGCTCACTCACGAATCGTTCCGAAGACACATCCATGGCCGCTCTTCCCCTCGAAGCACTCCGCCAACAACAATCCATCACCGCGCTCGTGCCGAAATCGGCCGGGCAGTTGCAAACCGAGCGCGAGCGCGTCATTGCCCGCGCCGGCATGTTCCTGAACGCGACCATCGTGCTGGCGCTGCTGGGCTTGTTGGTCGTCGCGTGGCTGCCGTTTTCGTCGGTGCAGCAGGAATTCCGCTTTGGCGTGCAGGAAGTGATCGCGGTCGGCGTTTTTGCCTCGTGCCTCTTTCTGCTGCACGAGCGCGCCGAACTCATGCTCGGGCTTTACAGCTTCGAGCCGGTCGAACAAACCACGCAGGGCGAATTGCGCGCGCTTTTGCATCGCGTGCCGGAAGGCGCGCAGTATCAGCAAGCGCTCGCCGCCGACAACCGCACTTTCGTGACCGGCGAGGTGGACGACATTCGCCGCCGCGCCGAAGCCTTCATTCCGAAGACGCTACCGGCAGAAGACGGTAATCTGGAAACCTGACCGGAAGATAAGTCCCGGCACCCGTGCCAGGACAAAAACTGAACCGAAAAGCCGCCGCCTTGCCCATGCAGGGCGGCGGCTTTCTTTTCATTGAAAGCGCGCCGCTGTGCCTGTTTCTTGCTGAATGTGAAGCGAACGGACCATTCACGGGAGAGGCCAAGCATGAGCAAACTGCCGCATATCGAAAAGTACGATCACCCGGCGGGCGGCTGGGGATCGGTCAAGGCAGTTACCTCGGCACTCGTCAACGAACACGTCGCGCTCAACGGCGCGCGCATTCTTCTGCATCAGAACAAGCCGGACGGCTTTGCGTGCGTGAGCTGTTCGTGGGCGAAGCCGGCCGATCCGCATCTCTTCGAATTTTGCGAGAACGGCGCGCGGGCAACCGCGTGGGAATTGACGAAGAAGCGGATCGATCAGGATTTTTTCGCGCATCACACGCTCGCGGGATTGACGGCGTGGACCGATTTCGAGCTCGAATCGCAAGGCCGCCTGACCGAGCCAATGCGTTACGACGCCGCCACCGACCGTTACGTGCCAGTTCCGTGGCAACAGGCTTTCGACGAAATCGGCGCGATGCTGCGCGACGCCAGGCCGAAGCGCAGCGTCTTCTACACGTCGGGGCGCGCATCGCTCGAAACGTCGTACATGTTCCAGTTGTTCGCGCGCCTTTACGGCACGAACAATCTGCCGGACAGCTCGAACATGTGCCACGAGAGTACGTCGGTGGCGCTGCCGGAGACCATCGGCGCGCCGGTCGGCACCGTGACGCTCGACGACTTCGAGCACACCGACTGCTTTTTCTTCTTCGGGCACAACACCGGCACGAATGCGCCGCGCATGCTGCATCCCTTGCAGGAAGCGAGAAAGCGCGGCGCGCGCATCATCACCTTCAACCCGATCAAGGAACGCGGGCTCGTGAGCTTCGCGAATCCGCAGTCGCCAGTGGAAATGCTGTCGCCGATCCAGACCGCCATCAGCACGCAATATCTGCAACTGAAGATTGGCGGCGACATTGCCGCGGTCACGGGCTTGTGCAAGGCGCTGATCGAAGCGGACGACCTGGCGCAAGAAAACCAGACGCCGCGCGTGCTGGACGCCGCCTTTATCGCCGAACACACGCACGGCTTCGATACCTTCGCCGCCGCGATGCGCGCCGCCGACTGGAGCGACATCGAAACGCAATCGGGCCTGACGCGCGCCGCGCTCGAAGCAGCCGCCGCCGAATATGCGCGGGCCAAAGCCGTGATGATTCTCTACGGCATGGGCATCACGCAGCATCGCGAAGGCGTGCTCGCCGTGCAGATGCTGACGAATCTGATGCTACTCGGCGGGAACATCGGCAAGCCGGGCGCGGGTATCTGCCCGATTCGAGGCCATTCCAACGTGCAGGGTCAGCGCACGGTCGGGATCACGGAGAAGCCGGCGCTCGTGCCGCTCGACAAGCTCGCGGAAATGTACGCGTTCGAGCCGCCGCGCGACGAAGGCATGTCCACCGTCGATGCCTGCGCGGCGCTGCGCGACGGCGAACTCGATGCATTCATCAGCCTTGGCGGCAATTTCGCGCGCGCGACGCCCGATCATCACGTGCTGGAACCGGCGTGGCAAAACGTGCCGCTGACGGTGCAAATTGCCACGCACCTGAACCGCAGCCATCTGCTGCACGGGCGTGCGGCATATCTGCTGCCTTGCATTGGGCGTATCGAGGTGGATCAGCAGGCGAGCGGCCCGCAGATCGTCACGGTCGAGGACAGCACCGCGTGCGTCCATGCGTCGAAGGGCTTCGCGGAACCCGCGAGCAAGACGTTGCTGTCGGAGCCCGCGATCGTCGCGGGACTGGCCAAGGCCACGCTGCAAGGACGTCGCGGCAAGGTCGACTGGGACGCCTGGACGGCCGATTATTCGCTGGTGCGCGAGGCAATCGAGAAGACTTATCCCGATCAGTTCAAGGAATTCAACGCGCGCATGTCGCAGCCGGGCGGCTTTCATCGGCCGATTCCGGCGGCCAAACGCGAGTGGAAGACGAAGAACGGCAAGGCGAATTTCATCACGCCAGAGGGCATGGGCGAAGATCCGGACATGTCTTTCGAAGGCGAGCGCACCTTGCGGCTCATGACCACGCGCGGCGACAGCCAGTTCAATACGACCGTGTACGGGCTTGACGATCGCTTTCGCGGCGTCTTCAATACCCGAGACGTGCTGTTGATGAACCGTGACGACATGGCGCGGCTGAACATCGCGGAAGATCAGACGATCACCGTGACGACGGTATCCAGCGATGACGTGACGCGCAGTATCGACGGATTGCGGGCCCATGCATTCGATATTCCGGCCGGCTGCGCGATGGGCTATTACCCGGAATGCAATCCGCTGATTCCGCTTGCGCACCACGCAAAACGCAGCAAGGTGCCTGCGGCGAAGGCAGTTCCGGTGCGCGTGCGCGCGACGTAAATCCCGGCGTGAGGCGCGGCCGGGCATGTCCCGTGCTCACGCTTGGCCGACTTCACGATTTTTCCATCGAGGCCACGGCCTTGCAGGAGCGCAGATGCGAGCCAACCCGTTTTCTCCCCTGATCGACGACCTGGCGCCTTCGCTGATTGCGGACTCGCCTGCCGCTTCGCCGTTGTCCGACGCCCAATATGACGAACTCGTGGCGTTTCATGGCATTGAGCGCGAGCGTCTGGTGCTGATTCATCCAGGCAGCCACAAGGCGACGCCCGCGTGGTCCGCGCAGCAATACGCCGACGTTGCCGATCAGTTGAACGCCGACGGCTGGCAGATCGCGATCATCGGCGACGCGCCCGATCCGGAGCGCACGGCCGGCGTCCTGGGCGCGATGCAAACCGCCGCGCTTTTTCTGGCCGGCGCCGTGGCGCCGCGCACGTTGCCGCGCCTGATCGCCGACGCCCGCCTGCTCCTTTCCGACGATGCCATCGCGCCTTCGCCCGCCGCCGCCGCACGTGCGCTCGGCACGCCGCATATCGTGCTCGACGAGCATCCGCGCGGCACGGACAGCGAGGCCATCATCGAACGGGCACGCGCCGAACTGTCGGATACGCGGCGCGCGCACCCCGGCACGCCCTTCACACTGCACATGCCGGTCGAACACGACGCGGCCTGACGCCATTCGGGAATTCCCATGAAATTCGATCTGCAAACCAGTCCCGTTCCCGATCCGATCGCCGATCCGAACCGCGATCCGGAAGCCGATCCGCTCACGCCGCCGTCGCCGGGGCATCGCCCGGACGAGCCGCAGCATCCCGATGCACCACCGGACAAGGACCCGATCCGGCGTTTCTGACACCGGGAAACCCCCACCCTACATTTGCCGCGCCGTATGCCGTAAGAGGGGCATGCGGCGGCGCGCGCGTCGCCGCACCGTCTAGGACAACGTAAAAAGACTGCGGGGCGCACAAATGAATGGAATGACGTTGAACAAAAAGCTCGGCTCGATGATCGCCGTGCTGTGGATAGGTTTGATTGCGATCGGCATTATCGGAGCGTGGCAGAACCGCACGTCGATGATCGAGGATCGCAAGGAACAGTTGAAGACGCTGGTCGGCGAGGCACATGCCGTCGTCACGCACTTCGCGGCGCTCGCCGCCAACAAGACCCTCACCGAAGAAGAAGCCAAAAAGCGCGCGCTGGATGTCATCGGCGCGATCCGCTACGGCAAGGATGGCTATCTTTCCATCAACGATTCGAAGCCGAAAATGGTCATGCACCCTATCAAGCCCGCCATGAACGGGCAGGATCTTTCGGGATACACCGACCCGGCGGGCAATCACTTGTTCGTCGATATCGTCAAGGCGGGCGATCAGCCGGACGGCGGTTTCATCAGCTATCTGTGGTCGAAGCCAGACAGCGACAAGCCTGTGGCGAAGCTCTCGTATGCGCAGCGTTTCGGCCAGTGGGACTGGTATGTCGTCACCGGCATGTATATGGACGACGTGCAGAGCGCATTCTATGCAAGCGCACTGCGCTGGCTCGCCATCACGATGCTGCTCGGCGCCATCGCGACGGCCGCGATGCTCGTCGTTCTGCGCAGCATCAAGCGCAATCTGGGCGGCGAATTGGAACTCGCGGTGGATGCGGCGCATCGCATTGCGCGTGGCGATCTGACGGCCGCCGTGCCGGTGCGTGCCGGCGATACATCGAGCCTCCTGCACGCGCTTTCGGTGATGCAGCTCGGCCTTGTCGAGACGGTGTCGCGTGTGCGTAACGGCACGGAAAACATCAACGTGGGCGCGTCGGAAATCGCGGCGGGCAACACCGATCTGTCGCAGCGTACCGAGGAGCAAGCGGCCGCGCTGGTCGAGACCGCATCGAGCATGGACCAGATGACGGCCAACGTGAAGAACAACGCCGAGAGCGCCGCGCAGGCCGCGCGCCTTGCGGGTCAGGCCGCCGATGTCGCGACGCGCGGCAGCGGCGTGGTGGACGAAGTCATCAACACGATGACGCGTATCACGGCAAGCTCGCAACAGATTGGCGACATTATCGGCGTGATCGATGGCATTGCGTTCCAGACCAATATCCTGGCGTTGAACGCGGCGGTCGAAGCGGCGCGCGCGGGCGAACAAGGACGCGGCTTTGCGGTCGTGGCGGCGGAAGTGCGCAGCCTCGCGCAACGTTCGGCGACGGCGGCCAAGGAAATCAAGGCGCTGATCGAGACGTCGACGCATACGGTGCAGGAAGGCGCGTCGCTCGTGACGAACGCCGGTTCGACGATGGGCGAGATCGTGTCGTCGGTGCGTCGTGTGAACGAGATTCTCGATGAAATAAGCAATGCATCGCGCGAGCAAAGCGCGGGCATCGAGCAGGTGAATCGCGCAGTCGTCGAGATGGATCAGGTCACGCAGCAGAACGCGGCACTAGTGGAAGAAGCAGCGGCTGCGGCGCATTCGTTGAAGGATCAGGTGGATGGGTTGCGGGAGGCAATCGGCAGTTTTCATTTGCCGGCTTGAGGAGTGCATCGGCGCGGATTGTCGAGGTATGGGTTGCGCTGCTTCTTGAATGGCTGAAGCAATCGCCGTCGCTTGCATAGTGACGGCGATCGCTCCAAGGCTGAATTATCGGCCGCTTACTCTTCTAAAACTGCTCCACGAACCGCGCCCGATAAGCCGTTCCGACCAGCAGATTCTCGTCACCGAAATCGTGGTGCGGTTCTGGATCGTCGGCTGCTCATTGCTCCAAAAACCGCTCCACCAATCGCGCCCAATAAGCCGCCCCGACCGGCAGATTCCTGTCGTTGAAATCGTAGTGCGGGTTGTGAACCATGCAACCGTCCTCGCCCGCGCCGTTGCCGATGCGCAAAAACGTCCCCGGCCGCGCCTGCAGCATGAACGCGAAGTCCTCGCTGCCCATCAGCAAATCCGTGTGGTCGACCACGTGTTCGGCACCCACCAACTCGCGCGCCACCTGCGCCGCGAATTCCGTTTCGGCATCCGAATTGACGACCACCGGATAGCCTTCCAGATACTTGATCGTCGCCTTTGCGCCGTAGCTCGCCGCCTGCGCATCCACGAGTTCGCAGATACGGCGCTTGAGCAACTCACGCACCGGCTTGCTGAACGAGCGCACCGACAATTCGAGCGTCGCGCGATTCGGAATCACGTTGTTGACCGTGCCAGCGTGCATCGAGCCGACCGTGACGACGGCCGGTTGCGCGGGATCGACATTGCGCGCGACGATAGTCTGCAAAGCCATCACGATGCTCGCCGTCACCACCACCGGATCGACGCTCAAATGCGGACGCGCCGCATGCCCGCCCACGCCTTCGATCTCGATCGACACCTGATCACACGCCGCCATGAACGGCCCCTTGCGAAACAGGAATGTGCCGGGCGCGACGCCAGGATGGTTGTGCACGCCGAATACGGCATCGCAAGGAAAGCGCTCGAAGAGCCCCTCCGCGATCATGCGTTGCGCGCCGCTCGGCAAACCGTGCTCTTCCGCCGGTTGAAAATACAGATGCACCGTGCCATTGAAACGCCGCGTGCGCGCTAGATGCCGTGCCGCACCGAGCAGCATGGTCGTATGGCCGTCGTGGCCGCACGCGTGCATCTTGCCCGGCGACTCGCTCGCGTACGGCTTGCCGGTCTGCTCGTGAATCGGCAGCGCGTCCATGTCGGCGCGCAGGCCGATGCGCTTCGTGCCATCGCCCGCCGTCAGCGTGCCGACGACACCCGTTCCGGCGATGCCCCGGCTCACTTCCCAGCCCCACTCTTCGAGCTTCTGCGCGACGAGCGCCGAGGTGCGCGTCTCCTCGAACGAGAGTTCGGGATGACGGTGGATGTCGTGACGGATCTCGCGCAACGCGGGCGCATCGTCGGAAAGATCGGCGAGTTCGGTGAAGAGTCGGGTCATTTGCAGGAACCTTGGCTGAATCGAAACGGAAAACGGAAACACGAACGGCGCACATGATCCTCCAGTCGCGCGTCGCGTGCCAGTTCCGCGCGATTTTTTGCCAATTTCGATCGCTAGGATCGCGGCGAACCAAGTGGAATTGGCTCCATTGGATGCATCGGAATGGCTCTGACCAGGAGAGCCAAGTTTAACTATAGTCGGCTCTGAATCCGACTGATGCAACCGCGCGCCGCGCCCCAAGGAGAACTTCGCCGTGTCCAAACTTCCTCAAACCTCGCCCGCCAACGTCACTCGGGCCACCAACGCGGACCTTCAGGCCCGCAAGAATGCCGCCACGCCGCGCGGCGTCGGCGTGATGTGCGACTTCTACGCGGCGCGCGCCGAGAACGCGGAACTCTGGGACGTCGAAGGCCGCCGCTTCATCGACTTCGCGGCGGGCATCGCGGTGTGCAACACGGGGCATCGGCATCCTAAGATCGTCGAGGCCATGCGCGCGCAACTCGACTGCTTCACACATACGGCCTATCAGATCGTGCCTTATGAATCTTACGTTTCCCTCGCGGAAAAAATTAGCGCCCGTGCGCCCGGTCAAGCGCCGAAGAAGACCGCGTTCTTCACGACCGGCGCGGAGGCCGTCGAAAACGCCGTGAAAATCGCGCGCGCGGCAACCGGGCGGCCCGGCGTGATCGCCTTCACGGGCGGCTTTCACGGCCGCACGATGATGGGCATGGCGCTCACCGGCAAGGTCGCGCCGTACAAGATCGGTTTCGGGCCGTTCCCCGCCGACGTCTATCACGCGCCGTTTCCCAACGCGCTGCACGGCGTATCGGTGGCGGACTCGCTGCGCGCCATCGAGCATCTGTTCAAGGCGGATATCGAAGCCAAGCGCGTCGCGGCGATCATCTTCGAACCCGTGCAAGGCGAAGGCGGCTTCAATCCGGCGCCCGCGGACTTCGTGCGCGGCCTGCGCCGGATCTGCGACGAGCACGGCATTCTGCTGATCGCCGACGAAGTGCAGACGGGATTCGCGCGCACCGGCAAACTCTTCGCGATGGAGCATTACGACGTGGTTCCCGATCTCATGACGATCGCGAAGAGTCTTGCGGGCGGCATGCCGCTATCGGGCGTCGTGGGCCGCGCGGACATCATGGACAGCGCGGCGCCAGGCGGTCTCGGCGGCACTTACGCGGGCAATCCGCTCGCGGTGGCGGCGGCGCACGCGGTGCTCGATATCATCGACGAAGAGCACCTCTGCGAACGCGCCAACACGCTCGGCGACAAGCTGAAAGCCAAGCTCGAAGCGATTCGTCGGGACGTGCCGCAGATCGCCGATGTGCGCGGTCCGGGCGCCATGATCGCCGCCGAGTTCTGCAAGCCCGGCACGCACGAACCCGATGCCGATTTTGCCAAGCGCGTGCAGGCGCGCGCGCTGGAACGCGGTTTGTTACTGCTCGTGTGCGGCGTGTATGGCAACGTCGTGCGCTTTCTGTTTCCCCTCACGATCCAGGAGCCTATATTCGACGAAGCCCTCGGCATTCTCAACGAAGTGTTGAGCGAAACCATCGCCGCCGCGGCTTGAGCACGGTTCGCCCCTTCGTCGTATGCTGAATGCAGAAATCTCAAGAAGGAATCGCAAGCAAATGAGCCTCAAAGACCAACTCAAGGACCCGGCACTGCTTCGTCACGCGTCGTATATCGCTGGTGAATGGCAGCAAGCCGATGACGGCGCCACCTTCGACGTGCTCGATCCGTCAAACGGCGAGTCGCTCGGCGCCGTTCCGCAAATGGGCGCGAGCGAAACACGCCGCGCCATCGCGGCCGCCAACGCCGCGTGGCCCGAATGGCGCAAGAAAACCGCGAAGGAACGCGCGGTCATCATGCGCCGCTGGTACGACCTGATGATCGCCAACGCCGACGACCTTGCGCTCATCCTCACGACCGAACAAGGCAAACCGCTCGCCGAAGCGAAGGGCGAGATCGTCTACGCGGCGTCGTTCATCGAATGGTTCGCCGAAGAAGGCAAGCGCGTGGCGGGCGACACGCTCGCCACGCCCGCCGCGGACAAGCGCATTGTCGTGACGAAGGAACCAATCGGCGTGTGCGCGGCGATCACGCCGTGGAACTTCCCGGCAGCAATGATCACGCGCAAGGTCGGTCCGGCGCTGGCGGCGGGCTGTCCTATCGTCGTGAAGCCGGCCGAAGCCACGCCCTTCTCCGCGTTCGCGCTGGCCGTGCTCGCGGAGCGCGCGGGCGTGCCGAAGGGCGTGTTGAGCGTGCTGACCGGCGACCCGAAAGCCATCGGCGGCGAAATGACGGGCAACCCGACCGTGCGCAAGCTCTCGTTCACAGGCTCGACGGCGGTAGGCCGTCTCCTGATGGCGCAAAGCGCGCCCACGGTCAAGAAAGTCACGCTGGAACTCGGTGGCAATGCGCCCTTCCTCGTGTTCGAAGACGCCGATATCGACGCGGCAGTGCAAGGCGCGATTGCATCGAAGTATCGCAATAGCGGTCAGACGTGCGTGTGCACGAATCGCTTCTATGTGCACGAGCGCGTCTACGACGAGTTCGCCGCGAAACTGGCGACGGCTGTAGGCGACCTGAAGGTTGGACGCGGCACGGATGACGGCGTGTTGCTTGGCCCGCTCATCAACGAAGCGGCGGTGAAGAAGGTGGAAGCGCATATCGAGGATGCGCTGGCCAAAGGCGCGACGCTGACGGCCGGCGGCAAGCGGCATGCGCTCGGCCACGGTTTTTTCCAGCCGACCGTGCTTACCGGCGTCACGCCGGCCATGCAAGTGGCAAAAGAAGAGACGTTCGGCCCGCTCGCGCCGATTTTCAAATTCTCTTCCGACGACGAAGCCATTCGCCTGGCCAACGACACCGAATTCGGACTCGCCGCATACTTCTACAGCCGCGACATTGCACGCGTGTGGCGCGTGGCGGAAGCGCTCGAATACGGCATGGTCGGAATCAACACCGGCCTGATCTCGAACGAAGTCGCGCCGTTCGGCGGCGTCAAGCAATCGGGACTGGGCCGTGAAGGCTCGCACTATGGCATCGACGATTACGTCGTCATCAAGTATCTGTGCCTGCAGGTCTGATTTAGCCGATGCACCGAGCGAAGGCCCCGCGCGTGTTTAACGCCGGGGCCTTCGCTCATTTCGATGCCGCGACGGGCGTCACTTTCACCGCGGCCGCGGAAACGAACACCGCATGCACGGTGTCGCCCTTCTTGAGGTTGTCGGCTGCGACATCGGGCGGAAGGTCCATGGTCTCGGTGCGCCACGGTCCGCGCAGCGTGACGGTGTGATGCTTCTTGTCGACCCTCACGACCGTGGCGAGAATCTCGACCTGACGCGATGAATCGAAGCCGCTTGCGCCATTCGCGCCCGAAGCGGGCGAATAGGTTTGCGTGTCCACGCGCTTGCGCAGGCCCTGATCCTTGCCCGTTACCTTTTCCACGTTCGAAAGCAAAGCGTTCTTGTACTGGACATCGACCTTGTCGCCAACATGAAGCTGATCGAAACCCGTCACTTCCTTGTTGACGAGCACTGTCGAATCGCCACGCGGACCATGCACGATGAGCGTGCGCGTCGACGGGTCTATGCCCGTGATGACGGCTTGAACGTGGATAGGCTGCGCCGCGCCGATGACCTGCCGCGCCTGGTTCGTCAATGCGTCGTTGGTCTGAGCGAAAGCGGTGCCGGACGCCACGACGATTGCCGTCATTGGAAAGAGAGAAAGCGCGCGAAAGCCTGATTTCATTTGATCACTCCTTGTTGCACATCGGTAGTCCAAACAAATTCGCTCGACGATATCATGCAGACGACTACGCCCAGACGCACGCCCACGGCGGATATGGCCCCGAACCGGTAGAATCGAACGACAGGACCGGCTAAGGGCAACGACGCGTATATTCGACGCGCCGACGCGTCACGCGTATTCTTGCCCGCCGCATTTTTGACCTTTTAGGGGCGTTATGCGACGTTCGGCATTTTTTATCCGCTTCATTGGCATTGGTGTTCTCTTTCATATCTACGTTGGCGTGCGGCTCATTCCCGATGCGCCCGTCGGCCCGGCGCTCAAGGCGCTTGCCATCGCGCTGCTTGTCGCCTCGCTAATTTTGATTCCGCTCGGCATGTCTGCGCGATCGATCGAAAAGCAACCGCTTGCGGATCGGCTCGCCTGGTTCGGACTGACCGCGCTCGGCTTCTTCTCGTCGCTCCTGCTGCTGACCTTCGCGCGCGATCTCGTGCTGCTGTCCGTGCATGTGTTCGACTGGCTGCGCGGCACGCCCATAGGCTCGCCCCGCTTCGTTGCCGAGAGTGCGCTGGCCGTGCCCATGCTCGCGTTGCTCTCGTCCGTCGCCGGCTTTTACAACGCGCGAAAGCGCGCGCCGGTAAAGAGCGTGGACGTGCCCATCGACAATTTGCCGGCGGCGCTCGAAGGCTTCACCATTGTGCAGATTAGCGATATCCACGTCGGCCCGACTATCAAGCGGCACTATGTCGAGCGAATCGTCGCGGCCGTCAATGCGTTGCAGCCGGATCTGATCGCGGTGACGGGCGACGTGGTCGATGGCAGTGTGCCGCACCTCGCTGCTCATACACGCCCGCTCGCGGAATTGAGCGCGCGGCACGGCGCGTTCCTCGTCACGGGTAATCACGAGTATTACTCGGGCGCGGACAAGTGGATCGTTGAATTCCGGCGGCTCGGCATGAATGTGCTGCTCAATCAGCATGTGGTGCTGAACCACGACGGCGCGCAAGCCGTGATCGCCGGTGTCACCGATTACGGCGCGGGCAGCTTCGATCCCGCGCACCGGAGCGACCCGGCTAAAGCGATGGAAGGCGCTCCCGCCGATGCCACCGTGCGCGTGCTCCTTGCCCATCAGCCACGCAGCGCGACCGCCGCCGCCGATGCGGGTTTCACGCTGCAACTGTCGGGGCATACACATGGCGGACAGTTCTTTCCGTGGAACTTCTTCGTCAAGCTGCAGCAGCCGTTCGTGTCGGGTCTCGTGAAATTTAACGGACTGTGGGTGTACACGAGTCGAGGAACGGGCTATTGGGGACCGCCCAAGCGCCTCGGCGCGCCTTCCGAAATCACGCGCGTGAGGCTGGTCGCGGCGCCTGCAGCTTGAACCGAGCTTGGCCTGCATGGAGTCAACGCTTCGGAACGCTTTTCCAGACCACTTTCACGGTCGCGCCGAATGCGAGCGCGGCAGCGTCGCCGGGATGGGTTGTACGTATCTCGATTGGCAAGCTGTTGGCGTCCTTCAGCATGACGACGCCGGTTGCACTGTCGGCGCCCGTAACCTGCCCGACGAACTGCGTTTGCCCCGGCAGCATTTCCTGCAAAGGCTGCGCTTTGACGGGCGTGAGCGTAACCGCGCGAAGGGCCGTGCTATTCACTCGTGTGCCAATAGGCAACTTGTTCAGATCCTGCATCTCCTGCCCGACGTTCAACTGCGTCTCCTGCCCTTGCGCATTGACCACGGTGACGCGATGCGCGTCCGGATCGACAGCTTTTACCTCGCCGATGATCTGCACGAGCATCTTGCCTTCGATGGACAGCGCAGCAACCTTTGCGCTTGGTTGACGTTGAGCAAACGCATTGCCGCCATTCAATAGGCCAGTCAGCGAGCCGATCAGCAACGCTGTGCAGAAGTCGATTATTTTGATTTTCATGGCTCAGTCTCTCAATGTCAGCGAGGCCAGCCAGGCTTTCTCTCGCATACATCCTGACGAGGATGTTGTTTCGATTCTGCCCTGTCAACCCTTCGAGATGATTGAGACGGAGTGCGAAATTTTGTCACCGATCGTTTTGATGCGCGAAAGGCTCGCCTTGCTTCAAGGCGAAACCAAAGCGTTCGGCGCGTGCGCCGGCGACCGTATCCGTTCTACGCGCTTTGGCCAGGTCAGCTTTCGGTCTGGCGAAAAAGCAGCGCAGCGCCGTTCAGGCAGTAACGCAGACCAGTGGGATTCGGGCCGTCGTCGAAGACATGCCCGAGATGGCCGCCGCAACGCCGGCAAAGCACTTCGTGACGAAGGGAGCCGGGCGTTGCATCGGCGCGGGTGGCGACGGCGCCGTCGATTGGCATGGAGAAACTCGGCCATCCGGTGCCGCTATCGAACTTTGCCGACGAGGCAAAGAGCGGCGATCCGCATCCCGCGCAAAAAAACGAGCCGTTGCGACGCTCGTTGATCAGCGGGCTGGCGTTCGGCGGCTCGGTCGCGCCGCGCCTAAGCACGCGATATTGTTCAGTGGAAAGGCGGCGGCGCCATCCGGCATCGCTCAGGTTCATCTCGTACGGGTCGGCAAGCGCCGTGTCCGCGCCGCGCGAGGCAATGGAGCCGCCCGTGAAAGTGGCCGTGACCGCGCCGAAGAAAGTGCGTTTAGTGCGTTTCATGATTTTCATTCGATGAACGCCTCTTGATGGTGACGACGCCCGCCGGCGCCAACCGCTACGATTTGATGCGATAGCCGGTCTTGAAGATCCACGCCGTGATAGCGATGAACACGCCCAGAAATACTAACGTCATCGCAAGGCTTACGCCTACGGAAACATCCGCGAGACCGTAAAAACTCCAGCGAAAGCCGCTGATGAGATACACGACCGGATTGAAAAGCGCGACCGTTTTCCAGAAAGGCGGCAGGATGTTGATCGAATAAAAGCTGCCGCCGAGGAACGTGAGCGGCGTGACAATCAAGAGCGGAATGATCTGAAGTTTCTCGAAACCGTCTGCCCAAATGCCAATAATGAATCCGAGCAGGCTGAATGTCAGCGATGTCAGCAGCAAAAACACGATCATCCAAAATGGATGGTCGATCCGCAGCGGCACGAAGAGCCGCGCAGTCGCGAGAATGATCAACCCGAGAATGATCGACTTGGTCGCCGCCGCGCCGACGTAACTCAGAACGAGCTCGAAATACGACACGGGCGCGGACAAGAGCTCGTAGATGGTGCCCGTGAACTTCGGAAAGTAAATGCCGAACGAAGCGTTCGCGATGCTCTGCGTGAGCAGCGACAGCATGACGAGTCCCGGCACGATGAACGCACCGTAGCTGATGCCGTCCACTTGCGGAATGCGCGAGCCGATGGCCGCGCCGAACACCACGAAATAGAGCGAAGTGGAAATGACGGGCGACACGATGCTCTGCATGAGCGTGCGTCCGGCGCGCGCCATTTCGAAGCGATAGATCGCGCGTACTGCGTGAAGATTCATGTGGTCTCCCTGTCGACCGGAATCGATGCTCCCGGTCCGATACGACTAGTTGCGCACGAGGCTCACGAAGATGTCTTCGAGCGAGCTCTGCGTCGTTTGCAGATCCTTGAAGCGCACGCCGGCTTCATCGACATGGCGCAATAGCGCGATGATTCGACCCGGCTCGTCATGGGCGTCATAGGTGTAAGTCAGTTCGTTGCCGTCGGCGGACAATTGCAGGCCGTAGGGCGCGAGCGACGCGGGCACGGCAGCCAGCGCGTGATCCAATTGCAGCGCGAGCTTCTTCTGCCCGAGCTTGCGCATGAGTTCGGCCTTCTCTTCGACCAGCACGATCTCGCCGCGATTGATCACGCCTACGCGATCCGCCATCTCTTCCGCTTCCTCGATGTAATGCGTCGTGAGGATGATGGTCACGCCGTTCGCTTGCAGTTCGCGCACGAGGTTCCACATGTCGCGGCGCAGTTCGACATCGACGCCGGCCGTCGGCTCGTCCAGAAAGAGAATCTGCGGCTCGTGCGCGAGCGCCTTGGCGATCAGGACGCGCCGCTTCATGCCGCCCGAAAGCGTCATGATCTTGTTGTCCTTTTTGCTCCAGAGCGACAGCGACTTCAGCACCTTCTCGACATGCGCCGGGTTTTTCGGCCGGCCGAACAAGCCCCGGCTGAACGATACGGTCGCCCACACGGTTTCGAAGGCGTCGGTGGTGAGTTCCTGCGGCACGAGCCCGATCATCGCGCGCGCGGCGCGATAGTCCGTGACGATGTCGTGTCCGTTCACGGTGACCGTGCCCGAGCTGGGATTCACGATGCCGCAAACCGTGCTGATGAGCGTGGTCTTGCCCGCCCCGTTCGGACCGAGCAACGCGAAAATCTCGCCGCGCCGGATTTCCAGATTCACGTCCCGGAGCGCGCTGAACCCCGACTCGTAGGTCTTGGAGAGGTTTGAAATGGTAATGATGGTTGGCATGGCACGGACGATAGCAGATAAGGCGCGATCCGGCTGGATCGAACGGGGCTTTCAGGGGTCGTCCGTTTGGCCGATGCACGGCGCGTGCCGCGCTGCATACAATGGGCGTCTGATCAAGGGAGCCGACATGCTGTTCGAACAGATTCAAACCGCTTGCATCAACGACGCGGACGTGCCGTGGGTGCCCTTCACGCCATACAGCGAGCACGTGCTCGTCAAATACTTCAAGCTCGATCCGGTTCGCGGCGAAACCATCGCCCTTTTGAAGGCGCCGGCGCGCGGACAAATGCCGCGGCATCGGCATACGGGCACGGTAATCGTCTACACGGTCGAAGGGCGCTGGAAGTATCGCGAACATGCGTGGATCGCGGACAAAGGCAGCATCGTGTACGAGACCGCAGGTTCCAGTCACACGCCGGAAGCCGTTCCAGTGGTGGACGGCAGCGATCAGATCGTCACGCTCAACATCATTCAGGGCGAGCTGCTCTTCGTAAACGAAAACGGGCAAATACTTGCCGCCGAAGACTGGCGCAGCGGCTGGGAGCGCTACGCTGCCTATTGCCGCGCGCATGGATTAAAAACACGCGACTTGACGGCGTTCGGCTGAAGGCGTGGTTAGAATCGTGCATCGCACAAACATCCATTGGAGGAAGCGCGCATGAGCATACAGACGGTGGGTATCGTCGGAGCGGGAACCATGGGCAACGGCATCGCGCAGGTCGCGGCCGTGGCGGGATTCGACATCGTGCTGATCGACGTGACGGACGCCGCGCTCGCCAAGGGCGTGGCCACGCTGACGAACAGCCTGGAACGGCTGGTGTCGAAAGACAAGCTGCAAGCGTCGGTGCGCGATGCCGCGATTGCGCGCATCCAGACATCCACGGATTACGGGCGGCTCAAGGACGCGGATATCGTCATCGAGGCGGCCACGGAGAACGTCGAGCTCAAACACCGCATTCTGAAGCAGATCGAAGCAGCGGCGCGGCCCGAGGCGATCATCGCGTCGAACACATCGTCTATTTCGATCACCGCGCTTGGCGCAACGCTTGCGCGGCCCGAGCGGTTCATCGGCATGCACTTCTTCAATCCGGTGCCGCTGCTGCAACTCGTCGAAGTGATTCGCGGCGTACAGACGAGCGACGACACCGCGAACGCCGTGCGCGCGCTCACCGAGAAGCTGGACAAGTCGCCCATCGGCGTGAAGAACTCGCCTGGCTTCGTGGTCAACCGCATTCTCGTGCCCATGATCAACGAAGCCTTCTTCGTGCTCTATGAAGGCGTGGCGAGCGCCGAGGAAATCGACGCGGGCATGAAGCTCGGCGCAAACCATCCTATCGGTCCGCTCGCGCTTGCCGATCTCATCGGCCTCGATGTCTGTCTCTCGGTCATGGACGTGTTTCTGAAGGATTTCGGCGATTCGAAATATCGAGCGTGCCCGCTGTTGCGCGAACTCGTGTCCGCGGGTTATCTCGGCCGCAAGACGAAGCGCGGCGTTTATCGGTACGACTGAGCTCAGGCTTACGCGCTTTTCGGCAGACGCTCTCGGTCGTGCAGCGCGGCGAAGTCAAGCACGGGACCGGCCGGCACGATCCCGGTCGGGTTGATCGAGCGATGACTCTCGTAGTAATGCCGCTTGATGTGCTCGAAGTTCACCGTGTCCGCGACTCCCGGCATCCGGTAAATCTCGCGCGTGTAGTTGGAGAGATTCGGATAATCCGCTACGCGCCGCAGATTGCATTTGAAGTGGCCGGCGTACACGGCGTCGAAGCGCACGAGCGTCGTGAACAGTCGGATGTCGGCTTCGGTGAAGCGCTCGCCCGCGAGATAACGGTGCGAGGCAAGGCGCGCATCGAGGAAGTCGAGGGTATCGAAGAGCGGCTGCACGGCTTCCTCGTACGCGGCCTGGGTGGTCGCGAAGCCCGCTTTGTAGACGCCGTTGTTCACGCTGTCGTAGATGCGCGCGTTGAGCGTGTCGATCTCCGCGCGCAACTCGGGCGGATAGTAATTGCCCGCTTTGGCGCCCTGGCCGTCGAACGCGGCATTCAGCATGCGAATAATCTCGGACGACTCGTTGCTGACTATCGTGCCGCGCGCCTTGTCCCAGAGAATCGGCACGGTCACGCGGCCGGTGTAGCTCGCGTCCGCCGCCGTGTAGACCTGATGCAGAAAGCGCGCGCCGTTGATGGCGTCGGGCACGACGCCCGGACCATCCGCGAAGGTCCAGCCGTTTTCGAGCATGAGCCAGTGAACGACCGAGATGCCGATCATTTCTTGCAGCCCCTTGAGCGCGCGCACGATAAGCGTGCGATGTGCCCACGGACACGCCAGGCTCACGTACAAGTGATAACGGCCCGCTTCCGCCTTGAAGCCGCCCTCGCCACTCGGACCGGGCGCGCCATCGGCCGTGACCCAGTTGCGAAACGCCGCGTCCTTGCGCACGAAGCGCCCGCCAGTCGATTTCGTGTCGTACCACTTGTCCTGCCATTGCCCGTCGACGAGAAGTCCCATCTGCATGCTCCCTGATCGTTGTTTGCGTCATCTCCAAGCACGTGGTGGACCGCGCCGCTGCTCTTGCCGTACCATCGCGCCGATGAACGTTCGATGGAGTCGAACATGTTATCCGAGGAAGAACTCGCCCTGCTCGATGCAATCCGCTCGACCGGCAGTCTTTCCCGCGCGGCGGCGCGACTAGGCCGCGCGCCCTCGACGATCTCGCATGCCGCGCGGCAACTGGAAACGCGCTTCGACGCGCTGCTGTTCGACCGCCGTCGCTACCGCCTGCAACTGACGCCAGCGGGCCATCTTCTCGCCGATGAAGCCGCGCGTCTGATGATCGACGTGTCGCGTCTGACGCAGCGCGTGAAGCAGATCGCGAGCGGCTGGGAAGACCGGTTGTGGATAGTCTGCGACGAGATACTCGAGTTCGAGACCTTGCTGCCGGTCGTGCAGGCGTTCGACGCGCTCGCGTCCGGCGTAACCCTGCGGATGACGCATGAAGTGCTGGGCGGTACGTGGGAAGCACTGCGCGATGGCCGCGCCGACCTCATCGTCGGGGCGACGAACGAACCGCCCGCGATTCCCGGCCTGCGCTGGTTCGAACTCGGCGTGATGGAATGGGTGTTCGCCGTGGCGCCGCGCCATCCGCTGGCGAAGGCGGCAGAACCGCTCGGGCGCGAGCAGATCGCGGCGCATCGCGCGGTGGCGGTCGCGGATTCATCGCATGGATCGGCGGGACGCGCTTACGGCGTGCTCGGCGGACAAGCGGCGCTCGCCGTGCCGGGCATGCGCGCGAAGATTCTTGCTCAACGGCAAGGACTTGGCTGCGGTTGGGTGCCGAAGCATCGAGTGGCTTCGTTGCTGGCGCGTGGCGAACTGATCGCAAAGCAAACCGGCGATCCGCGCGAGCCTAACGTTCTATACGTGGCATGGCGCGGCGATCACGAAGGCCGCGCGTTGCAATGGTGGATCGAGCAGTTCCGTCAGGCGCGTCTGGCCAGGCGTCTGGTCGATGGCATCGACGCGTTCGCCTGAAATTACGGCAGCTTGACTACCGAAGGCAACGAAAAGACCAGACAGCATAAAAGCCACAGCGAATATACGAAGAGGCCTCGCAGCCGCCTGCGCCGCCGGCCGTCGTCTTCACGTGCTTGCATGAGCATGATTGCCATCTCGTCGAGTGATCGTTTCGTTAAGCGTATGCGAAGCCACCGCACATTGCCAGCGCGCCCGAATACCGTGCGCCATCGGCAATTTTTAGTAGTATGGATTGGATGCCGCCGAACTTACCGCTATGATGCCGGCGCTAAAACGCCCCGTCTCACTGATTTCTCTTCATTCAAGGCACCATGTCCACCACTCCGAACGGGCCGCCGAATTTGAACCCGCGACAGCCAGTCGATATCGCGCGCATTCTGCTCGTCATTGCCATTCTGACTGCGCTGACTGTTGGCAGCCTTTATATCCTGCGGCCGTTTCTGCCGGGGCTGATCTGGGCCACGACGATCGTCGTCGCCACCTGGCCGTTGATGGTCGCGGTGCAACGCCGCTGCGGCAATCGCCGCTGGGCCGCGACGACTGTCATGCTGCTCGTGCTGCTGATCGTCATCGTGCTGCCGTTGTATCAGGCTATCTCCACGCTCGCATTGCACGGCGTCGAGATCATGTCGGCCATCAAGAGCCTGCCCACGTATGCACTTCCCCCGCCGCCGAGTTGGGTACACGACGTGCCGCTCGCCGGTCAGCGCGTCTCGGCCGAATGGCAGACGCTTTCCGACGCCGGCCCCGGCGGCCTGCTCGCCCGCATCGAACCGTATGTGACGATCGCAGCGCGCTGGATGCTGTCGCACGCAGCCGTCGTCGGGGTGTTCGTGATGCACATGGTGATCACGATCATCATCTCCGGCATCCTATACATGCAGGGCGAGGCAGCGGGCCGCTTCATCGTGCGGTTCGCAACGCGGGTTGCCGCGCAGCGTGGCGCCGAAGCCATCAAGCTCGCCGGCCTCGCCATTCGCGCGGTGGCGCTCGGCATTGTCGTGACGGCCGTGACGCAATCGGCGCTCGGAGGAATCGGCTTGTGGATCGCGGGCGTGCCGGCCGCGGGCATCATCACCGCCGTCATGCTGATGTTGTGCCTCGCGCAAATCGGGCCGCTCTTGCCACTGCTTGGGGGCGTCGCCTGGCTTTTCTGGCACGGGTCGCACGTCGCCGCGATTCTGTTGCTGATCTGGTCGATCATGATTGCCATGCTCGACAATTTTTTACGTCCCATACTCATCCGCCGCGGTATCAATTTGTCGATGCTGCTGATTCTTTCCGGCGTGCTTGGCGGCATGTTCGCATTCGGAATTGTCGGATTGTTTATTGGCCCGGTCATTCTCGCGGTCACCTCGGCAATATTGAACGCGTGGATCAACGAACAGCCTTCATTGCCGCAAGTAGACGCCATGAGTAAGGAAGAGCTGACCGGATCGACGGCCGCGCGAGGCATAAGCGACGTATGAGCGGACGGCGCAAAACATTACGCCTATATCTGCTGAACCGGCACTGGGCGCAAAATTAGGAAAACACCTAAAGCGTATCTAACGCGATACAAATCCAGCTTTATATTTTGAATCATCCCAAAATAAGAAATCGCTTAAGCAATGGCTTAGGACTCTGATTAATTTGAGAATACGCAAGCAAACACACAATGTTTCGCTGTGAATTAAAGAGACATATTCCGCTACAATGCACTTCTTTGATACTTGCCCTCTCAGGGCGTAGGGGAATGACCATGTCTCTGCGCGACGTGGACGTCATCGACTACATCGGAGTGAATTCCTTGCTCAAGCGCGTGTATGTCGGGATATTCGATGAATGCGACTGGCACGATGAAAAAATGCATGAGGATTTGCTGACGCGGAAAATAGACGGCTATAACCGTTATATTCGCTCAGGTCAGTTACTTATGAATTATCCGCACGTTCGCGGATATCAGATCGTATTTGAATACGTGTCGATGCACAAAATGACGCCCAGCGCGCTGCAGTATTGGAAAACGCGTGAGCGCGTCATCCACGCGGCGGGTTTCGATGTACGTGTGCGCGCCGTGGATGTTCGGCGCTCGCTCGGCATCAAGGTCGACGACGTCGCCAAGGTCGAGGCCGAGTTGGTCGAACCCGCGGCTATCGAAGTGCTCGATGCGGACCCGCGCAGTCGCCTCGCCGACGTGACCGACATCTCTTATCTGCCGCCGTTGATGCCTTCCAGGGCGCAACAGGCGCAGACTCTCCCGGCGGTTCTTACCCGCCTGTCGTTGCGGCGCGCGGCAATGAACTGAATTTCGTTGTACTCGGAGCCGTTCGGTGCGCGACGAGCGCGCTTCGGAAACACGGGTGAGCTCTCACGGGATACACCGGTGAGCCAATTCGGGAAGCAAATAAAGCGGCGAGGCCTGAAAGCCTCGCCGCTTTTTCTTGGGCACTTCCGAAGTTACTGCACCAGACTCAACGCCGACGTTGCGATGGACGGCACGGCAATATTATTGGTCTTCGCGTACTGCACAGCCTGCGTAAGCGTCTGCATCAGCGATTGCAACTGCCCCGGCGCCGATTGCGCGATATACGTTGCCGCCTGCGCCGTGCCAGGATTTGAGCCGGCCTGCATGAGCGAGGACATGTTCATCGAATTCTTGACCGAACTCAGATTCGATTGCAGCCCCGCGTATTGTTTGACGCCCTGACCCAGCGAAGCTAGCCCATCCGTGAAAGTTTGCTTGCTCGCGGCCGTCGGCGGCGTGGTCGATCCACTGGAAAAAGCCTGAATCAGCGATTGCGACACGCTTTGCTGCGTACCGCCAAGCTGCGACAGCGCACTGCTGCTCGGCACACCGCCGCTCCCCGACGCGCTCGACAGCAGTCCCGCCGCCGACTGCGCCTGACTCGCGACGCCGGACATTCCCATGGCCGAAGCAAGATTCGATTGTCCGCTCAACACTTGTTGATTCGCGCCGAGATAGCTTTGCACTAGCGAACCCAATCCCGACGACTGCGTGCCCGCGCTGCCCGACACATCCGACTTGCCGCTGCCAAATCCGAACTGCTGCAGGTTGATTTGCGCGTTGGATGCGACCGGCGCGACAAGCGCTCCCGTCAAACCAGCCGCCAGTAGCGCAAACCTCAACGAGCGCTTCACCATGTTGCGTTCCTCCATTTGACTTGTCCGATGATCGAACAGGCTCGGTTCGACCTTCAGACAAATTGACGGTTCGCGCTGTTTACATTTGCTTGCGATTACGTCAGGAGAAATGTTCGGCGAAATCATTTTTGCTGGCGAAGCTCCGGAAAATCCTCTTCCCAGAATTCGAACTCGCCGCGCACGGCAGTGTTGGTGCGAGCGGCTTCCTGTCGACGAAGATCGACGCGCCGAATCTTGCCCGAGATGGTTTTCGGCAACTCGGCGAATTCGATTCTTCGAATGCGTTTATATGGCGAGAGCCGCTCGCGCGAAAACGCGAACACGCTTCGCGCCAGTTCCGGTCCGACTGCGAAGCCGTGTCGCAGGGTAACGAACGCCTTCGGCACGGAGAGCCGTAACGGGTCCGGACTCGGCACGACAGCAGCTTCCGCGATCGCCTCGTGTTCGATCAACACGCTCTCCAGCTCGAACGGACTCAGCCGATAGTCCGAAGATTTGAACACGTCGTCCGCGCGGCCGACGTAGACGAAGTAGCCATCCGCGCCGCGCGAGGCGACGTCCGAGGTGCGATAGAAGCCGCCGCGCATCGCGTTTTCGGTGGCGGTCGGGTTATCGGCGTAACCGGTCATCAGGCCGAGCGGCGGCGGATTCAGCACCAGCGCGATCTCGCCTTCGTCGGCGAGCGCGCCATCTGGATCGAGCAGCGCCACGCGGTAACCGGGCAGCGGACGTCCCATCGACCCCGGCGCAACCCGCTGACCCGGCGTATTGGCGATCTGCGCGGTGGTTTCAGTCTGGCCGTAGCCATCGCGGATAGGCACGCCCCACGCCGTGTGCACGCGCTCGACGACCTCGGGATTGAGCGGCTCGCCCGCCCCGACGATCTCCCGCAGCTTCACCGCGTAGGACGCCAGCGGCTCTTGCACCAGCATGCGCCACACGGTCGGCGGCGCGCATAACGTGGTGATGTCGTATTGCACGAGCGCATCGAGCGTGCGCGCCGCATCGAAGCGGCTGAAGTTGTAGATGAAGACGCAAGCCTGTGCATTCCACGGCGCGAAAAAGCAGCTCCACGCGTGCTTTGCCCAGCCCGGCGAGCTGATGTTCCAGTGCACGTCGCCGGGTTGCAGGCCGATCCAGTACATCGTCGAAAGATGCCCGACCGGATAGCTCTCGTGCGTATGCGCGACGAGCTTGGGCTTCGACGTTGTGCCCGAAGTGAAGTACAGCAAATAGGGATCGCTGGCGTTCGTTTCGCCATCTGCGGCAAAGTCCGGCGACGCTTCGTAGGCCGCGTCGTAGGCAAGCCAGCCATCGCGCGGCTCGCCCACGGCGAAACGCAGTCCCGTCACGTCGATGCCTTCGAACTTGTGCGTCTCGCCCGCATCGACGATCACGTGTTGCACGCGTCCAAGCGCGATGCGGTCGCGCAAGTCGGCAGGCGCGAGTTGCGTGGTCGCGGGCAGCACGATAGCGCCGAGCTTCATCGCGCCGAGCATGGTCTCCCACAACTCGACTCGGTTCGGCAGCATCAACAAGATACGCTCGCCGCGCGTGACGTTCAGCGCGCGCAAATGATTGGCGACGCGCGCCGAACGCTCGCTCATCTGCGCGAATGAAAGACGCGTCTCGCCGCCACCTTCGTTGACGATATGCAACGCAGCCGCATGGTTGCCGCGCGCCATCGGATCGAAATAATCGAGCGCCCAGTTGAAACGACTAAGCGCCGGCCACTGAAACTCGCGATACGCGGTGTCGTAATCGGTGCGATGTCGCAGCAAAAAGTCGCGTGCTTCGATGAAAGGCTCTGCCGGGTTCATTTCGTCTCCGTGATTGTTTTGATTGCCCCGTGCGGCGCGTGCTTGAAAGCCGGTTTCAGAGCTGACGCGCGATCACCATGCGCTGCACTTCGCTGGTTCCTTCGTAAATCTGCGTGATGCGTGCATCGCGATAATGCCGCTCCACCGGATAGTCTTGCAGATAGCCATAGCCGCCGTGAATCTGGATGGCATGCGAACAGACGCGCTCCGCCATCTCGGACGCGTACAGCTTCGCCTGCGAAGCCTCCGACAAACACGCAATGCCCTCGGTGCGCATGCGCGCCGCGTGCAGCACGAGCAGGCGCGCGGCGTTCAGTTGCGTGTGCATGTCGGCGAGCATGTTCGCGACCGACTGATGCTCGAGAATCGGCTTGCCGAACTGGCTGCGATCGTGGGCGTAGGCGCGCGCCGCGTCGAAGGCCGCGCGCGCGATGCCGAGCGCCTGCGCCGCAATGCCAATGCGCCCGCCTTCCAGATTCGACAACGCGATCTTGAGTCCTTCGCCGCGCTTGCCGAGCAGGTTCGCAGCGGGAATCGCGCAATCGTCGAAGGTGATGGCGCAGGTATCCGATGCGCGAATGCCGAGCTTGTGCTCTGGCGGCCCGACATTGAAGCCAGGCGTGCCGGTCGGCACGATGAACGCCGAGATGCCGCGCTTGCCGAGTTCGGGATCGGTCACGGCGAAGACGATAGCCACGCCCGCGCGCTTGCCGTTGGTCACGAACTGCTTGCTGCCCGAAAGCACCCATTTGCCGTCGCGCTCGGTTGCGCGCACGCGCAGATTGTTCGCTTCCGAACCCGCCTGCGGTTCGGTGAGGCAGAACGCGCCGATCACTTCGCCGCTCGCGAGCTTCGGCAGCCATTCGGTCTTCTGCGCGTCGGTGCCGAAAGCGAGGATCGGGCCGCAGCCGACCGAGTTGTGCACACTCATCAACGTGGCGCAGGACGCGCAGCCCGCCGCGATTTCTTCCATCGCGAGCGCATAGGCGGTGTAGTCGCTGAACGTGCCGCCGAGTTCCGCAGGCACGATCATGCCGAGCAAACCCAGTTTGCCGAGTTGCCGCACGACGGCGTCGGGCAACGCGCCGTCCCGGTCCCACTGACCCGCGTTCGGCGCAAGCACTTCGGTCGCGAACTGACGCGCGGCGTCGCGAATCATGCGCTGCTCTTCGGTAAGAAAACTGTCGATCATGGTTGGAGCCCGTAGAAGGTGCCTGAAGCGATCGGATAAACTTGCTCGCCGCGTCTTTCGGAAACGGCGCTGCGGCGCGTTGCAAGTCATGCCTCGATCATGCGCGGCGCGCGTGGCGTGTGCACGAGTCTAGGCAATCGCCGGACATTAGCCGATGCCTGAAACGATCACGCTAACTGAGCGCTTTGGCCACCTAGTGACAACCCCAACATCCACGAAGGACATCGAACGGGATTCGATCGCCGCGAGTCTCGTCGACGCAGCCTTGCGCTGCGCACAAGCACGCGGCGTCGATCGCGCGATGCTGCTCGACGCCGCGCAGATCGCGCCCGCGCTGCTCGACACGCCGCATGCGCGCGTCACGCCCGCGCGGTACGGCCGCCTGTGGCACGCCATCGCCGACGCGCTCGACGACGAGTTCCTCGGCCAGGACGCGCACCCGATGCGGCGCGGCAGCTTCGTGCTGATGTCGCACGCCGCGTTGAGCGCGCGCGACGGCGCACAGGCGCTCGGGCGCATCGCCGGATTCATGCGGCTCGTGCTGGACGAGTTATCGTTCGAGCCGGATATCGGCGCGACGCGCGTGCGCCTCTGGCTGAACGACGGCCACGGCGAACGCGAGCCCAAGAGCATGTTTGCCTGCGCGACCGGCTTCATCCTCGTCTATGGATTGTTGTGCTGGCTCGTCGGGCGACGCATTCCGGTGCTTGCGGCCGATTTTCGTTGCGCGGAGCCAGCGGATAGCGACGAATACCGGCTGATGTTCTGCGACACCCTTCGTTTCGACGCGCCGCGTTCATTCGTCGATTTATCGCCCGAATGCGCCGCGCTGCCCGTCGTGCAGACAACCGCCACGATCAGGCGCTTTCTGCGCGACGCGCCCGCGAACTTCATCGTCAAGTATCGGAATTCGGAATCGCTCGCGGCGCGCATTCGGCAGCGCTTGCGGCAGACCGCGCCGGCCGACTGGCCCGAGGCGGACCGCATGGCGGCGGAATTGAATATCGCGCAGGCCACCTTGCGTCGGCGTCTCGCGCAGGAAGGGCTGACGTATCGAACCATCAGGGACGCGCTACGCCGCGATCTGGCGCTCTCGCGTCTTGCGGATACCGACGAAACCATCGCTCAGATTGCGAACGCGCTCGGCTTTGCGGAACCGAGCGCTTTCCGGCGCGCCTTCAGAAAGTGGACGGGCGTGCGGCCGGCGGATTATCGCCGCGCACGCTGAGAGCGCGCGGATATCGACGCTGCTATATTGAGGCGTCGAAGAATTGCCCACGGAGCGCATCATGACGAAAGCACGGCCCGACGAACCCGCGACGCCCACCCACGAAGAGGAGTTGCTCGACGAAGCGCTGGATGAGACCTTCCCGGCAAGCGATCCGATTGCCGTGGACGCCGAGCCGGAAGACAACGAGGAACGCAAGCGGGCTAAGTAAGACTCAGAGGGGATCGTTCGGACCCGGTTCATCCGGAGTCGAAAGGAGCGTCACCAGTTTGTCGACGTGCTGATGCAGCAACTTCACATGCTTGTCGATCTGTTCGAGACGGCCGGAAAGGTCCGCCTTCGCCGCTTCGCTCATGCGGTCGGAGGCGATGAGTTCATCGGCCTTGGGCAGCATTGGCTCGACTTGCAGCAAACCTAGCTGGCGTTCCAGCCGACGCAAATCCTGCGACAGCAGTTCGCGATTTTTGCGAAACAAAAGATCGCGACGATTGGCTTCCGCCTGCTGCTGCGCGAGATCGGCCACGCGGCGCGTTGCTTCCGTTTGCGACAACAGCGGATCGGGACCGCGCAACACGGAACGCTTGGGCGCGGGATGCGCCGTGCCGCGGAACACCGCGACGGGCGCTTCTTCGTCGAGCGCGCGTTGCACGCCGGAAGGCACTTCGGCGGGGTTGCGGCGCTCGTCCATCCAGTGCGGCGGCAAGCCCGTCACGAGCTCGATACCGCGCACGAATTCCTCGTTGAAGTCGCGCTGACCCGCGACGATGAGCTTCATCAGCGAAGGCGAGAAGCTCATCATCCGCGCGAGTCGCGCAGCGCCGCCCGGCGAACCCACCAGAACATTCAGGTTGGCTCGCCAGACGACGAATAGCGTTTCATCGAAATCTTCCATGAAAGGGCTCCCGGCTGACCGATGCACCCAAAGGCGCATGTCGACAATGCGCGCGTTCGAGTCGCGCGCCAGCGCTTCCGGCTTGCGCTTCTTGCGTCCGTGCGCCGTGGGGCGCGCTTCACCTGCAGATTCATACCGCATCAAACACCATACTACCTTGATCGGCAAGCCCGGCGGACATAAGGGTCCGCGCTAATGGCGCCGGTGATTACGACTGGAACGCGACAGGCCACGCAAAGAGCGCTTGCCAACCCGTCGCGGCCACTATATTAAGGCTCGTTGCGCAAATAGCCCACCTTGCTCGGATCGAGCATGCGCCAGGTCACGACAAGCGAGATGGCGCACATGGCGGTGACATACCAATAGAACGCCGATTCGCTGCCCGCCGACTTCAGCCACAACGCCACATATTCCGCCGATCCGCCGAACACCGCATTAGCGACGGCGTACGACAGCCCGACGCCCAGCGCGCGCACTTCGGGCGGAAACATCTCCGCCTTGATGAGACCGCTGATCGACGTATAAAAGCTGACAATGGCAAGCGCGGCCACGACCAGAACGAACGCCATGAACGGGCTCGTCACGTCGCGCAACGCGTGCAGCAGCGGCACCGTGCAGAGCGTGGCGAGCGCGCCGAACCAGAGCATCGACTGACGACGCCCGATGCGGTCCGACAGCGCGCCGAAAAGCGGCTGCATGATCATGTAGACGAACAATGCGCCCGTCATCACGTTACTGGCCGTCTTGGCGTGCATGCCCGCCGTATTGACCAGATATTTCTGCATGTACGTGGTGAACGTATAGAAGATCAGCGATCCGCCCGCCGTGAAGCCGACCACGGTCATGAACGCGCCCTTGTGCTGCATCAGGCCGCGCAAAGTGCCGGCTTCCTTGCGTTGCCGCGATTCGGCGGTCGTGGTTTCTTCGAGCGAACGACGCAGAAAAAGCGAGATCAGCGCCGCGCAAGCGCCGACGAAAAACGGCACGCGCCAGCCCCACGCCTTGAGCTCTTCGGTCGAGAGAAACATCTGAAGGATGACCAGCACAAGCAGCGCGGCCAGCTGCCCGCCGATCAGCGTCACATATTGAAACGATGCGAAGAAACCGCGACGGCCGCGCAGCGCCACCTCGCTCATATAGGTTGCGCTCGTGCCGTACTCGCCGCCGACTGACAAGCCCTGGAACAGCCGCGCGATCAGCAGAAAGAACGGCGCCCACGCGCCGATGCTCGAATACGTCGGCAGAAAAGTGATGACGAGCGAGCCGCCGCACATCATCAGCACGGAAATCATCATTGCGTTGCGGCGGCCGTGTTTGTCGGCGATACGGCCGAAGAGCCACCCGCCGATCGGGCGCATGAGAAAGCCCGCCGCGAACACGCCCGCGGTATTCAACAATTGCGTGGTCGGATTGCCGCTCGGGAAGAAGGCCGCCGAGAAATACAGCGCAAGGAACGAATAGATATAGAAGTCGAACCATTCGACGAGATTGCCCGACGATGCCCCGACGATCGCGAATACGCGGCGACGGGTATCTTCAGCGGTGTAGGCGGGAATGTCGTTCATGGGTAGTCTGTTCCTGGTCTCGGCGTTTGATCGGCCGGCACGACATTGCCGGGGCGAATCGCTCTGCGGCGTTCGGGCGCAAGTTTATACGACGATTCGCGGAAAAGCGCGCAAAGATGATTGTGATTTCCCCGATGCGGCGCGCGACAAAGGCGGCATCCATCTTTATGCTTTCAGCCGACGCGGCTTGTCGCCAAAGCCTTCGCGCGGCTTACGCCATTCGCATGTTTCCCGGCGTGGCCACGGGTTAGGGAATTTCCCTTATCGAACACGGCGCCGCGGATTTATCGATAAAGTCTCGCTCGTCCATCATTGGAGTTTCGTATGAACATGCCGCGCCTTATCGTGCTGAACGACGCGTTGGCGTCGAAATTCGCGCAAGTCGCGCTGGGTCATCTCACGCGCGAGTATCCCAACAAGCTCGATCACGTCATGGCGAGCGCAGCGGACGTGCAAAGCCCGCGCGCGCTGCATCCCGTCTTCTATGGCAGCTTCGACTGGCATTCGTGCGTGCATGGCTATTGGCTGCTTGCGCGTCTCGTCGACCGCTTTCCCGCGCTACCCGAAGCCGCGCGCATTCGCTCGGTCATCGACGAACATTTCACCGATGCCAACGTCGCCGCCGAAGTCGCCTACCTCGAACGCCCGGCGGCGCGCGGTTTCGAACGGCCCTACGGCTGGGCGTGGCTGCTCGCGCTCGCGGGCCAATTGCGCTCGATGCACACCGAGGAAGGCGCGCGCTGGGCCCGTACGCTGCAACCGCTCGCGGATGCCTTCGTCGCGCGCTTCGTCGAATTCCTGCCGAAGTCGACGTATCCGCTGCGAGTCGGCACGCATTTCAACATGGCGTTCGCGCTGACGCTGGCGCTTGGTTATGCGCGTGTGGTTCGTGATGGCGATTTCGAACGCCTTCTCGTCGATACGGCCACGCGCTGGTTCGCCAATGACGAAGCCTGTCAGGCGTGGGAACCGGCCGGCGACGAATTCCTCTCGCCGTCGCTGATGGAAGCCGTGCTGATGCGCCACGTGTTGCCCGATGCATCGTTCACCGGCTGGCTCGAACGCTTCTTGCCGCGTCTTGCCGTGCGCGAACCCGCGACGCTCTTCGTGCCGGCCACCGTCACCGATCGCAGCGACGGCAAGCTCGCGCATCTCGACGGCCTGAACCTGAGCCGCGCGTGGTGTCAGCGGACCATCGCGCGGGCGCTGCCTGCGGGCGATGCGCGCATCGGCGTGCTCGACGCGAGCGCCGACGAGCATCTGGCGGCGGGCATTGCGCACGTGGCGGGCGACTACATGGGCGAACATTGGCTCGCCACGTTTGCGTTGCTGGCGCTGGAAGCGTGACGCGCCGAGCGCCACGCTGAATCAGACGCGCGGCTGGAACGCGATGACCGCCATTCCCGCCAGCGCGATGACCGCGCCCGTCACGTCCCACGTCGTCGGCCGGATGCGATCCACGGCCCACAGCCATGCGATCGCCACACCGATATACACGCCGCCATACGCCGCATAGACGCGCCCTGCAGCCGCATCGTGCAGCGTGAGGAGCCACGCGAACAACGCAAGCGAAAGCGCGCCGGGCACGATTAGCCAGGGCGAGCCATCGAGCTTCAGCCATCGATACGGAAAGTAGCAACCGGCGATCTCCGCGATGGCCGTCACGACATAAAGCAGAAGAGTTTTCATGGACAGTCGGGCAGCGGGTTCGACGCGCATTATCGGCTGCTTCGGCAGCAAGCGTCGCCCTGACACGGCACAATGACGCCTCTTGCTCACCTCGCCCTGCAATTGAACGCTCCCGACACTATCGAGCATCCGGCCGCCGTGCCGGTGCACTGGCACAAGCGCGTGCTGACGCTCGCGTTTCCCATCGTCCTCGCAAATCTTACGCAGCCGATTCTAGGCGCGGTCGATACCGCCGTCGCCGGTCATCTCGACGGACCGCAATATATTGGCGGCGTCGCGCTCGGCGGGCTCGTTTTCAGCTTCGTGTTCTGGAGCTTCGGCTTTTTGCGCATGGGCACGACGGGCCTCGTCGCGCAGGCGTTCGGTGCGAACGATGCGCTTGCCCTGCGCGCAAGCGTATTGCGGGCGATGCTGCTCGCGCTCTTCATCGGCATGGCGGTACTGGCGTTACAGGTGCCGATCATCCGTTATGCGCTCGCCGCGCTCGGCGGTAGCGCGGCCGTCCAGAGCACGGCCAGCGCGTACTGCCATGCGCGCATCTGGGCCGCGCCCTTCGCGCTTGGCAACTACGTCGTGCTCGGGATGTTGCTCGGCTGCCAGCGCGTGCGGCTCGCGCTCGTCACGCAAGTGTTCATCAACGTGGTGAATATCGTGGCGGTCCTGCTATTCGTGTATCGCTTCGGCTGGGGTATTTCGGGCATCGGCGCGGCCACGGCGGCTGCGGATTTTTGCGGCTTCGCGCTCGGTCTTGCGATTCTCTGGCGTTTGCGTCCACATGGACTTCCGGCGCTCGCGCTGCGCACGCTGCTGGACGCGCGCGCGATGAAGCGCCTCGTCGCGCTCAATCGCGACATCTTCATTCGCACACTGTGCCTGCTCGGATCGTATGGATGGTTCGCCCACATGGGCGCGCGTCAAGGCGATGCGATCCTCGCGGCGAACGCCGTCCTGCTCAACTTCCAGACCTTCATGGCCTTCGGACTCGATGGCTTCGCGCACGCCGCCGAAGCGCTGGTCG
Organism: Caballeronia sp. GACF4; assembly: GCF_023631025.1. NCBI lineage: Bacteria > Pseudomonadati > Pseudomonadota > Betaproteobacteria > Burkholderiales > Burkholderiaceae > Caballeronia > Caballeronia sp. GACF4. The sequence continues at coordinate 836,159 of NZ_JALQDW010000018.1, forward strand.
GCGCGGCCACGGGCGCGCGCGACCGCCACGCGTTTCGCCAGGCCGTGAAGGTGACGATGCTGTGGTCGGTGATCGGCGCGGCGGGCTTTTCGCTCGTTTATTGGCTCGCGGGCGAGTGGATCATCGACCAGCTCACGGATCAGCGGGACGTGCGTGCCGCCGCGCTGCGCTTCTTGCCTTGGGCCGTGGTGATGCCGCTTGCATCGGTCATCAGCTTTCAGCTCGATGGCGTGTTTATCGGCGCGACGCGCACGCGGGAGTTGATGGTGTCGACGGCTGTATCGCTTGGCATCTTTCTATTTGCCGCGTGGTTGCTGAACGGCTGGTTCGGCAACCACGGATTGTGGCTCGCGCTCGCCATCTTGATGATCGCGCGCGCCATTACGTTGCTGGTGCAGTTGCCAGCAATCGAGCGGAGATCGTGCGTGGATTGACGTGGAGTGGATGGCCTGACTCAATCCGCCTTCGCCTTCAACGCCGCCATGCCCTCCAACAACGCCTTGTGAAACGCCACCGGGTCCTGCATCTGCGGCGCATGACCGAGCTCGGCAAACTCGACGAGCTTCGCGCCCTCGATCCGCTGCTGTGCAAGCTTCGCCAGCTCAGGATATCGGCCCAGCGTCGGGCGAATCTCCGGCGGCGCCAGATCCTTGCCGATGGCCGTCGTGTCCTTATCGCCGATCATCAGCAGCGTCGGGGTTCGTAACTGATCGAACTCATAGACGACAGGCTGCGTATAGATCATGTCGTACAGCAACGCCGAGTTCCACGCGACCGCATCTTTCCCCGGTCCGCGATACATTCCCGCAAGCATCTGCACCCACGGTTCGTAGTCCGCGCTCCAATGCCCCGCGTAATACGTGCTGGTCTCGTAGCTGCGGATGCCGTCGGCGGTGGTCTTGAGCTCGCGCGCATACCAGTCGTCGATGGAAATGGACGGCACGCCCTTCGCCTTCCAGTCTTCCAGACCAATGGGATTCACGAGCACGAGTTGCTCGGTCTCGCGCGGGTACATCAGCGCATAACGCACCGCGATCATGCCGCCCGTCGAATGCGCGATCAACGTGGGATGCGTGACGCCAAGCGCCGCAAGCAGCGCATGCGTATTGCGCGCGAGCTGCTGGAAGCTGTACTGATAACGCGCCGGTTTGGTGGACTTGCAAAAGCCGATCTGGTCCGGCGCCACCACGCGATACCCGGCTTCGCTCAAGGTATCGATGGTCTTTTTCCACGTCGCCGCGCAGAAGTTCTTGCCATGCAGAAGCACGGCCGTGCGGCCATTGGGATGCGCGGGATGCACATCCATATAGGCCATCTGGACGACCTGCCGTTGCGACGAAATGGAGAACCGCGCGACCGGATAAGGATAGTCGAAGCTTTGCAGTTCAGGTCCGTATGCTGGGCCATCGTTGGCGGGCGCGTCTTGCGCGTGAGCCTGGCTCGCGGTGAGCATCGTGCAACACGAGACGAGCGACAGCAGCAGGTTTCGCGCGATATCGAGCTTGCGGCGCTTGGCGTTCATTGGCTTCCTTCCATTCGTTTCGATGCGGCCTTCGCCTACGGCGCGGCCCGAGCCGACGCATTCTAGCGTGGATGAATTTCTTCCGTTCCATGTGCACTGCACTGCCTTATACTCTGCGGCCTCGATTCGCCCGGCTTAAGCCGAACGGCTGACCATCAGGCGGCGAGTTCTCACGCATCAGCACGGATCTTCATACTCAGCATGCAAGTACGCATCAAGGCATTCGTCGCCGCGCTTCTAGGCGCCGCGTCGGTCGCGGCGGTCGCGAGCGACTGTCCGCAGTTCAGTCCGGGCGGCCGCGCGCCCGTCGTCGTCAATCAGAAGATGCGCGCGTCCACGCAGGAAATCTGCTATACCGATTTCGCACTGCTGCATTCCGGCGTCACGCACGGGCCGCTCTGGTCGGCGGAGCATTTGACCGCGCAGAGCGTCGATGACGCGAAAAACAACACGCGCACCAATCGCTTTTTCGTCGACAAGCGGCTGCCGGCCGGCGACAGCGCGCAACTCGACGACTACAAAAGGAGCGGCTACGATCGCGGCCACATGAGCCCGGCGGGCGATCGAGCCAGCAAGCAAGGCATGGCCGAATCGTTCTCGCTTGCGAACATCGTGCCGCAGGATCCGTCGAACAACCGGCGCATCTGGTCGCGCATCGAGCAAGCGGTACGCAGGCTGACCGAAGAATCCGGCGATGCCTATGTCGTGACCGGCCCGCTCTTTTCAGGGCGGCAGTTGCAGACCATCGGCGAGTCGCGCGTGTTCGTGCCGACGCAGTTGTACAAGGTGGTCTATTTGCCGAAGCGGCAAATCGCGTTCGTGGTTGTCGTCGATAATGTGCCGACCAATACCTATACGATGAAAACCGTGCGCGAACTGGAATCCATGAGCGGTCTTGCGTTTCCCGGCATCCCCGATGCACTGAAAGACAAACGAATTGGAGGACTGAGCGGTGTTTAAACCATTTGCCAACGATACCGACGTGATGAACATCGCGGGCGACGCGATCAACATCCAGAACGGCACGACGCGTGTGTCGGTGAGCGGCGACCTCACCATTGCACGCGATCAGGCGGGGCTCGCCGCCGCGCAGGCGTTGTACAAGGCGCTCGGGGCTATCGTCGATGTTCTTCAAAAAGACAAGGCGCTGCCAGCGAAGCTTGCCGACGAGCCGACCGCGCCCGGCGGCACGGCGGATAATCCGTTCATCTGAAACGGGACGCGAGAAGACGCGACGTGATCGAAAGCCACGTTAGCCCGAGCCCGCTCGGGCCTATTTTGTTTCGCGCGGAAGGCGATTGCCTGACCGGGCTTTTCTTTGTCGGGCAGAAGTATTGCCCGGACGGTTTATCGCACGAGCCACGCGCATCGGCGCGCGTGCCGCGCGTGATCGCCGAGGCGCGCGAGCAAGTCGACGAATATTTCGGGGGCGCGCGCGAGGTGTTTTCGGTGGCGCTGCGGCTCGACGGCACCGCGTTCCAAAAACAAGTCTGGGACACGCTGCGTCAGATTCCTTTCGGCGAAGCCTGGACTTACGGCGATCTCGCGCGCCGTCTTGGCTTGCCCGCAGGCGCATCGCGCGCGGTCGGCGGCGCGAATGGGCGCAATCCGGTGTCGATCATCGTGCCGTGTCATCGCGTGATCGGCGGCGATGGCGAACTCACAGGTTACGCGGGCGGCGTTGCGCGCAAGCGTCACCTGCTGACGCTGGAAGGCGGACGCGGGCGCGAGCAACTGCTGTTGTTCTGATCCTTCCGGCGCGTATCGACGAAAAAAAGCTCGCGGTCCTTTCGGCTCGCGAGCTTTTTCTTCGACAGCGTCTAGCTTACGGATTGAGCGTCACTTCCACACGGCGATTCTCGGCGCGACCCTGACTCGTCGCGTTCGATGCCACTGGAACAGACTTGCCGAAGCCCTTCATGGAGAACTCGTTCGCCTTCAGACCGTGGCTCTTGAGGTATTCGAGCACCGACTCCGCGCGCCGCTGTGACAACGCCAGGTTATACGGCGCGGAGCCGACAGAGTCCGTATGTCCTTCGATGCTGACAGACGAGAACGTCGTGCCGCGTCCTTCCGAGATGATCTGATCGAGCGAGGCTTTGGCCTTCGGCGTCAACTGGGCGCTGTTGAAGTCGAAGTTCGTCTTTTCGTCGAGGGAGATCTTGCGTGCGACCGGCGCGGCCGGCGCGACGGTCGCCGTATCCACCACCGCTGGCGGCGCGGGTTCCGCAGCCGCCGGCTGCACGGGCTGTGCCGGTGCACCGCAGACAAAAATCAGCTCGGAGACATTGTCCGGTGTCTTCGTTCCCGCGACGTTCTGGAGCGGGTTCACCGGCTGGTTGCCGCATGCCTTCTGCGCGGCGGCCATGCATTGGCTGCCGCCTTCGAACAAGCCGTAGCATTCGGCGCGGAAAGCCTTTTGGCCGTTCGACGTCTGAATTTCGCTGAGATTGAACGTGGGACTGGACGCAAGACTGGTCGCAGGACTGGACGTGGACGAGCAAGCGGCAAGAACGGCGACGCTCGCGAGAATAGTGGCAATGGTCTTGTTGAACATATTGAATGAGTAAGCAGAGCGCCTGTTAGCAATTGACGGGATTTCCGCTTATTTCAGCGCCTGAATTGCGAAAGCGCGAATAAGCCCGTTTTGAGAAATAGATGAAGTTCGGTATCGCGATCTTGAAACGACCGAAAGCCGCCGCGATTCTAGCAACGGCTTAAGAATTTACCGCAGGGACAATTCCCAAAAATCGACATCCCGCTTCGCATCTCATTATTCACCGAAGCGTGCGCCATCTGAACGACTGTTGCGACCATCGACGTCATGCAATTCGGCGACATTTCGCCGGCAAGTTGCTGGAATTCGGATTACGCATCCAGCTTAATGCGTATCTGATTATGGTCAGAGAATCCAATTAATTCCAGAACAACCTGCGCGCTCTACTCTTCCAAATCAAATCATTTGCGCGTGATCGAATCGCGTTTGTGCCACTCGCGAATCGCCGTTGTAGCGTTCGGGTTTATTAGGCGAAAAGATACGCGAATCCACGGGTTTTGCCGGCAGGCGCGAGAAGATTTCCTTGTCCGCGTGAAAATTGAACGGAGCTGCCGAAAGAATGCGCGAATCGGGCAACCGTTCGCCGGCATTCGCGCATGAAACTGAAATCGGAAACGAAGAAACGAGACAAAGCGCGAGCGTGACGATGCTTGAAAGCGAGTTCGGACGGGACATGGCTGACCTGAAATGAAACGGCGCGTGACGCCTGGAACGGAAAAGGCCTCGATCCATCTCGGCCCTCGTTAATGCATGGATGCCATTTCAACAGGGCCAAGCGTCATCGCACATGAGAAGGTTCTCAATTTCGTCCTATTTTTAGGATGCGCTCCCGAGAAGACGAGCGGGCGTGAAAAATGCGGACGTCTCGAGTTCAACCCTTTAGCGCCACCCTTTTTGCAGGAACGGGAATCCAACGCGCGCCTCTGCCCATCGATGGGTTGCCATCCAGCGCCAAGGCAGACGGGCTTTCACGACCGACGGAAGATCCCATTGTTGCTCGGAGTCAGCCATAATTCGCGTTCGCTCAAACGGATCGCCAAGTAAAACGAACACTCCATGACCCAAGACGACAAGCTCCCCACCGTTTCGCCCCGACAGACCATACCCAACGACGGCAACGTCACGACTGGCGTGGCAGGTCTGGACGAGATTCTGGGCGGCGGTCTCGCCGAAGGTGGTCTGTACATGATCGAAGGCATGGCTGGCGCGGGAAAGACGATCCTTTCGTCGCAGATCGGTTTTCATCGCGTGGGCCAGGGCGACATGGTGCTATACATCACGCTGATCGCCGAATCGCACACGAAGCTGCTGTCGCACCTCCGGGCAATGTCGTTCTACGACGCCGACGCCATCTCCGAACGCATGCTGTTCGTGAGCGGTTACCACGAACTGATACGCGACGGCCTGTCCGGCTTTCTCTCGCTCATCGCGGCGACCATCCGCACGAGCCGCCCGCGTTTCATGGTCATCGACGGCTTTCGCAGCGCCCGCGAATTCAGTTCGACCGAACTCGAACTCTCGCAATTCATCCACGAGTTGTCGGCCTTCGTGAGCGCCGCGCGTTGCACGACGCTCATCCTCGCGCCGCTGTCCGGCAACGAGCCGCATCCCGAGCACACATTGGTCGATGGCTTGATCGAGCTGAACCGCTACAACACCGGAATGCGCCGCGCACGGGAGATCGAAGTGCATAAGCTGCGCGCGCGCGATCATCTGCTCGGCAAGCATTTCTTCAAGATCACGGCGGACGGACTCGTGACTTTCCCGCGACTCGAAGCGTCGTCGGCGAATGCGCAGGACGTGCCGGACTTCGAAAGCCGTCTTGCCTTCGGTTTCCCCGATTTCGATCAGATGCTCGGCGGCGGCGTGGTGCGCGGTTCGACCACCACCTTTATCGGGCCCTCGGGCGTCGGCAAGACGCTGCTCGCGCTCAAGTTTTTGCAGGCGGGCGTGGCGCGCGGCGAGCAGTGCGTCTACTTCGGGCTTTACGAGTCGCCGGAGCGGCTGATCGCGAAGGCGGCGTCGGTCGGCATCGACCTGAAAGACGCTGTCGATAGCGGCCATTTGCTACTGGAATGGCATCCCGCCGTGGAACTCGCCATCGACGAACTTGCCTCGGAACTGATTGCGTCGATCCAGCGCTCGAAGGCGTCGCGGCTCGTGGTGGATGGCGTCGACGGCTTCTTTCAGTCGGCCAACCGCACCGAGCGCCTCGGGCTATTCTTGAACGCGCTCACGCACCGTCTGCGCGAAGCCGGCGTCACCACGCTCGTGACGGAAGAGTTGCCGCTCTACGGCGATTCGACGACGCCCACCACCTTGCGGGCGTCCGCGATGACCGAAAACATCGTGCTCCTGCGCTATGTCGAGGCGAACTCGTCGCTGTATCGCATGGTGTCGGTGGTCAAACAGCGCGAAGGTTCGCACGATACGGCGATCCGCCGTCTCACGATCGATTCGCGCGGATTGCATATCAGCGAAGGGTTCATCGGCTCGACGGGTCTGCTGTCCGGACATCCGTCGTTGGCGCCTGCGCTTTCTGTGTCGGACCCCGGCCAGCGAGCATGAAAAAAATCCTCGTCGTCGACGACGAATTCGACATCCTCACAACCTGGCGCCTCATTCTCGAAATGGAAGGCTACGAAGTGACGACCGCGTCGAACGGGCGCGTGGCGCTCGAATCCGCGCGCGCGAATCCGCCCGACCTCGTCATCACCGACTGGATGATGCCGCACATGGACGGCGTTGCCTTCATCCGCGAATTGGCGGCGAACGACTCGCTTGCACAGGTTCCCGTGATTCTCATGAGCGCGGCGGCGCATGCGCCCACGCTGGAACACGCCAACGCGCAGTTTCGCCGCAAACCGCTTTCCATCGACGATTTGCTCGATCTGGTTAAACATAAACTCGGCGAAGCCTGACCTTGGGCACGAAGCGTGCTCCTTGTTTCACTCGGACGTTGCCGGGATGCCGCAAGATCAGCCCGCTGCAACATTGACCATAACCGCTACAGACGAGAACGGAGGCACCATGGTGCAGGATCAAGTGGAAGGCGCGGCGCAACAGGTCGTGGGCAAGGTGCAGGATGCGGTTGGCGCGCTTACGGGCGACTCGGAAACGCAAGTGGCCGGCAAGACGCGGCAGGCGCTCGGCTCGCTGCAGCAGAGCTACGGTGAGACCGTGGATCAATTGCGCGTGGCGGTGGCGAGTCAGCCGATCAACGGTTTGCTGATCGCGGCGACCGTGGGCTTCGTGCTCGGCGCGCTGTGGAATCGCGATCGTTGAGACATCGACGCGCGGCGCCATCTCGCATGGCGCCAGGCGTGAAAAAACGGCAAAGTCCGCAAGTCGGCTTTGCCGTTTTTTATTGCACGATGCTCACACCGCTCACACCGCTTCAAGCCGCGAGCGTGTTCGCCAGAGTACCGATTCCGCGAATCGTCACTTCCACGCGCGCGCCGTCCTTGATCGATCCCACGCCGATCGACGTACCGCACGCGATGACATCGCCGGGAACGAGCGTCATGTCGTGCGACAGCAGGCTGACCTGCTCGGCGGGCGAAAAGATCATGTCGTCGAGCGGATAATTTTGACGCTCGACGCCGTCCAGCGTCGTGACCACGTGGGCCGCGCGCCAGTCGAAGCCGTTGCCTGGCGTAACGATGGCGGGCCCGAGACACGTGAAGGTATCGAAGCCCTTCGAGCGGCACCATTGCGCGAAGTTGGGATCTTCCTGCAAGAGTTCGATGGCGGTGACATCGTTCACGCACGTATAGCCGAAAATGGCGGCCTCGGCCTCTTCCACCGACGCGCCCGAAACCGTCTTGCCGATCACGATTCCCAGTTCACCCTCGTACGCAATCTTGCCGTGATAACTTTTCGGCCGCTTGATCAACTCGTTCGGCCCGATCACGGACATTGGCGGCTTGATCAGAAAGAGCGGATGCGCAGGAGGCGCCTTATCGAGCTTCTGCGACAACGCGTAGTAGTTGTTCCACAACGCGATGACCTTGCTCGGTTCGCAAGGCGCGAGCAGGGTGAGGTCGTCGGCGGCGAAGGAAATGTCGGTCGGACGTGCTTGCCCGAACAATGCGCCGTCGTGCTGCACGACGCGGCCGGAGTGCGGATCGAGCGTGCCGAAGCCAATACGGCCGTCGGCATCGCGAAAACGAATCCAGGTGGTCACTATGAAGGTCCGTGTGATTAGGAAGGGGCGCCGCGGGGCGCCTAAGCGCCCCGCTTTGCTCAGATCAATCCCGCGCCGCGCGCCCACTTATATTTCGCCCCGAGCACCGCCACTGGCAATTCGGTCGAATACGCATAGGCCGGCACGCCATGCGCGTATAGATATTCCGCCGCCTCCTCCACTTGCACGTCGCCCGCGAGCGACGCCACGATCGGCTTTTCGATACCGCGCGCCTTCATCTCCTCCTTCACTTCGATCACGAGTTTCGCGAAGACCATCGGCGGCGTGATGATCGTATGCCAGTAGCCGAGGATGATCGAATGGACGCGTTCGTCTTCGAGACCAAGCTTGATCGTGTTCTTATAGGTCGTCGGCGGCTCGCCACCCGTGATGTCGACCGGATTGCCCGCCGCGCCGAACGGCGGAATGAACTTGCGGAATGCGGCGTCGAGATCGTCGGGCATGGTCATGAGCGACAGGCCGTTGTCCACGCACGCGTCCGAGAGCAACACGCCCGAGCCGCCCGCGCCCGTGATGATGACCGTGTTCTCGCCCTTGGGCGTCGGCAATTTGGGAATGCCGCGCGCGAACTCCAGTAAATCGCGCAGCGACCGCGCGCGGATCACGCCGCATTGCTGAAACACGTCTTCGTAGATCTTGTCGTTGCCCGCGAGCGCGCCGGTGTGCGAACTGGCCGCACGCGCGCCGAGACTCGTGCGTCCGGCCTTCAGCACCACGACCGGCTTTTTCTTCGATACGCGCTTCGCGGCTTCGGCAAACGCGCGGCCATCTTTCAAGTCCTCGCAGTGTTGCGCGATGATCTCGGTGTTGTCGTCCTGCTCGAAGAACGTGAGCAGGTCGTCTTCATCGATGTCCGACTTGTTGCCGAGCCCGACGATTGCCGAGACGCCCATCTTCGCCGAACGCGAAAAGCCGATGATCGCCATGCCAATGCCGCCGGATTGCGACGACAGCGCCGCCTTGCCCTTCACGTCATACGGCGTGCAGAAGGTCGCGCAGAGATTCTTGGGCGTGTAGTAGAAACCGTAGATGTTCGGGCCCATCATGCGAATGTCGTATTGACGCGCAATCCGCACGAGTTCTTCCTGGCCTTCGTGATTGCCCGTCTCCGCGAAGCCCGAAGGAATCAGCACCGCGCCGGGAATCTGCTTCTCGCCGACTTCGACGAGCGCCTGCGCGACGAACTTCGCGGGAATGGCGAACACCGCGACATCGATCACGCCGGGCACGTCCTTCACGCTCTTGTACGCCTTGTGGCCCATGATCTCGTCGGCTTTCGGATGGATCGGATAGATCGCGCCCTGGTAGCCGCCGTTGATGAGGTTCTTCATCACCGAATTGCCGATCTTGCCGTCCTCGTTCGACGCGCCAATCACGGCGAGTGCGTCTGGCTTCATGATGCGGTTCATCTGCGCGACAATCTGCTCCTGCGTCGGCCGGTAACGCGGCGCGGCAGGCTCGAGGTCCATCACGATGCGCACGTCCGCCGCCACCGCGCCGCTCGGGCTCGCGAAAACCGGGTTCAGGTCCATCTCCGAGATTTGCGGGAAGTCGTCGATGAGGCGCGACACGCGCTCGATCAGCGTGACGAGACTCTCGCGATGCACCGGCTCCGCGCCCCGCACGCCGCGCAGCACTTCAGCCGCCTGAATGCCGTCGAGCATGGAGGCGGCTTCGTCGCGCGTGACGGGCGCGAGCCGGAAGGTCACGTCCTTCAGCACTTCGACGAGCACGCCGCCTAGCCCGAACGCGATCAGCTTGCCGAACGAAGGATCGGTCACCGCGCCGATGATCACTTCCTGTCCCGCGCCGACCATTTGCTGAACCTGCACGCCGAGGACCGTCGCGTTCGCGTCGTAGTTCTTCGCGTTCTCGATGATCGTCGCGAAGCCGGCTTTGACATCGGCTTCGTTCTTCACGCCGACGAGCACGCCGCCCGCTTCCGTCTTATGCAGAATCTCCGGCGAGACGATTTTCAGCACCACCGGAAAGCCGATGAACGACGCGAGTTTCGCCGCATCGTCCGCGCTCGTCGCGACGCCTTCCCGCGGCACGGCGATGCCGTATGCATCGCAGACGAGCTTGCCTTCCGGCGCCGTGAGCGACGTGCGCCCTTCCGCCTTCACGCGATCGAACACTTCCGCCACGCGGCGTTTCGCATCGGCTGCATGCACCGGGATAGCGTTCGCGACTTGCGTCGAAGAGTCATTGCGTTCCTGCACAACGGTGCTGTTCATCTGACTTGTCTCCGTTCGTATGGACGTGCCACTCCACGCGCCTCACGAGGAGGCGGCGCGACAGGCATCGAATGAAGCGTTTAGATTGCGCCGAGGCTTCTCAGCGTCGCGATCTGATCGGGCGAGTAGCCGAGTTCGGCCATGACTTCGTCGGTGTGTTCGCCAAGCAGCGGCGAGCGCACGACTTCGGTCGGACTATCCGACAGTTTGATCGGATTGCCGACCGTCAGATACTTGCCGCGCACCGGATGATCCACTTCGACGACGGTGCCGGTTTTTCTGAGCGACGGCTCTTCGGCGATTTCCTTCATCGAGAGAATCGGGCCGCACGGAATGTCGTGTTTGTTGAGAATTTCCATGGCCTGGAACTTGGTCTTCGACATGGTCCAGCGCTCGATCTCCGCGAAGATGTCCTTCAGATGCGGCAGGCGCGCGTTGGCCGTCTTGTAATCAGGATGGTCGATCCACTCTTCCTTGCCGATCACCTTACAGATTTCGCCCCAGACCGGCGCCTGCGTGATGAAGTAGATATACGCGTTCGGGTCCGTCTCCCAACCCTTGCACTTGAGAATCCAGCCCGGCTGACCGCCGCCCGAGGCGTTGCCCGCGCGCGGCACCGCCTCACCGAATGTGCCGTTCGGATACTGCGGATATTCCTTCATCGTGCCGGTACGTTCGAGCCGTTGTTGATCGCGCAGTTTCACGCGGCACAGGTTCAGCACGCCGTCCTGCATCGCCGCGAGCACGCGCTGGCCGCGCCCGGTCGCATTGCGCTGATACAGCGCCGTGACGATCCCGAGTGCGAGGTGCAAGCCCGTGCCCGAGTCGCCAATCTGCGCGCCGGTGACGACCGGCGGGCCATCGTCGAAACCCGTCGTCGATGCCGCGCCGCCCGCGCATTGCGCCACGTTCTCGTACACCTTGCAGTCTTCGTACGGTCCGGGCCCGAAGCCCTTGACCGACGCCACGATCATCTTCGGGTTCAGCTCCTGAATGCGCTCCCACGTAAAGCCCATGCGATCGAGCGCGCCCGGCGCGAAGTTCTCGACCAGCACGTCGCACTTCTTGACGAGCGTTTCGAGCACCTTCTTGCCTTCGGGATTCTTCGTATCGATGGTGATCGAACGCTTGTTGTGGTTGAGCATCGTGAAGTAGAGGCTGTCGGCGTCGGGGATATCGCGCAACTGCTCGCGCGTGATGTCTCCGGCGCCCGCGCGCTCCACCTTGATCACGTCCGCGCCGAACCACGCGAGCAACTGCGTGCAGGTCGGCCCAGACTGAACGTGCGTGAAATCTAGGATGCGCACGCCATCCAGTGCCTTGCCCGAATTATTCATGGTTGTCTCCCAATGTCTTCAGTGGCTTGTCAGTGGCTTTATTTGTACATCGTTTGAGCCATCGTGCCGGGGGCGTATACGGTCGGATCGACCCAGATGTTGACGACCGCGCTCTTGCCCGTCTTGGCGATCGATTCCCGCGCACGCTGCAACGCGCCCGCGATCTTCGAGGCCTCGTACACTTCCTCGCCATAGCCGCCGAGCATTTCGGCGAAGCGGCCATACGGCACGTCCGAGAGCAGATTGCCGACGTTGCCGCGCTCCTGACCGTACTTGGCGAGCTGGCCGTAGCGGATCTGGTTCATCGCCGAGTTATTGCCGATGACGGCGAGATACGGCACGCCGAAGCGATTCGCGGTTTCCATGTCGAACGAAGTCATGGAGAAAGCGCCGTCGCCGTAATAGCAGAGTACTTCCTTATCGGGGTTCGCAAGACCCGCCGCGATGGCGAAGCCCGTGCCGACGCCGAGCGAACCAAGCGCGCCGGGGTCCATCCACTGACCCGGACGGCGCGGACGCACGGCCTGCGCGGAAATGGTCACGACGTCGCCGCCATCGCCGATATAGATCGTGTCGTCCGATAGAAACTGGTTGATCTCGTGCGCGACGCGGTACGGATGAATCGGGCTCGCGTCCGACGTGAAGAGCGGCATCAGCTTGGCCGTCGCGGTTTCTTCCGCCGCCGCGAGTTCGCGCATCCACGCCTGACGGCTCTGGCGCTTGTCGTTCTTGATGCGTCCGCTCGCCGCTTGCAGCACCGCACCAAGGATCGCGCCCGGGTCGCCTACGAGCCCGAGATCGATATCGCGGTTCTTGCCGACCGTGCGGTAATCCATGTCGATCTGCACGAGCTTCAGGTCGCGGCTGATGCGCTTGCCGTAACCCATGCGGAAGTCGAATGGCGTGCCGACGATCACGATCACATCGGCCTTCGCGAAGGCTTGCGAACGCGTGCGGTCGAAGTGATGCGGGTCGCCCGGCGGCAAGAGGCCGCGGCTCGCCCCGTTGAAGTAGCCGGGAATGTCGAGGCCGCGCAACAGCGCGATGGCTTCTTCGTGACCGCGCGCGGTCCACACTTGCTGGCCGTAGAGAATCGCGGGACGCTCGGCGTCGACCAGCAGGTCGGCCAGCTTCTCGATATCGAGCGGATCGCCCACCGATTTCGTCGATGAGCGATACCGTCCCGGCTGCGGAATCACGGCCTTGGAGACATCGATTTCGCGGTCGAGCACATCGCGCGGAATCTCCAGGTACGCCGGGCCGGGCGCGCCGTTGAAGGCTTCGCGCGCGGCCATCGAGATCATGTCGGCGACGCGTTCGGTGCTCGGCACGGTGGCGGCGAACTTGGTGATCGGCGCCATCATGTCGACGTGCGGCAGGTCTTGCAGCGAGCCCATCTTGTGCTGCGTCAACGCGCCCTGCCCGCCGATATGGATGATCGGGCTTTCCGAGCGAAACGCCGTGGCGACACCCGTCACCGCGTTGGTACAGCCGGGGCCGGCCGTGGTGACGACGCAACCGAGCTTGCCGGTCTGACGCGCGTAGCCATCGGCGGCGTGGGCGGCGACCTGTTCGTGACGGACATCGATGATGCGAATGCCTTCATCGACGCAGCCATCGTAGATATCGATGATATGACCGCCGCACAGCGTGAAGATGGTATCGACGCCTTCGTTCTTGAGCGCTCGGGCGACCAAATGGCCGCCCGAGACGACACCCGCGCCGCGTGTTTTTTGTTTGAGCGTGTCATCCGCGGTGGTGGTGGCGGGAGCGACTTCCGGACGGCTGCTGACGACTTCGGACATTGTTTGTCTCCTCCTCGAAGGGGGTTGTGTTCAAGGCTTCCGTGACGTCGCGCTGCCGTCCGGTTGCTGTGATATACAATATTCCACACACAGTATTAGTCAAGTGTCGAGCGATGGCGAAAACCCTGTGATGCGATGCGTCATCGCTTATTAGCGCTTTCGCAGCATCTTAAGCGCACATTTCGTGCTGCAGAGCATCAACAAAACAGCGTGAAATGTTGTCTTGATATGTGATATATCATATTTCAGCGCACCGTCGCAGTCGCTGAAGCCCGGTTGCGCTCAGAGAACCGACGACTTGGAGACACGATGAATATCCACGAATATCAGGCGAAGGCGCTGCTGCGGAAGTACGGCGTCGCCGTACCGCAAGGCCAGGTTGCCTTCTCCGCGCTCGATGCGGCCAACGCGGCGCGCGCCCTCGGCGGCCCGGTCTGGGTCGTGAAATCGCAGATTCATGCGGGCGGACGCGGCGCGGGCCGCTTCGCCAACGATCCCGACGGCAAAGGCGGCGTGCGCGTCGTCAAATCTGTCGACGAGGTGCAAGAAAACGCGCAGCAGATGCTCGCGTCGGTGCTCGTGACCAAGCAAACCGGCGCTGCGGGTAAGGAAGTGAAGCGGCTTTATATCGAGGAAGGCTGCGACATCGCACGCGAGCTCTATCTCGGCATGCTGGTGGATCGCGCCACGTCGCGCATCACGATCATGGCGTCGACCGAAGGCGGAATGGAGATCGAGGAAGTGGCGCATCGCACGCCGGAGAAAATTCTCAAGGTGTCGATCGATCCGGCGACGGGTCTCCAGCCGTTTCACACACGCGAAGTCGCGTTCGGGCTAGGCTTGAGCGGCAAGCAAGTGGCGGCGGCATCGAAGTTCATCGCGGCGCTTTATCAGGCGTTCGTCGATCTGGATGCCTCCATTGTGGAAGTGAATCCGCTCGTCGTCACCGGTTCCGGCGATGTCATCGCGCTCGATGCCAAGCTCAATTTCGACGACAACGCTTTGTATCGGCATCCCGATATCGAAGCATTGCGCGACGAAGACGAGGAAGATGCCGCCGAAATCGAAGCCGCGAAACACGGCCTCAATTACGTGAAGCTCGACGGCAACATCGGCTGCATGGTGAACGGCGCGGGCCTCGCCATGGCGACCATGGACATCATCAAGCTCTACGGCGGCGAGCCCGCCAACTTCCTCGACGTGGGCGGCGGCGCGACCCAGGAACGCGTCGCGACCGCGTTCAAGCTGATTCTGCGCGACCCCAAAGTGCAAGGCATTCTCGTCAACATCTTCGGCGGCATCATGCGCTGCGACGTGATCGCGGAAGGCGTGGTCGCGGCCGCGCGCGAGATCGACCTGCGCGTGCCGCTCGTCGTGCGCCTTGCCGGCACGAACGTCGACGCGGGCCGCGAGATTCTGCGCAACTCCGGCCTCACCATCATCCCCGCTGAAAATCTCGCCGATGCCGCCGACAAGATCGTCGGCGCCGTCGCCGCTGCCCATCACTGACGAGGAAGCCGACAATGAGCGTTCTGATCGATAGCAATACCAAGGTCATTTGCCAAGGCTTCACCGGCGCGCAGGGCACGTTCCATTCCGAGCAGGCGATTGCGTACGGCACGCGCATGGTTGGCGGCGTGACGCCGGGCAAGGGCGGCACGACGCATCTCGGCCTGCCCGTGTTCGATACCGTCGCCGACGCGGTCGCGAAAACCGGCGCGGATGCATCCGTCATCTACGTACCGCCGCCCTTCGCCGCCGATGCCATCCTCGAAGCCATCGACGCGGAGGTGCCGTTCATCGTCTGTATCACCGAAGGCATTCCGGTGCTCGACATGCTGCGCGTGAAGCGCGCGCTCACCGGCTCGCGCAGCCGGCTCATCGGGCCGAATTGTCCAGGCGTCATCACGCCTGGGCAATGCAAGATCGGCATCATGCCGGGGCATATTCATCGGCCGGGGAAAATAGGCGTGGTGTCGCGCTCGGGCACGCTCACTTATGAAGCCGTCGCGCAGACCACCGCTGCGGGGCTCGGGCAGACGACCTGCATCGGCATTGGCGGCGATCCGGTGAATGGAACTAATTTCATCGATTGCCTCGCGCTCTTTCTCGAAGACGACGCGACTGAAGGCATCATCATGATCGGCGAGATCGGTGGATCGGCGGAGGAAGAAGCCGCGCAGTTTCTGAAGGACGCGAACACGAAGAAGCCGGTGGTCGGGTTTATCGCCGGCACGAGCGCGCCGCCGGGACGCCGCATGGGGCACGCGGGCGCGATTATTTCGGGCGGCTCGGGCACGGCAAGCGCGAAGATCGACGCAATGAAGTCAGCGGGCATTCATGTCGCCGATTCCCCCGCCGCGCTCGGTGAAACGATGCTTCACGCGATGCGGTGAGCAAGGGCGCCATGAGGAATTGAGTGGCTCCCCCGGCGCGGCAAGATAGTCGGACAGCCGTCGTCAAACTTGTCAGCGTGCAGACGCGCGCGAGCCACCGGAAACGGGTAACGCAGTCTCGGCTGGAAGGATAAAAAAAAGCCGCGTGACGTTCAATCGTCACGCGGCCTTTCTCAACCTGCCTGCCAGCTTTCAGTTCGGACTCAATCGAGAAAGTCGCAATTTGCCTCGACGAACGCGGCGAGATCCAGCGAATGCTGCTTCACCAGCCGCTCGACCAGTTCCGTGTCGCGCTTCTCGAGCGCCTCGATAATCCGCATGTGATCGACGATCGAGCGCGACGCGCGGTCGCTCTGCGAGATCGTCATCTTGCGAATGGCGCGCACGTGCACGAAGATGTTCTTGATCGTGTCGAAGATGATCTGCGACTTCGACAGCCGCACGATAGCCTGATGAAACGCGATATTCGCTTCCGAATATTCGTCGATGTGCTCCGCCGGCGTGGCGTCGCGGAAGTTGTCGAACATATGGCGCAACTGCGCGATTTCCTCGTCCGACGCGCGCTGCGTGGCAAGGCGCGCCGCCATGCTTTCCAGCGCCGCCCACATGTGGATCATCTCGACGATCTCGCGCTTGGTCTTGCGCAAGATATACACGCCGCGACGCGGCACGGTTCGCAGAAAGCCTTCCTGCTCCAGCAGCGTCATGGCTTCGCGAATGGGCGTGCGGCTTACGCCCAGTGCTTCGGTCAGTTCTTTTTCGTCGAGACGGATCTCTTCCCGCGAACGGTAGATGTCCGCTTCCGCTATTGCCTGCCGCAGCTTCGCGTACGCCTGATCGCGCAGCGAAACCGTGGCATTGATCGGCTCGAGCGACAGCGTAAGGCCGCTTGGGCGAACGTCCGGCCGGTCTACAGATTGAGTATCAGATGGCATTGATGACTTGAGTTCCCATGTGCGGGCGGGAAGCATCGACACGCTTGCCCGAACCGCCGTTCTGGTCGTCCGCCGCGAGACCGGCAAACCGACCGTGATCCTGTGCGCGCTGCAGCATGTCCTGCGGCACTGCCGACGCAATCATAAACGTAACGCCCACACCCACGGCAACCAGCGCGAATCCGATGACAACCAACAAGGCGATGCTCATTTCAGGCTCCGGTTAATCTTCAAGAGCTCTCAGTATATGTTGCGTTGCAATACATTTCAACATATTTTGCATCTTGTATATCAGAAACAACGCCGGCTTCCTGGATGCAGTTTAGGCGGCTTTCTGCGTTTGCGGGGGCGGTAAAGCCTTGGCCGTGCCTTGGTTCACGCCTTCGCGCAGCTTGATCAATGCGAGAATGGCATCGATCATCGGTGTCTCGACTTTCACGAGGCGCCCGATTTCCTGCACGACGGTGATGAGCGGATCGATCTCCATCGGGCGGCCGGCTTCGCAGTCCATGAGCATCGATGTCTTGTGCGCGCCCACCGCGCCCGCGCCATTGATGCGCCGCTCCACATCGACGCGAAAGTTGACGCCGATCTTGTCGCCGATTGCTTTTGCTTCCAGCATCATCGCTTTGGAAAGCGCGCGCGTGCCGGGGTCGCTCGTCAGCACGTCGAGCGTCGCATGCGTGAGCGCGCTGATCGGGTTGAAACACAGGTTGCCCCAGAGCTTGAGCCAGATTTCATCGCGGATGTTGTCGCGCATCGGCGCTTCCATGTCGGCGGCGGCCATGATGTCGTGCAGCGCCTGCAGGCGCGGGGTGATCTCGCCGCTCGGTTCGCCGATGGGAAACTTCTTGCCGTACACATGCTTGATGACGCCCGGCTCCGCGATCTCCGCCGCCGGCAGCAGCACGCAGCCGATTGCGCGCTCAGGTCCGAACACGCTCCACTGCCGCCCGCCTGGGTCGATGCTTTGCAGCGTCGTTCCAGCGAGTTCGCCGCCATGCTCGTAGAAGTACCAGTAAGGCAGGCCATTGACGGCGGTGATGATCGCCGTATCGGGTCCAAGGAGCGGCGGAATGAGATCGACGACGCCCGGCACCGAATGCGCCTTCAGCGCGATGATCACGAAATCTTGCGGGCCGAGTTCGGCGGGATTGTTCGTGCAGCGGACTTTGACGACGTGTTCCTCGTCATCGATCTGAAGCTTCACGCCGTTCGCTTGCATTGCCGCGAGATGCGGCCCGCGCGCCACGAAGCTGACGTCCGCTCCAGCCCGCGCGAGTTGCGCGCCCATATATGCACCGATCGCACCGGCGCCATACACGCAGATTTTCATGATTTCGTCTCCTGAGGTTGTATGCGGATCAGCTTCTGATATACAAGATACTACATTCCATGATGGGGAGCGACAAGGCGAATCGCGCGGTTTCGGACGAGCGGAAACCCGCACAAGGAGCGCGTTTGTGTCGTGTCGTTTAGGGAGAGCCTGCTAAGGGAATTAAGCGCGCGCGCCGCGTGACCGTCAAACAGAAACAGTTCGATAGCGACGACTAAGGTTCTGCGCACCGCCGGGTGACGATGCATAGCACTCGACGTATGACTACGCCTGCGCGGCGTTCGCGCGGATTCACGCAGCCTGAAACGCCATCGAACTCCGCGACGAAGACGCCGCAACATGCGACCACACATGCGCTGCATTCGCCCGCAACGCATGCCCGCGCCGCCGCACGAGCATCACCGTTCGCACGGCCCGCGGCGCAAGCGGCACGAACCGCACGCCGATGGTCTCGCAAGCCATCCGCGCATGCATCGGCAAGACGCCGATGCCAAGTCCCGCCTGCGCCATTCGCGCGACGGCAATCGGCTGCGCGAGACGCTGACGCAAGGCGCCCGTCACCGCGTGACGCGCAAGCGCGCCTTCTATGGCATCGAGGCTGCCGGTGTCGTCATCGAGGAGGAGAAGTGGCGAAGCGCGCAGTTGCGTCCAGTCGATATAGTCCGCATCGCCAAGCGGGCTCGACACGTTGACGACGGCAACGAGGTCGTCGTCGAAAAGCGGTTCCGCAACGAGTTCGTCGAGACTCCCGGGCGCGATCACGAGCCCCATGTCCGCTTCGCCCGAACGCACCAGTTGCAGCACGGCGTTCTGCGGCCGGTCCATCACCGTGACCGCAATTCCCGGATGCCGCTCATGACACGAGCCGAGCAACGCAGGCAACACGCTCGCGGTCAGGCTGCAACTGCTGGCAAGATTGACGACGCCCGGTTCGGCTTCGTTCGCGGTGCGCGGCCGCAGCGTCGCTTCGAGTTCCTCGACGAGCGGCGCGATGCGCCCGAGCAGCGTACGCCCGGTATCGGTGAGCGCGACCTGACGCGTCGTGCGGTCGAAAAGCCGCAGCGCGAGTTCATCCTCGAGTTCGCGGATGCTTCGGCTGACCGCCGACTGCGTGATACCGAATTCATCGCCCGCGCGGGTGAAACTGCGATGCCGCGCGAGCGTGACGAACAACCGCAACTGATGCAGCGATACGCAAAGCGGCGGCGCGATTTCATCTCGACGATCGCGCATGCCGCTCGCTCACTGCACCGACGGTTTGCGCGGCGCGTCGCTCCAGCCCGCCTGAAACGACGCGTTGATCGACGAATCCGCGGCCGTTTCGGCGACCGTGTTTTCGATCCAGCGTTTGCGCATCGGCGCGAGCACGAACTTAGCGCACAGGCCCGCTGCAATCGACGTGATCGCCGCCGTGATGAAGACCGCGTTCCACGAACCGATCGACGCGAGCACCGAGGCAAGCGGCACCAGCATCGACGCCGTGCCTTTTGCCGTGTAAAGCGTGCCCGCGTTGGCCGCCGCGTATTTGCTGCCGAAAGTATCCGCGCAAGTGGCGGGGAAAATCGAGAATATCTCGCCCCAGCACAGGAACGTGAGCGCGGCGAACAGCATGAACATGTACGGGTTGTGGCCGAACTGCATCAACCCGAGCAGCGCTACGCCTTCGCCCAGAAAGATGATGAACATGGTGTTCTCGCGGCCGATCTTGTCCGAAATGAAGCCGCACAAAGGCCGTGTGAAACCGTTGCACAGGTTGTCGATGGACAGCGTCATCGCAAGCAGCGGCAAGGTCACGCCGAGGATATTCACGGGCATCTTCGCGAAGCCGTATTCCTTGGCAATCGGGCCGAACTGCGCCGTGGCGATCACGCCGCCCGCCGCGACGAACACGAACATCAGGTACAGCACCCAGAAGAGCGGCGCACGCACCATCTGCCCGGTGGTGTAGTCGATTTTCGTGGACACCACGCGCTTGGCCGGAACTACGTTCAAGGGCGGCTTCGGACGAATCAGCATGAGCGCGAGCAGGAAGATGCACACGCCCTGGAAGATGCCGAAGAACATGAACGCGTGCTCGTAGCCCGCACTCTGAATCATGTTGGAGATGGGGATGACCGTGACCGCCGCGCCCGCGCCGAAACCAGCGGCCGTCAAACCCGCCGCAAGGCCGCGCTTGTCCGGGAACCACTTGAGCGCCGTGCCCACGCACGTGCCGTACACGCAGCCCGCGCCCACGCCCGCCACCACGGCCGCGATGTAGAGATGCATGAGGCTGGTCGCATGCGCATCGATGCACCAGCCGATGGCCGCGCAGATCGAGCCGCCTATGACGACGGGCCGGGGCCCGAACTTATCGACGAGCCAGCCTTCGACGGGCACGAGCCAGGTTTCGGTGACGATGAAGATGGTGAAGGCGGTCTGGATCGCCGCTTGGCCCCAATGGTGCTTGGCATCCATCGGTACGACGAACAGCGTCCATGCATATTGAAGGTTGGCGACGAGTCCCATGCACAGGATACCGATCGTCAACTGAACCCACCTGTTGTGATGACGCCCGTGCGGTTGCCCGGACACAACCGTGTCTGCGCTTGCCATGTCTGTCTCCGTTATTCATTCGCGCTCGTGCGGCGCTTGATTTACAACGAGATGCCGGCGCGAGTGCATCGATATGCGCGTCGGCGGCGTGGCGGTCGGTCAGGGAAAGTGCTCGGGTAACGCGACGCGGGCGTGGGCGTGGCAACGCGTATCGAACAAGGCGATGGATGAGAACATCGGGCAAGCATCCGCGTCAGGCGATCGAAGAATCATTTCGAGCGATTCCCAATAGAGCTGGATGGTTGATGCGGCCTTTGCAGGCTTCGTTTTTTGGCTGGGTGCTAAAGATGCCGCGCCGTGGGGGCCGTGCGCTTCGCCCTTGAAAGTCTTACAGACTGGCAGGACGTGAAAGCATCGTGGGGGATATAAACGATTAAGGAAAGTTAGAAAAAATTATTGTATAAATTCAGTATCGTGAATGGATGAGGGCCCGCCGTGCTGCGTAATGCTACCCTGCGTCAACTCAAAATCTTCGAAACGGTTGCACGCCGGTTGAGCTTTTCCCGCGCGGCCGAAGAGCTTTATCTCACTCAGCCGGCTGTTTCCACTCAGGTCAAGCAGCTCGAAGAACATGCGGGCATGCCGCTTTTCGAGCAACTCGGCAAAAAGATTTATCTCACGACCGCCGGCAACGAGATGCTTCATCACAGCCGCGCGATCCTCGAACAATTCCGCGAAGCCGATGACGCCATGGCGCGGCTCAAAGGGGTTTCGGGCGGTACGCTCAACGTGGCGGTCATTAGCGCGGGCGACTACTTCTTTCCGCGCTTGCTTGCGGCATTCACCAAACGTAATACGGATGTCCGCCTCAATCTTGCGGTTCATAATCGCGAGGAACTGCTGCATCAACTGACTGATAATCTCACCGACTTGGCCGTCATGGTGCGGCCGCCGCGCGATATGGACACGGTGAATATCTCTTTCGCGCCGCACCCGTATGTGATCGTTGCGCCGCCGGATCATCCGCTGGTCGGGCTCAAGGACGTGCCGCTCGAAGCGCTTGCGGATGAACCGTTTATCGTTCGTGAGCGCGGTTCCGACACATGGAATTCTATGGAAGAAGGCTTTGCCGGCCGGCTCGCCAATCTGAATGTGGCAATGGAGATAACCAGCACGGAAACCATCAAGCAGGCTGTCATTGCGGGCATGGGCGTGAGCTTTTTGTCTGCTCACACCATCAGCATGGAACTGCAAGTTGGCAAACTCGCGGTGCTGGATATCAAGGGTTTTCCCGTCATGCTCAACTGGTTTGTCGTTCATCGCAACAACAAGCGTTTGCCTCCGGTTGCATTGGCATTCAAGCAATTTCTTGTCGATGAAGGCGCGGCTCAAATCGAAGCGATTACGCATATTGTCGCGAGTACCGGTAAACCCGATGTATAAGTCATCCAAAATATAAACGCGAAGAAAGTTTAATTTTCGTAAATGGTTCGAGTTCTCTATCCTGCTTGGAAGCCCCACGGCCATACAGGAGACGAACATGAGTCATGCGACCTTAAGCGACGACCGCGAAGTTCAGGCGCAAGTGTGCGCTTTCAATACTGCATTCGAAGAGCTCGACCTGATGTTCCGTTGGGATGCCGATACATACCGCGCGCTCGCTTCGACCGAAAGCGATTACGGAAAGATCGCCCAATATATCGCGACGCATTCGCCGCATCTTTTGAAGGCTTATAGCGCGGAGTTTCTTTGCGGCGCAATTGTCGAGCGGAAGAATTCGACACTCGAAGCGTGCCGCCAAAACACCGTGCAGTATGAAGACAGCACGCAGCGCGCGCGGCTTTGGCGTGCGCGGGATGACGAAGGAAAAGAGGTGCGAGCTTGATTCTCGGCTTCGGTATTCGTATGAGACGTTGAACGCGCTTTCATGGTTTTCGGAAAGGCGGACCGGCATTAGTGCGGGCCGCCTTTTCGGCATTCGGTTGTGCAGGTGCCGCAATCCGAACACGAACGCGCTTTCTACAGAAACAAGCAGCAGCCTACATTCAAAGCTGCCGCTCATTGAAAAAAAGCCCGTATCAAGGCGTCAATGAAACCCAAACCGCCTTGGGCTCCGTAAAGTTTTCGATGGCGACATCGCCGTGTTCACGGCCGAAGCCGGAATCGCCGGAGCCGCCCCAGGGCAAGCGCACATCCGTATAGCCGTAAGTGTTGATCCACACCGTGCCCGCCTTGAGCCCCGCCGCCATGCGATGCACGCGTCCGATATCCGCGCTCCACACGCCCGCCGCGAGGCTATACAGCGTGCCGTTCGCGATGCGTAGCGCGTCGGCTTCGTCATCGAAGGGAATCACGCTTGCGACCGGTCCGAAGATTTCTTCCTGCGAGATGCGCATCTCGTGTTCGACGTTCGCAAATACGGTCGGCTCGACGAAGTAACCGCGCTCGCCGACGCGCCGTCCGCCCGTCACGAGCGACGCGCCCTCCTCCTTGCCGATGTCCACGTAATTCAGCACGCTCTGCATCTGCTTGGCGGAGATCACGGGGCCCATGTTGGTTTCGCGCTTCGACGGATCGCCGAGCTTGATGGTGCGCGCGCGCTCGGCGAGGCGCTCGACCACTTCGTCGTAGACCGTGCGTTGCGCCAGGATGCGCGAGCCCGCCGAACACACCTGCCCTGCGTTGAAGAAGATGCCCGAGGCGGCCGCGCGCACGGCGCCGTCGATGTTGGCATCCCCGAAAATAACGTTGGCGGATTTGCCGCCCAGCTCTAGCGTGACGCGTTTGAAGTTGCCTGCCGCGCCTTGCAGGATGCCGCGTCCCACCGATGGCGATCCCGTGAACGTCACTTTGTCGATGCCTGCATGCGCGACGAGCGCATCGCCGACGACCGAACCCTTGCCCGTCACGATATTGAGCACGCCGGGCGGCACGCCGGCTTCGAGCGCGAGCCGCCCGATCATCAGCGCGGAGAGCGGCGTGATTTCGGCGGGCTTGACGATCAGCGTGCAGCCGCAGGCGAGCGCGGGCGCGATCTTCCACATGCCGATCATCAGCGGAAAATTCCACGGCACGATGGCCGCGACGACGCCGACCGGCTCGCGCACGGTGTAGGTGAGCGCGTCGGGTCGCGCGGGGACGACCTGGCCGTTGATTTTGTCGCACCAGCCGGCGTAGTAGGTCAGCGTGTCGATGGCGGCGGGCACGTCTTGCCGATGCACGGCCGCGATCGGTTTGCCGCCGTCTAGACTTTCGAGCGCGGCGAGTTCGTCCTGATTTTGGCGCAGGAGGTCGGCGAGCTTCATCAGAATGCGCCCGCGATTCGCCGCGCGAATGGCGTTCCATGGCTTGAGCGCTGCGCGGGCGGCGATCACGGCTCGATCGACATCGGCGGCGGTGCCTTGCGCGACGTAGGCGATCGGCTCTTCAGTGGCGGGATCGAGATTCGTCGAGTATTCCGCGCCGCCGGGCCGGACGAACTCGCCGCCGATCAGCAGTTCGTAGCGCTTCAAATCCGTGGTGCTTGCCATGATCGTCTCCGCTTTTATCGAATCGTGTCATGGTGGGGCACTTACGGCGTTGTCGATAGAAAAACATTCTTATCGTTTGTATAGGGTGGGGTGTATGGGTGGGTGGTTTCGGGTTTCTTTGGCGGCTTGGGCGAGCGGGCGGAGGGGTTTGGGTGATGGCTTTTCAGTCGGGCTTATTTGGCGGTTGGTTACGCGGCGGCAGACAACTTCTGCACTAGGCTGCAGCTCCCGGTCGACTTCTAAGCCTAAGCGTCGGCAAACTTAAGTTTTCTCGGTCGGCTGCGCACTCGCTGCCTCTTAGCAACGCTCTCATTGCAAGATTGATTTTACAAATATCAATGCTCCATCGAACTATTTCGCGATACCGTCATAGGACATTTAACCTTGGACGGAGATAAAACGTGAGCTCACAAGACGGCAAAACTAAGTATCTGTGCGCGCTAACGACCTGAGAGCACGGCATGACTATTTATTATGCTGCGGTAGAAGGCGATCCACTTAGCAGTCACAAAGACAGTTATGTCATTCGAGGGGCCGCCCCTTTCAGGATCGCGGATCAAAGCGGCCGACTCCGAACTGCGGCACGTATCGGCGACTTTGCTTTCTGTGCCGCATGCGGCACAGAGGGAACGATTGTCGAAGGCGCACGGCTTAGGCGGCATCGACGCACGAACATTCTCGGCAGACTTCAGGCTGTAGACGGCGATCATGTAGCGTGTAAATGTGCGACCATGCCTACTATCTTTTCGGTCTACGGCCGTCGGCACAGGATCATTGACGATAGCGAAGCGCGCCCCGCGTCGGCCGAGGTCGCTGTGTCAAGCGGCTTCGCGAAGTCGTCCGCCGCCTTAAACTATGACGAAACATTCACGTTGCGCGACCATGCGACAGGCGAACCCCTCGCGAATGTACGCTATCGCGTGCGTACCGGTTCCGGGGCCTTCTTTGAGGGAACCACGGACACAGTTGGGCGAACTCAACGCATCAAGACAAGCAAACCCGGCTCAATCCAACTCGACGTACAGCTATGACAAATTTTCCGTACGACACGCTGATAGGACTACCACGGGCGACATGGTACTCGCCATTATCTCGACAACTTTCGATCAAGGGAAACGAGTAGCCCTTCATTTAGAGAGGCTACGTGTGGGATATGCGAACTCCGGTTCAACATACACGGTAGCGGTCACACTCTCACGTTGAACGTGCGCGCAAGCGTGCTGAACGGGAACCGCGTGCGGTGCCCGTGCGACATGGATAGCGTGATGCGGGAAGTAATGCCGGCATTCTTATTGAAGACAGCAGCGGCAGTGCGGCAGGACATTCAGCAACAAGCAACATGACGGTCTGTTCAGGCCGTCAGTCATCTATAACCAGCAGGTCGTTCAACGTGAGCGAAACTGTTCAACCGTTGTGCGGCGTGCGATATCGCCGACATACGGCTTCGGGTTTGACGCTGGACGGGACCAAGGACGCACAAGGCAAACCGTCGGCATTAAAAAAGCAATGCAAAAGCGTCGCGAGTTGAAAAAAGGATAGAAGGAATGGAAAGTACTTACGGCATGCCACCGGGTGGAGGGAATCATCCAGAATGGTTCACGGTCGGCGAAGCGATGACAAACACGGTAGAAGGTTCGACGGTTGATGTTTTTGTCAATACGACGCCCATCTGCCCTAACATGACGAACGCCGAATTTCGGCAATTGATGATGAGATTGCGGGATGACGCGCTCAAACTTATCGATCTTCGAGTGCTGGCCTTATCTACGCTTTGGGCCAAAGAGCAAGCTCGAGTCAAGGCCTACTTGGGCAGCACGGACGAGGCGATGCGGCAAGAACTAGTCAAAAAATTAAATGCCTTAAGCGGGGTTATGAATGGATTGCGGCCAAAAAATTTTATTCGTCCCGACCCGGAAGCCGAAAAGGTGTTGGGTTGCGTGCCAAATATCAATGCCCCTGACGGGGTAGTAGCGCATGTTTGCTCACCCGACACGGCTACGCATACCATTGCCATTCACAAGAAATTTTGCACGCTGCCACAGGTAACAAAAAGCAGAAGAGACTCGATGCAGCTTACTCTCGTACACGAATGCTCGCATTTCGAAGATACCTTTGCAGCTGTTGATTATAAATCTATCTACTATGGTCAATTCATGGCACGGAGACTCGCAATTGAAGAACCAAACATGGCGATTAAAAATGCGGATAATATTGCGTGGTACGTTTGCAGCGCTGACGAGTAGCATTATGTTTGGCTTATTTTTGCACACTGAGAACGCAAACGCTTGCAGTTTCTCGATGCAATATGCCGCCAAGATTGAACCGAACGACGCGACTATCTCTAATCTTGATCGCGTGGAAATAGCGAAGCTCTTCATTGACTCGAAGAATAGCGCTGCTAGAAATGGAGCCGTTGTTGTCTATGGCTTCATCGAGGCTGATCGGCCAAGCGCACGTGCAATTGCGAACATGCGAGTAGACTCTGCAATCGCATATCTACGGCAACTAGGTGTATCGGACGCAAGGCTAAACAGAGATGTTGAGCAGTTGAAGGGAGAAGCAACAGTTCCTTCTTCAGAGCGCGATCGATTGCTCATCGAGTTTCTACCCGGCGAAAACCCTTGCGGTTAAACTTTTGCCAGCGGTGTAGAAGCCCAGGTCCACTCAAGCCCGCTTTCGAGCGGGCTTCTCTATTGCGATCCTGCTTCGTCTTCTTCCAGGCCCGCCCGTTGGTCTAGTTGCGGAGTTCAACGATGCCCTCCGTTTCGGTTTCGATGATCTCAATGTCCCGATGGCAAGATCGTATCGTTCAACGCCGCTTGCGGGGCATTTTTGCTTTATTTGTCAGGCGGCGATAGACATCGCGCGGCAAGGCAGCGCACGTTTGCGCGCCGGATACTAGAACACGCACTTTTGCCGTAAGTAAGGCGTTCTGCGTAATGCGGGATTGGAACGCTTATGGCGACTCTAGAGTATCTACGATCATTCACGAAGCAACGCATTTGTGGACACCATGGTAACGCTCGATGGAGAGTACGTTTAACACCCCGCGTTATGTACATGGGAACCGAACCATTCCCAATTTATGCTTTCTCAGCTGCCTACGCAGCAGCAAACGAGGAACGTGTTCGCACGAGGAAGGCCAACCTAAATAAGGCGATTAAAAATGCGGACATGCCGCGTAGGCAGCTGAGAAATAAGCGCGCTGCCGCTTGGCGAGATAATCATTGTTTGCTGCCGCGTAGGCAGCTGAGAAAGATCGCGTGTAAGCAAACGGCGGCAATATCGGCCATCGCTTCCTCTACGCTTTCTCAGCTGCCTACGCGTCAGCAAACTCGTTGCGTGCATCGTGTGCAAGCGCAATGTCTTTTCTCAGCTGCCTACACGGCAGCAAACTTTGCTGGACCGATACGATGCGCTCACAGGTATTTCTCAGCTGCCTACACGGCAGCAAACACTAGCGTCATTGCTGACATCGCCCGCATGCATTTCTCAGCTGCCTACGCGGCAGCAAACGTCCATGCCAACCTTTCAGCGCGGCAGGCAAATTTCTCAGCTGCCTACGCGGCAGCAAACTACCGCGCCGAGTTCGGACAGCGTGAAGTCATTTTCTCAGCTGCCTACGCGGCAGCAAACAATCGGCGCTTCAATGCGCCGAGGCCTTTCGTTTTCTCAGCTGCCTACGCGGCAGCAAACGCTTCTTTCCCGTTACTCTAGCGAGGTCTTCTTTTCTCAGCTGCCTACGCGGCAGCAAACGATATGAGCTTTGATCCGACATCGCGAAAGCTTTTCTCAGCTGCCTACGCGGCAGCAAACATTTTGATCCTTCTGCAAAGGTCGCGAAATCATTTCTCAGCTGCCTACGCGGCAGCAAACTCGCGCGTTCATTGTGTCGAACTTCGTGACGTTTTCTCAGCTGCCTACGCGGCAGCAAACATCCCGTGTCAGAGCGAGTGGCCGCAGTAACATTTCTCAGCTGCCTACGCGGCAGCAAACGTTGAGTCGATCATGCTGCGCTTTCCGCATAATTTCTCAGCTGCCTACGCGGCAGCAAACATGGTCTGGCTTGTCGCGATCGTGCTCGTTCCTTTCTCAGCTGCCTACGCGGCAGCAAACGGCCCTATAGACGTACTCTTTCAAATCCGTCTTTTCTCAGCTGCCTACGCGGCAGCAAACGGCGATCGTCTCCATGTAGGCATGGAACGCCTTTTCTCAGCTGCCTACGCGGCAGCAAACCGGTCCCGAGACTCGCCGGGCTATCGGTCACGTTTCTCAGCTGCCTACGCGGCAGCAAACAGAAAGAAAGGATTTCCGTGCCGAGGCTTGCCTTTCTCAGCTGCCTACGCGGCAGCAAACATCGTCGCGGATTATGTGCATGCGTGCCAGATTTTCTCAGCTGCCTACGCGGCAGCAAACTAGCCGACTCAAACGCCATCCCCTTGATTACTCAACAAAAGACGCCGTTCTCGCCAAATCAACCCAAATTCTCCCTCCGTCGCTAACTCATTGATTTCCCAATCAACAAACCAGCGCTCCAAAAAAAGGGTTTAGAACCACGGCACAGTTGCTCCGGAACTCAACCCATAACTATTAAACGTCCCCGGCACGCTCGCAGCCACCTCGCCCTTCTGATCGACAAACAAACAGAACGGCTGCCCTGTACTCGCGCTACGTAAATGCACGTAAGGCAAATCAGGCCGACGCTCGACCGTATCCGGAATCGCCGCAGCGGCCTGCGCTTCGGTCTCGCCCTTGCGTCGCATTCGACGCCGACGCATCCGCTCGACATTGGTTTTAAATTGACGCCGCTGTATGACGCGATGCATCGCCCCCGACGGAACGCGCATAACGTCCGTCAGCTTCACATGATCCCGCATACCCTGCATCCAACCGCGTGCCATCAGCTCCTGCAATCGCGATTCGTCGCCATGCAGGCGCAACACATCGCCCAGAAAACGCGGGCTCAAACTGTATTGCGGAAAGCTAATCCCGATGTCGTCCGCACGAAACTCCACCAACGCGCGGTGCAGTTTCGCCACCAAAGCGCCAAGCAGATGCACACGGCTAAACTCCGGATCGGGCCGTAACGTGATGTCGATATAGTGAGTCGTCATGGCCGTCAGTTCGCATCGCCAAAAACACCGCCGCGAATCAGAACGGCCATGACGAAGTGCTGCTGCTCGACCGCCGGCATCTTGTCCTTGAGCAACCAGTCATCGAGGAGGTTGTAGAAGTCTTGCGTCGGCTTCAGCTTCGGATGGCGATACGCCGTGCCCTGAGTCGTGACCGACCCATAAGGCTCGACCGCAATCGGGCCAGATTCCAGCGCGTTCTCATGCCAAGTATCGATCGTTCGCAAGGCATTGCCGATTTTTTGCGAGTGAATAGCCGCGACGTTCTCCACGTGATAAAGCGTCTTGCTCTTTTCCGTTTTCTCCAGAATCAGCTCTTGAGACGGAAATACTTCCTGACCAAAGCCAAGACGCACATACGCGGTCACGCGCAGAAGCACATGGGTTCTACCCGCAAGCCCGTCGGCAATAAGTCCGCCTAGCGCCGTCACATTCGAATCGAATTGATCCATCGTGCGCAAGCCAAGCGACAACGCATCGAACGTGAGCTTCTGTACGCACTCGCCGTTCTTTTGACGCGATACTTCGACCGCCACGCTTTCCGCACCTATGCGGTTACGCCAAAGGAAGCGTCCGTTTGCCAGATTCGCGGCGTAGCGATTAGCCAACTCAGTAAAGTCATGCTTGGCGACATAATCATTCACCACGTTTTGAAGCCGCACTCTATACGCTGCGTTATTACAAGCCGAAGGCATGCCCGTGCCCGACAGAACGCGCAACGAGAAAGTGACTCGGAGCGTGTCGGCATCGGCCGGCAGCGTGGCAACGTCCACGGTCTGCAGGTTTGCATGATTGACGGCTGCATCCAATTTGGCTGCATCACCGCCCTTTGCCTTGAGCCGATTCGAGATCGTCCCACGAACCGATTTCACGCGGATACGAACTGGCGACCATTTCGATCCGTTGTCGCGTTCATCCCAACGGCCAGAGTGGAAGACCGCATCGGACGGATCCAGCTTACGTTCAAAAGCGAGGACAGAAGCAGTAGCAATTTTCTCAGACATCTTTTTATATATTCCTAATCAAGATAAAAACAAAAGACACCACGACGGACGCGAAAGGTCGCCGCGATCAATCAAACTCGTATTCCTCGTCATCGTCCAACTCGGTGTCGGAACGATCGTGTACGTAACCGCTACGACAGCGATACAAGCCGATCTCCGTATTGGTTTCCGCTCGCCAAAGCAAATCATCCAGACTATTCAGCCGATGCGGGCTGATCCACTGACCGATTGAGTACACCGTCTCTACGAATACGCAGGGAATGGACGGATCGCGCACGTTTTCGACGCTGCCCGCCGGATACGGTTTAGTGAGCGCGGCGTAGCCCACGGGTATTGGCACGGTCCAGCCTTCGCCCTTTTGTCTGTCGGGATCGGCCCAACGCACGCGCTTGGGTGCGGTGGACGATGCAGCGTCATCGGCCGCTTCTTTTTCCGGCATGGGCTGATAATTGAATCGAGCAGCATGCAGCCAGGCATCGATCAAGCTGGCGTCAGGGTGCTTTTCGCGCAACGCGTCGTGGCGGTTCTTCAAAATATCGTCGCGGCCGATAAGCGCGTAGCCCGGAAGCCACTGACGGCGCCATCGGGCGAAATCGCGCGCCCGTTTGTCGTGGCTATCCGCGAGCTCGGCCATCCAGGGTTTGGTACGCCATCCGGGCATGGGACCGACCGGCAGCAACGTTCCGCCAGCGACCCGCATGCGCGACACGATGTCTCCAACTTTATCGGCCCATTCGGCATATTGCTTTTCATGGTCCAGTATCGACGAAGCGATAGCGTCGTCGATTGAAACCTGAAACACCAATGTGATGTCCAGGTGCATTCGTCCTTCCTCGACGATCCCACGCGGCTGGCCATTACTGCCTACGGGATTCCGCGTTAGACGGAACTTCTTGATGTAGTCATCCGTCACCTGCTCGTCGTATCGATGACAGATCACGCCAACTTGTTGCAGTCGTAGTGGAATGCCGTCGGCGGTTAGCTTGCGTTGCAAAGCCCACATCAGCCCGGTGAATGCAGTGATCGACGGAAAACCGTGCGTGAAAGCGCCAGAGATGGCGTTGGCATTTTGCACGTGCAAATGAGGTAACACGAGCAGCGCCTTGGTGGCGTTAGGCATAGTAATGTGCTTCATGCTCGCTCAAGTCCCTGTGTCAGTTCGCCATGCGTTTTGCGAAGCAAGGTCTTGTTTATCGCATTGAGCCGATCGCGCAATTCGGGCACGTGTTGCTCCCATATACTGCCTCCCTCCTCCAATCTTCGGCGCCACTCGCGAGCCTCGTCAGACCCAACGTCAAGCAACTTGTCCTGCAACTCTCTATTGAGCCAATTGGCGAAGCGACTGCCAATTTTTTCCGGCCAGTCCATTTTCAGCCAGCGGTCACGAAAGTCTGCTTCTTCCGGAAGCTCTGCGCGTAGCGGATCTAGCCAAAGCTGTTCCTCTTCGACGAGCTTTTCGAACGCTGTGTCCCGCGTCCAGCCTGCTGGCTGGAACAATAGTTCTCCAGCGTGGACGACGAGTTCATCGACGATTCTTTCCCACAACTGATCGGTGCGGTCACGGAAGTGCATGTTGTTCGGACGGCCGCTCGACAGGTGCTCTTGAAATCTTCGAACGGCAGCACGCACTGAGCGACGTGCGCCGAAAGATCGTTCGAAGATCGATTCTGTACGTAATGGAAGAATGTTGCGTCGGGCTTTCCAAATTGGCGCCAATGAAGACAACAGATAGTTTTTTCCTCCGCGTTCGCTGTTTAGTTTAGATAAATTCTGGGAGTTGCCGCCGCCTAATTTCTGCACGGCCAATGCACGGTATTCACGATAGACACTGTCGTGCCGTAAGCCACCGCGACGCGCCTGACGCGCCAACTTGTTGGGTTCGCCAAAACGAGCGTCTTGCACTTCCTCGTACACACGTTGAGCTAGCGAGGTCGGATACAGCGGCGCGATCAGCTGATATTGAGCATCGTCGTTGGCATCGTCGCCTGTGAGCCAATACAACTGCTTGGCGCAAACGTGCGAGCTGACTCCACCTTTGCGTTCAGCTGTGAGACTTATAAGGTCATCGCGCAAGATGCACGCTTTTGCAGGATCGTCATTGAGTGCCTTTAAGGCTTCCGTATCCTTAGCGATAAGCGCCTGAAGCAGGCTGCGTCCGTTGACTTCCAGCCTTAGAAGCGTGAAAACGTCGAGTGAGGCTGAGGTACCTACTACGTCCATGTCGAAGCGACTGCCCAGCGCGTGGCTACCGAGTACTTCGAGCGTAGGCAAATCGGACGGCCTCACGAAGAGGCTAGTGCCACGCGCGTCAGAGTGGATGGGTTTCAGTGAGTGGGTGACGGCCTGTATGTGCTTTACACGCGTCGCCGCGCTCTCGAGCCACGGGCCGCGCTGATACTCGGCGATCAATTTCGATCGCTTCGCATCATCGAGGGGAAGCTTGTCGAGTTTGGCTTGGAGACGGTCATGCAAGAAGGCGTCAATTGCTGCGCGGTAGCTTCCATGTACTGCCGGCGCATTTTTATCCGACATAGGTGTTCCTCATTTCGATTGCCATAGTAAAGAGAATTTGATTTCAAAGTTGAAGCAATGAAAGTTGAGCCTTGCATGCCAACGCTTTCTCGTCGTCATCAATGAAATGCCTTATGTTGATGTTTTGCAGATTCTTTGGCAGACGGTTGCATAAAGTCAGCTGCAATACTGCTGCAAGATAGATCTAACTTTTTATCCTTCCCGACATACGCATTCCTAAAAAATGATCTTTGAATTGGATGACCCAATCCGAACGCGGGAAGTTGGCGCAGATGCACGTCAGGAATTGATGCGCCTATTCTAAGACGTAAGTAACGGTTTTAGAAGCACCACGCGACTTGAAAAATCTTAAATTAAGGGATCGACGTGATATCGTTTGGTCGGTCTTGCCGAACAGGTAGCTGAGAAATATTCGACGACCTAAGTAAATCAAATTTCCTGCCGAACAGGCAGCAAAGCCTCACTCCTCCCTAAACCCCAGCACCGAGTGAAACCACCACCCATTCTGCGATTCATGCAAGCTAACCGTAGCAACCCTCTCCGCGCTAGCCAACGCGCTCTGTCCGTGCGCGTCCGCCCATTGCCGTAATAGGTCCATCAATTCGACATGACACCACGAACCAATCCCCGGGCCGACTAACTCGGAATCAGCTATCTGCTTGAACTTGTGGTGAATATCGACATACGGCGCGTTCCCTCGCTCCCGCCGACCGATAACCCGATGCAACCGCAACTCATCCTCGTCCTCCGAAGG
Source organism: Caballeronia sp. GACF4 (assembly GCF_023631025.1). Lineage (NCBI taxonomy): Bacteria > Pseudomonadati > Pseudomonadota > Betaproteobacteria > Burkholderiales > Burkholderiaceae > Caballeronia > Caballeronia sp. GACF4. The sequence continues at coordinate 869,978 of NZ_JALQDW010000018.1, forward strand.
CAGCAACGCGATATCTTCGCGTCGCAGTGGATCATGACGAAAGCGCTGCATCTGCGGCAGCACACCCGTCAACCAGATTCGAACGCGCTCGTCGTCCGTGGCGTGCCAATGCCGCGTGGCATCGTGCGATATGCGCGTACGTGACATGCTGCTCGCATCGCGCGGCCGCATCGTGTCGCGCATTCGGCCATGCTCCAGGTCGATCAGGCTCTTGGAAGGCTTCAACTTGTCGGCGCGACAAATGCGCGGCCGAGCATCGATCGGCCACGAATGACTGCCTTTAGGCAGCGGCAACAACTCGCTCAAGAAGTGCGTTTGCAAATGGAAGAAATAGGCCGATTCGCCCGACTCCCGAGAAACGCCGCCTGACATCTCGAACCCCGGCTTGCTGAACACCGCGTCCAGCTTCTGATTACGTCGCTCGAAGTACCGAAGATTCGTGTCGAGCACAGCGATATTCGCCCGCGCCACCGCCCCCGCCCGATGCCGCCGCACGCGCCCCGCAAGCTGGATCAGCGAACGGATCGACGACGGTTCGGCAATTGCCCAGTCAGCGTCCCAATCGCGCCCGACCTCGCACACCGGCGACGCCAGCACGATAAACAGATGATCTTCCTCAGGATGCGCATCGAGCAGCGCGCGCACCGATGGATGCCGCAACGCAGGATTCCCGCCGCCTCCCTGCGCCCGACGATCGAACACCGAATCCAGTTGCTGTTCGATATGCGATCGCGCCAGCAACGCAAACTGCGAGTGATACACGCACAAGTGAACACGCACACCGGATGCTGGCGTGCCTTGCCGATACATCGCCCGGGCAACATCGAACAACGGCTTGATATTGGCCATTCGGATAAGGCCAAAACTCACGCGCTTGCCGGTCGTTGCATCGACATCGTGATTCTGCTCATCCCGATGCAAGCTCCACGCAGACTGCAAAACGAGTGCCGCAAACGCATCGCGACGATCCCGCTCCTGCATGGTTCGCCATGTTTGCAGCGGAAGCGCGATCAACTGCGCGCGTCGTCGCACTTCGGCTTTGGCGAGTTGCGCCGAGCGTTTGCGCACGAAGGCATCGTGCGCTTGAGCGAACGTCTCGCCATCGGCACAATCGGCATGAGATTGTGCGAACTCATCGACCCAAAGACACGCCACGCGCGGCAACTCGGCCGGCCCCTCTCCGCGATTGCGCTGGTGATGACTTCGACCGTCCAAATAAGCCAGAAACAATCCATGAACGAGATCGGGCGGCAACGTCGCCGAAGACAGCAAGACCCGAGCGCCAAGCATTCCGGCCCAATGCACGAGCCGGGTCAGCGCCGGAAGATCGGCCATGTCGAAATCGTCGGGTTCGTCGAGCACCAGATCGCTCGTCATCAGGCGCAGCATCGGTGCAATCTGGCGTCCGCCTCGCAAGCTCTCGGTCGCGGGCGTCAAATGATCGACGGTGCAAACAAGCATTGGCGCGGCGATCAGGGAACGCACCTTCGGGTCGTCGGTAAGTCGCTGCAGCAGCGGATGATGATCGTTGCCCTCGAAAAGCACCTGCCCGTCTTCATTGAGCAGTGCCTGGGACGACGCAGATCCGGTGGCTTCTGCTCGAGCTTCCCAGTAATCGAACAAGGCTCGACTGGCGATGCCACCCACCTTGATCGCCAGGTGCTCGTCGTTCAAACCGAGGTCGCGCTGATAACTTCGGCCGGTCTGAAGCGTAAGCGTTCGCAGACCAATTGCAAACGCACAGCGCATGCCGAGTTTCGGGTCATCGACATCGTCGGCGACGCTGCCATGTGTCATCTCCACAGGCCAGCATGGCAATCTGTGATGCGTCAGTATCAGCCAGGCAACGGTTTGCGCCAGCGGCGGCAGCGTCGCAAAAGGCTTGCAATCCTGGGCACTCAGTTCATCCAGTTCGTCGCGCAGCAAGCCGTCGAGCCATTGCGCCTGAAATGTCTTCGGATCGATGTCTTTGTCGGCGCAGCATGAGAGGCGGCTCAACCAGTCGGCATCGTCGCGCGTATCGCCGACAAAGGCCTGAAACAAGCGTACCGATACCCATTCGTGACGATAATGGTTTCCTCTGCAGTACGACCTCAAAGCGCAGGTCGGCGCGGGGCCGCTCGATTTGCTCAAGCTGCGCGGCTTCAAGAT